>CAMUJH010000011.1 GCA_947089145.1 uncultured Hungatella sp. | reverse complement strand
AACTGCCGGAAATGTTTTGTGGCCTGCCGTAGATTTTGCGGCAGGCTTATTTCTTTTTTGGGGGGATAAGGGGGCATGTGGTTTGGCGGAGTGTGTCGTGAGCCCGAGAGAAGCCGTCTCCCGCCAGGATTCAGGTTTGCTGGACATTCCGATGAACCCCAAAAGACGGGTTTCTTCTCTGAACCTTGACAGGAGATGGGGCTGGAGGGGCTGCGACAACCTTGAGTAAACGGTATTGCCCTTGAAAAGTAACCTCTTATATTTAGTGGTGGAATGGCTTTTGGGCGCAGCGTTGTATTTCTTTGTGGTTTCGTTTATAATAGGATCATGACTGGAAAAAGCCGCTTAAAGGATGGAGGGTAATGTATGAATGGGATTTTAACGGATATGGCAGGGGCTTATATTGAGCATTCCGATGTTATTACGGCATTTACATCTATGGTGTACAGCCAGTTAAAAGACAGCACATGCAGGGTGTATCCGGATAATGTTCAATATAAGTGGGTGATTGACGGTGCGGAAAGGACCGTTATTCCAGATGCGACGATTAACTGCAGGGTGCATGCCAAGAAAGGTAATTCGTTTTTCGATATACCCCGGTTTGTTATGGAGGTTCTTTCGGATTCCACAAAAAAGTATGACCGAGGCGAAAAGATGGAAATCTACAGAAAGATGGAGATCGACGAATACTGGATTGTGGACTGGGAAAAGAGAGAGGTGGAGATCTATAATCTTGATTATGACGAAAACCAGGAACCTCAGTACCATCTTTTCAAAACGGTTTCCAAGAAAAACAAGGATGAATTGGAAATCGTCCATTTTCCCCATATTAAAATTGATTTTGATGAATTGTTTAACATTTGACGGATAAGGGCAGAAGGAAAAGGCATTGCACGATTGCAGGGGAGAGGACGGGATCATGAATAGGGGCAGGCTGATAATTAAAATGCTCATTGCCATTACGGCGGTTTTTTTGATGGCAGGCTGCATGCAGGGGGAGGAACAGAAGGCGGCATTGGAAGAAAGGGGCCTGGCGGATGCCGGAGGTTCAGACGGGGCAGACGGCGGGGACGCAGATTTTTTGGCGCAGGGGGAAGCGGCGGAGGCAGAGGAGGAAATTCTTCTTACAGGGGAACCAGTGCGGATCGGGGTGATTTATGCCTTAAGCGGCAATAATGCGGCTATCGGCACCAATATTCTGCGGGGGATAGATTTTGCAGTGGAGGATATTAACAGGGCCGGCGGAGTCAACGGGCGCCCTGTTGAGATCGTGAGAGGCGACACGGAAGGTGACGGGCAGGTGGCCCGCCTGGTGGCGGAGCGGCTGATTACCCGGGAAAAGGTACACGCTATTCTGGGGTGCCATCAGAGCACCCTGACAGAGATCGTGGCCGGGGTGTGTGAAGAGCACAAAATTCCCATGATCACGGCTATCTCCACAGTGGACAGCATTTCCACCCACGGCTATGAATATTTTTTCCGGATGTGTCCCATGAATTCCCTGTACCTGGAAAATATGTTTATGTACATGAGAGATCAGGCCAGAAAGACAGGGAAAGAGGTAAAGACCATCGCCGTGTTTGCGGATAACAGCATGATCGGGCAGGAGGCCATACGGTGCGCCAGGATTTATGCCCCCCAATACGGGATGGAGATTGTGGAGGAGATTCAGTATGGCCAGGGGGCGGCAGATCTGACCAGGGAAATCCTGGCTTTAAAAGACGCAGACGCAGATGCCGTTTTGGCGGAGAGCTATGTTTCCGATGCCGTTTTGCTTATGAAAACCATGGCGGAACAAGGGTATCGGCCTCCGATTCTCATTGCCAAGGCAAACGGGTTTGCAGATCCCAGCTTTATACCTGCCACTGAGGGCATTTCCAACGGCCTGACTTCCGTGGTGGAGTGGAATCCGGATTTGACCAAGGGGCAGGAGATAAACCGAAGGTTTAAGGAGATTTTCGGCGTTGACATGAACGGCCATTCGGCGGAGTCCTACACTGCCATGTGGACATTTAAGACAGCTTTTGAGCAGGCGGGGACTGACAGCGGGGAAGCGGTAAGGGATGCGCTGGCCGCCATGGATATCCAGGGGGCCTTTCCAGGCGGGCCGGAGATTATTCTTCCCTATGACAGGATAAAATTTGAGAACCATGAATTTGACGGCACCCAGCACTACAACAACAATACCTGGGCTTCCGTGGCAATCGCCCAGATTCAGGACGGGGAATATCGGACCGTATGGCCCTTTGAGTATTCCGGGCATGAGATCAGGTATCCGGCGGAGTACGATTAAGAATGGTGACACAAAAAGGCAGACGCTTTGACAGGGCGGCTGCCTTTTTGTGTGAAATGCCTGCCAGCTTATGGCGGTGGAATCAGAGTTAGCAAGAATTAACATACAATTCTTGCCTTTTTTATTTTATCAAGTTTTCCAGGAAAAAGATAAAGCCAACAGGCTTATCATATTTCGCCAAGATAAGAACTGATTTACCGCCCAAAATCCAATAAAATATAACCATCAGGTAAAGAAAAGGACAGGAGGAAAAACATGTTTGATAATTTTTTAATTAGGAAAGACAGCCTGAAAAATGAAAAGGATGACCATGGCAATGTGATTGGTTTTACCTTTGCGGCCCGGAATGCCAACTACAGAGGCGTGTACCTTTCCCTGCACAATGGGTATTATATCAAAGTGGACGGTATCCAGTATAAACGGGATGTGCAGACCTTTGAGATCAACGGAAAAGAGCCCAGAAGCTTTGAGGAGATCAAGACTGCCATATGGGAGCACTGGGATTATGATGACGAGGGCATTATCCATGTAAAAAAGGAGGGAGGGCTTGCTCCCGGCCGTCATACCATCGAATTTCAGCAGTCCGTTCTTGCCGCTTACGGTTATCTTCCCACAGATGAGGAGTGGGTAAAATGCCCGCCGGAACCGGGAACCGGAGCTGGCTCTGACAAAACGAAAAACATTGTGACATATGAATTGGAACTTCAGGAATAGGAGGGAAGAAGTTTATGGGAAAAATCAAACGAGGGGTTTCACTTTACAGCTATCAGCAGGCGCAGTTTTTTAAAGAACTGGATCTGGAGGGCCAGATCCGGGAGGTGGGCGAGAACCTTTACGGGGCGGACGGGATTGAGATGCTGGATGAAATGTCGCTGAGAAACTATCCCAATCCGCCGGAAGAGTTCTTCGACCAGTGGTTTTCCTGGATGGAGAAATATGGAACTACTCCGGTGACCATGGATGTGTTTTGCGATGTGCTTCAGTTCCGGGATCATGTGATGAGCATTTCCGAATGCGCGGACCGTCTGAAAAGCGATATCCGCCTTGCTAAGAAAATGGGATTTAAAAATGTCCGTACATTGGCCACAACGCCTGTGGAGGTGATGATTGAAGCTCTTCCCGTAGCGGAAGAATGTGATATCAGGATGGGAAAAGAGATCCATGCGCCGATTCCGCTGAACGGCCAGTATGTCAATGAGATCGTAGATTACTGCCAGAAGACCGGAACGAAACACTTAGGGATTGTTCCTGACTGGGGAATTTTCGCCTACCGGCCGTCAGAGGTTACCCTTGACTGGTATGTGCGCCAGGGGGCAAAAAGGGAGAGCTGCGATTTGGTGACGGAGATCTGTATGGATAACTATCTGGGAAAAAGCGATGAGCTGAACAAGATCGACCTTTCCCTTTATTCGGCCGGGAATGTAGAATCCATGTTTCACCGCTATCTGAAATTCGGAGATGCGCCCAAAGATTTAATTCCAGCCTTTAACAAGATGCAGGGAATGATCCGCAGCAATGTTTCCGGATATACGGATATTGATTTTGAGGTCATGGGGCAGGCCCTTCTCTTATCCAGGACAAAGGCAGAGGATTTGAAGGAACTGATGCCCTATATCGTAGGCATTCACGGCAAGTTCTACAATATGTCCGAAATTCCGGAAAAGCCTGGTACCTATCAGGATATTTCCATGGATTATGAGGGCCCCATTGGGTTTTTGAAGGAGCAAGGATATGAAGGATATATTAACTCAGAGTATGAAGGCCAGCGGCGCTTCCAGGACCGTGACGAGGCACACTTGATTAGTGAGGTGGATCAGGTCCGCAGGCATCAGGAAATGCTGAAACGATTAATCGGAGAATAAAACAGGAGGATATCATTATGAGTAAATTAAGATTAGGAATCATCGGCACCGGAGGAATCTGCAACAATAAGCATCTGCCGTCACTGGCTAAAGTTGCGGACAAAGTTGAGGTAGTGGCCCTGTGTGATTTAGATGAAGAGAAGGCAAAGGAAACAGCGAAGCGTCATGGCTTGAATGATGCGGCCATTTATACGGATTACCGGGAATTGCTGAAGGATGAGACCATTGATATCGTCCATGTCTGCACGCCAAATGTGGCCCATTGTCAGATTACCGTGGATGCGTTCGAGGCAGGCAAGCATGTGCTTTGTGAAAAGCCTATGGCAGCTTCATCGGCGGATGCCCAAAAGATGCTGGACGCATGGAAGAAATCCGGGAAAAAGTTTACGGTGGGGTATCAGAACCGCTTCCGCTATGATGTCCAGGTGCTGAGGAAAGCCTGTGAGGCAGGGGAACTGGGGGATATTTACTACGGAGAAGCCAATGCCATCCGCCGGAAAGCGGTTCCCACATGGGGCGTATTTCCGGATAAGTCCAAACAGGGCGGCGGTCCCTTGATTGATATCGGTACCCATGCATTAGATATTACGCTGTGGTGCATGGATAATTATGACGTGGACAGTGTAAGCGGACAGGTATTTTACAAGCTGGGCAATCTGCCGGAGGCGGCCCAGGGCAATACCTACGGGGCCTGGGATACGGACACTTATGAGGTGGAGGACTCCGCCATGGGCTTTATCAAAATGAAGAACGGCGCTCTGATTAACCTGCGTGCCTCCTGGGCCTTAAACTATATGGATGCGCGGGAGGCGGCCACCACTCTCTGCGGGACGAAAGAGGGGGCAGAGATTAAATACGGAGGCAGCTATCCCAAGGCGGAACTGATCTTTAACCATGTGCGCCATGGAAAGATGACCCATGAAATGTTGTCAGGAGAAGCGCTGGTAGACTATTTTGAGGGAGTCAATGAACCGGCCGGTGTTGTGGAGGCGAAGCAGTGGATTGACGCAGTGTTAAATGACACGGAACCCTGCGTAAAACCGGAAGAGGCTTTCCGTGTCACCCAGATATTAGAAGCGATTTACCGTGCGTCTGAAACCAACACCACTATTAAATTGGGTTAATGATCGATTACAAGGAGAAGTGAAAATGAAAAAAATATCAGGGGCAATATTGGCAGCGGCATTGAGTATTTCTTTGATTGGATGCGGAGGGAACGCTTCAGGCTCCGGCGCCAATTCCGCGGCGGGAGCATCCGGCGGCCAAAGCGGCGGGGCAGCGCAGAATGGGACTGGGGCGGCAGCGGGAACCGCAGCATCCGGACAGGTAGACAAAGTGGTGGTAGGGCTGACGGCAAGTTCTTTTGACGTATCACCCTTTGGAACCAACAGCATTCCCCGCCAGTGGCTGGCCCAGAATCTGTATGGCTCTCTGTACTGCATGCCCTACTACGGGGCAACGCTGGAGGAGATGGAGCCATGGCTGGCAAAGAGCATAGAAAAGGTTGATGATACTACATATTCCGTGGAATTGTATGACTACATCCATGACAGCAAGGGAAACGCGATTACTTCGGAAGACATCGTGTTCAGCTATGAGCATTTATTTACGGATGCCCAGGAGACCAGGATCAATACCTATCTGGATTATATCGAGGTTGTGGATGATCAACATATGCTTTTCCATTTAAAGAAATACGGACCGGGTGTTATGGAGTTTCTGGCCGGCAATTATACTCTGACCATCTGCGATAAAGACTGGTTTGAGGGCGCTTCGGAAGAAGAGCGGATGAATGACCCGGCGGTTACGGGCGCTTATAAGATCGCTTCCTATACGCCGGGAGCCGAACTGGTTCTGGAGGCAGTGGAAGATTACTGGCAGACCGATGAAAGCCTGCGGTGCAGCGCGGATACCCAGAATGTAAAGACCATTCAGTATAAAGTCATTACGGAAAACTCCATGAGAAGCATTGCCCTGGAAAATCATGAGATTGACGCGACCGTGGTTGACGCCAGCGAGTTGAAACGGTTCTATGACGGCAGCGCCCTTCCGGGCTGGAACGTGAACATTACCGGCGGCGTTTTCTGCAATACGATTTTTGTAAATATGGATTCCGGGAAATCGCCTCTTGCGGATGACGAAAACTTGAGAAAAGCCGTTTTGTACGCTTTGGATTCCGAAAGCATTATGTACGGCGGTGATTATGACGAATCAACGGCAGAGGTTTGCTACAGCTTCGGGACATCGGCCATGAACGGCTATCAGGAAAGCTGGGTCGGCTCCGACTACTGGGGATATGACCCGGCGAAGGCAAAAGAATGCTATCAGGCCTCCGGCCATGCCGACGGCCAGGTGACCATCAGGCTGCTGAGCCGGACCTCCATTGCGGACGGGATTCATTCCGTTATCATAGCCAACCTGCAGGCGGCAGGGTTTAAAGTAGAACTGCTTTCCTATGACCAGGCATTGTTTAACAGTTATAAGAACGATTCCTCACAGTGGGATCTGATTTTAGACAACAAAGGAGCCACCGGCCCTATTGTTTCCTGCTGGGACAACAATTTTAACCCGGCAGGCTATACCAACGGAAGTGTGTGCTTTACCCATGACGATCATCTGACGGAGCTTCTTACGAAGGCCACCACAGAGGGGAGTACGGAGGATATCCAGGCGTTTCATGAGTATCTTAAAGAGATTGCCTGTGTGAAAGGACTGTTCACTACCTACAATCTGATGATTGCCCAGGACGGCATTCTGGAACAAAAGGTAAACGGAAATATGATGCCGAGAGTCAATGCCTATGTGTTTGCGGAGGGATATCAGTCCGTAGGTAAGTAGAACTGAGAAAAGGAAAGGATGTTAAAACAGGCGCCAGATGGCCGGGAAATGGCTTAAAGAACCCTTCGGCGCCTGTTTTTAAAAAACAAAAACGAGGAGGAAAGACATGATACGTTATATAGGAAAACGTCTTTTGCAGATGATTCCGATTTTGCTGACTGTGGCGATTCTGATTTTTACGTTAATGTATTTCGTTCCAGGGGATCCGGTGGAGATCATGCTTGGTGATACGGCGACTCCGGAACAAATCGCGGCGGCAAGGGCAAAATTCGGTTTGGATAAGCCTTATCTGATTCGGCTTTGGAATTATCTTGTAGGTATCGTTCATCTGGATTTTGGAACGTCATACCTTCAGGGAAGCAGTGTGGCCTCAGAGTTATTCCTGCGTTTTCCGCGCACGCTGACTCTTGCGTCACTGAGTATTTTATTTACCATTGTTGTGGGTATTCCCATTGGAATTCAGTGTGCCATCCATGCCAACAAGTTATCAGACAAAATCTGGATGTTTTTGACCATGCTTGGAAACTCCATGCCGGGATTCTGGCTGGCCCTTTTACTGGTTATTCTGTTTTCCGTGAAATTAGGGCTGCTGCCGTCCAATGGAACGGGGGGACTGGAGTACTATATTCTCCCTGTAGTGGCCAATTCCATCGGAAGCCTGGCGGATATTGCCCGTCAGACACGTTCCAGTATGCTGGAGGTTATCCGTTCCGATTATGTGGTGACAGCCAGGGCCAAGGGGCTTCCGGAAAAAGAAGTAATCTGGAAGCACGCGCTTCCCAATGCGCTGATTCCCATTATCACCGTATGCGGAAGCCGGTTTGGATTTATGCTTGGCGGGACGGTAATTATTGAATCCGTATTCTCAATTCCCGGCATTGGCATGTATATGGTCAATGGAATCAACAGCCGTGATTATCCGGTGGTTCAGGGCAGCATTATCTATATCGCATTTATCTTTGCCTTTATCATGCTGATTACGGATCTGATTTATGCCTATGTGGACCCGCGGATTAAGGCACAGTACGTAAAGTCCGTGAAGAAAGCATGAGAGAGGGGTGAAGGTTTATTATGGAAAAAATAAAGACTTCTTCGGCAGCAAAACGCAGCGGTGAGAATGACAAACCAGGGTCTCTGCCCTATATTTGGAGAAGGCTGAAAAAGAATCCCGGGGCGATGCTTGGGCTCATATTTGTCACAGTTCTTTTTCTGCTTTCCTTTGTTTCCCCGTTTATCTGCCGGTATGATTACCAGGAAATCGTGATGAAAAGCCGCTTTACCCTGCCCTGCATGGAACATCTTCTGGGGTGTGATGAGGTTGGGAGGGATATCCTGTCCCGCATCCTATACGGAGCCAAATATACGTTGAGCATCGGCGTCCTTTCGGTGGTTGTCAGCTGTATCCTGGGGGTGATTCTGGGAGCGGTGGCCGGTTATTTTGGAGGGAAAATCGATACGCTGATTATGAGATTTCTGGATGTCTTTCAGGCGTTCCCCAACATTTTGCTGGCTATCGCCATATCCGCCGTGTTGGGAGCCGGGTTCGATAAGGTGATTTATGCCATCGGGATAAGCGGTATTCCGGGTTTCGCCCGCATGATGCGCGCCAATATTTTAACGGTACGCAATTCGGAATTTATTGAAGCGGCCACATCCATCAACTGTTCCACGTTCCGGATTATCGTCCATCACGTGATTCCAAACGCCATCTCCCCGCTGATCGTCCAGGTGGCCATGGGAATCGCCAGTGCGGCGCTGTCGGCTTCCGGCTTGAGTTTTCTTGGGTTCGGCGTCCAGGCGCCTACGCCGGAATGGGGAGCCATGCTGGCTTCCGCACGGGGATATATGCGTGATTATCCCCATATGGTGATTATTCCCGGACTGTTTATCATGATGACTGTTTTAAGCTTCAACCTGGTAGGGGACGCAATCCGTGACGCCCTGGATCCGAAGCTGAGGGATTAAGGAGGAAAGGGTGAAAGAAGAACATTTCACCCATACCTGTTTGTGCTGTGAAACATGCACAGAATGGAGGAAATTATGGAACATAAAAAGACAGAGGGACAGGATTTGATTTCTGTAAAGAACCTGTATGTGGAATATAAATCCGGAGGGGAGACGATTCATGCGGTCAACGGGGTATCCTTTGACCTGGAGGCGGGAAAAACCATAGGGCTGGTAGGGGAAACCGGAGCAGGGAAAACATCCATTGCGCGGGCGATTCTGCGCATCCTGCCGGATCACGCCACCAAGCGGGTTGGAGGAGAAATCTTTTTTAAAGGGAAAGAACTGTTAGGCCTGCCGGAACAGGAGATGCGTCCCTTAAGGGGAAAGAGCATTTCCATGATATTTCAGGATCCCATGACTGCGCTAAATCCAGTGAAGACCGTGGTGGAGCAGATTGCGGAAGGGATTCGTCTGCATCAGAATATGAACCGGAAGGATTCACTCCGGGCAGCCATAAAGATGCTGGAAACCGTTGGGATTTCCCAAGACCGGGCTTATGAATATCCTCACCAGTTTTCAGGGGGCATGAAGCAGAGGGTGGTGATTGCCATTGCCTTGGCCTGCAACCCGGAACTGCTTATTGCGGATGAGCCTACGACCGCTTTGGATGTTACGATTCAGGCCCAGGTCCTGGACCTGATGAAAAAACTCCAGGAGGAACTGGGGACAGCCATGATCCTGATTACCCACGACCTGGGGGTAGTAGCCGGAGTCTGCGATACGGTGGCGGTGGTGTATGCCGGGGAGCTGGTGGAATACGGGACAAAAGAGGATTTGTTTGATCACCCCAGGCACCCCTATACAAAAGGATTATTTGGGGCGCTTCCGGATCTGTCAAAAGATGTGAACCGGCTGTCCCCGGTGGAAGGGCTCCCGCCGGATCCCAGCAGTCTGCCGGTGGGGTGCGCCTTTGCTTCACGATGCGGGTACGCAACAGACAAATGCCAAAAAGGGCATGTGGAAATGAAACGGTTTGGCGATACCCATTACGTCCGCTGTAACTGCTGCGAGGAGGGATAATATGGCACTTTTGGAAATCGAACATCTGAAAAAGTATTTTTCTACGCCAAGAGGCATGGTACATGCGGTGGATGATGTGTCATTTACCATTGACCAGGGGGAGACCATGGGACTGGTAGGGGAGTCGGGCTGCGGAAAATCGACTCTTGGAAGAACCATCATTCATTTGCTGGAAAGCACGGGAGGTACCATTGGTTTTGAGGGGAAGGATGTCACTCATTTAAAAAAAGATGGGCTGAAAAAACTGAGAGAAGATATGCAGATCATTTTCCAGGACCCATATTCCTCTCTGAACCCCAGGCTGACCATTCGTGATACGATTATGGAGCCCTTGAAGCTGTCCGGCCGTTTTAGCGGCACGGCCATGGATGGGGAAGCGGACCGGCTTATGGATCTGGTGGGGATTGAGAAACGGTTTCGTATGTCCTATCCCCATGAACTGGACGGAGGGCGCCGTCAGCGTGTGGGAATTGCCAGGGCTATTGCCCTGAATCCCAAGTTTGTGGTATGTGACGAGCCGGTATCTGCCCTGGATGTGTCGATTCAGGCACAAATTTTAAATTTACTCATGGATCTGCAGGACGAATATGGACTGACTTATTTATTTGTCACCCATGATTTGTCGGTGGTGCGTCATATATCTACCAATATCTGCGTTATGTACCTGGGACAGATGGTGGAAACCTGCCCCACACAGGAATTGTTTGACCACCCCATGCATCCCTATACAAAGGCATTGCTGTCCGCCATTCCCACGGTGGATATCCATAACCGGAATCAGAGGATTCTGTTAAAAGGGGAAATTAATTCACCCATCAATCCCAAACCGGGCTGCCGTTTTGCCCTGCGATGCCCTTATGCGACTGAGAAGTGCCATGAACCGGTGGAACTGCACCAGATATCTCCGGGACATTATTGTTCATGCTGCAGGATAAATGAAATCAAAGATGAGGTGAGGAAATGAAAAAATTTAATTATGGCGTGATTGGGTATGGATTTATCGGGCGGCGTCATGTGGATACGCTGAAGTCCTTTGAAGATTCCGACTGTGTGGCGGTCTGTGACATTAACCCCGCGCGGCTGAAAGAGGTAAAAGAAAAATATCCGGATATGGAAGTCTATGAAAGCGCAGATGAAATGTTTGCGAAAGCCGGACTGGCCGGAGTGATCATTTCCGCCAATAACAATCAGCACAAGGAACTGGCCATTAAGGCGGCACGGGCCGGAAAGCATATCCTGATGGAAAAACCGGCGGCTATGTCGGTAGCTGAACTGGATGAGATGACCAGGGAAGCGGACAAGGCCGGCGTAACCTTTACCGTGCATCAGCAGAGACGGTTTGATAAGGATTTCCGATGCGTGAAGGAATGTTATGATAAGAAAATGGTGGGGGACGTCTACACGATTCAAAGTTCCCTTTACGGCTACAACGGGAATATGCATGACTGGCACGTCTATAAAGCGGAAGGCGGGGGAATGCTGTATGACTGGGGCGTACATTTAATTGACCAGATCTTATATATGGTGGACAGCCGCCTGGTGTCCGTGTATGCCGATGTGAGAAATGTGATTAATAAAGAGGTGGATGATTACTTTAAGATCCTTCTCCGCTTTGAAAATATGGTCACGGCGGAAATTGAGCTGGGGACTTACTTCCTTTCTGACCGGAAAGACTGGTTTGAGCGCCATTGGTTCGTGGGAGGAAATAAGGGCAGTATGTATACGGATAAGTTCAGTCCGGAGGGGAAGATCGTGAGGACAACAAAACTTCTGGAGAATGTGAAAAAGGATCAGGATAAATCCGCTGCTTCCTACGGTCCTACCCGTTCTTTTGGCGTACCGGCACCGGGGCTGATTGTGACGGAAGAGATTCCCAGGACGGATTATGAGCAGAGGGACTTTTTTGTAAATTATTTTAAGGCTCTTAGGGGGGAAGAGGAGTTTCTGGTGAAGATGCCGGAGGTGCGCCGGGTGCTGGCGGTTATGGAAGCGTGCCGCAAATCGGCGGAGACTATGGCCAGTGTCGCGTTTGAATAAAGGGGTTCCAGGCCTGAGCGTTACGTTTCTGACAGGCATGAAAAGTAACGCCCAGGCCTTTTCCACCATAAAAGTTGCAAATAATCCGGGGAAAGGTTACAATGGTTTGTGACAAGGAATGACATTGGTTCAAGGGTTATCTGAACGGTTACATTCTGGGAAAGGGGCATGGGATATGGAACGGAACTATATGAAGAATGACGCGCTGGTGGAGTTGGATTTTATTACGGAACGGCACATGGCGTTTCATTCTCATGAAAACTTTGAGTTTCTGTTTGTGATCAGCGGGAAGCTGGTGATTGCCATTGATGAGAATGTTTATCAGTTATCGCCAGGGGATATGCTCGTGGTAAATATTAACAGAAAGCACAGTTATAATGGCAGCCAGGAGATGGTTGCGGCCAGGTTTCTGATTTCCCATATGAAAGCGCGGGAACTGCTGGGACAGGAGCAGATTCTTTTCTGGTGCAATTCCACCATTGACCATAATGACGCATACCAGGAGATACGAAGGCTGATTGTCAGAATATTGAATCAGTCCATGGGGGATCAGAGGAAAAACAGGCTTTATATGAACAGCATGTATTATCAGCTTTTGCATACGTTGTCAGAGAATTTTCTTTTGACGGAAGATCATGTACAGTATGAGGCGGAAAACAATAAAAATGATGCCCGTATCCAGGAAATCTTTTCGTATATCCGGGCAAATTACCGTCAGAACATTATGTTGGAGGATATTGCGAAACATTTATATTTATCGCCGATTTATGTATCGAAATATATCAAACAGCAGTGCGGGATTAACTTTATGGAACTGCTGAATACGGTCCGCCTGAACCGGGCCATGGAGGATCTGATGTATTCCGATGACTCTGTGATGAAGATTGCGCTGGATAATGGGTTTGCCAGCGTTGCCGCATACAACAAGGTGTTTAAAAAGGCATATGAGATGACTCCTTCGGAATTCCGCAGGCAGAAAAGAACATACCGGAACGAGAACGCGGCCCAGGAACAGAGGACAAAAGACCTGATTCGGAAAAAGGTGGATGAGTATCTGGAGAAAAGGCTGTCCAATGGGATAAAGGAAGAGAAACTGTGGGAACAGACAGCAGAGATTGATGTGGAAGTCTGGGGTGAAAAAAAGTGGGATGGCTATTGCTGCCGGATGATCAACGCAGGGGCCGCAATAGATCTGATGAATGCTATTTTTCAGGAACAGATCTTATCTTATCGGTCACGGATGGGGTTTGAATATGTCAGGTTTTGGGATATTTACGCGCCGGAATTGTATATTGACCTTCATGCGAAAAAGGAGCAGCAGAATTTCAGCCGGCTGAACAAAGTGACGGATTTTCTGGTAAAAAATCATTTAAAACCCTATATAGAACTGGGATTTAAGCCCATCCGCATTTTAAAGACCACCGGGAAAGCAGTAAAGGAAGAAAAGAGGGAGCCCGTATTTGCTTCTGTCAGGGAGATGGAAGAGTTTTACCGGGGGCTTATCACCAATTTTGTGAACCGCTATGGTTCTAAAGAAGTGTCCGGCTGGTATTTTGAATATTGGGAGGATACCAATGTCCATTATCATACTCTGGAGGCTTACAGCTATAAAGCCATGGCAGAGGAAGGGCATAAACAGTATTTCCAGTATTTCAGTATCATCGCCGGGATTTTCCGTCAATGTCTGCCCCAGGTTCAAATCGGCGGCGGCGGATTTCCCGTAAGGCTTTACGGGGAAAATGGATTTGCGCAGATTTTGACCGTATGGAAACGGGAAAAGGAGCTTCCGGATTTTATTTCTTTAAGCTGCTATCCTTACATACAGGAGAAAGAGGGGGACGTATATTACGAAAAACGAAACACGGATATGGAATTTGTCCTTCATAATATTGAACTGGCCAGGAATGCCATGGAAAAGGCCGATTTTCCGGAAGCGGAGCTTCATGTATCGGAGTACAGCTTAACTTTGTCCAACCGGAACGTGGTCAATGACAGCTGTATGAAAGGCGCATATATGCTGTACAACGGTATTTCCTGCCTGGGAAAAGTTAAGCTTATGGGGCACTGGCTGTTTACGGATGCTTACGCAGATGACCAGGACACCGGAATGGTGCTGTTTGGCGGCTGCGGCTTGCTGTCAAGGGACGGAATCACAAAGCCCGCATACTATGCCGCGGAATTTTTAAACCGGCTTTACCCCAAAGTCCTTCAGGAAAATCCTAATTTTCTGGTAACCCGCAGCGAACGCGGCTCCATCCGTCTTGTCTGCCATAATATGAAAAAGCCCAATTACTATTATTATGTTACGGATGAGGACAAGCTTCAGATTAAGGATTTGCCTATGATTAAGGATGACCGGGAGTGCCTGACGCTTCATATGAAGTTCGTTCATATGGCAGACGGAGTTTATACAATCAAGAGAAATTGTCTGAACCAGAATTGCGGCAGTGTTCAGGATAACTGGAAGAATTTAAATATGGAGCCGAACCTGACCATGAGGGAAATGGAGTATCTGAAAAATGCCAGTACCAGCGCAATTTCCATCAGTAAGGAAACAGCAAAAAACGGCGCTTTGGAGTTTGATATCCGGCTGGAACCGGATGAAATCCAGTATGTCCACATACTTATGAAATAGAAGGTTGAAAAAAAGATATCAATTCTTGGCATTTCCAGTAAAAGGGTGTATTCCGGCAGAGAATACATCCTTTTTTTGTCCAAAATTGAGATGATTTGGGATGATTAACGGGAAGAAGATAAAGGAAGGAATCATTATAATAGAGATAACACAGATGGAAAGAAAGGTGGGAATACGGGGATGAATCATGGGAAGTCCGGTATTTGGAGGATGCTGATTTACTGTTTTGGAGTCATGGCGGTGTCTCTTGGGATTGTTTTGTGCAAGAAATGTAATCTTGGAATTTCTCCGGTCAGCAGTATTCCGTTTGTACTGGAGGAAATGACGGGATTAAGCTTTGGGAAACTGACCATGCTGTTTCATATGATAAACACCGCCATTCAGCTGGTTCTGATGAAGAAGGCGTGGGATGTGAAAATTTATCTGCAGATTCCTCTTGGCCTTATGTTTGGCATTGTCATTGATTTTTTTCAAAGGCAGGTGGTATTTGACGGGAATCATCTGGTTTATCAAATTACGGCGCTGGCTCTCAGTATATTTTTTACCGCATTGGGAATGGTCTGTATGCTTCGGATGGATTTGATTCAGAACCCGCCGGATGGGGTTGTTAAATGTTTCTGTGACAGGACAGGCCTTGAGCTGGGAAAGGGAAAGATTTATTATGATGGTTTTTGCGTGATAATCTCTATGGTTCTGGGAATTGTTTTTTTAAAGAAGATTCGGGGCTTTGGAGTGGCAACGGTTTTATCGGCAATCTTTGTGGGAAAGACAATCAGCTGGATCAGAATGGTATTGGAGCAGGTTCAAAGGCAGGTAAATCCGGATAAACGGATGGCCGCTTTGCAAAATAAACAAATAAAATAAAAAGGAGAGAGAACGATGTTACTGGGACTTGTAAGTGCGATTGCGGATGGAATGAATTATGAGAAAATGATGGATTTGGTGGCGGATGCCGGGCTGGAGTGCGTGGAGGTGGCGTGCTGGCCTGCCGGGAAGGCGGAACGGAGGTATGCCGGAGTCAGCCATATTGATGTGGAGAGGGTATTGGAGGATGAGGGGTATGCTAGGCATATCCTGGATTACGCAAAACAGAAGAAGGTAAAGATTTCATCTCTTGCCTATTACCCCAATACCATGGATGGGAATCTTGAGAAGCGGGAGATTGCCGTAGAACATATAAAGAAGCTTATCTGCGCCTCCGCGAAACTGGGAATTAATATGGTTACTACCTTTATCGGCCGGGATCAGTCAAAGACCGTGGAGGAGAACCTGGAACTGGTAAAGGAAATCTGGCCGCCCATAATCGCCCTGGCGGAAGAGAAGAAGGTGAAAATCGCCATCGAAAACTGCCCTATGTTATTCGGAGCCGATCAGTGGCCGGGAGGACAGAATCTGATGACCACGCCTGCCATTTGGAGAAAAGTGTTTGAGATTCTGCCAAGTAAGAATCTGGGGCTTAACTATGATCCCTCTCATTTTGTGTGGCAGATGATTGACTATATTCAGCCGATTTATGAGTTTAAAGATAAGATTTTCCATGTACATTATAAAGATATCAAGATTTATCCGGATCGTCTGAAACAGACAGGCATTATGGGATATCCGCTGGATTTTATGTCCCCGAAGCTTCCGGGACTGGGGGATGTGGACTGGGGCAAATACGTTTCGGCCCTTACGGATATCGGATATGACGGATGCAGCTGCATTGAGGTTGAGGATAAAGCCTTTGAGGGTTCCGCGGAGGATGTGAAGCGGTCTGTCGTGTTAAGCACAAGATATCTGCGTAACTTTGTCGGGTGAGAAAGGGATGATGGAAATGCGTATTGACGCTCATGTGCATATTGCCGTGAAAGAGGGAGAGAACCCTATGTCCAGACCGGAGAATGTCATCCGGTCCATGGACTTAAACGGCATTGACAAAATTGTTTGCTTTACCTTCGGCGCAGGGCTGGAGAATCAGAAGAGGCTGGCTGAAGCCATTGCGCCTTATCGGGACAGAATGTTTCCCCTGGCCTATGTGGGACCCAGGGAGAGAGACTGCGCAGACCAGCTTTTGTACTGTCTGGACAAGCTGAATTTTCAGGGCGTGAAGCTTCACCCTTATGTTTCTAATTTTTGTGTCGCGGATATTGTGCTGTTAAGCCCTATTTTTCAGATTCTGGAGGAGAGACAGTCCTATGCGGTTATCCACTGCGCCAGCGAGGATTTCCGCAATCATCCGTCTATGTTTGAAAGGCTGGGGAGGAGTTTTCCCAATGTACTGATTCAGATGGCCCATATGGGGGAAGTCATGTCTACCAAATATGCCGTTGATGTGGCCAGGCGCATTCCCAACGTATACCTTGACACGGCCATCTGCTCTTATGCCGCTGTGAGACGGGCGCTGGCTAATTGTCCGGACAAGGTGTTTATGGGCTGCGATTATCCGTTCTATAAGTTTGAGATGGAGATTTATAAACAGATTCTGGTGGCAGAGGATACGGGCATGAAACAAGAGATTGATAACATTATGGGTGGCAATTTTGCCAATGCGTTTGTAATTGATGAAAACAATCATATTCAGCACAGGCCTTTTGATGCCGGATGAGGTGTGGAGAGTGAAAAAAGTAACGTTTTATTATGTGCGTCATGGAGAGACGCTGTTCAATGTTCTCAATCGGATGCAGGGATGGTGCGATTCTCCGCTGACGGATAAGGGCATTGGTGATGCAGAGGAAGCGAAAGAACTGTTAAAACGTGTGCCGTTTAAAGCGGCTTACGTGTCAACCAGCGAGCGATGCCGGGATACCTGCGCCATTATCGTGGAAGGGCGGAATATTCCGGTTTATGAGCGAAAGGGGCTGAAAGAGGTTAACTTCGGAACCTGGGAGGGCGTAAAGGTGGATGCGCATTTGGAGGAAATCAACCGCAGGCGGGGAAACGGCATTCACTGGGACGACTGCGGCGGTGACAGTGATGAGACTTTTGGAAAGCGTATAAAGGAAACGTATGAAAGGATCTATGAAGAGCGCGGTGATGGGGATGAAATCCTGATTGTTTCCCATGGCGCAGCGTGGCTGTGGATGCAGAGGATTTTGCTGGGGGTTGACAGCGGGGCCTATGGCAAAGAAGGGATTGGTGAAGCTGCCGAATGGTTTTAACGGCGTTTTCTCCTGCACGGACGGGGTGTGGCGCCTGGACGGAGCCCAAGGGCTTGGCCCTAGGGAGATTGCTTCTCTTTATGAAAGAGCCTGAAGGCGGCCTGGCTGGCCGCCATCGGGCAGGAGGGTAAGTACGCCTGGCGCCCCCTTGGCCAAAAACCGAGAACCTGTTGATTTACGTCTCTAATATTGATATAATGTAGCCAGACGATATCTGATCAGCGATCAGCAGATTGGAGGAAGGTATGGTTATATTTACACATAAGATTTCTGATCCCAACGGACTCCACGCCATAAACGCAGCCAACCTTGCGCAGTTTTGCAGGGGAGACGGGTGCAGGGTCCATGTGGCCTGCAGGGACAAGGCCGTCAATGCCAGACAGCTTATGGAGCTTATGAGGCTGAGGGCCAAGTGCGGAGACGTTTTGGAATTCAGGGTGGAGGGAGCGACAGAGGAGAAGACGGCAGAAGAACTGAAGACATTGGCAGGGGAACTTTTATAAGAGGAAAGTTCCCCTTTTTTCCTAATAGGTAGGAACCTTGTTTGTCTTCCGCCCCTCCTGTTTTCCAGCTATGATAAAGACATTCATGGGAAAAGGACGTAAGTGACACAGGAGGTAATCATGTTGAACGACAGGCAGGAAAGGCTCCTTGAATTGCTGGCAGAGAAGCAGGACTGGATGACCAGCCGGGAGCTGGCGGAACTTTTAAAGGTAACAGACAGGACCATCCGCTCCGACGTGGACGCAGTGAACCGGCAGCCGGGAGGCATGAGGATCGAGTCCAATGTGAGAAAGGGATACCGGACTACCAGGCGGCAGGAGGAGACGGGGGTCCCAGGCCGTCCGTCCGGCCTGGCCAAAGCCGGCGAAATTCCTCAGACGCCGGGGGCCAGGTGCATCTACATGATTCAGAAGCTGCTGTTTGAAAACAGAGAGCTAAACCTGACCAAGCTGCAGAGCCAGATTTACGTCAGCGAATATTCCATCCAGAATGATCTGAAGCGGATAAGGAAGATGATCGAGCCGTATGCAGGGCTGAGACTGGTAAAAAACCTGGAATGCATCTCCCTTCAGGGTGACGAGCATATGAAACGGAAGTTTTACAGGGATCTTCTGGTGGCGGAAGTTCAGGAGAATTTCCTGAATTTGAACAGGCTGGCCCATCTGTATAAAAATTTTGATCTCATTGAAGTGAAGGATATTTTTGAGCAGGTGCTGGAAGAGTATGATTATTCTATCCACCAGTCCATGTTCCCCATGCTTATTGTCCACGCGGGAACCAGCATTGAGCGGATCAGCGCCTGTCACTATGTCCAGATGGAGGAAACGCAGCCAGGGCTGGAAGATACCATTGAGTATCAGATTGCCAACACGTTTTTCGAGCGGATCGCCAAAAGGCTCCATATCAAGGTAAAAGGGGGAGAAGTGGGGATGTTCGCCCTGGTGATCATGGGGCGGCGGGCGTCAAACTATGCCAGCGATCACATTAAGCTGGGGGAGCGGTGGCTTAACACCCGGCGCCTGGTAGAAGGCTCCCTTATGCGGCTTATGGAGGTGTTCGGCGTAGATTACCGGGACGATGAGGATCTGGCGGCGGGGCTTAAGATGCATATCCACAGCCTCATAGAGAGGGCCAGAAGCCAGATGGCGCTGGAGGATATTTTCCTGGAGGAGATCAAGCAGAACTATCCGCTGATATTCGAGATGGGAGTCTGCATCACCGGGTATCTGGAAGAGGAGCTGGGGATCGCCATTGCGGACATGGAAAGCGGATTCCTGGCCCTCCATTTGGGGGCGGCCAGCGAGCGGCTGAACTCTGTCCGGAAATACAGGGCCATGATGATCATGCCTTATAACCAGACGTTTTTTGACATGTGCGAGAAGCGGATCATGGAGATGTTTAGGGAGCGGATGGAGATCGTAAAGCGGTGCAGCTACTTTGAGGAGGCCGAGGTAAACAGGATTGCGCCGGATCTGATCCTCACCACCACTGCCATTGATCACGCCCTGAACATTCTGACGGTGCCTGTCAGCGTGTTTGTGGATTCCGAGACAGAGGCCAGGATTCTGGAGGCCTTGAACAAGCTGGACAAAAACAGGTTCCGGCTGGAATTTGCCTCCCACATAGGCCATTTGGTGCGAAAGGAACATTACCACAGGAACCTGATATGCCAGACGCCTCAGGAGGTTATCGGAGTCTTGTGCGGCAAGCTGGAAAAAGAAGGGGTGGTGCATAAGGGCTTTCAGGATTCCGTCCTGGAGAGAGAGCGGTTAAGCCCTACGTCCTTTGCCAATGCGCTGGCAGTCCCCCATGCGTTTCAGGCCTATGCCAGCAAGTCCACCATCGCCGTGGCGCAGCTGGGACAGCCGGTGAAATGGGGCGGCTTCGAGGTGCGGCTGGCCATGCTGTTTGCCATTAATGAGAGCGATCAGAGAATGATCAAAATTTTTTTTGACTGGGTTTCCAATATTATCAGCAGTCCAAGGCAGCTGGAAAGTCTGGTACAGGACTGCCCTTATGAGGAGTTTGTAGAGAGAATCATGGAGTAAAGAGAGAGGGTCCGGCGGCGCCGGGCCTTTTTTGGTCATGAGAATTCGATTCATTTGCAGTTCCCCGGATTTTTATATATTAAAATGGAATGATTTGACGGGATATGAAACATTGTTTGGGAAAAACTATAGTGAAAATATATAAATTTACATTTCCTAACAGTTAGGAAATGGTTTTACTGCACAAATAAAATCTACGAGTTATAATGGCAGCAGAACAAAAAAGAGCGAAAGAAAGGAGGGGAATCATGGAAGGATTAGAGATCATATGCTTCCAGATTATTTCCAACGTGGGCACCGCCCGTTCCAATTACATTGAGGCTATTCACAAAGCCAAAGAAAGGGACTTTGAGGGGGCTCAGGCATCCATGGAAGCGGGGCAGCAGGAGTTCTTAAAAGGGCATGACGCTCATTTTGAACTTTTGCAGAAGGAAGCCCAGGGCAATCCCGTAGGCGGCTCGCTGATTCTGATCCATGCAGAGGATCAGCTTATGAGCGCAGAAGGGTTTAAGATCATCGCCGAAGAGATGATTGCCAGCTACAGGCAGATTGACGCGTTGGAGAAGAAACTGGGTCAGTAACGGAAATTAACGGCAGAGACAGTGACAGGAGTTTGACAGCAAAAAGGTTAAGACATAAAAGCTGCGGCCCAGGGACGCAGAGGAAAAAAGCAAAAGGAGAGAAAAAATTATGAAGAGAGTATATTTATTCTGCAGCGCCGGAATGTCCACCAGCATGCTGGCCAGCAAGATGCAGGGCGTGGCTCAGGCCCATGGACTGCCCATTGAGGTTGAGGCGTTTTCTGACGGGAAAATCGGACAGATCATTGAAGAGCGGCATCCGGATGTGATTCTTTTGGGCCCCCAGGTAAAGCATCGCTACCAGGAAGTGGTAAAGCAGTACGGTTCTACAGGAATCCCCATTGCGGTTATTGACCAGACGGCCTATGGGATGATGGATGGGGAAAAGGTGTTAAAGACTGCAGTAAAAATGATGAAGGAAGCAAAAAAGTCATAGTGAAACCTTGTGGAAATACGAAGGAAATTGATTAGGGGGCTTTATTATGTTACAGAAATTAGAGAAATTTTTCATGCCACTGGCCGAGAAAATCGGAAGAAATAAGTATCTTATTGCAATCCGCGACGGCTTTTTGCTGTCCATGCCGCTTTTGATTGTAGGTTCCTTTTTCCTGCTTATTGCAAATTTCCCTATTCCGGGATGGACTGAATTTTGGGCCAGGTTTTTCGGGGAAAACTGGGATTCCTATTTTTCAAAGCCCACAGATGCCACGTTTTCCATTATGGCCATTCTGGCGGTTATCGGAATCGGTTACTCTTTTGCTGAACAGATGAAGGTAGATAAACTGTTCGGAGCAGCCATTTCCCTGGTAAGCTGGTTTTTGATTATGCCTTATGAGATTTTGTTTAACGGCGAGGTAGTCAGCGGAATCCCCTTAGGATGGGTGGGCTCCAAAGGAATCTTCGTGGGCATCATCTGCGCATTTGCGGCAGTCCATATTTACTCATGGGTAGATAAAAAGGGATGGGTTATTAAAATGCCTGACGGCGTGCCGCCTACGGTGGAGAAATCCTTCGCAGCCCTGATTCCGGCTGGCGTATCCCTTTTGGTATTCTTTGTGATTAATGTGATATTTGCCATGACTCCTTTTGAGAATGCCTTTAACTTTGTGTTTGTTATTTTGCAGACTCCGCTGTTAAAGTTGGGAAATACTCTGCCGGCCATGGTTATTGCGTACATTTTCCTCCACTTTTTCTGGTTCTTCGGAGTGAACGGCGGTTCCGTGGTGGGAGCGGTGTTTAACCCCATTCTGCAGACCCTGTCAGCAGAGAATCTGGCTGCTTTGCAGGCAGGCCAGGCAATGCCAAATATTATCTGCCAGCAGTTCCAGGATCTGTTCGCCACCTTCGGCGGGGCCGGATCTACGCTGTCCCTTTTAATTGCCATGCTGCTGTTCTGCCGCTCCAAGCGGGTTAAGGAGCTGGGCAAGCTGGCCATTGTCCCAGGCATTTTCGGCATTAATGAGCCCATTATCTTCGGTCTGCCGATTCTGCTGAACCCGTTAATGCTGGTGCCTTTTATGCTGGTGCCTACCATTAACATCATTATATCTTACTTCTGCATGAGCATCGGGCTGGTGCCCTTATGTACAGGCGTGGCGATCCCCTGGACAATGCCGGTTATTGTTTCCGGATTTTTGGCTACAGGATGGCAGGGTTCCGTCCTCCAGGCGCTTCTTCTGATACTGGGCGTGTTTATTTACATGCCGTTTATTAAGATGATGGATAAGCAGTATCTGGCTGACGAGACGAAAACCGTGGAGCAGGAGGATGACGACGACATTTCCCTGGATGACTTGTCCTTTGATGACTTGTAAAAATAAGACGGGCCTTTTTGGAAAAGGCGGCAAATCTGTAAAAGAATCAATGCAGGCTGTGACGGCTTGGTGAGGACAAAAAAGCGCAGTGCAGCCTGGATTGCATATGCGCTTTTTTGCGCAGCAGCAAAAATAAAAATTTGGAGGATGAATATGAAGATTGTAATGATATTTGATCAGATTCAGTCAGGACTTGGAACAAAGGATGACAGGATGGTACCTCTAACAGGGAAGAAGGAGGCCGTAGGGCCTGCCGTGATGATGCAGCCGTTTTTAAAGGAAATAGACGGCCATGTTATGGCGTGCTTATGCTGCGGCAACGGGACATATCTGGAGAATCCCCAGGAGGTCAGCAGGAAACTGTGCGCTATGGTGAAAAAACTGCAGCCGGATGTGGTCATCTGCGGGCCTGCGTTTAACTATGCAGATTATGCGTCTATGTGCGCCAAGGTGGCAGTTGACATTAACAGCACCACCCAGAGCAGGGCGTTTGCGGCCATGTCCCAGGAAAACAGCGATGTCATCGACCAGTATAAGGATCAGGTGATGATTGTGAAGACGCCGAAAAAGGGAGGCATGGGGTTAAATGATTCTCTGAAAAATATCTGCCGCGTGGCAAAGGCAATGGCGGACAAAAGCGGAGATCTGGAAAAGATTAGACAGGAAGTTTGTTTCTAGTCATTCATAAAGGATTCAATACTTTCAAAGTAAAGGAGGAAAACTGCTATGTGGGGAATGATTGCAACATGGAGAATGGCGCTGGAGGGCGTGACAAAGGGCGCCGGAATGCTGGAGCAGGGAGGAAACGCCGGAGACGCCGTTGAGGCGGCTATCCGGGAAGTGGAAGATTTTCCTTATTACAAGTCTGTGGGATACGGCGGGCTTCCCAATGAGGAAATGGAAGTGGAGCTGGATGCGGCTTACATGGACGGGGATACCCTGTCTATTGGGGCTGTTGCCGCGATTAAGGATTATGCAAACCCGGTATCCATTGCCAGACGGTTAAGCGGCGAACCGGTAAACAATGTGCTGGTCGGCGAAGGGGCGGAAAAATTTGCCCATAAGGAGGGCTTTGAGCGGAAGAATATGCTGACTGACAGGGCGAAGGCCTTCTACAGGAAGCGGAAAAAAGAAGTGGCACAGCAGGAATTAAAGCCGTATTCCGGGCATGATACGGTAGGGATGGTGTGCCTTGACAATGACGGGAAAGTGACGGCTGCCACTTCCACCAGCGGGCTGTTTATGAAGAAAAAAGGGCGGGTAGGGGACTCTCCTATTGCGGGATCAGGATTTTATGCGGACAGCAAGGTAGGCGGCGCAAGCGCTACCGGGCTGGGCGAGGATCTGATGAAGGGCTGCATTTCCTATGAGATCGTGCGGCTTATGAAGGAAGGTCTGCATCCTCAGGAGGCGTGCGAGCGCGCGGTAAGGCTTTTGGACGCAGAGCTTAAGGAGCGCCGGGGCAAGGCTGGGGATCTGTCTCTGATCGCCATGAATAAGGAAGGCCAGTGGGGCGTGGCAACCAACATTGAAGGATTTTCATTTGCCGTGGCAGCGGAGGGAAGGAAACCTGCCGTGTACCTGGTAAAACCAGGGGAAGACGGCCATTGTACATTTGAGGAAGCTTCCAAAGAGTGGATGGATGATTACATGAAGACCAGAATGGCGCCGGTGGAAGAGTAACAGGCCCTGATCTTGATACTTTCTGGAAAGGAATATGAATAATGGAAGAGAAGATTCTTAACAAGGTGGAAAGCCTGGAAAAGCAGATGATTGACGGAATCTTAGAGCTGGTCAGAATCGACAGCGTGGAAAAGCCGGCAGAGCCGGGAGCCCCGTTTGGGCCGGGAGTGAAGGCGGCGCTGGAGAAAGCGCTTGAACTGGGCCGGCGGCTGGGGTTTCGCAGCGTGAACCTGGATAATCAGATCGGCTACGTGGAATACGGCCAGGGGGATGACTATGTTTGCGCCATGGGCCATGTGGATGTGGTGCCGGTGGGTGATGGATGGAAGCAGCCTCCGTTTTCCGGGTATATGGAGGACGGGATCATCTACAGCAGGGGCATCCTGGACAATAAAGGCCCTATCATAACCTGCCTTTACGGGCTTTATGCCTTAAAAGAACTGGGGATTAAGCCGAAGCATAAGATCCGGATCATCTTCGGATGTGACGAGGAGTCAGGTTTTGAGGATCTGAAGTACTATCTGGAGAGGGAAAAGCCTCCAGTTTACGGGTTTACGCCGGACTGCAAATTCCCCGTCGTGTATGCGGAGCGGGGAAGAGCCGTGATCCGGGTCAGAGGCAGGGAGCTGAAGCCGTTTTTCGCCTTTGTTACAGAGTATTTTATCGGAGCCAAAAATACAGGAGACAGGCTTGGCATTGATTTTTCCCATAAAGAGTACGGCATTATGGAGATGCGGGGGTACAAACTGGCAATGGACGGTGAGACGCCTTATTTTGAGGCCGCCCTAAGCTACCCGGCAGGCCGCGATATTAAAGAGATTATGGAGCGGATCAGGGAGAAAGCCGGCGGGCTGGAAGTGGTTCTGGCCCAGAATTATAATCCGGTGGTGTTTGACAAGAACAGCCCCATGGTGCAGGCCCTGACAGAGTGCTATGAGCGGGTGACCGGAAACGACGGCCCCCCTGTGACCACCACTGGCGGGACGTATGCAAAAGTCATGCCTAATATTGTCCCCTTCGGGCCAAGCTTCCCGGGACAGAAAGGAATCGGACATAACCCTAATGAATGGATGGCCGTGGAAGATTTGTTAAAAAACGCAAAAATTTATGCGCTGGGACTGTACCGTTTGGGAAATTTGTGATAAAATAAAAACTCCGGTATCGTTTTATGCCGCAATGGAGGGAATAATACATGGGTTCAATTGTAGAGATCTGCTGTGGAAGCTACTATGATGCGAGACAGGCGGCTTTGGGCGGGGCAAAGCGGATTGAGCTGAACGGGGCGCTGATGCTGGGAGGGCTGACTCCCACGGCGGCAACCGTTGCCATGGTCAAGGAGAACCTGGATCTGAAGGTTATCTCCATGGTGAGGCCCCGGGGAGCAGGATTCTGCTATCTGGATGAAGAATTTGCCGTTATGGAGCGGGAATGCAGAGAGGTGCTGGAGGCAGGAGCCGACGGGGCGGCATTCGGATGCCTGAAGGAGGACGGCTCCATGGACGAGGAAAAAAACAAACGGCTTCTGGACATTATTAAAGGGAAGGGAAAAGAGGCGGTGTTCCACCGCGCCTTTGACTGCGCAAATGATCCTTTTGAGACTATGGAACTGCTGATTGCCATGGGCGTGGACCGGGTTCTGACCAGCGGGCTCAAGCCAAAGGCTTTTGAGGGGCGGGATATGATCCGGAGCCTCCAGGAAAGATTCGGCGGGCGGATTCAGATTCTGGCAGGCAGCGGGGTAAACGCAGGAAATGCCAGGGACTTGATGGAATATACGGGGATCAGCCAGGTTCACAGCTCCTGCAAGGTATGGCGAAACGATCCTACTACCATAAAAAACGGAGTGTCTTACAGCATTGCCGACGGCAGCCTGGCTATGTGCTATGATGCGGTTTCGGCGCAGCTGGTAAGGGAATTGGTGGAAAAAGCAGAGGGATAGAGAGGTATCAGCAATGAATAAAAGATATTTTATTATGACAGCAGCAGTAATCGGGTCAGCGCTTCTGCAGGCGTTTGCAATGAACATGTTTATGGAACCGGTGCAGCTTCTCCCCAGCGGATTTACGGGGATTGCCGCCCTCCTGTCAAAGATCGCGGGAGCGGCAGGCATACGGCTGTCAACATCGTTCGGCATGGTGGCCCTTAACATTCCGGTGGCAATATTCTGCTACCGGTATATCGGAAAAAAGTTCGTCCTTTTTTCCATGCTGCAGGTGGTGCTGTCCAGTATCTTTTTGCAGGTGCTGAAGAGCGAGCCTTTGTTTGACGACGTGCTTTTGAACATCTGCTTTGGCGGTTTCCTCTATGGCCTTGCCATATCCGTAGCGCTGAAGGGCAATGCGTCTACGGCGGGAATGGATTTTATCGCCCTATATGTGTCGAACCGTCTGGGCAAGTCCATATGGCAGTATGTGTTTATCTTTAACTGCGGGCTTCTGTGCATTTTCGGCGCTTTGTTCGGGTGGGAGCATGCAGGGTATTCCATTCTGTTCCAATTTATTTCCACTAAGACCATTGACAACTTCTATCACCGGTTTAAACGGGTGACGCTGCAGATTACCACCCAGAAGCCGGAAGAGGTGGTGAAAGAGTACATCAGCTTCTGCCGCCACGGAGTATCCGTGGTGGAGGGGTACGGCGGCTACAGCAAAAAGAAGATGAGCCTTCTGCATACGGTTGTCTCTACCTATGAGGTTCATGATATTATGATGCACTTAAAAGGGATTGATCCGGCGATTATTGTGAACGTGATGCCTACTGAGACATTTATCGGATCATTTTACCAGAAGCCTTTGGATTAAAGAATGTGAGGCAAATAAAAGAAAAGGGAAAATGCCCAGCTGCAAAAGCTGCATGGCATTTTCCCTTTTTCGTGTTCCATTTTCCGGCTATCTTTGATAGAATAGAAATAGAATTTGACTGGGGGAATGACACATGGCGATTTTGGATGAGTATCAGAAACACTGCCGCATTCTGGCGGAGAACGGTGATCCGTTAAGCGGAATCTCGCTTCTGATCAATCAGTTTAACCTGATCAGCGTTTCGGATGTGTATCACTATACGGATATCAGCGGGTTTATCAGCATAATGCAGAATCAGGAGCTGTGGGCGTCGCACATTGCCTTTATGAATGACAAGTCCGAATATCTTCACGGCAAGGAATTGTTTCAGAGGCAGCTGAAGGGGAAAATGTCTTCCGTATCAGGGCGGGAGGGAGAATTTCTGCGGCAGGTGATTAAAACTCTGGACAATGAGTTGGCTGACGGTTTTTTTACGGCGTCCAGCAAGGACGTTTTCTCCCTCAGCTTTTCTCAGGCTTCCGATTCCCTGGAGATGTGGAGAGGCTATGGGAAAAACAGCGGCATAGCCATAGGATTCAGCCACGCAAAATGCGGCTCTCTTCCCGGCATGTGCCTGATCCGCAGCGAGATGTATGACCGGCTGCTGGCAAAATACAATGGGAGAAAGAACGATGTGCAGCCAAAGTATGAGCAGGGGTTTATTCCCTGGACAGTGCTGTATGACGACGAGAAAAAGCGGGAGCTGGCGGACAGCACCATTGACCTGGGATTGGACTGCTTCCGAAACCAAAGCAAAAGCAACCGGAAGCGGGGGATGATTGTGGGAATCCAGTTTTTGCTGGACATGATTTTCTATCTGATACCGTTTTTTAAGCACCGGGGGTTTGCCGGCGAGGAGGAATGCCGCATCGTGGAACATTTCGTCAAAGCGGAAGGGGAACATGGATATAACATTCAGTTTCATGAGCGGGGCGGCATCGTGCTCCCTTATATAAGGTATAAGATGGTGGACAAGTACTGCAGGCCCCTTCAACAGATGCCTGTCCATGAGATTGTGGTGGGGCCCGGGGTGAAGCAGAATAAGGTCATCGAAAGCGTTCGGTATTTTCTGGAAAAGAACCACATGGGATATCTGGCCCAGAAGGTCAGGGCATCAGATATCCCATACATTAAAACATGATTAGATTTCCAAACTTTTTCCAGAAAAGTTTGACTTGTATTTCCATTTGACTTATAATGAATGGTATCTATGACGAAAGAGAGGCTGATTTACGGATGATAAGGAGCATGACAGGATTCGGCAGATGCGAGAACGTCACGGAACAGCATAAGATTTCGGTGGAGATGAAGGCTGTGAACCACCGGTATCTGGATCTGAGCATTAAGATGCCTAAAAGATTCAATTATTTTGAGTCCGGAGTCAGGGGCCTGTTAAAAACCTATATTCAGCGGGGGAAAGTGGACATTTTCATCAGCTATGAGGATTACACGAAGGAAAAACTGTGCCTGAAATACAATGAGAATCTTGCAGGGGAATATGTACGGTATTTTGAGCAGATGAGCAGAAGGTTTTCCATAGAAAATGATATGACGGCGTACACTCTGGCCAGGATGCCGGAGGTTCTGACCATGGAGCAGGAGCCGGAGGATGAGGACGCCATGTGGAAGATCCTGTCTGAAGCCATAGAGGAAGCGGCTAAGAAGTTTGTGGACAGCCGCACCAGGGAAGGAGAAAACCTGAAATCGGATCTTCTGGGCAAGCTTAAGCACATGGAGGAACTGGTAGGGGACGTGGAAAAGCGGTCGCCTGCCATTGTGGCGGAATATCAGGCCAGGCTGGAGGCAAAGGTAAAGGAACTGCTGGGAAACAGCGCCATTGATGAAAGCCGCATTGTGACAGAGGTTACGATTTTTGCCGACAAGGCCTGCGTGGACGAGGAGATCGTCCGGCTGAAAAGCCACATCAGCCATATGGCCGATGAGCTGAAGTCAGGAGGCGGCGTAGGGAGAAAGCTGGATTTTCTGGCCCAGGAGATGAACCGGGAAGCCAACACCATTCTCTCCAAGGCCAATGACCTGGAGATCTCTGACAGGGCCATCGCCTTAAAGACGGAGATTGAGAAGATCAGGGAACAGATACAGAATATCGAGTAGGAGCTGACACATATGAGTGACCAGGGAATTTTAGTCGTGGTTTCCGGTTTTTCCGGAGCCGGAAAAGGGACGCTGATAAAAACCATGCTGGAGAAGCACCACAACTATGCGCTGTCCATCTCCGCCACTACCAGGGCGCCCCGGGAGGGGGAAGAAGACGGAAGGGAATACTTTTTCGTAAGCAGGGATAAATTCCGGCAGATGATAGAGGAGGAGCAGCTGATTGAATACGCCCAATATGTCAACAATTATTACGGAACTCCCAGGCAGTATGTGTTCCAGCAGATGGCGGACGGGCGGGACGTGGTCCTGGAGATAGAGATTCAGGGCGCGCTAAAGATCAAGGAGAGATTTCCCGAGGCTTTGCTGGTATTCGTGATGCCCCCCAGCGCAGACGAACTGAAGCGCAGGCTTGTGGGACGGGGCACGGAGAGCCTGGAGATTATAGACAAAAGGCTGCACCGGGCGGCGGAGGAGGCCGCAGGCATCACTTCCTATGACTATATTTTAATCAATGACAACATGGAGCAGTGCGTGGAGGAGATGCATCAGCTTATTCAGATGCAGCATAAGCGGGTCAGCGGCAACCTTGATTTTATTGAGCAGATGAAGTCAGAGCTAAAGAAGATATAATGGTTCAGGGATGCGCAGACAGTTGGAAAGTATATAAAAGGCTAATCTTAGAAAGCGAGGAAATGATATGTTACATCCGTCATACACAGATTTGATCAATGCGGTTAACAGCGGCGTGGAGCCGGGGGAGGAGCCGGTGGTTCAGAGCCGCTATTCCATTGTCATCGCCACTGCCAAAAGAGCCAGGCAGCTGATTGCGGGGGAGGAGCCTATGGTGCCTCATGCCTACAATAAAAAGCCTCTCTCCGTGGCTGTGGAGGAACTGTACGAGTCCAAGGTGAAAATCATCAGCGAGGATGACTTAGAGGAGGAGGAACCTGTTCTGCCGGGTGCAGGGGAACATGGGGATAGTGTGGAAGAATACGGCAGCGGGGACGCTTTGGATGAGCAGGATGGGACAACAGAAGGATGATTTTTGCGTCTGTCCTGGAGAAGCTGGCGGGATATTTGCTGCTTTCTGACAGGCTTGAACCAATTTGCCGGGACATTTTTTTAGGAAGGGAGCCGTCTCGATGTAAAGGAGATGGCTTTTCTTACAAGCAAAAGTGTCTTAAAAATTTGCGTTACGGTTATAAGGAGATTCGATGAATATACTTTGTATTTCCCTTGGATGCGATAAAAACCTGGTGGATACGGAGAAGATGCTGGGACTTTTAAGGGCAGAGGGGTACCGGTTTACCGACGATGAGGCGGAGGCTGACATCATTGTCATCAATACCTGCTGTTTTATCGGCGATGCCAAGGAGGAGAGCATTAATACGATTCTGGAGATGGCAAAGCTTAAGGAGTCGGGAAGGTGCAGAGCCCTTATTGTGGCAGGCTGCCTGGCCCAGAGATATGCGGCGGAGATCAGGAAGGAGATTCCCGAGGTGGACGGCTGTGTGGGAACGGCTTCCTATGATGAGATTGCCCAGGTGATCCGGGCGGCGCTGGAGGGTAAAAAGGAAATGCGCTTTATGGACGTAAACCGTCTGCCTAAGGTAAACGCTTCCAGAATCATAACAACCGGAGGCCACTATGGGTTTTTGAAGATTGCGGAGGGATGTGACAAACACTGCACATACTGTGTGATTCCAAAGGTCCGGGGACATTACCGAAGCGTTCCCTTAGAGGAACTTGTCCAGGAGGCCAAAGAACTTGCAAAGGCAGGGGTAAAGGAGCTGATCCTGGTGGCCCAGGAAACTACGGTTTACGGCACGGATCTGTACGGGGAGAAGGCGCTGCCCAGACTGATTCGCCAGCTGTGCCTCATTCCGGGGATTCAGTGGATCAGGATTCTGTACTGTTACCCGGAGGAAATAACGCCGGAACTTGTGGAGGCCATTAAGACGGAGGAAAAGGTGTGCAAGTATCTGGATATCCCCATCCAGCACGCCAGTGACAGGATCTTAAAGCGCATGGGGCGGCGGACTGACCAGAGGCAGCTGAAAGCCATTATCGGAATGCTGCGGAGAGAGATCCCGGACATTGCCCTGAGAACCACCCTTATTTCCGGGTTCCCGGGAGAAACCCAGGAAGACCATGAGATACTGATGGAGTTTGTCAATGAGATGGAGTTTGAACGTCTTGGGGTATTTGCCTATTCCCAGGAGGAGGACACTCCTGCCGCCGAATTCGAAGATCAGGTGGAGGATCAGGTGAAGGAGCAGCGGCGGGACGAGATCATGGAACTGCAGCAGGACATTTCCCTGGAAAAGTCAGAGTCCATGACAGGCCGGGTCCTGGAAGTCATGATAGAGGGAAAGGTGGCCGGCGAAAATGCGTATGTGGGCCGCACGTATATGGATGCTCCGGGAGTAGACGGCCTGGTTTTTGTAAACACGCAGGAAGAGCTTTTGTCCGGTGATTTTGTCCGGGTTCAGGTGACAGGAGCCCTGGAATATGATTTGATAGGAGAGATATATGATGAATCTGCCAAATAAACTGACAGTGCTGCGGGTGCTTTTAATTCCGTTTTTTGTGGCGGCCCTCTTGTGGCAGCAGGGAGAAAACATGACGCTGCGGTACGGGGCGGCCGGGATTTTTATAATCGCCAGCCTGACGGACATGCTGGACGGGAAGATAGCCAGAAAATATAACCTGGTTACGAATTTCGGGAAATTTATGGACCCTCTTGCAGACAAGCTTTTAGTGTGCTCCGCCCTGATCTGCCTCATCGAGCTGGGGGAGATACCGGCGTGGATGGTAATCGTGATTATCAGCCGGGAGTTTATTATCAGCGGCTTCAGGCTGGTGGCCTCGGACAATGGAGTGGTCATAGCGGCCAGCTACTGGGGGAAATTTAAGACAACATTTCAGATGATTGCAGTGGTTCTGCTTATTGTGAAGATCCAGGCGCTGTCAGTGATTACGGATCTGTGTCTCTGGATCGCAGTGGCTTTGACCGTGATTTCCCTGGTTGATTACATCAGAAAAAACCACAGGGTTTTGACAGAAGGGAGTATGTAAAGAATGGTAGTGGAACTGATCAGTGTGGGGACAGAGCTTCTCCTTGGGAATATTGTAAACACCAACGCCCAGTTTCTGGCTGAAAAGTGTGCGCTTTTAGGGCTGTCCATGTATAACCAGACTGTGGTGGGAGATAACAGGCAGCGGCTTAAGGAGGCGGTGGACACGGCAGCGGGGCGCTCGGATCTGGTAATCCTTACAGGGGGCCTGGGGCCTACGGAGGATGACCTGACCAAAGAAACGTGTGCAGAGGCCCTGGGATGCCGGCTTGTGGAGGACAATCATACCAGGGAGCGGATTCAGGAATTTTTTAAGAACAGCATTTATAAAGAGATTCCGGAAAATAACTGGAAGCAGGCCATAGTTCCAGAGGGCGCCCTGGTGCTGGATAATGACAACGGGACGGCCCCCGGGCTGATAATGGAAAAAGACGGGAAACGGCTTATTCTTCTTCCGGGGCCGCCAGGTGAGATGATACCGCTGTTTAACGGCCAGGTAGAGCCGTATCTTAGAAAGCTCAGGCCGGAATTTCTTGTGTCCAGAATGGTGAAAGTCTGCGGCATGGGCGAGAGCCAGGTGGAGGATAAGCTTTTGGATCTGATTGACAGCCAGACCAATCCCACCATCGCCACATACGCCAAGACCGGGGAGGTTCATGTGCGGGTGACCGCAGCCGCGCCGGACGACGAGGCTGCGGAAAGGCTTCTTAAGCCGGTGGTAAAGGAGATTAAGAAGCGGCTGGGCCGGGCAGTGTACTCCATAAGGGAGGAGGAAACCCTGGAGATGGCTGTGGTCAGGCTGTTAAAGAAGCATGAGCTGACCGTGGCTACGGCGGAGTCCTGTACAGGCGGGCTGATAGCCGGGCGCATTGTCAATGTGGCCGGGGCGTCAGATGTATTTAAAGAGGGATTTGTCACATACTCCAACAAGGCCAAGAGGAAACATCTGGATGTGAGCAAAGGCACCTTAAAGAAATACGGGGCAGTCAGCAGGGAGACTGCCAGGGAGATGGCCATCGGCGGCGCGTTTGCCACGGATTCCGACGTGTGCGTGTCGGTTACCGGCATCGCAGGGCCTGACGGCGGGACGGAGGAAAAGCCGGTGGGACTGGTGTACATGGCCTGTTGCTTTAAGGACAATGTGACAGTCGAGAAATACCAGTTTAAGGGAAACCGAAGCAAAGTGAGGGAGTATGCAGTGGTGCGGGCGCTGGATCTTGTGCGGCGGACGATTTTAGAGAATTGTGAGTAATCTTCACAATCTTAAAGGGGGACGGATTTGGAAAGCAGAACGAGAAAGAAACGGATATGGGCGTCATACCGGTACTGTTTTGCCAGGCTGGTGCTGCAGCTGTGGCTTTACTATGAGGAATCCCTGGACAATGTGACATGGGTATCCGGGGAAGATAAGGCATTCGGCGAAGAATTGACGCAGATTATGAGAAGATTTTTGGAAGAAAGCCAGGAGGACGGGGCCAAAGAGGCCTTTGAGCGGCTGAAGGGCCTGCGGGACAGGATTATCGGCAGGGTGGAGATTCTGACGGCATTTTCCGACTGTTTTCAGATATACGAGTATGTGCTGAACCGGGTGGAAAGGCGGTTTGCTGCGGGGAAGCCGTCCAGGCATACCCCAAGAGAGCTGGCGTCTTTGCTGGTGGAGTCTATGGCTTCCATGGAAAGCCCGGCTGAGAGAAACGGCAGGCTGAGAGACATCACGGCGCAGCTGCCCGTACGGTTTACCAGGAAAAAGTTTTACAGCATGGTCATGGAACGGCTTTCTTCTTACGGAGGCCTTAACAGGGAAAATGTTGAGGACTACCTGCACATGCTGAAAAGCTCGGTTATGCTGAAACTGCCCCAGGGCATGGAAGAGGAGAGAGAGCTGTATAAACAGCTGGAATGTCTCTGCCAGGCACAATACCGGAATCTGGAGCGGGAGGATTTTGACAGGTGCGCAAATGCCCTGGGAGAGGGAACCAGGCTTTTGTCTGCAAAGATGGATTACTACGTCTCAGTACAGCAGATGGCCAATGACCTCTATGTCCTGTTCCTGACGGACAGGGAAAAAGTCACGGACGCCGTGGAAGACATGAAATTCAGGAGCTGTACGGAAAATATTCTGGACGCCTTGCAGGCGGGGGATGGGGAACTTCTGGGCACCAACGAGATCCCCCGGGAAATGGAGGGAATCCAGGAATCTGTAATTGATCTGGTCATGGCGGCAGGCGCAGAGAAGGACCCGATTCTGGATCAGGTGGACAGGCTGGTGTCAGGAAGCCTTTTTATGCCTGCGGAGGCGAGAGAGGCCTGCCATCAGGAGGCGGACAGACAGTGGCTTAATAGGGAGGGCGAAAAGCTGTGTGAAGAGCTGGAGGGCCTGTTTACAGGCATGCAGAAAGCCGTGGTTCGCGCCGTTATGGCCAAAGTGATTTCCAGCCTTCCCATTGTGTTTAGGGACAGCCGGGAAGTGGAGGAGTACATCTGCACCAGCCTGGAAAGCTGCACGGACGCTGCGGAGCGGGAGGCATCCATGGAACTGCTGGAGAATGAGTTAACTTAAGCAGAGGTAAATAGCGCATGTTTTGGTATAGGCATCTGTATGTAGGAGAGAAAGCGAAACGGCACCGGGCTTCCATTATCAGGAGCATACGGGAAAAAACGTACCGTCCTGGGGTTTATGTGATTACTCCCCCTTCAAACGGGAATAATATCCTTGACATTTATCCCGGCTATATGCTTTTGCTGAGAGAATACAGGGAAAAGGAGTTTCGTATCCTTGGCATCGCTTTAGGATACCAGGAGGCTTTAACTCTTGCAGGGACGATTGTAAGCGAAATGTATAAGCTGACAGGCAGATTCTGCCTTGATGAATTTCTGGCGGAAAGGGGCAGTAGGGTGTGATCAGATGCTTCCGATTCTATTGATGATACTGAAGATCATAGGGATTGTAATACTGGCGCTTCTGGGGCTGGTACTTGCGATCCTTCTTTTGGTGCTTTTTGTGCCTGTCAGATACGGCCTGTCGGGCTCTTACCATGGCAGGGTGCAGGGGAACATAAAGGTTACCTGGCTGCTGCATGCCCTGTCGCTGAGGGTTACATATGAGGACGGGCTTGACATGGCTGTAAAAGTGCTGGGGAAGCGGGTATTTCATAAGACAGAAGGGGCAGGGGAGGCGCTGGAGGATGTAAAGGACGAATTGCGGGAGGATGCCCGGAAAGCGGGAGAGATAGCGGAAGACGGGCTGTCAGTAGACTTTGTGGAAACGGCGGAAGACGGATGGGAGACAGAACCCCAGGGGCCGGAAAACGGCGGCACAGCGCCAGGGCAGGAGGACAACCGCCTTAATGCAAAGGAAGAGGGGAGCCGGGAAGAATACCAGGGGGAAGACAGCGGGGCAGGGACTGATATCCATGAGGAAGAGAAAGACCCCGGCGACTATGAACAGAAAAAGCGGCGCAGAGACAGAAAAAGGAAGAAGGGGCGCAGGGGAAAAGCCGAAAAGAGAGAGGCTGGCAGTGCCGGCCCGGGACTGAGGGAAACCATGGCAAGGCTGAAGGAATCCGCGACGAACAGCTGGAGCAGACTTAAAGGTTATAAGGAAAAAGCCGTTTTATTTTGGAACGATGAAAGGAACCAAAAGACCATCAAGATAATTATCGGCCAGATAAAAGGGATTATCCGCCATATTCTTCCCAGAAAGATCCGGGGGAGGGCGGTCTTTGGGTTTGATGATCCGGCAGCTACAGGAAAAGCGCTTCAGGCCTTTAGCGTGGCCTACGCTTGGTACGGTGACAGCCTTGAGATCATTCCCGTATTTGACAGAAGCGTTTTGGAGATGGGAGTCAGCCTGAGGGGCCGGGTTCAGGCAGGAGTTATCGCCGCCCGCTGCCTGAGGGTTTTATTAAATAAAAATTTCAGAAGGCTGGCATGGAGCCTGCTTAAGAATGGAGGAAAATAAACATGGCAGAGATTAAGACAGGAGGTCAGAGCGGATTTTCGTCAGCAGTGGAAGCGCTGTTTCAGGGGATGGATCATCTGGTGGCCACAAAGACCGTGGTGGGGGATGCGGTCCGCGTGGACGATGCCATTATCCTTCCGCTGATGGACGTTACCTGCGGCATGGCCGCAGGCACCTTTGCGGAGAATGCCAAGAATAAGGGAGCCGGAGGCATGAGCGCAAAGCTGAGTCCCAGCGCGATCCTGGTGATTCAGAACGGCAGTACCCGCCTGGTCAATATTAAGAACCAGAATACGGTTAATAAGATGCTTGACATGGTGCCGGATCTTGTGAACCGGTTTACAGGGGGAAAGGTAAATGTGGGCCAGGAGTTTTCAGAGGAGGCAGTGAAAACGGCTAAGGAAATGGCGGAAGGGGAGAGAGAACCTGCATAGGGACAAGCGGGGCCGCATAGGATAAAATATAGGCAAGTACACAAAGGCAGGGATTTCTATGAGACGACTGTGCGGCCTGATGCTTTTCTGCATCGGCGTGGGAATGGCCGTTAAGGTGCTGATTCCTACAACATTGGCATTATTGATCTTTATTATCGGATTGCTGACGCTGGGATATCATTTGTTTTGCCGGTGTTAGGGGAGAGTGGCATTTGCTGCGGAAGAAGTTTCCGGGGCAGGTGCCATTTTTTGTTTTGCACGGAGATAATTTTTTGCATTTGGGCGTGAAGGCAGATCTTTGAAGGGATTCCCATGAAAGATGCCGCCCTGAAGGCGCAAGGGCAGCCCCATTCAGGGCGGCGTCATAAGGGGCCATGGGGAATATCAGGGCGCACATGAACAGGAAGACGGAAGCGCCTCGGTGCATCAGAAAGGAGGAAAGAACAAAAATAATAATTAAAAGGAAAAATCTAACAAAAAGTTATGAAAAATGGAGAAAATACGAAAAAATCTAACAAAAAGTTATTTACAACAAACAAATTTTTTGGTATTATAGAGATACAAAAGAATAACAAAGGCATGCAAGGAGATATTATGGAGGAAAAGTTTGAGTTTGGGGAAGAGTGGTTAAAGCAGATATTGGATTTGCTGGAGCAGCAGTTCGGCAGCCATTGTGAGGTGGTGCTTCATGATTTGTCCAGGCCCTATGACAGTACCATTATTGATATCAGGAACGGACATATTACGGGAAGGAGAGTGGGAGACTGCGGCAGCAACCTGGGCCTGGAGGTTATACGAGGAACCGTGAAGAACGGGGATAAATTTAATTATTTTACCAATACCCGTGACGGGAAGATTCTAAGGTCTTCTTCTATCTATTTAAAAGACAGCCAGGGAAAAGTGCGGTACTCTCTATGCATCAATGTGGACATTACGGAATCCATACGGTTTGAAAATTATCTTCATGAGAATAATCGCTATAATATTGGAGAAAGTGAAGAACAGACGGAAGAGATTTTTGTAGATAACGTGCATGATCTGCTGGAGGATCTGCTTCAGAAGGGAATTCAGTTTGTAGGAAGGCAGCCAGGTGAGATGAATAAGGAAAATAAGATGCAGCTGCTGGAATTCCTGGATAAAAAGGGAGCGTTTCTGATTTCGAAATCCGGGGAGAAGGTCTGCGAAGTGCTGGGGATATCCAAGTATACATTTTATAACTATTTGGAAGCCATACGCAAAAACAATGAATAAAAAAGGAGGCAAAGCTTATGGATGTGTATGCAAGAATGAGAGAGCTGGGGTTGGAACTGGGCAAGCCCACGCAGGCAGGGGGGATCTATTCGCCGGTTAGGTTTTACGGAGAGAAGATGGTATATACCTCCGGGACAGGAGGCGTGATAGAAGGCCTTTCGGATAAAACCGGCAGGGTGGGGAAAGACTTGTCATTGGAGGAGGGGCAGGAGATGGCCCGCAGATGCGCCCTGAATCTTTTGTCGAACCTGCACGCTGCATTAGGAGACTTAAACCGGATCAAAAAAGTTGTAAAGATGCTGGCTTTTGTAAACAGCGCAGACGATTTTTTCCAGCAGCCAATGGTTGCCAACGGGGCATCGAAGCTGATTTTGGACGTGTTCGGGGAGGAAGCCGGCCTTCCGGCCCGGTCAGCCATCGGCGTTAACGTGCTTCCGGGGAATATTCCGGTAGAGATCGAACTGCTTCTGGAACTGAAGGAATGACAGGCGGATACATAGGATCAGGCATACCCTGTTTTTGAGTCTGAGAAAAAGGAAAAAGACCTGTTTGAGCTGTGAAATATGCACAGAATGGAGGAAATCATGGATGCAAAGAATCTGACCTGCAGGAAATGCGGGGCGGTTTATCCTTTGGATAACCGGTATTCCTGTGAAGCCTGCGGCGGAATTCTGGAGGTCACATATGATTACGAAAAGGCATTTTCCCGAAATCCTGTTGGAAATCCTGATAACAGCATTGAAGGAATGTGGAAATTCCGGGGGCTTTTGCCCATGGAGGATAAAAAGAACATTGTGACTCTGGGAGAGGGAGACACTCCGCTGCTGGAAGCCGGACGGCTGGCCCGCTTATGGGGCTGTGATCTGGAGATGATGGTAAAGGCAGAGATGCTTAGTCCCACAGGCTCTTTTAAAGATCGGCCTACGTCCGTAGGGGTATCGGTGGCAAAGGAAAAGGGATTTGAGAAGATCGTAGTGGCATCTTCAGGCAATGCCTCTGCGGCTGCTTCCGCATATGCAGCCCGGGCGGGCATGGACTGCGTGGTGTTTGTTCCGGACACTACTGATCCCAACAAGGTCATTCAGGCCCAGTCCTACGGCGCCAGGGTGATCTGCGTAAGGGGAAATTACAGCCGGTCTTTTGACATGGCGAAGCTGTGTGCAGAGCGCTACGGATGGGCCAATGTGACTTCAACCTTTATTAATCCCTATACCGTGGAAGGGGATAAAACGCCGGCTTATGAACTGTATCATCAGTTAGGCGGAAGGGTCCCGGATTACATTTTTATTCCCATTGGTTCCGGGCCTTTGCTGGTGGGAATCCTGAAAGGCTATGAAGAGCTGAAGGAAATGGGACTGGTTCATCGTCTTCCCTCCATGGTGGGAGTCCAGGTAACAGCCTGCGAACCGATTACACAGGCCTTTGCGTGCGGCACGGACAGGGTAACGGGATGGGACAAGCAGATAAAGACCATGGCAGGAGGGATCTCGGACCCGCTAATCGGCTATGAAGGGGACGGAGAACTGACTCTGGCAGCCGTAAAAAGGACCGGGGGAAGAATGGTTTCCCTGGAGGAAGAAGAGGTTTGGGAAGCATCAGAGGCAATCGAGACAAAGCTGGGGCTTTACTGCGAACCTACAGGAGCCGTATCCGCAGGCGCAGTGAAGAAGCTTTGGAACCAGGGCCTTTTGAAAAAGGGGGCTCTGACAGTCAGCCTGACTACGGGACACGGTTTTAAATACAGCGGGCGGCAGCCAAAGAAGCCGCCGATAATCGACAGTGCGGACCAGCTAGACCAGCTAGTGAGGTGATGGGAATGGTTCATTTGAAAAAAATGTTTTTGAAGCGGAAGTCTGCATTGATTGGCTTGATTTTGGTGACAGCGATCCTGTCCGCAGCTTTGGGCGCCGGACTGCTTACCAGGTTTACTCCCGACGAGATGAATGTGGCCAACCGATTGCTGGCGCCTTCTTCCCAGCACCTTATGGGAACCGACGAGTTTGGACGGGATCTGTTTTCAAGAGTTTTGTACGGAGCGAGGAATTCCCTGATTGTAGCTTTCTTCATTGTAGTGGCGGCAGTGGGAATGGGGCTTATATTCGGCCTGATCGCGGGATACTATACGAAAGTGGATTCGGTTATTATGAGAATCATGGACGGGCTGATGGCATTTCCGGGCATTGTCCTGGCTATTGCCATGATGGGAGCCATGGGACCCAGCATGGTGAATGTGATTGTAGCTTTAGGGATTGTCTATACGCCCCGGGTAGCCCGGGTAGTGCGATCCTTTATTCTGACAGTCAGGGAGAGCCAGTACATTGAAGCAGCCAGATCCATGGGCGCCATGGACATTCGGATACTTTTCTGCCACATCCTTCCCAACTGCTTTTCTCCCATTGTGGTTCAGGCATCTTTTATTTTTTCGTATGCCATTTTGGGGGAAGCGGCTTTAAGCTTTCTGGGGGTAGGCGTTCCGGCAACGCTTCCAAGCTGGGGGAACATCCTCAGCGAAGGGCGGGTGTACATGCAGATTGCTCCATGGCTTACCTTGTTCCCCGGACTTTCCATTATGGTTACAGTGCTGGGGCTGAATATGCTTGGAGACGGACTGCGGGACTTTCTTGATCCGCGGCTGAAAAAATAAGTGCAAGGGGTTAAACCATGTATGATTTACTGATTAAAAACGGGTTCCTCATAGACGGAACAGGGGAAAAAGGATATTATGGCGATCTGGCAGTTACGGGCGAGAGAATTGTAAAAATTGCCGGGAACATTTCCGGGGAAGGAAAGATAACCATTGACGCAGAAGGAAAGATTGTCAGCCCGGGATTTATTGACGTCCATACTCATGATGACCTGGTATTTGACTTAGACCCCATGAATATGCCCAAACTGCGGCAGGGGATTACGACGGTGATTGCGGGAAACTGCGGCTTTGGCTCTGCGCCTGCAGCCCAACACTGCAGACAGGATCTGGCGGCTTACAATGCCCCCATCTTAGGCAGCCAGGCCAGGGATCTGATGTTTGAAACCTTTGGAGAATATCTGGATCACATGGAACGCATAGAAAAGGCTGTTAATGTGGCCTGCCTGGTTCCCCACGGGGCTGTCTATATGTCAGCCAGAAAAGAGGAAGGGCAGGAGCTTAAGGAGGCGCTGAACCGGGAGCGGCAATATGTGGCAGAAGCCATGGAAGCCGGGGCGCTGGGACTGTCTCTGGGGCTGATGTATGCGCCGGGCTGCTATTCCACTGAGGGGGAACTGGAACTGCTTGCCAGTGAAACAGGGGCAAAAGGCGGGATTGTCGCCATCCACATGAAGTCCGAATCCGACCGCTTCCTGGAGTCGGTGGAAGCGGCAGCAAATTTATCCCTGAAATGCCAGGTCCCGGTAGAGATCAGCCATCTGAAAAACGTGGGCAAGGAATACCGGGGGAACATGGCAAAAAGGCTTGGGTGGCTGAGGGGCCTTCTGGAAAGAGGTGCTGACTTGTCCTTTGACATGTACCCTTATACCATGGGAAGCACCACCATGGCGATTCTGTTCCCTACGGAGTATTTAAGGCACGGCGTAAAAGCTTTGTTAGCTCAGCTATCTGACAAAAAAATACGAAAGGACATTGCACGGCGCCTAAAGGAAAGCTGGGGCGAAGAGGACAATTTAAGCCTGCTGTGCGGATGGGAAAATGTAATTCTTTCTTCTGTAGGGACGCAGGAACATACAAAGCTGCTGGGAAAATCCATAGAGGAGATAGCAAAAGAGCGGCAGATGGAGGAAGCGGAAGTTTTTATGGATCTGTTTTTGGAGGAACAGGGAGAGGTATCCATCCTTTTAAACCATATTGCCCAGGAGGATATGGAACAGACCCTTTTGTTTCCCGGAGTGTCCGTAGCTTCTGACGGGCTGCCCGGCGCAAAAGCTCCCCATCCCAGGTTATACGGAACCTTCCCCAAATTCCTTAGAGAGTTTGTCAGGGAGAAGAAACTGATGACTTGGGAACAGGCGATTCATAAGATAACGCTGCAGCCGGCCAGACGGTTTGGCCTGGAGGCGAGAGGCGCGTTAAAAGAGGGGTACTTTGCGGATCTGACCATATTTGATCCGGAAACCATAAGGGATAAAGCGGATTTTACAGATCCCAGACAATTTCCGGAAGGGATCTCACATGTTATAGTCAACGGCTGCACTGCATGGCAGGAAGGAGGAATATCAAAGGCGGGGCAGGGGAAACTGATCAGAAAACGATAATTTATTATACGAGGAGGAACGATATGAAACGAGCATTATCTATGGGATTAGCAGCCATCATGATCGCAATGTCAGTAAGCGGATGCAGCGGTGGAGGAAAGACAACATCCCCGGAAAGCCAGACAGTGACAGAGATAAGCCAGGGGACAGGAGAAAGCCAGACAGAAGGAGGACAGACACAGGGAAGTCAGGCACAGGAGGTGCCAGATGCCAATATGGCGGAGGAATTGAAGGTTGCCGTTATCGGGGAACCGGCTACGCTGGACGTCCATATGACATCTGCGTTTATTACCCAGGAGATCGGATACCACATTCTTGAGGGACTGTATACTATTGACGCGGATTATAACACGGTGCCAATGCTTGCCCAGGATACCACGGTATCAGAGGACAATACCCACTACACCATCAAACTGAGACAGGGGGTTAAATTCCACAACGGAAAGGAAATGACCTCAGAGGATGTGGAGGCGTCACTGAAGAGATGGGTGGAGAAGACCAGCTACGGAGCCATATTAGGGAAAATACTGGATAAAATCGAGGTTACGGATTCTTATACCGTGGAGCTGTATCTGACAGAGCCCTCTGTAGTGGTGACGACGCTTCTGGCGTTTCCAAACCAGCAGGGCGGGATTTACCCGAAAGAGTCCATTGACGCGGCTGAGGAAAAGGGAATTCCGGAGGAATATATTATCGGGACAGGCCCTTACAAATTTTCAGAACACAAGCCGGACCAGTATGTGAAACTGGAAAGGTTTGAAGAATACTGCGCAAGGGAAGAGGAGCCAAGCGGCCATGGCGGCAGAAAGACGGCTAACTTCCAGCAGCTGACATTTGTCCCGGTATCAGAGGATGCAGTGAGAAAAGACGGAGTGTCAACAGGCGAATATCATTTTGGAGAGCAGATCAGCACGGACATGTATGATCTGGTTGAAATGGACCCTAACAGCGAGCCCGTAGTAATAAAGCCCTGGTGGTGGCCTATGATGGTTCTGAACAAAAAAGAAGGCGTCTTCACAGACGTGAAAGCCAGACAGGCGCTTCTGGCCTGCCTGGACATGGAGGAATGCATGAAAGCGGCCTTTGGCAATGAGCTGTTTTACCGGATTGACTGTTCGGCCATGTTCCAGGAACAGCCTTTGTACAGCGAAGGCGGCAAGGAAATGTACAACCAGCATGACATAGAGAAGGCGAAGGCCCTGCTGGCGGAAACGGATTACAATGGGGAACCTGTCGTGTGGTACACCACAAAAGATTATCCGTACATGTACAAGATCGCCGTAGTCGCATCCCAGCAGATGAAAGAGGCAGGATTTAATGTGGATGTCCAGGTTGTGGACTGGGCAACCATTACCCAGGTGCGCAATGATCCTTCGGCCTACAATATATTCAGCGGAGCCACGACTTTCACTCCGGACCCCGGCGTACTGCCTCATCTGGACGGCACCTGGCCGGGATGGTGGGAGAATGAAGAGAAGGATCGGATGATCGTGGAGCTGAACGCGGAAGCAGATCCGGAAAAGAGACAGGCGATCTGGGATGAGTTCCAGGAGAAGTGGATGTGGGGAGACGTGCCGTTTATTAAAATCGGGGATTACTTCCTGCTGTCCACCCGCAGCAAGAACTTAAAGAATTTTGATGAAGGCCCGTTTACCTTTTTCTGGAATTGTTATCTGGAGAAGTAAGACTGATTCATGGAGGATGATTTATGGGAGCATATATACTGAAACGCCTGCTGCAATTGATTCCCACCATGCTGATCCCATCTGTCATTGTCTTTATGCTGATATTTTTTTCACCAGGCGATCCGGCCAGCCTTATGCTTGGGCCGGACGCCACAGTGGAGCAGATAGCAGAACTTAGGACTCAGATGGGGTATGACCAGCCTGTAGCGGTACAGATGGGGAAGTGGTTTTCGAATTTGCTGAGGGGGGATCTGGGAGAATCAATTTTTTTGAATCAGCCGGTAACCCAGGCCATAGGAGAGCATTTGGGGGTGACCATGGCTTTGACCATCTTTGCCATGGTGATCGCGGCATCCATCGGAGTGACCCTGGGTATCCTGTCCGCCGTAAACAGAGGAAAGGCTCTGGACCAGGCCGCCATGGTATTCTCCGTTTTCGGAGTTTCCATTCCGGAGTTCTGGCTGGCATTGAACCTGATACTTGTTTTTGCCGTTTACCATCAGATTTTTCCCATAGGAGGCTATGTGCCGTTTTTTAAAGACCCTGCAGGCTGTATCCGCTCCCTGTTTTTGCCGGCGGTATCTCTGGGAATTACCCAGGCCGCATTTATAGCCAGAATGGTCCGGTCCAGCGTGCTGGAGATTCTGGATCAGGATTACGTGAGAACCGCCATGGCAAAAGGCGTGCTGTACCGCAAAGTGGTCATGAAGCATGTGATGAAAAATGCCATGGTGCCCACGGTCACGGTTGTGGGGATGACGTTTTCCGTGCTGCTGGGAGGAGCCATTGCCATTGAGATGGTATTTAATCTTCCTGGAATCGGAAGGCTTCTGATGAATGCGGTTCTGCGCCGGGACTATCCCCTGATTCAGGGAATCGTGCTTTTTATAGCGGCATCTTACATTGTTATCAACTTATTAGTGGATTTGATCTATGTGTATATCGATCCCCGGATTGAATATTAGAGGAATGAAAATGGAAGACAAGTCAAAAAATTATCTGCTTGAGGTAAAAAATTTAAGGACAGGATTTCCTGCGGATAACGGCATGGTAGTGCCTGTAGACGGAGTAAGCTTTCACGTAAATCCAAAGGAAACCCTTGCTATTGTAGGCGAGTCCGGCTGCGGAAAGTCAGTGACTTCCATGTCGATCCTGGGCTTAATACATAAGCAGAACGGGAAAATTTTGTCCGGAGAAATTTTGTTTCAGGGGAAAAATCTTTTAAACTGCACGGAAAAGGAGATCTGCAGAATCCGGGGAAACGAGATCGCGATGATCTTTCAGGAGCCTATGACATCTTTGAACCCTCTTTTTACGGTTGGGAATCAGATTAAAGAGGCGCTGAAGCTGCACAGGAAGATGGAGGGGGAGGAACTTGACCGGCGGGTTGCAGAGCTTTTAGAGCTGGTGGAGATTCCTTCTCCCCGGGAGAGGATGAATCAGTACCCCCATGAATTATCCGGGGGAATGCGGCAGAGAGTCATGATCGCCATGGCATTGTCATGCAATCCCAAGCTTTTGATCGCAGACGAACCTACCACGGCCCTGGATGTGACGATTCAGGCCCAGATTCTGGACTTGATTAACCGGCTGAAAGACGAGCTGGGAATGTCTGTGATGCTGATTACCCATGATTTGGGCGTTGTTGCGGAGACGGCCCAGAGAGTTATGGTAATGTACGCGGGCACTGTTGTGGAATGTACGGATGTGAGGGAGCTGTTTTACAGGCCAAAGCATCCTTATACCAGAGGGCTTCTGAAATCTTTGCCCAATCTGGATGAAGAGCAGGGGGAACTGCCGATTATCCGCGGCACGGTACCGGATCTGAGCCGGCTGCATCAAGGCTGCCGGTTTGCGCCCCGGTGCGATTATGCCAGAGATATATGCTGGCAGAGGGAGCCGGATACTTACGGCCAGGAGGGACATACGGTGAAATGTTTCTGCTGCTCAGAAGAATGGGGGAAGGAAGATGGATAAAGACAAGAAGCAGATTTTGGAGGTAAGGAATCTGAAAAAGCATTTTCCCGTTAAAAAGGGCATTCTGAAGAGGACTGCCGGATATGTTAAGGCAGTGGACGGGGTGAATCTGGATCTGTATGAGGGGGAAACCCTGGGACTGGTTGGAGAAAGCGGCTGCGGCAAATCCACAACGGGAAGGATGATTCTGCGTCTCATAGACGCCACAGAGGGAGAGATCCTGTTCCGGGGCCAGCCGATTCAGGGACTGAGGGGTGCCAGGCTTCGGGAAATGCGCAAGAAGATGCAGATGGTTTTTCAGGACCCCTATGCCTCCCTGAATCCTAAAATGACAGTGGAGCAGATCGTAGGGGAGCCTTACGTTATCTACCATATGGGAACCAAAGAGGAGCGACGGGAGAGGGTGGAGGAGCTGCTTGGGGAGGTGGGGCTGGGAAAACACCATATGAAACGGTTTCCCCATGAATTTTCAGGGGGACAGCGCCAGAGAATCGGCATTGCCAGGGCCATGGCCCTGAATCCGGAGCTCATCGTCTGTGACGAGCCGGTATCGGCCCTGGATGTATCCGTGCGGGCCCAGGTATTGAATTTAATGCGGAAGCTGCAGGAAACCCATCATTTATCCTATTTATTTATCTCCCATGACTTAAGCGTGGTCCGTCATATCAGCCACCGGGTTGCCGTCATGTATCTGGGACATGTGGTGGAGATTGCGGATAAGACGGAAATATACAAAAATCCCCTGCATTTTTATACAAAGGCCCTGTTATCGGCCATCCCCAATCCCAACCCGGATAAGGCGCGCAGCAGGATGGCCCTGTCAGGAGAGATCCCGTCCCCGGTGAAGCCGCCGTCTGGCTGCGTGTTTCATCCCAGATGTCCTATATGCAAAGATATCTGCCAAGAGCAGGCGCCGGGCCTGAAGATGGCGGCGCCGGGCCATCAGGTAGCCTGCCATTTTTGCGAATAGGGGAAAGCCTATGAATAGAGAACTGATAACGACATTCCGGAAAAAGATCGGGCAGGGCTGTGTTGTGGGGCCTTTTATGAAGACCTGCGATCCGGCGTTTGTGGAAGCGGCAGGGTATGCAGGGATGGATTTTGTGATTCTTGACATGGAGCATGGGCCGGCCAGCCTGGAGAGCCTTCAGAACCATATCCGAGGGGCTCAGGCGGCAGGCATACTCCCCATTGTCCGGGTCAGCAATTATGAGGATATTTCCCGGGTGCTGGACATTGGGGCGGCAGGAGTGCAGGTGCCTCAGGTTTCCAGTGCCGGGGAGGCAAAGGCCGTGGTGGAGAGAGCGAAGTTTTATCCTCAGGGGCAAAGGGGGATCTGCCGGTTTGTCAGGGCGGCTCACTATTCTGCCCTTGACAGGAACATCTATTTTGCAGAGTCTAATCAGTCGCTGGTGATTATTCAGCTGGAGGGCCAGGAGGCCATCTGGAATCTGGACGAGATTCTGGAGATCCCGGGTATTGATATTTTGTTTATGGGACCGTATGATCTGTCCCAGAGTCTGGGAGTGCCGGGGCAGATTGGGCATCCCTCTGTTATCAGTCAGATGGAGAAGGCTGCAGAGAAGGCCAAGGCGAAAGGAATTCTGGTGGGAACGTTTACTGACAGTACAGAGGCGCTGAAGATGTGGAGCAGGGCAGGAGTCCGGTATCTGTCATATTCTGTGGATACGGGGATTTTCAGCGATGCCTGTGCCCGGGTAAAGCGGGAACTGGAGGAAGCTGTCTGCAGGTGAATGGAAATTTAAGAGAGGAACATGTAGAACCGCCTGGGTGGGATTGACCCCTTGGCGGTTTTATGGTTTCAGGGTTGACAAATGGACTGAGATAGTATATATTTACTATTAGTAATTATTAATAGTAAATAAATTGCAAGGGTAAGGAGGACGGGAGCGTATGACTGCCAACGGGTTAAAGAGTCTTTTGGATGTGTGCTTTACGGCAAAGCATATTGTGGAGACAATGCCGGAGCTTCCCAAGGGGATGAAGCCCCGCCATATTCATGTTCTGGAGCAGGTGGAGGAGACGTGCCTCAGGCAGGGGGAGTGCCGGGTCAGTGACGTGAGCACAAGGATGAATATTACAATGCCCAGCATCACGAAGCTGATACAGGAGATGGAGGCTATGGGGATGGTGGAGAAGCGGGGAGACAAGGGGGATAAAAGGGTAAGCCTTTTAAAGCTGACAGATAAGGGGGCTGCCCATGTGAAAAAGTATGTCAGGGATTTTCACAGGGATTGGGTGAAGAATTTAGAGGATATATCGGATGATCAGGTCCGGGAAGCGGTGGAAATCATAGAGAAGCTTCATGACAGTATGCCAGGCAGGCAGGAGGAAATGTGAGATGGAAAAGATGAAGAAAGAACTTTCGTTTGTGGAGGGGCCGGTATTCGGGTCCTTGATCCGCTTTGCAGTTCCGGTGCTGGGAGCGCTGATTCTGCAGGCGGCTTACGGAGCGGTGGATCTGATGGTGGTGGGGCAGTTCGGGGATGCGGCCAGCATTTCCGCCGTAGGAACAGGAAGTTCCTTTATGCAGATGGTGACCTTTATTATTACCAGTCTGGCTATGGGTTCCACGGTTGTCATAGGGCAGCACATAGGGGAGAAGAAGCCGGAGGAGGCGGGGAATACAGTGGGAACCACGATTTTGCTGTTTGCCGCCATAGGAATCGGGGCGACAGTGGTGCTTGAGATGCTTGCCGGAAAGATCGTCACGCTTTTGCAGGTGCCGTCCCAGTCGGTGGACAAAACCATCCTTTATATCCGGATCTGTTCGGCGGGCATTGTGGTGATCATTGCCTACAACGTGATCAGCGGCGTGCTTCGGGGAGTGGGAAATGCAAACCTGCCGTTTTTGTTTGTAGGGATCGCATGCGTGGTTAATATTATAGGAGATCTGCTTTTGATCGGGGGATTTGGGATGGACGTGGCAGGGGCTGCTCTTGCAACCGTGTTTGCCCAGCTGGTATCCGTGGTTTTGTCGGCAGCGATTATCCGGAGGCAGAAGCTTCCTATTCGCTTTTCCCTTGCCCAGTGCCGGATCTATGAGAGGGAGCTGAAAAGGATACTGAATATAGGAGTGCCCATTGCGCTGCAGGAGGCTATGGTGCAGATTTCCTTTCTGGTGGTCAACTCCATTGTGAACCATATGGGGCTGATGCCGTCAGCAGGCTATGGCGTGGCTTCCAAGATCGTGTCTTTCATTATGCTGGTTCCGTCTTCGGTAATGCAGAGCGTTTCAGCCTTTGTGGCGCAGAATATAGGCGCAGGGAAAAGACAGCGGGCCTGGACGGGCGTCCGCACAGCCATGATCACGGGATGCAGCGTGGGCGTGGTGATTTTTCTGGCAGGGTTTTTCGGGGGAAGTTTCTTGTCTGCAGCGTTTACCCATGACCCTCAGGTTATTGCTCAGAGTGCAGATTACCTGAAGGGATTTTCTGCAGACTGCATCCTTACCTGTATTCTGTTCAGCAGCATCGGCTATTTTAATGGAAGCGGAAAAAGCATTCCTGTGATGATTCAGGGAGTTACCTCCGCGCTATGCGTGCGCATTCCTGTTTCCGTCCTCATGTCCCGGATTCCCGGCGCTTCCCTTGTGGGAATGGGGCTGGCTACGCCTATTACCACTGTATACGGGATTCTGTTTTTTGTTATCTGCTTCAGGCGGATGAAGAATCATGGCGCCGATCCGTTTTCTGCAGCTTAAATGCGTAGAGGCCTAAAAGGATCATATGATGGCTGGAGTTTAGATCCATGTATCCGTCCAATGCTTTCAGCAGGCTGTCTTTTAAGGCAGCCCCGGATTTGGAATTGAAATGATGAAATACATAACTGCAGCAGGCTCTGGCATTTTCCTGGTATGTTTTATATTCCGGCAAGATCTCGCTGAATAATTGGATGTTTGTCTCATCATCATAATAGACGGATGAGGGGTATAGGTAACAGTGGTAATATTTTTTCCAGGCAAAGATCCAGGCAGGCTTGCCCAGATTTTCTGCTATGGCGGAAATGATCTTGTCCGAATATTCCGGATATCTGTCAGGAGTCAGACAGAGAAGTTCCTCATAGAGCTGATCTTTGGTGAGAAAATATTCGGATACAATCTCCGGCGGCTTTAGAGAGCAGAGGTAATTGCGCAGCGCGACGTTTTCTTTTGTCTGGTGAGTGATTATGCGCTGCTGGAGACGGCCATACAAATATTTCCGATATTCCGTTAATTCCAGGCTGCGCATTCGGTTCCCCCAAAAATGGCAGGCAATGATCTCCGCGTCAACGTCGTCAATAGGAAGGGAGTCTTCAGGGGGGAAGGAAAAGGCCTGGCGGTTTTCATAAATACAGGCCAGCTGGGTCATGGGAGGAACGGAAACCAGCTTTTTCTCCAAAGCGGATATTTTTTCATACTGCCATTTAAGAAGCTCTTTTCTGCGGCGAAGCTTCCGCCGGTGATAAGCCAGGATGAATATGGCGGTTTCGGGATGGTTAAGAATCCGGAGTATGTCTTTTACAGGAATGTCCAGATCTCTCAACTGGCGGATTAGAATAAGCCTTTCCAGATCATCTTCGGAAAAGTCAAAATAACCGTTGGCATCTGCTTTCGGTTTCAGAAGGCCCTCCTGGATGTAGTGATGGATGCTTTTTTTACTCAGACCGGTTCCGTGCATTACTTCGCGAATCCTCATAGCTGGTCAACCTTCCTTTTTCAGAGCTTTTTTTAAATATGTTCCATAAGGGATTCTTCTGATCATAACATAGTTTGTCGGAAGATACAATAGAAAAACCATTCCCCGGGGATACGGTTATGGAGTTTTTTTCTTCCATTATAGGATAAATTGCACAAAAATATATGAAAAAGAGCAGAAGAATAAAGGCTAATAGCCTAAAAATATTTTCTTGACTGTGACTTTGGAGGACGGTTTACTATTAATGTGACAGCAAATAGAAACGAGAAGGAGGTCATTATGAGAAACAAGAAGAGATGGTATTGTGCAATGCTGGCGGCGGCAATGTGCGCATCCCTTACAGGCTGCGGCGGCAGTGCGGCTCCGGAAACCACGGCGGCCGGGACGACGGCAGCGGAAACGGCAGCAGAGACAAGCACCCAGGCGGAAACCCAGGCGCCAAAGGACGGCGCTTTTGTACCTGGAACCTACATGGCGGCGGCAAAGGGCATGGGCGGCGATGTAAACGTGGAAGTGGTGGTAACTGAAGATGCCATCCAATCCGTGACAGTAAAAGAGCACAGCGAGACAGCGGGGATCTCAGATCCTGCTATTGAAAAAATACCGGCAGCGATTGTGGAAGCCCAGGGCCTTGGAATTGACGCGGTGTCTGGAGCTACCATTACCAGCAACGCCATCCTGACGGCAGCGGCGGATGCGCTGGGACAGGCAGGGGCAGACGTGGAAGCCTTGAAGGCTGTCAGCCTGGCAAAGGAAGCAAAAGAGGATGAAAAACTGGAGACGGATGTTGTGGTAGTGGGAGGCGGACTGGCAGGGTTAAGTGCGGCAGTGTCTGCGGCTGACAACAGTGCCAAAGTGATCCTTGTGGAGAAAATGGCTTCCCTTGGAGGCGCTTCCATTACCTGCGGCGGGGAGCTGCTGGCAGCGGGAACGGATATGCAGAAGGAGCAGGGCATTGAGGATTCCCCAGAGGCTCTGGTTGAGTACTGGATCGAGAAAGGCGAGGGGCATGTGGACGGGGAGATGCTGAAGACCATTGCGGCTGCAGGCCCGGAGACGGTGCAGTGGCTGCAGGAGCGGGGCGTAGAGTTCGGCAAGGTTACGTTTTCCTATAATGATCCCAGACAGAATCCTCTGCGGAATCACAAGACCTTGGATATGGGCGGAACCGGATTTATCCTTCCTATGATTGAGGCGGCAGAGAAGGCGGGAGTTGAAGTGCGCCTGGAGACTCCGGCTACGGAACTGATCATAGAGGACGGCGCGGTGAAAGGCGTTATCTGTGAAAATGAGGGGCGAAAGGTGGAGATTCTTGCCAAGAGCGTCATACTGGCCACAGGCGGTTTTGCCAATGACCAGAAACTGGTGGAGGAGTATTGTCCCGCATTCGGAACCTATGGAACCTTTTTAGGAGAGGCCCATCAGGGCGACGGCCTGGTTATGGCCAGAGATGCGGGCGCTGAGATTGTGGCTGGCGGCGGGGCTATCGTGAATCCTATGGATGTAGGGCCTACGGGGCTGCAGGACCCGGGGGGAGTATTTCTCAATGTCACCCCGGCGGGAAAAAGGTTCGCCGATGAATCGGCATACTGGTTTAACCGCAGCAAGATCCTGTATTTTGATGAGGGATATTCCTATTATTACAGCATCATGGATTCCCAGTACCCTCTTGAGGGGCTGGAGGATGCCGTAGAGGCAGGGACGGCGTTTAAAGCGGATACTGTCGAGGATCTGGCAAAGCAGCTGGAGATGGACGGTTCCACGCTGAAGGCAACCATTGACTCCTACAACGCCATCTGCGAAAGCGGCAATGACACGGAGTTCGGTAAACCTGCCAGAGGCGACAAGGGCAGCATGGAGAGCACGCTGGAAAAGGATGTGTCATTATTAAATGCCATAAATACTGCGCCGTTTTACGCTGTAAAGATCGGCACATCCGGTCTGACGGGAACCTTTGGCGGCCCGAAAGTGACCATGAACGGAGAGGTGGTATCTGTTGACGGGCAGACGATCCCAGGGCTCTATGCGGCAGGCGAAGTGGCCAATGGCCAGCTTTTGTACCATGCGTACCCCTGTTCCGGAACTTCCATCCAGTTCTGCGCAACTATGGGACGGTTTGCGGGAAAGGCCGCTGCTGAGGCAGCATTAAAATAAGCATCGTTTAGAAATGCCGGAAAAGAGGTTTGCGAGGAAGCAGAGGAAAGGGATATCTGCTTCTTTGCAGGCCTCTTTCTCTGCGTTTTCTGAAATTCTGGGGGACACTTAGGTCAATTGCCGACGGGTATAAACAAGTTCTGTTATCCCGTTATAGGACTGTGTACGAATCAACTGAAGCTTTATCTCTTTTTCTGTTTTGCCCCAGAGAGGGATGCCGGAGCCTAAAAGTGTCGGAATGATGGAAATGTAGTATTCATCGATCAACTGAGCCTGCACCAAAGGCTGGATAATGCTTGCCCCGCCGCAGATCCATATTCCTTTTCCAGGGACTGATTTCAGGGTTTGAACAATCCGGCAGGGACTGTCCTGCACAAACTTAAGATTATCCGTTGAGGGCAATGCCCTGTGAGTGATTATATAGCTTGTCAATTCAGAATAAACCCATTTGTCTGGCGAAAGCTTCTCTGCCACTTGGCGGTAGGTTTTCCACCCCATGATAACCGTATCCACATTTTTGACAAAATCGGAATAAGTGTCTGGATTTTCTGCATCGCTGCACTGTCCGTTTAGCCAGTCCACATCTCCGTTCCTGTCTGCAATGTATCCGTCCAGGCTTACTGCAATATATAAAGTGACTTTCCGCATATGATTCCTCCTCCATCTGCCTGAAGCTTTGGTTTTCCAAGTATACCACAGATCTGGCAGTATGAAAACGGTGAGGAATGAGAAATAGCGGATTGTGAAATAAGCGGGCATAGGGTATAATGTCAAAAAGGCCAGGAGTTATGGGCATAAATAAACGGAATCATTTGAAAATTGAAAAATTAATTTGGCTGTCTGCAGAGGAGAAGGCTATGGTTACTGTTCGGAATGCTGTAATGGAGGATGCCGGGCGCCTCCGGGAAATTTATGATTACTATGTTAAAAACACGGCGATCACATTTGAGTACAATACGCCGTCTCTTGATGAATTTAAGGGCCGGATGGAAAAGACAATCCAGAGATACCCTTATCTGGTTATTGTAAAGGATGAGCGCATTGAGGGATATGCGTATGCCGGCGCTTTTGTGGGCAGGGCTGCCTATGACTGGTCCTGCGAAATGACCATTTATCTTGACCACAATGCAAGGAAATGCGGGTTAGGCAGGATTCTTTATGAAGCGCTGGAAAACGCTCTGGCCAGTATGGGCATCCTTAATCTTTATGCATGTATTGGCTGCCCGGAACGGGATGATGAGTACCTTACAGGCAACAGCGCTGATTTCCACGCTCATCTTGGCTTTGTTAAGGCGGGGGAGTTTCACAAATGCGGATATAAGTTTGGCCGCTGGTACAATATGATTTGGATGGAAAAGATCATTGGGGAACATGGGAGCGATCAGGCAGGGGTTAAGAGGTATTGTTTGTGAGCAGGATGTGATTCAGGAAAAGGGGCTGGGGATGGGGGAATTTGTAGATCCGGGAATTTTGGTTTTCAGTCTGCAGTATGTTCTGATACCTATATAGACAAAACGAAGCTGATCCAATTTACCAACAGCGTGCTGGGAAAACAGGCAGACGTAAGGAACTGGCACGGCTGGTTAAATTATAATGCAGATACGAAAAAACATAGCTGCATGATCGGAAGATGCGATCCAAAATGTAATAATTGATTTTTGGCTCAGAGTGCAAAAAAGTGTCGCTTAATTATCAGTTAAGCGACACTTTCCATTTATAATTACCCAAAAAGCTAATTTTCTATAACGAGTTCGATTATATCATTAATTCTGACCAGTGTCAACAGGAGCAATTTGCTATTTTGTTTCTGCAATTCCATAATAATTCACAAAAATAAAACAAATTTAATAAAATTTCTGATGATTATACCCGCATAATTTTATTTAGGTGTCGCTTAACTGATAATTAAGCGGCAGTTTTACAACTAATTTTTAAGGGAGATGAGGAAAATCTGGTATCTGCTGAAATGTAAGGCGGGAAATGAGACGGATTACCTGGATGGACATCTGGAGCTTGTAGAGTCGAGGGAAACAGAAGAGATTCTATGCTTTCAGTATCAGCGTATGATGCGTTACGGCGGAACGTGGCATCTGGAGAAAAGGATGGCTTTGCCAGGCTGTATTTTTGTATCCGGAACCAATGTGCTGATGAAGGGAGGACGGCAGGGGAGGTCAAAACAAAACAGAGAAGTCTCCTTGACACCCTGTGAGATTCCCTATCTAAAGGAACTGTGTGACAATGGTACCCTTATTGGAATATCCAGGGGAGTTATAAGAAACGGGGCTACCGTTGTAACTAGCGGGCCGCTGAAAGACCGGGAATATCTGATACGGAAAATCGACCGGCATAAAAGGACGGCGGAGATCGAGATTCCTCTTGCCGGAAGCCGAAAGCAGATAACGGTGGGGTTGGAGATTTATGAGAAAGAGATATAAAGAAAACGAGAACAGATAAAAGAAGAAATAAAAGAATGAATCAGGATTGAGGATGGAATTGCTGAAGCATTGGCACAGGAATTGGGTTCTCATGGTCATATTGGCAGAGCGGAGCCGCAGTGTAGTTTATTGCTGCGGAATGGCGAAGCCTGCCCAAAATGGGAGACGGGTACTTGAATTTGGAAAAACACTGTGGGCTCAAAATGGCAGAGTGGAGAGACGGATATGTGGTATGTCATACAGACCCTTGGCGGACAGGAAGAAAAAACAGCTGATATGATCAGGAGAATGGTTACGCCAGACCTTATTCAAGAATGTTTTGTTCCGAAGAGGGAAAGACTGAAGAAATTTGAGGGCAGATGGAATAAGGTAGAGGAAGTATTGTTTCAGGGATATGCATTTGTAATTTCGGATAGACCGGAGGAACTGTATGAGGAATTGAAACAGGTTCCAAAATTGACAAAGGTGTTGGGCAGAGAGACAGATTATTTTATTGCATTAGGTGAAAAAGAAAAGAAGTTAATTGAAAGTATTGGAAATCAGGAACATAAAACCGTTTTGTCCAAAGTATTGGCAGGGGAAGGGAAGCAGATAGAGGTGCTTGACGGGCCGCTGAAGGGTTATGTAGGAGATATAGTTAAAAGAAATCTGCATAAAAGGGAAGTGGTGGTTCAGGTGGAATTTATGGGAAGAAAGATGGAATTGAAGATGGGGATTGAGATGGTGGGGATGGTTAGGAAATGATTCCCGAATCTAAATCATATGGAGAGAAAGAGATGTACGATTTTATAAATGATCCGAGATTTGCAGGAATTAAACCGTTCGAATCAAAAGTGTGGCTGTCCAGTCCCACTATGCATGGCGATGAGCAGAAATGGGTTGACGAGGCCATCCAGACTAACTGGGTTTCAACGATCGGTGCAAATATCAATGAGGTTGAACACCTGATGGCAAAGTACATGGACTGCAGGTATGCCGTAGCTCTGTCTGCCGGCACCGCTGCATTGCACATGGCTGCCAGGCTGGCTGGCGAACGGCTTTACGGCCAGGCACGGCCGAATGCTGGTACATTGACAGGAAAGAAAGTTTTTTGCTCTGACATGACCTTCAATGCAACCATTAACCCTGTTTCCTACGAAAACGGAGAGGCTGTGTTTATCGACACAGAAGATCAGACTTGGAATATGGACCCTGTGGCATTATCTGAAGCGTTCAACTTATATCCTGATGTGCGCCTGATTATCATAGCGCATCTTTACGGTACGCCGGGGCGCATGGAAGAGATTAAAAGGATTGCCGATGAACACGGTGCATTGATTGTGGAAGATGCCGCAGAATCTCTGGGAGCTAAGTATAAGCTGAATGGCCGGTGGGCAGAGACCGGAACGCTTGGGAACTACAACTGTATATCATTTAATGGCAATAAAATTATCACAGGCAGCAGCGGCGGAATATTTCTAACGGATAGTCGCGAAGATGCGGACAAGGTTCGGAAATGGTCTACACAGAGCCGTGAGGCCGCTCCATGGTATCAGCATGAGGAGATTGGGTACAACTATCGGATGTCCAATATTATAGCTGGCATTGTTCGTGGCCAAATTCCATACTTGGAGGAGCATTTGGAAGCAAAAAAAGCGATTTACGAGCGGTATAAAGAAGGGCTTAAGGATTTACCGGTTTCTATGAATCCATACGATGAAGAACACAGTATTCCCAATTTTTGGGTGTCTTGCATGATTATAAATACCGATGCAATGTGCATGAGTGTTTGCGGAGAGCAAGATTATTTGTATAAAACGGAGCCGGGAAAGAGCTGTCCCCATGAGATATTGGATGCTTTAACAGCTTTTAATGCTGAGGGAAGGCCGATATGGAAGCCGATGCATATGCAGCCGATTTATAGAATGCACCCCTTTATAACTAGGAATGGTAACGGCAGAGCGCAGAGTAATGCTTATATCAAAGAGACCGGGGCCGTGGATGTGGGTGCTGATATTTTCCGGCGGGGTTTGTGCCTGCCATCCGATAACAAAATGACCAGAGAACAGCAGGACAGGATTATTGAGATTATCCATAGGTGCTTCAAAACCAGTTAAGTGAACAAGAAAAGGAAATTGAAAACAGGTGGTAAGCGTGAAAAGGCAGACTGTATGTGGAATCAAAAGTATATAGAGGAATTAAATTCCAAACGTGCTAAGGCAAAAGCCGGTGGCGGTGTAAAGAGAATACAGGCCCAGCATGGCAAAGGAAAGCTAACTGTATGGGAGCGAATCGACTATCTGTTTGATCCCGGCTCCTTCCAGGAAGTCGGATCTCTTATAGAATCCCGATTTACGGATTTTGGCATGGATAAAAAGAAGCTTCCAGGCGATGGTGTTGTGACTGGATTCGGAACAATTAACAGCGTGCCTGTGTATGTGGCTGCGGAAGATTTTACAGTTATGGGAGGTACATATGGGGAATACCACAGCAAAAAAATAGTCCGAATAATGGACATGGCATTCCGGTCCAAAGCGCCGTTTATCACAATGAATGATTCCGGCGGCGCACGTATGGAAGAGGGAATCAGCGGCTTAGATGGTTATGGAGACATGTTCCTCCGCCATACAAGAGCAAGTGGGAAGATTCCGCAGATAGCGGTGGTTATGGGCCCCTGTGCCGGCGGTGCATGCTATGGTCCTGCATTGTGTGACTATGTTTTCATGGTGGAAAAGACCAGCCAGATGTTCCTTACAGGTCCGGCTGTAGTTAAGACCGTAATGGGTGAGGATATTACTACGGAAGAGCTTGGAGGGGCAGAGGCTCACAGTTCCATGAGCGGGGTAGCACATTTTCATTATGCATCTGAATATGAATGTTTAGATGGAATTAAGAAACTCCTATCCTATTTACCAAAAAACCATCGGGAAAAACCAATGCGCATAATAGGAAAGGCTAGAGATTGCTCGGATCAGTTACAGGAGATTGTTACAGACAACCAGAGACGGGGATATGATATACACAAAGTCATTGATACATTTGTAGATGAAGGCAGTTTCTTTGAAATTCACAAGGACTTTGGAAGAAGCATTGTGATTGGATACTGTCGTATAGATTCAGAGGTTGTGGGTATTGTTGCATCAAATCCGGTTTGGTTAGGCGGCTCTCTTGATATTGACTCAGGCGAAAAAGCAGCACGTTTTGTTCGATGCTGTGACTGTTATGGAATACCGCTGTTAACTCTGATAGATGTTCCTGGCTTCATGCCGGGAAGTAAAATGGAGCATAGCGGTATTATAAGGCGCGGGGCAAAACTTCTTTACGCATATTGTGAAGCGTCGGTTCCAAAGGTAAGCTTGATCCTTCGCAAAGCCTATGGCGGGGCATACATTGCTATGAACAGCAAAGGGATGGGAGCAGACATTGTTTATGCCTGGCCTATCGCAGAAATAGCCGTTATGGGTGCAGAGGGTGCAGTTGGAATTATGTATAAGCATGAGCTTGAGGATGCCAAAAATAAGGAGACTGTCAGGGCAGAGAAAATTGCCGAATATAACCATAAATTTATGTCTCCGTATATTGCTGCGAAACTCGGAATAATTGATGAAGTGATAAGTCCGGAAGAAACCAGACGAAAGATAAGAACTGCGTTTGAGAGCCTAAGTGCTAAGGAACGCAGCGAGTTGTCATATGTTCACGGGAATATTCCGCTGTAACAGGTTCTTCTGTTGGAAAAGAGCATAGCAGTAGAAGGAGAATTGCGGTATGAAAAATATTGTGATAATCGGAGCAGGTGATCTGGGCAAAGAGGTTGTGTGGCTGATAGAGGATATCAACAAACATTGTCCGACTTATCTTATCCTTGGGTTTCTGGATGATGATGCAGACAAGGCCGGCGGTGAGTTTTATGGATATAAGGTGTTAGGAAAACCATCTCAGCTTGAAGAAATTAACCGGAGAACTCCATTAGCTGCGGTAATCGCTATACAGGATGGAAGCATCCGAAAGAAGATTACAGAGGAGCATAAAGATTTTTATTCATGGGAATCCATAGTCCATCCTACTGCTGTGATTGCCGGAACGAGTCCTGTGGGTAAGGGGAGCATCGTGTTCCCACAGGTGACAATTTCTGTGGATGCCAAACTAGGCAACTTTGATATCTTTTACATCCAATCAACGATCTGCAATGATTGCAAGATTGGAAATTATGTATCGATTATGTCAGGTGCTTCCGTATCGGAGCGTGCGGAGATTGGCCATGAATGTTTCCTGGGAGCAGGAAGTACAGTATACCCTCATAAGAAGCTTGGAAATAGGGTAGAGATTGGAGTAGAAGCAACAGCACACAGAGACTATTGTGATGATGCCGAAGTCAGCGAGAAGGGCAGTGGCTTTTCACTGTTTAAGTAAAACGGCATTCATCCGGCAGGGTACGCCATGAAAAAAATTATAATATTATGCGCCGGTGATTTTGGGAGAGAAGTAGCCTGGCTTATCGAGAATATTAATAAAAAAAATCCGACATATGAGATGATAGGCTTCCTTGATGATGACTCTAAAAAAATAGGACAGTCATATAACGGATATGAATGTTTGGGATCAATTAGGGATCTTATGGTTTTAAATGAGAATCATAATATATGGGCAGTCATTGCGGCACAAGATAGCAGATTCAGGAAAAAATTTGTAGAAATGTTTCCTGATTTTTCACAGTGGGAAACTTTGATCCATCCATCGGCTAATATTTCTGATGCATCAAGGCTTGGCCATGGCTGCATTATATGTGCTAACTGCAATATAAGTGTGAATACCATAGTTGGCAATCAATGCATAATGAACCTTGGAACAACAGTTGGCCATGATTGCAAGGTTGAAGATTATGCATCTTTTATGTCCGGTACTGTGATTTCAGGGCATGTGCAGATAGGAGAAGGGGCATACTTTGGCTCGAATTCTACTGTTTTACCTGGAAAGAAGATTGGTAATTACTCGAAAGTAGGCGCTGGCTCAGTAGTTATCCGAAATATAAGAGACGGTGTAAGCGTAATGGGAGTTCCAGCCACAAGTTTGAGATTATGAGAATGGAGGATATTAGATGAACGGTTTAATATTCCCCGGGCAAGGCTCGCAGATTGTGGGAATGGGCAAAGAATTATATGAGAAGCTGCCAAATGCAGCAGTATTGCCGGATAGGGCAAATCAGGTGCTTGGCTACGATCTGAAAAAGCTAATGTTTGAGGGAGCGCAAGAACAACTTACGGATACAAGGTATGCTCAACCGGCAATCTATACCTGTTCCGCCATGTATTTGGAAAAAATTAAGTCCGATGGGCTGCTTTATGATTATGTTGCCGGCCACAGCCTTGGTGAATATGATGCCTTGCTTGCAGCCGGTGTATTTAATTTTGAAACAGGATTAAAACTGGTGTCTGCCCGCGGTGAAGCTATGAGCCAGATGAACGGAAAAGGCACAATGGCTGCTGTGATGGGACTTAAGGAGGAAGAATTGATTCAATACCTGAATTCGGATGTTGTAATGGCGAACCTGAACTCGAAAACACAAATTGTCATATCAGGCACGGAGGCTGGTGTGGATGCTGTGGGTCATAAGCTGGCAGGCAAGGATTGGGTGAAATTTAAAAAGCTCCGTGTAAGTGCGGCTTTTCATAGCCCTCAGATGGCTAGGGCAGCTGAAATTATGAAGGGAGTGATCGAGAACACGGAACTCAAAAAACCAGTGTGCAGTGTTATATGTAATGTGACAGGCAAGCCAACAACGGACCTAGCTGAGATAAAGACGAACCTTATAGCCCAGATAACGGGTCAGGTAAGATGGTACGATACGATTCTTGCAATGAAAAATGCAGGAGTGTCAAGACTTTATGAAGTAGGCTATGGTGATGTTTTGAAGAAGATGAATAAGACAATAACCTTCCGGCCTAAATGTGTCGGTTTAGTAATATAAAATCATGCGAAAAGGGTCAAAGGGAGAAGAACATGGAAATATTCAAGATTAGAGGTATTCACATTGACGGGGTAGTTTCCTGCGTACCGGAAAACAAAATTGATAATGAGACCTCGCTTGGCGAAATGTATGGCGATGAAGCGAAGCTCATTATGGAGTCAACCGGAATCAGAACAAGATATCTTGCGAATCCTGGAACATCTTCATCGGATCTATGCATTGCCTGTGCGGAGAAACTTATGAAGGGAACCAAAACAGCAGTAGAGGATATAGGTGCAGTTATCTTCGTAACTTTTACGCCAGATAAGCTGATGCCGTTTAATGCAGGGATTGTGCAGGATAAATTAGGGCTTTCCAAAGAGATACCGTCATTTGACATCAGTCTGGCATGCTCTGGCTATGCATATGGTCTTTATGTGGCTTCTACATTTGCAAAAGCAAGCGGCAAGAAGGTGATGCTGCTTGACGGCGATATTCAAAGCGCATACATGAGCCCATACGACAAATCCACTGTGCCTGTTATGGCAGACGCCGGATCTGCTACTCTCGTGTCTTTCGATAATACGGAAACTGAGTGGATGTTCACATTCTATACGGACGGTACAGGCAGAACCTCCCTGATGATTCCGGCGGCCGGATCTGCAAGCCCTGTTAAAGCAGAAGATTTGGAGTATAGAGACTTTGAAGATGACGGAAAAAGAAGAAACATAGATATTTATATGGATGGCTTTGCAATCTTCCGTTTTGTTGCCAGTGATGTATCCAAGTGGCTGCTCAGGTTCCTTGGTGAAACGAAAGAGTCTGCTAAGACAATTGATTCCTTTGTTCCGCATCAGGCTAACATGTATATGATCAAAAAGCTGGCAAGAAAGCTGAAATTCGATTGGGAGAAAAGCACATGGCAGTCCGGAGATGCAGTGGGCAATTCAGCATCAGCCACGGTTCCGGTTACGATTGCATTTGATGCGGAGAGGGTGCTGGATAAGGAGAAGACTAACCGTGTACTCATTTCTGGTTTTGGCGGCGGGCTTTCAGCAAGCGCAGGGATTATTACATTAGATCCCAATGCGTATTACAAGTTCTTTCAGTATAAAGGAAAAAATCAATAAGCAGTTATCAGAAATACGGATTAGTAAATAGGAGAGATGCGAAATGGAAAAGTTTTTGGAATTGACAGCCGAGGTTTTTGAAACTGAGCCAGATGATATCACGATGGATACCGTTTTTCGTGAAGAAATTGAGGATTTCAGTTCACTTATGGGGTTTTCATTAATCGTTATGATGGAAGATGAGTACAATGTCCGGGTTCCAGTGGAGGAATTCCTGGAGTGTAAAACGGTTGGAGACCTGTATAAAAAATGTGTGAAAGAATGAAGAATGTATTGATTACCGGCGTATCAGGCGGCATAGGAAAAGCGGTAGCAGAAAAATTATTATCTTCGGGAGCTGCAGTTATCGGAATTGATCGCATTCTTGGAGATGGAATAAAAGAAACAGCAGATAAATATCCGGGCCAGATGGCGCTGCATGAAGCTGATCTTATGGACGTGGGAAGCCTTGGTGATTTGATAAAAAATCTTGTGGCTGAGTATGGCCCTATTGGAGGATTTATTCATTGTGCTGGATTTGATAAGATGGTTCCTTTGCACCTGGCTAAGATTGAGGATATTGAGAATCTTTGGAAAATCCATGCATTGGTTCCTATGGTCATGATAGCGGCCATCAGTAAAAAGAAGAATCATGGTGAGAAAACCAGCATTGTTTTGATCACATCTCAGTCTGCGCATGAGGGTGCTATGGGACACACGGCATATGCGGCCGCCAAGGGAGCTATGGAGGGCTATCTTGCTCCGGCCGCAGCAGAACTGATGGAAAAAGGAATCCGGATCAATGAGGTTTGCTTTGCTCCTATAAAAACTCCCATGGCAGCAGGGTGGATGGATAAGCTTACAGACAAAGAAATGCAGAAACTGTTGGAAAGCTATCCTCTGGGCATTGGCCAGGTGGAGGATGCATCGAATCTTATCTGCTTCCTCCTGTCAGAACATGCCCGATGGATTAATGGACAGATTATCACGGCAGACGGTGGACACGCTGTGAGGAAAGTATGAGGTATGGAGTATGCAGGATTTTATTAATTTTATCGCAGGTGTCATGGAAACTGATCCTGAGACACTGACCGAAGATACTGCTTACGGAACCATTGAAAAGTGGGATTCACTGATGCATATGCGTATGGTCATGGAAATCGAAGAGGAATATAATGTGGAGATTCCAATTGAGGAGATTCCAGGTATCAAGACGCTTAAAGATTTTTACAAGTATATAGAGACTTAATGATAACAGCTTAGATAGTTATACCCAAAGGGCACGCCCTATTGCACGCTCCTTGGGAGCGGAGTGCTTGATGCCATAAGATATGAGCAAATGCTGTAGTTGAACGATTGGAGAATATATGATGAGGCTTGCCCTATTATCAAATGTAACAGTTGACCTGCTTGCGGGTATGATTCAGAAAACCAACGAGGTTTATCTTTCTGCCGGATTTGATACCTGGCAGCAAGAAGTGATTATGCCTACATCTGGCCTATATGAATACAAGCCGGAGGCAGTGGTGATTTTGCTTCATGCAAACGCATATGCAGATACATGGGAGGATGCAGGAATTGGAGAGAAAACTATTGACCAATGGTGCAAAGCCGTACAGGCCTTGTGTACCATTATTCCCGGCATTCCTGTTTTTATCTCATCAATTGATATCTCCAATGTTAAGTGCCGCTATGGAGCTGAACATCGTCTGGATAACTATTTGGAGAATTACCTGATTGAGAAAGTCGAGAGGCTATATAGGGTTGGGAATACTATTTATATTCTGCCTGTGAAGGATCTCATAAGCAATATGGGCAGGAATAATTTCTATGCTTCAAAGATGTGGTATATGGGCTCTATGCCCTATTCCATAAAGGGATTGTCTGCCCTTAATGATCTGATCGTCAGGTATGTTGGCATAACGAAAGGCATGCATAAGAAATGTCTTGCAGTTGACCTTGACAATACCCTCTGGGGCGGCGTGATAGGTGAAGACGGAGTTGACGGGATCGTTCTTGCGAACAATAAAGAAGGAGCACGGTATAAAGATACTCAACGGCTTCTTAAGAAAATGAAAGACCAGGGCGTTATGCTGGCAATTCTTTCTAAGAACAATGCAAATGATGTTGAACCGGTGTTCCATCATCCGGATATGGTTCTTAGGCATGAAGACTTTGTAGGAGAGGCAATAAACTGGTCATCGAAGAGTTCTAATATTCGGGAACTTGCTAAAGCTTTAAACATTGGTTTAGACTCGTTCGTATTTCTCGATGATAATCCGGCAGAACGTGAACAGATGAAAGCAGAATGTCCGGAAGTAGCAGTGATTGAGTTTCCGAAAGATTCTTCATTGCTTCCTGAAACAATAGCCCAAATATATGATGAATATTTTCTTTCCCTGGAAATTACAGGAGAGGATAGAAAAAAGACAGCAATGTATCGGGCAGAGATTCAGCGGAGGGCAGAGATGACGGCTGCCGCATCTGTGGAAGATTTTCTGAAAAAGCTGGAAATGACCATGGAGATCCACCGGATGAAGCCCGAGGAAGAAAAACGTGTTGCGCAGCTGACGAATAAGACCAACCAGTTCAATGTGACCACGAAGAGATACTCAGAGGAGGAAATACATAAGCTGGCGGAACTGGGAGATGTAATTACGGTTCATATGGCAGATAAATATGGTGACCAGGGTCTGGTAGCCATAATGATTCTAAAGTATGAGGGCGATGTGGCAGAAATTGATACGTTCCTGATGTCTTGCCGCGTAATGGGAAGAAAAGCCGAAGATGAGATTATGGCCAGAGTCAGAGGGTTTCTTAAAATCAAAGATGTGAAAACCATAAAAGGCGTGTACATCAAAACAGCAAAAAATACACCTGTACTTGAGCTCTTTGATAAGCTTGGATTCACACTTGTATCAGGCAAAATTGAAAATATCGGTGACAGAAAAGATTACATGGCTGCTGTTGATGCCCTGCCGGCGGGAACGGGTATCTTTAAAGACTTAGTGGAGGACTGGGCATGAGAGTCGATCACATCGGCTATGCCGTTAAAAACATTAATAAAGCAAAGACATCTATGGAAGCTCTTGGATATACGTTTGAGCCAATTGTAAAGGATATGGATAGAAACATTTACATCTGTTTCGGAGAGATGGACGGATATCGAGTTGAATTGATAGCACCAATGGGAAACAGTTCTCCTGTTGATAAGTATCTGTCTAAAAACGGGCCGACGCCATATCATATTTGCTATAAAAGTGCTGAGATAGAGACAGATATTGAAAAGCTGAAAGCAAGCAGATTTAAAGTGTCAATCCCGCTAGCTCAGGCAATAGGGTTTGGCAACAGGAGAGTAGTGTTTATGTATTCGTTATCAGTTGGATTAATTGAGATTGTTGAGGATTGACAGGTATGGGAAATAGAAAAGAGCTAAGACTTCCTCAATATGAAGTCGGAGCATATCCCAAAGATAAACTTGAAAAAGTACAGGCGCTGTTCTCTCAGGCTTTTGGCGGAAGAACAGTGTCTTTTGAGATGCTTAAGTGGCAGATGGAAAACAATCCCTGCCTCAAAGAACGGGCAACTACGCTCTGGGAAGGAGACACGCTGGTTGCATATAATGCCTTAACTCCCCATCCGGCTTTCTTTCACGGAAAAGAAGTGGTTTCCGCTGTAAGCGGGACAACCATGGCGGATGAACATTTTCCAGGATGCTCTTTGCAGCTATTTACCGAATGTGCAAAGCAGAATGAGGATGTTGATATTATTATCGGCTTTCCAAATCATCATTCCTACGGCATTACCGTGAAGTATCTTAGCCACCAATATGCTGGAGATATTGCTTTCTGGACTGCCAAAGCTCAAAAAATGAAGGTATCTGACAAGATCCAGGAGTTTAGATCCTTCTGTTCAGAATATGAGATGATAAGCCGGGAACTTTCTAAAACTCATGAATTTATCAAGACCCGACGAAAAGACTTTATGGATTGGAGATTTTTCCAAAAGCCTGAATACGATTACAGAGGTTTTGAATTTGAGAAACAAGGATACATTGTCGTAGATACATATACGGAAAATGAGGTTAAGCAGCTTCAGATCGTGGACATTATTGCAGATTCTGATGATGTTATGGCAGAACTGCTTAGGTTTGCTATGAACACGGCTTTTAATTGGGAGTGCAAGAAAGTCAAACTATGGCTTACTTCCCAACATTTCAGTCATGTTCTTGAACAGAACGATTTTACCTATGGAGAACATCCCTTTGCCATGACAGTTTGGGATCAGAAATTGGATATTACCAAATCCTATATAACCATGATGGATTCAGATATTTTTTGAGTATAAGGAACAGAGAGTATGGAGAATAGCTTGCCAAAAGTAAAAAAGTCATTTTACTCAGTTGTGGTGAAACGTCTATTGGATGTCATTCTCAGCGGTTTGGCATTAATGGTTCTTTCTCCTCTGATGTTAATTATCAGCGTGTCAGAACTAATTTTTCATGGCAGACCAATTATTTATTGTACAAAAAGACCGGGAAAAGATGGAAAAATCTTCAATATGTATAAGTTCCGCAGCATGACAAATGAGAGAGGGGATGATGGCTATCTGCTTCCGGAAGAAAAGAGGCTTACTAAATTTGGCCGCTTTATTCGAAAGACATCTATTGATGAGTTGCCAGGGCTCATAAATATCTTAAAAGGCGACATGAGCATTATTGGGCCAAGGCCGCTCCTAATTGAGTACATGCAGTATTACATTCCTCGTCACGCCATGCGTCATGCTGTGCGGCCGGGACTTACACTGGAACGGATCGCAAAGTCTGACAGCAAAACTTGGACATGGCGGGAACAATTCGAAAATGACATCTGGTATATAGAGCATATCAGTTTTATTACTGATGTAAGAATGACATTGGCAATTGTAAGGGCAGTTTTTAAGGGCAGCGAGTATCGCGCCAGTGATACTCGGATGCCTTTTGATGGAGAAAACCTGGATGAGACCAGAGGCAGAGATGAATTGGGAATCTGTAAACATTTTGACAGCTTGGAGTAATGAATTATGAATGTATTGGTATTTGCCCCACACCCGGACGATGAAGTTTTGGGATGCGGAGGAACCATGGCAAGATATATCGCTGAGGGTAACAATGCATATGTATGTGTTGTTACAAAGGGATTTCCGCCTATCTATGAATGTGACTATAATATTGCACAGGAAAATGGATGGCCGCACATTCAATATCCGGATATCATGAAGGCGCATAAGCTGCTAGGAATCAAAGAGACGTTATTTCTCCAGTTCCCAACAGTAATGCTTGAGACTGTTCCGAGGCATGAGCTAAATGGAAAAGTAAATGAAGTCGTACAAAAGATCATGCCGGAAGTAATCTTTATTCCCCACTTTGGAGACATGCAGAGAGACCATGCACTTGTGTCAGAAGCAGTGATGGTTGCGGTGCGGCCAAAGTATAAAGGCACTGTCAGATATGTATATTCCTATGAAACACTGTCAGAGACAGAGTGGAATATTCCCCATATGTCCAATGCCTTTATACCGAATACTTTTATTGATATAGAACCATATCTGAATAAAAAGCTGGAGGCAATGAGTTGTTTTACCACACAGATTTGTGAGTTTCCGAATCCGCGTTCTTTGAAGGCAGCAGAGGCATTAGCCCGGCTTCGCGGTTCCACAATGGGTGCCAGAGCGGCTGAGGCGTTTGTGCTTGTAAGAGAGTATAGGAGATAAGGTATGCGTGGACAAAGAATGTGGCAGACGCTAAAACTGTATACGATCCTCAGTGCCGCTAAGAGAACACAATACTATAAAGAGAAGAAAATCTTTCATTCTATGGGGGATAACTGTCTTGTAATGGATAGAAAAGTCCCGCTTTATGCGAAACTGATTAGTCTTGGAAATAATGTTCAGATTGCTTCCAATGTTCATTTTAACACTCATGATATTACTCACCAGATGCTGAACAACATGCCGGATGTTCTGTCAAAACGGGGGGGTAAGCCGTACCATGAAAAAGTGGGCTGTATAGAGATTGGTGACAATGTTTTTATCGGAGCAGGAACAAGTATCAATTATAATGTGAGGATTGGATCGAATGTGATTATTGGAGCGGGTACGGTTGTGGCACATGATATCCCGGATAATAGCGTAGTGGTTGGCATTCCAGCAAGAATTATCGAGACATTCGAAGAATATCTTGAAAAAAGAAAACATGAAGATGAGTATTCCGAGAAAATAAGGCCTGTTTCTGAAAAAGTAAATACAGAATTGGAGAATTGGTGCTGGGAGAAGTTTATGAATACACATGGTTAAGGAGCACAATATTTTCAGGCTAAACATAATGAGGGTAGAAAATGCAAGAGGACAAAATAGACGTGGTTATTCCATGGGTAAATGGCGCTGACCCTAATTGGATAAAAGAGAAAAGGAGATATTCAAAAGTCTCTGATAATATAGATGATTCAGTAAATCGCTACAGAGACTGGGATAATTTACAGTATATATTTAGGGGAATAGAGACATTTATGCCGTGGGTCAACGATGTGTATTTTGTGACATGGGGACATGTGCCTGACTGGTTAAATATGAAGAATGCCGCTTTAAAGGTTATAAATCACGAGGATTATATTCCCCATAAATATCTGCCAACTTTTAGTTCACATACAATAGAATTAAACCTGCACAGAATCAATGGATTGTCAGAGCGATTTATATATTTTAATGATGACACATTTATACTTAAATTTTTATATAAGGATCTGTTTTTCAAAAATGGAGTTCCGTGCGACTATGCCTTGCTAAGTCCAATTGAGAGCGATCATAGATATTCGACTGCAGATATTTTTGTTACGAATATCGAGGTAATTAATGATCATTTCATAGTAAAAGATTCCATTAAAAAAAATCTGGGGAAATGGTTTACTCCCAAATATGGTAAAAGATTAATACAGAATTTTGTCTACCTTTATTATAATAGGCTTATTGGCCTGCGTGGCAGCCATTTGCCAAATCCATATTTGAAAAGTACATTTGAAAGACTATGGGAAGTAGAATATGAACTGCTGGATTCCGTATCCAGTCATAAGTTTAGGACATATAGAGATGTAAATCAGCATCTTTTTAGGTTTTGGCAGATTATGTCAGGGGAGTTTTATCCGTTATCTCCTGTTAAAAAAGGTATATATAGAGTGGTGTCTAATAATAATGATGAAATCAGAAGAATCATAGAGACAAATGGAGCTAATATGCTATGTATAAATGAAAATGCAACTATTGAAATCGAGAATTTTGAAGGGCAAAAAGAGATGATTAAGAATTCATTTGAAAAGATTTTGCCGAAAAAATCCTCATTTGAAGTATAAGATAGCTTTAGATGCATTATTGCGGGGGTTAAGATATCAGGTATGAGAAATATAGAATTAAAGGAACATCAATCCCATGCTATTGAAGCATTGAAGCGAATTAAAAAGTGTTTTGAGGATAACAGGATAGAGTACTTTTTGCTGGCGGGAACTTGTCTTGGGAGCGTGAGAGAAAAAGGTATGATTCCTTGGGATGATGATATAGACATAGGTATATTTGTAAGAGACAAGGAAGCAGTGGCAGAACTATTAACCACGCATTTGAGCCTGCCGTATAGGTGGGTTGATTGGAACGTGAACTCCAGTTATTCTCGGCCGCATGGAAAGGTTTTATATAATGACATTGAGTGTGTGGATATATTTACTTTAATTAAGACATCTGACAATGCCTTTTTAAGAGAAGTACAATGGATAAAGCGATTATTTCTGTTTAAGCTTTACCGAGCAAAAGTAAACTATATAAGCAGGCACGAGATAAAAGATCTGAAAGGAAAGATCAAATTGAAGATAGCCAGGATTATGGCTGTGTTATTTAGTAAGGAATGGATTAAAAGTCAAATTATAAAAAATGAGCATAAGTACGAGCAACTAGAAGACAATAAATATTATGTAAATTTTTATAGTGTGTATGGGCTTAAAAAAGAGATGATAAAGGCGGAGTGGCTTTATCCAAAGACATATGTGGAGTTTGAAGGAGATTCATACCCTACAGTTGGAAAAACTCATGAATATCTGAGTCATTTATATGGAGATTATATGACACCGAAAAATAATAATGTAGATCACAAAGAAAGATTTTGAATATGGCAGGATTTTGTGGCCTGTATCATTTCCTTGAAGGAGAAAGTAAATGAAAGCATTGATTTTGAATTCTGGACTTGGCTCTCGTATGGGAGTACTATCATCTGAACATCCCAAATGCATGACAGAGATCAGTCCGCAAGAAACTATTTTGTCTCGTCAGCTTAGGATGATTGCAGCTGCCGGAATAGAAGAGGTGGTAATGACCACAGGTTATTACGATGAGATCTTAGTAAAGTATTGCCTGAGTCTTGACCTTCCCATCCGCTTTACATTTGTAAACAACCCAATTTATGATCAGACTAACTACATATACAGCATTTACTGTGCGAAGGACTATCTTGATGATGACATCCTCCTTATGCATGGTGACCTGGTATTTGAGAATGAGGTCTTTGATCGAGTAGCTGCCAATCTAGTCTCCTGTATGACAGTATCCTCGACTCTTCCCCTTCCTAAAAAAGATTTCAAAGCGCAGGTCGTTGATGGCATGGTAATGAAAGTTGGTGTGGACATATATAATGATGCCATGGAAGCGCAGGCGCTGTATCACCTCAGAAGGGATGACTGGAGGATTTGGCTGGATAAGATTATTGAGTTCTGTGAAGCAGACAACTGCAAAGTATATGCTGAAAACGCTCTGAATGAATTGAAAGGTGCTGCGAATATCCACGCTTTAGATGTTCGGAATCTGCTTTGCTCTGAGATTGATAATCTGGAGGATCTGGCAATTGTTTCGGCGAAGCTGAAGGAAATCGAGTCCCGTATAGTCTATATGTGCTTTTCAACGGACATCATTCATAGCGGCCATATTGCTATTATTAAGAAGGCACAGAAACTTGGTAAGTTAATTATCGGCGTGCTGTCAGATGAAGCAGTTATGTCATACAAACGTCTGCCGCTGGTGCCGGCATCAGAACGCAAAGTTATGTTTGAGAACCTGGCGGGTGTGTATAAAGTTGTGGATCAGAACAAACTGAGCTACAGAGAAAATTTGGAAAAATATCATCCGGATATCGTTGTTCATGGCGATGACTGGTGTACTGGATTTCAGAAGCCCATTAGGGATGAGGCTGTATCTGTCCTCGCATCTTATGGCGGGAGATTGATAGAATATCCTTATTCCAATGATGATAAGTATAAGGATATCCAAGCAAGAACCAGATGCGATCTTGCCATGCCTGATATTCGCCGAGGCCGTCTTAAAAGAGTTTTAGAGACTAAAGGACTTGTCACTGCTATGGAAGTACATGACGGTCTTACAGGTCTGATTGTTGAAAATACAATGGTACATCAGAATGGCGGTGCTCATCAGTTCGATGCGATGTGGGTTTCTTCTCTCTGCGATTCTACTGCTAAGGGTAAGCCGGATATTGAACTGGTGGATATGACCTCTCGTTTTCGCACAATTGAGGATATCACAGAGGTTACCACGAAGCCTATCATCTTTGATGGCGATACTGGCGGAAAGACTGAGCATTTCGTCTATACTGTCCGTTCCCTTGAGCGTCTTGGGGTTTCCATGGTTATTATTGAGGATAAGACCGGACTGAAGAAGAACAGTTTATTCGGCACGGAAGTTGTGCAGACGCAGGATACAATCGAAAACTTCAGTGCTAAAATTCGCGCCGGAAAGAAGGCGCAGCGCACAAAGGAGTTTATGATCTGTGCGCGGATTGAATCTCTTATCCTTGAGCAAGGTATGGAGGATGCACTTACCAGAGCCTTTGCCTTCGCTGAAGCAGGTGCTGATGCAATCATGATCCATAGCCGGAAGAAGGATTCTTCTGAGATTCAAGAGTTCCTTGAGAAATTCCGCTTGAAAGACAAGATTACGCCTATTGTACTGGTTCCCACATCCTTCAATTCTGTGACTGAAGAAGAATGGAAAGATCGCGGTGCAAACATTATCATCTATGCTAATCAGCTTATGAGAGCAGAGGTACCAGCTATGCAAAAGGCTGCGCAACTGATTCTGGAAAACCATAGGGCAAAAGAGTGTGATGCAATGTTAATGCCGTTTAACGACATTATTCGCTTGATTCCTGCAGAGGGATAGCCATGATTATCACATCTGAGAACAATTACAGAGAACTGGATGTGTGGCTTGAGGGTAAGAAGAAGATTCTTCTTGTCTGTGATGACGCTATCAGATTCCTTAAGGAATTTACTAAGAAACTGGATGAAGTGAAAACTGCCATAGTACAATTCTCTGATTTCCAATCTAATCCACTGTATGAATCCGTAGTTAAAGGTGTAAAGCTGTTTAGAGAAGAGCAATGTGATAGCATCATCGCCGTTGGAGGCGGATCAGCCATGGATATGGCTAAATGTATCAAATTATATTCTAGCCTGTCTGGTGATGGCGCAGATGGAGCATGGCTTAGGGCAAAGGCTGTTCCCAACAATATACCATTTCTAGTCATGCCGACTACAGCTGGCACAGGCAGTGAAGCTACCAGCTATGCCGTAATCTATTACAACGGAACAAAGCAAAGCATTACAAACGAGAACATTATCCCTGGAACCATTCTAATGGACCCCAATGCGCTGAAGACACTTCCTCTCTATCAGAGGAAATCTACAATGTGTGACGCACTCTGTCATGCCATTGAATCCTTCTGGTCTGTGAACAGCACAGAAGAGAGCAAAAAATACAGCAGAAGGGCAATTGAGGGTGTACTTGTTAATATGGATGGTTATCTGGCGAACACAGAGGAAGGTAATGCAGGCATGCTGATGGCTGCCTACACTGCGGGTAAAGCTATCAATATTACACAGACCACGGCTGGACATGCGATGTGTTACAAGATTACGGGCTTGTTTCAATCAGCTCATGGCCATGCGGCAATCCTGTGTGACAGAGTGCTTTTCCAATGGATGGCAGAGTATACTGATGAATGCATCGATCCAAGAGGGGAAGAGTATCTGAAGGAAACTCTGGCTGAACTCGGTCAGGCTATGGGCTGTAAGGATGCGAAATCCGGATCGGAAAAACTAAAGAGCATTTTCAATAAATTGGAACTTGAAATACCCGCTGCAACAGCACAGCAGTACGAAGAACTGAAAATGAGCGTCAATCCGGATCGGCTGAAGAATCATCCGATTGCTCTCAACGTAAATGCTATTGATGCTCTATATCATGAAATTTTGAGGTAATAGCGTTATGAAGGTAGAAAAGCTTGTAGAGATTATTGGTTCTGATTTCTATACGGGGGTACCGGACAGCCAATTGAAGGCATTATGCAATTATCTGATGGCTGCATATGGCATCAATCCTAAACATCACATCATAGGAGCCAACGAGGGTAACTGCACTGCTTTGGCTGCTGGATACCATCTGGCAACTGGCAAAGTTCCCGTGGTTTATATGCAGAATAGCGGGGAAGGTAATATTATTAATCCGGTTGCAAGTCTGCTGAATGAAAATGTTTATGCTATCCCTGTTGTATTCATTGTTGGCTGGCGTGGTGAACCTGGCATTAATGACGAACCCCAGCATATTTATCAAGGCGAAGTGACTGTTAAGTTGTTGGAAGATATGGATATTGCCACATTTATAATAGGTAAAGACACTACGGATGATGAAGTTGCCGTAAAGATGGCGGAGTTTAGGAGAATACTTGCATCTGGTAAGGATGTGGCATTTGTTATTCGCAAAGGTGCTCTGACAGATGCTCCCAAGGTGGAGTATAAGAATGGCAGTCATATGCTGCGCGAAAAGATTATCCGGCATATTGTAAAGGCCAGCAAAGAGGAACCCATTATATCTACGACTGGTAAGGCGAGCCGTGAGCTGTTTGAGACGAGAACTGCTAATGGTCAAAGCCATAAATATGATTTTTTGACAGTGGGAAGCATGGGACATACTTCCTCCATCGCCCTGGGTGTGGCTATCCATAAACCAAAGAAGAAAATATGGTGTATTGATGGCGATGGTGCTGTTCTTATGCATATGGGTTCTATGGCAGTGTTAGGTGCAAACAAACCGAAAAATCTGATTCATGTGGTTATCAATAATGGAGCGCACGAAACAGTAGGCGGCATGCCCACCGTAGCGGAGGCGGTTGATTTGGTGAAGATTGCTTATGCTTGCGGTTATCCGAATGCAGTGCGTGTAGATAGATTCGAAGATCTGGATAGAGAATTGGAAGCGGCAGCGAATAGATGGGAACTGTCTTTTATTGAGGTAAAATGTTCTATCGGTTCAAGAGATGATCTTGGCCGGCCGACTACTACGGCGTTAGAGAATAAGATGAGTTTTATTAAATATCTAAACCAATAAGTTTATATCAATAAAGCAGATATTTATGTGCAAAGTATATAGTATAAGGAATGTTTAGTAATGGATGTTAATAAACAAAGTAAGCCAGATAGAAGAAAAGGATCAGTCTTAACATTTAAGAAGGTTCAGAATCCAGCCGCTTATTCAGGAACGCTGATTGTATGTCTATCATCAGGATTGTTACCACTAATTGATGCATTTCCTACTATAATTAGATATGGGTTTTTTGCTATTGGATTTGCCCTTTTTCTTTTAGGCACCATGAAAAATGGAAGATTCATGGTACACTTTGCTGTGACTATGACATTGGAAGTTGTAATAAATCTTTTTGCCTATTTCAATACATATGGTGAATATTATATATTCAGAAGATTTATGATAAGATCTTCCGAGTGCTGGATAATAATGACTATGGCATATTACTATTTGAAAAATGAGGATAGGATTGCAAAAAAGAAATTATCCACTGCAATATTAGTGATATCTACTATAACAGCCATTACTTCAATAATAGCAATACACCAATATCCAAATATGGAAATAGTGAGAGCATTGGCAAATAGTAATGGTGGATTTTCCAAAGAGTTTGTTCATATGCTATATTTGAAAAATGTATCTACTTGGGGGCTGTGTTATGCCATAGTTTTCCTAATCCCTATTATAGCTGCAGAATTCAAGGCAAGAAAAAATAAAGGATTATTAGTGATAATAGCGATATTAAGCATGTTTGTATTAGGAGCCCAAATAACATTTGCGATACTTTTTTTAATCGTTTTCCTGCTGTTTCTCTTAATCACTCCCCCAAAATCAAATAGATTTGTATTATTGATTTTTGCAGGCATGCTTCTCTTTATACTTTTGCTTCCATTGATAGCGGAAATCCTGCTATTTCTATTTAATTACCTAGAAAAGTACGAGGGTACAAATGTAATAAGATCTAGAATATGGGGCTTATATAGAACGTTTGCTGACGGAAAGGCATATGGAGACTCTAAAGTAAGATTAGATTTATACTTTATAAGTATTAATACATTTCTAAATAATCCATTGTTCGGAGGAAGTGGCATTGGACAGCATTCACAAATATTTGATTTGCTTGGAAGCGTAGGCATAATGGGCTTTACTCCCATGGTAATAATGTTTATTTTTTACACAAAAGAAGTTTATAATGCTTTGAAGTTAGAACTAATGAAAAGATATTTCTTTTTGTCATTACTGGTTTTTTTGTTTCTTATGTTTATGAACCCAATATTTTACTCTCCTATAATATTTATGAGTATATTTTTATTCCCAGTTGTTATGGATGGGAAATAATATCATAGAATTTAGTTTAGCCTAATATGAAAGGATAAAAGCGTGAAAAAAAGGATTGGGATTTTAACTCAGTATTATCTGTCCTCAAATTATGGAGGACTGCTTCAAGCATATGGGCTTTGTTCTTTCCTAAACGACAACGGATATGATGCTATACAGATATCATATAATCAATATTGTGATAGGAATGATTTGAATTATGCAAACAGTAATAAAGCAATAAAAATAGTAATCGTATTCTCTAACAAATTTAAAAATTTTTGTATTAAATTGCGGAATCGGATTCATAAAATGAGTGGATTGCGAAGTAGACGGAGAAATATTTGCCTTTTTTTTAGAAATAGGATTCCGCATACGGAATTTGTTTATTCTGAGAGTAATATTAAAGAATGTGTTCACGAATTTGATTGCTTTATTGCTGGAAGTGATCAGATTTGGAATCCGCGGCGATTCTCATCCGTGTATTTTTTGGGGTTTGTTGATGGAATGGAAAAAAAGAAACTTAGCTATGCTGCAAGTATCTGTGAAACCATTCAGAATCCCTATGTTCAGCAGACGTTAAAAAAATATTTAAGTGACTACACGGCGATTTCTGTAAGAGAAAAATATGATATTCCCATTGTTAAGTCAATAACAGAAAAACCTATTGAGTGGGTTGTAGATCCGGTTTTTTTGCTTTCAAGAGAAACGTGGGAGAAGGAATGTTCAACTATTAGCCGCAGGCTAGGCAAATACGTCTTTGGTTACTTTTTAGGTAATGGAGAAACAGAAAGAAAACTTGCGGATATGTTTGCCAGAGACAATAATTTAAGACTGGTTACGATTCCATATATGAAGATGAACTATAGGAGATGCGATGTTAAATTCGGAGATACTCAATTGTTTGATGCAACACCTAACGATTTCTTATCCCTGATACATGATGCAGAGTACATTTTTACAGATAGTTTTCATGGAACCGCATTCTCAATAATTTTTGAAAAAAAATTTTTTGCCTTCTCACGTAAGGACTATCCTGGGATGGAAGGGAGAATAAGCAGTATACTAGAATTAATGAATTGTAAATTCAGATTGTGTAATACAAAGAGCAGACTGACTATTGATTACTTAAATAAAGTGAAAGATATGAATATACAAACAGATAAAAAGTTCTTTGAAAAAATGGTTAAGAGTTCAAAGAAATTTCTTATTGATAATTTAACATAATAATCTACTCTAAGAAGTATCTCCTGCAGGTTTGAATTATGGAAAATGAAGCTAAAAAACAGATGTCCGTTGGCGTGATAGTATCATACTTAGTTATTATTGTACAGTTTGCCAGCGGCTTAATATATACGCCTGTTGTTTTGAAAGCACTAGGTCAAAGTCAATATGGCGTTTACTCGTTATGTACATCGTTTATTGGATATTTTACGCTAATGAATAGTGGAGCGAATGCGGCATATATTCGATTTTATGTACAAACAAAGATCAAAAGCCCAAATAAAATTCCAGGCCTGAATCAAATATTCTTACGTATTTTTTTATTGCTAGCTTTTGTGGCTTTTCTTGGAGGATGGATTGTCAGCATATTCAGCCCGGCAATCTTTGGAAGTAAAATAAGTCCTGAAGAGTATGATTTGGTTGAAACCTGCTTCAAACTGCTGGCCTTTAATTCTAGCGTTCAGGTAATAAACTGTGTGTTCAGTTCACTGATTATTGCAAATGAACGGTTTATATATGCTAAAATTATAAATTTAGGGGCTGCAATATTAAATCCCGTATTAACCCTTCCTTTTTTGCTTGCAGGATATAATTGCGTCATTATAATCGCAGTGCATCTGGGTACAACGACAGCTACTCTTTTCTTAAATGCGCTCTATTGCTTCAGAAAGCTAAAAGTGCAATTCAGCCTAAAAGAAACAGATACTGCACTATTAAAAAATATTATTCAGTTTGCAGGGTTTATCGTGCTCCAAAGCTTAATGGATCAGATTAACTGGCAAATAGATAAGTTTATACTTGCCAGAACCCATGGAACGGATGAAATATCTGTGTATTCAGTGGGCTCCACATTTAACAGGTATTATCTTATGTTTTCTGCCGCTTTATCAAACGTGTTTATTGCGCAGATAAACAAGATTCAGGCAAATAACGACAGAGATAGAATGGATGAATTATTCATAAGGTCAAGCAGAATTTTTGCTTATTTTATATGGTTGTTTATATCTTCGTTTCTTATTTTTGGAAAACAATTTGTATTAAGATGGGCAGGAAAGGAATATGGCGATTCGTTTATTGTTGGTGTTTTCCTTATGACTCCTGTGACTGCTTCGCTTACTATGGGGCTTGCACAGGATATTGCGAGAGCTATGAATAAACATCAATTACAGATTATAATTAACTTTGTTATATGTATTATTAATGGGATTTTGAGTATTCCGCTTGCAATTAAATGGGGGGCTATTGGATCAGCCTTTGGGACTTTTGTGGCGGAAATCTGTATGTGCCTAATAGCGGAACCTATATATTTTAAAAGGGTATTAGGGCTTAATATTAAAAAGATGCTCATAGAGATTAGCAAAATTGTTCCAGGGCTGGGTATCCCCTTCTTATACGGCTTTACCATCACAGGAATGCATGTTATTAAGCCTGATTATCTGAACCTTGCGTCATATGGCCTAATATATTTGATAATTTATTTCTTTTCAATGTGGTTTTTTGCATTTAACGATTCAGAAAAAAATTTGACGAGAAGAATATTATTTAGGATTAAAAGAATGATACCGAGAAATGAAAGATAGGCATTATCTGACTTTATGGCTTTGACCGCAGGATGCCCAAAGGGAGTTAATAAAAATGTTTGGAAAGAATACCGATTCATACAGATATTGGATACAAGAATGGGAAAGATATAAAAATATTCCGGCGGCCTTGAATTATGCCAATTTTGGAAGTACCTGTGATGCAAATAATTTTGATTATCATTATTGGAATGGGACGGGATTTAATTTTGCATCATCACCTCAGGACATGTATTATGATAATCAGCTGTTGGAACAATATGGGAAACATTTAAGAGAAGGATCTATTGTATTTTTTAGTATTTCCGAATTTGCCTTTCTAGTGGACAAGTACCCTACAGATTATCATAATTTTAAGTATTACGGTTATTTGGATTCAAGGAGAATTCTTAATTACTCAGCTAAAAAGGCAAGAATGATAAAAAGATATCCGGGCCTTCTTGACAATAGATATATTAAGCAGGAGGTAAAAAATTTTCTCAAAAAGTATATAATTATTTTAAAAAGAAATAGTGGAGAATCAGAATCGCTTGAAAACATGTCAAAAAGGATTATGTCAAATTGGATGCATGAATTTGCCTGGGAAAAGGAAGTAAAGCTCACAGAAACACAAAAAGAGTCTTTAACTAGATCATGGGACATTTTCCAAAGTGATCTTGAGTATTGTTATTCGCATCATTTGACAGCTGTTGTTGTAATACCGCCTTTTATTAAATATTTAAAAGAGATAATGCCCAAGGAAATACTTGAAGAATGTTTATGGAGATATATAGACAAGATTAGAAAAAAAGGCATTAAGATTATTGATTTCTGGAATGGTACAGAACTGGAGGATGAAAAGTATTATAGGACTCCAATATGCTTAAATGAGAACGGAAAGGAAGTTTTTAATAAGATGCTTCAAATGGCTTTACTTGAAGATGAGGGAATACCAATGGAGCAGGAGACAGGGAATCATCCTCCGATAAATAATGTATATGAGCTTGCACTATATAATGGGTTAACTATGGCGTCTATGGCATTTGGCACAGGTGTCATTAGGCGGTTTTACCGAAACAAAGCATTGTATTGTAGGGATGTAATAATAGCAGCGCTAAGATCTGTTAGATACCGAAAAATGGTTCGTTTCCTAAAAAATGATTTGACTATACAAAGAACTCTTGAAAGCGCCGTTAAATATGGATATAGGATGTTTGATACAGGACGGCTATATGGCCATTCTGAAAGATATATAGGTGAAATATTGAGAAAATATCATAGAGAAGATTTCTTTGTTATTACAAAGGTGTCTGATGTTGATTTAATCCGCTATCCGGATGCCAATACGGTTCATGATAATTTATTAATATCATTAGGACACTTAAATACAGAGTATGTTGATGCATTTTTACTTCATTTTCCCTCGGGAAATTGGGTTTCTATGTATAAAGACATAGAGAATGAATATAAGGAAGGAAGAGCCCGCTCCATCGGCGTATGTAATTTTGATATTGATGAATTAAGAGAATTAATAGATGCGGTTGATATAAAGCCAATGATATGCCAAATCGAGATACATCCGTTAAACACAAAGAAAGAATTGATTTCATTTTGCCATAAGAACAATATTATTGTTATGGCGCACACTCCTACTGGTCATTTGAAAGATGACATAGTAAAGACAGATATATTCCTTGGATTGATGGAAAAATACGGAAAGTCTGCTGCACAGATCATATATAGATGGCATCTTCAAAATGGTGTAATTCCAATTGTATCATCTACCTCAAAAAAACATTTAGCTGACAATTTATTGATTTTTGACTTTGAAATAAGTAAAGAAGATATGAAAAAAATTGATTCATTGGATAAAGGGCTTTCATTTGATAAAAATAATAATAAAATAAATGATTGTCCTAATTTTATATATAATATATAAGGCGAATTTATGAGAAAGGCGTAACATGATAGACATAAGTAGGGAAAAATGCGTCGGATGTCAGGCATGCTGTGCGATCTGCCCCAAGTCAGCAATTGAAATGGAAAAAAAAGAGGGATTTACATATCCCACAGTAAAACTAGATAAATGTATTGATTGCCATCTTTGTGAAAAGGTGTGTCCTGCAATTAATAGTACAGTTAATAAAAATAGCGGCTATCCAACTGTATATGCAGCTTGGAGCAAAGATTCTAAGATTAGGACACACTGTACTTCTGGCGGGATCTGCCATGAACTTTCAAAATACATAATTATGAATGGCGGATATGTAGCGGGGGTGGTTTGGTGTGATGATTATCGAAATGCAGAATATATTATTACCAATTCCTTGGATGATTTAGAGAGGTTAAAACAAACAAAATATTTTCAGCCGGAAATTAATGATATATATGTAAAGGTACAAACTGTTCTTAATGCGGGAAAAACAGTTTTGTTTATTGGAAGCTCCTGTACCAACGACGCGCTAAAGAAATTTTTGAATAAAGATTATGATAACTTATATTGTGTGGATTATATATGCCGCGGTTATACATCTCAGATTTTTCATGAAAAAAGAATACAATATTTAGAGACAAAGCATAGATCCAAGATAAGCTCAGTTCAATATAAAAATAAGAGAATGGGGTGGACAAAATTTGGAACCTTATTTCAATTTGAAAATGGGGAGGAAGAGTATATCAATCGAGCTGATGATTCTTACGAATTAATGTTTAAGATTGAAGATAATAATACAAGGCCATCTTGCTATGTTTGCAAATATAGGATATTGCCCAGACATACAGATATTACTGTTGGAGATTTTTGGGGTATAAAAGGGGTTAGTCAAACTGATTTTAAAGAGGGGATCTCTGCCGTAATGATTTCATCAGATAAGGGCAGGAGATTGTTCTCAGAAATAAAGGATGAAATTGTTTTGGAAAAAAGATATATTGATGAGATCACATCAGGAAATGGAGCCTTGCTTAATCAGTTAAATGCAAGTAATAATGCAAAAAGATTTTTTAGTGATTTAGATAGGCTGCCTTTTCACAGGCTGGAAAAGAAGTATGCTTCTAAAAATATTCTTCGAATGAAAAAATTTATGAATATTCTGGGAACTTTATTAAAATGCAATATTTTCATGTTCTTGTATTATAATTTCTTATGCAGGAGAGTAACTAGAAAACATTTAAAATTTATGTTTCCATACTTTGGATCAAAGATACAGCTAGATAAAGGTGCAAAACTAATTATAAATGATAATTTGTTTATGAATTCCCCAAAACATAAGCACTCTGGAGAGGAGTGTTATCTTAAGATACTTAGCGGAGGATGCTTTGAAGTTGATGGCGTGTGTAGATTGGCAGCAAATAACACCATTGAGATTAATCACGATGCATATTTAAAGGTTGGTAAAGTTAGTTCAAACTATGGTACGACTATTGTATGTGGAAACAGGATTGAAATAGGAAATGATGTAGGTTTTGGCCGGAATGTTGTGATTTATGACAGTAATTTCCATTCCACAGGTCTGAACAGAAACGCCAGGATGAAACCTTTGATCATTCAGGATCATGTCTGGCTTTGCACCGGTGTAACGATTGTGAAAGGTATTACCATTGAACGGGGTGCTGTGTGCAGTATCAATTCGACTGTAACGAGAAATGTGAAAAGCAAGAATATGGTTGCAGGGATTCCTGCAAAAGTCATGATGACGAATATTGAGTGGTAAATGGAGGTAGTAAGAATGTACATAAAGACAATCACGGATTATCTTGATAGTACTGCGGATAAGTATCCGGACAAAATCGGCGTCAAGGATGCTGATAAGGAATATACCTTCTCTGCAATAAGAGATAACGCAATGAAAATCGGTTCCGCACTATGTGAAAAGGGATTATTCAAAAATCCAGTAGCTATTTTTCTTGATAAGAATGCAGACTGCTTCTGTTCAATTTTTGGAGTAGCGTACAGCGGTAATTTCTATACAATACTTGATGTCGCCATGCCGCAAGATAGGATAGAAAAGATTCTGAGAATCCTTGACACAGATACGATCATCACTGATAGAAAACGTGAGCAGGATATCCAGAATTTTGATTTAAACCTCAAACCTGTATTTATTGAAGATGTGTATCAGGGAAGTGCAGATTGTTCATTGATTCGCAATATTCGAAGCAGAATTGTCGATACAGATGTGCTGTATATTCTATTTACCTCCGGTTCTACCGGCGATCCTAAGGGCGTGATTATTTCTCACAGAAATATTATTACTTACATGGAGTGGAGCGGGGAGGCATTTGGCTTTGATGAAACCACAATTTTTGGAAGTCAGACTCCTTTTTATTTTAGTATGTCGGTACTTGATATTTTTCAGACAATAAGGACGGGCGCTAAATTTGTGATTATTCCCAAGAAACTCTTTTCGTTACCGGGAGATCTTATTTCGTACATTGATGAAAATAAGATTAATACAATCTATTGGGTTCCGTCAGCCCTTTGCCAGTTAGCGAATATAAATGCACTTAATAATTCTAAACTGAAGTGCATCAAGAAAGTACTGTTTGCTGGGGAAGTGATGCCTGCTAAACAGCTCAATATGTGGAGAAAGGCTTTGCCAGATGCTTTCTATGCTAATCTGTTTGGGCCAACAGAGGTAACGGATATCTGCACGTATTATATCTTGGATCGTGAAATTGTGGATGATGAGTCTGTGCCGATTGGGAGAGCTTGTGATAATATGGACGTCTTTATTATTAATGAAGATGGAGAGGAGGTTATAGGTACACAAGAGGGAGAAATGATTGTCAGAGGGGCTTCAGTAGCTTACGGATACTATAAGAATCCTGAAAAAACCAGGGAAGCTTTTATTCAGAACCCGCTTCAGGACTTTTATGAAGAAAAGGTGTATAAGACTGGCGATTTAGTTTATTACAATGAACGGGGCGAAATCATTTATGTTTCCCGTAAGGACTTTCAGATTAAGCACATGGGATACAGAATAGAATTGGGAGAAATTGAAATAGCGGCGTCTGCAATAGATCGGATAGACAGAGTATGCTGTATTTATGACACTGCAGCCTCGGAGATTGTTTTGTTTCATACAGGGGATATTGATTCAAAGGAAATCAGGAAAAAAATAAGCAAGAAGGTTCCCAAGTATATGGTTCCGACCCGATATATTCCAATGAAAGAAATGCCATTGAATTTGAACGGTAAGATTGACAGAGGACAATTGAAAAAGCTGCTTTAAATTGTATGCTTTTTGCTGAAAGTGATTTTATGTGTATACTGCGAATAATTAATTAGAGTTTTTTGGGGAGGTAAGAAAAGTGATTAAGAAAACGATAATTGAGATTTTGAATGATATTGATGATGAAATTGTTGATTACCATGGTCCAAATCTTTTGGATGAAGGAGTAATTGATTCATTTACAATTATGGAAATTGTCTCAGAATTATCTAACAGATTACATATCAGCATTAATCCGGACGACATTACTGAAGCTCACTTTAAGACAATTGACGCGATGGCTGAATTTGTGGAAACTATACTGAACTAAAGCATTTCTGCATTTTTTTCCTAAACTTTGTGGTTTAGAGCAGACCTAAAGGTTTCACCTGGAAGGCAGGGGCTTTAACTCCAATATGCGGACAATAAAAAATGTTAAATAGGTTGACAGGAGGGTGTACTATGAACATAATCCTTGACAGACAGACAGACAGACAGACAGACAGACAGACAGACAGACAGACAGACA
>CAMUJH010000010.1 GCA_947089145.1 uncultured Hungatella sp. | reverse complement strand
CATAAATTTATGCACATCTGACAAAAAATCATCTCACAAAATCAGGCACAGAGAGACTCCGAGAGTACATTTTAAGAACTAGGAGGAACTACCCTTTTTGAAACTTCAATTGGACCCTGCAAAAGAGTACGGCCTGGTTTTGGAAGGCGGAGGAGCCAAGGGTTCCTATCAGATCGGGGCATGGAAAGCGCTACGGGAGGCAGGGATTTCCATAAAGGGGATTGCCGGGGCCTCCGTAGGGGCGCTGAACGGAGCCATGATCTGCATGGACGAGCCGAAGAAGGCGGAGTATATATGGGAAAATATCAGCTATTCCAGGGTTATGGACATTGATGACCATGTGATGGAGACAGTGCGGCGCCTGGATTGGAAGTCTGTCAATGTGGCGGCCTTAGCCGAGGAGGCGAAAAAGGTTTTAAAAGATAAAGGATTTGACATTACTCCCTTAAGGCAGCTGATTGAATACGTGATTGACGAGGAAAAGATACGCAGTTCCAGGCAGGAGTTTTATATTACCACTTACTCGGTCAGCGACAGGGAGCTTCTTACCATTGACGCCAAGAAGATTCCGGACGGGGAGATAGGCGACATGCTTATGGCCAGCGCCTATCTCCCGGTATTTAAGCGGGAGAAGCTGGGCGGAAAAAAATACCTGGACGGAGGCGGATGGAACAATGTGCCTGTAAACGTGCTTTTGGACGAAGGATATAAGGACATTATCATTATTCGGATCTATGGCCTGGGTTTTGACTCGGAGAAGGTAACAGAGATCCCGGAGGATGTGAATGTCAGCCATATTGCCCCCCGGCAGAGCCTTGGAGGGCTTCTTCAATTTGATAAAAAGCAGGCCAGAAAAAATATGCGGCTGGGGTATTATGACGCCCTGCGGCTTTTATATGGCCTTAGGGGGAGATGGTATTATCTGGATGCGCCGGAATCGGAGGCGTATTACTTTGAGCGGCTTATTGGGGAGACGGATATTTTGAAAGGCCTGATCCCGTGGGAAGCTTTGGCGGGACTGAATGAACCGCAGGAGAGAGAAGGCGGATACCGTATTTATACGGAGAGGATATTTCCCGAACTGGCAAAGCTGTGGAAAATGAAAGAAGACTGGGATTATAAGGAACTTTATCTGTCTATTCTGGAAAATGGGGCCCGCAGCAGAAGGATCGGACGTTTTCGCGTGTACACCCCTGGAGAATTGCTGGCGGAGATCCGGAAAAAATTAATCTGATTAATATCAGATTAATTTTCAATAATGCTTGCATAATTTTCCATAATATACTATTATTTTGTATATTCTATTCATGCGGAGCAAGGGAGGTTATTGCCATGGACTTAAAGGGAAGAAATTTTTTGACATTAAAGGATTACTCGCCGGAAGAGATCACATATCTTCTGGATCTGGCAGCGGAATTGAAGGAGAAGAAGAAAAAGGGAGTCCTGACAGACGTGTTCAGGGGGAAAAATGTTGCCTTGATTTTTGAGAAGACCAGCACCAGAACCCGGTGTTCCTTTGAGGTGGCAGCCCACGACCTGGGGATGGGGACCACCTATCTGGACCCGTCAGGTTCTCAGATCGGAAAGAAGGAGAGCATTGCCGACACGGCAAGAGTCCTGGGACGTATGTATGACGGCATTGAATACAGAGGATATGGCCAGGAGATCGTGGAGGAACTGGCTAAATACGCAGGAGTTCCCGTGTGGAACGGCCTTACCAATGAATTCCATCCCACCCAGATGCTGGCGGATCTTCTGACTATCAGGGAACACCTGGGAAGATTGAAGGGAGTGAAGCTTGTCTACATGGGGGATGCACGGTATAATATGGGCAATTCCCTTATGGTTGCCTGCTCTAAAATGGGACTGGATTTTGTGGCCTGTGCGCCTGAGAAATACTTCCCGGATCAGGCGCTGGTGGAACAGTGCAGAGCCTACGGGGCCGCGTCAGGGGCTTCGGTTTTCTTAACGGAAGATGTAATGGAAGGCACAAAGGGCGCAGACGTGATTTACACCGACGTGTGGGTATCCATGGGAGAGCCGGACGCAGTGTGGGAGGAAAGAATCCGGGAACTGACCCCCTATAAGGTGACAAAGGCCGTTATGGAGAATGCGGGGGAAAACGCCATATTCCTTCACTGCCTGCCTGCGTTCCACGATCTGAAAACGAAAATCGGAAAGGAAATGGGGGAGCGGTTTTGTCTGGAAGACATGGAAGTTACGGATGAAGTATTTGAGTCTTCCTGCTCCAAGGTGTTTGACGAGGCGGAAAACCGCATGCATACCATTAAGGCCGTGATGGCAGCCACTCTGGGGATCTAGGAAAGGCAGCTTTTGAGAAATAGTTCCGGTTTATCCGGGTTAGGAGCGTAATCAATGAGATACAGGCAGGCAAGAAGGAACAGTCCAAGGAACACATCCCTGATTCTGGACTGGGTGCATATTGTTATAGGCGTGCTGGTGGTGATCATGGCAGTGGCTGCGTTTATCAGCCCGGAGAAAAATATGTTTTTGTTTCCCGTGATTTTTTTTCTGGCAGCCGTGCTGAACATGGTCAACGGCGTGTACCGATATCAGCAGAGCGGCCGTGACAAAAGGCGGAAGGCGTCAGCTGTGGGGCTTATAATGATTGCAGTGTTTCTTCTGGCAGTTATGGCAGTCAGCGCAGTCAGCATTTGGAGGCGGGGATGAAGGCGGAGATCATAAAAATGCTGAAAGAGCGGGACGGATATGTGTCAGGACAGGAACTGTGTGATGGGTTCGGCGTGTCCAGGACTGCTGTCTGGAAAGTCATAAAACAGCTTCAGTCTGAGGGGTATGAGATTGAGGCGGTGAGAAATAAAGGATACCGTCTGGTGGAAATGACAGACGTGCTGACAGAGGCTGAGATAGCAAGCTGCATCAAAGGCAGCCTCATAGGCAGCCGGGTAGTGTATTATGATGAGACGGACTCCACCAACACCAGAGCCAAGGCGCTGGCAGAGGAAGGGGCCCCAGAGGGGACCCTGGTGGTTGCAGAGCAGCAGCATGCCGGGAAAGGACGCAGGGGAAGAGGATGGTCATCGCCGCCGGGCACGGGCATCTGGATGAGCATGGTGCTGCGGCCGGATATCCTGCCGTCCCATGCGTCCATGCTGACGCTGGCTGCAGCTTTGGGAGTTTCCCAGGGCATTTACAGAGTCACAGGAATTATGCCCTCGATCAAATGGCCAAATGATCTGGTGCTTTCAGGAAAGAAGATCTGCGGAATCCTGACGGAGATGACAACAGAGCTGGACACCATTCAGTACGTGGTGGTGGGCATGGGAACCAATGTCAATATGGAGGAATTTCCGGAGGAAATAGCTAAGACCGCATGGTCTTTGTATCTGGAATCGGGCCGGAAGTGGAAGCGGGGGCCTCTGATCGGAGCCATGGCACAAGAGCTTGAAGAGTATTACAGGAAATTTCTTGAAGCGAGAGATTTAAGCCTGCTGAAAGAGGAGTATGAGAAACGGCTGGCAAACATGAACCGCCCGGTGACGGTACTGGCGCCTGGCGGGAATTATGAGGGAATCTGCCGGGGGATCGACAGCCAGGGACAGCTTTTGGTGGAGCGGGAAGATCAGACGCTCTGCCGCGTGCTTTCCGGGGAAGTGTCGGTCCGAGGGATTTATGGATATGTGTAAATGAGAAAATGCCAATTATGAGACGCGCCGCCGATATGGTCCGGTTTCACCAAAGACAGATCGGTGATGCGTTTTTGCTATGAGGATAAATCTTATGGGAATCGACAGAGGAGAGCAAGAGGATTATGCCAGGCCCGCAAATCCCTATGAAAAGCTGCAGGTGCTGGAGCCTAAGGACAGGCCCTTTTCCCCGGCAGAGAGAATCCGGGCCATGACGCCGCCCCTTCTTTCCTGGTATGAGAGCCATGCCCGTATTCTGCCCTGGCGGGAACAGCCTGAGCCTTACAGGGTATGGATCTCGGAGATCATGCTTCAGCAGACCAGGGTAGAGGCGGTGAAGCCGTATTTTAACCGCTTTATGGAAGAACTGCCGGACGTAGGGGCCTTGGCGCAGGTGGAGGAGGAGCGGCTGCTAAAGCTGTGGGAGGGCCTTGGATATTACAACCGGGCCAGAAACCTGAAGAAAGCGGCTCAGATAATGACCGAAACGTATGGGGGATGCCTGCCTGATTCCTTTGAGGAACTTAAAAAGCTTCCGGGAATCGGCAGCTATACGGCAGGGGCCATTGCTTCCATTGCCTACAATATTCCGGTGCCTGCAGTAGACGGCAACGTGCTGCGGGTGATTTCCAGGGTTCTGGCCAGCCGGGAAGATATATTGAAGCAGTCGGTAAAAAGGCGGATGGAGGCATACTTAAAGGAGGCCATGCCAAAAGACCGGGCAAGCGCGTTTAACCAGGGGCTGATTGAGACAGGCGCCATGGTGTGTGTGCCCAACGGGGAACCTAAATGCGGGGAATGCCCTTTGGCGTCCGTGTGCCTTGGCAGAAGACAGGGACTTTTGGACACGATTCCCCACAAAGCGCCGAAAAAGCCCAGAAAGGTGGAAGAAAGGACTGTGCTGCTTCTGGAAAAAGGAGACAGGATTGCCCTGGAAAAAAGGCCGGATAAAGGGCTTCTGGCCTCTCTCTACCAGTTTCCCAACGTGGAGGGCATCCTGTCAGAAGACGACGTGAGAAAGACATTGGCGCTGAAAGGAGCCCAGGCGGAGCATATCCAGCCGGCAGGGAAGGCCAGGCATGTTTTCAGCCATGTGGAGTGGCACATGACAGGATACCGGGTTTGGCTTAAAGACTTTCCGGCCGGACAGTACCTTTTTGTACAAAGACAGGAGCTTAAGGAAAAATATCCCGTTCCCAACGCATTTTCAGTGTATATAAAATTGATAAATGGAGAATCATGAGAGAAGGAGGTAATGCCATGGGCAGAATGCTTTTTATCGTTAACCCCAGAGCAGGGAAAGCCCAGATCAGATCTCATTTTCTGGACATTGTGGACATTTTTGTCAAAGCTGGCTGGCAGGTGGAGGTTCACACCACCCAGGAACCGCTGGATGCGGTGAGGACGGCCAGGGAGAGAGGGGAAGCTGCGGACATGGTAGTGTGCAGCGGCGGAGACGGCACTCTGAGCGAGACGATTTCCGGCATGGCCAAGCTTGACAGGCCCCCTGTCCTGGGATACATCCCCGCAGGCTCTACCAATGATTTTGCCTCCAGCCTTCAGATCCCGTCCAACATGGCAAAGGCGGCGGAAAACGTGGTAACGGGAAAGCCCTATGCTGTGGACATCGGCCATTTCTGCCAGGAGCGGAACTTTGTGTATGTGGCAGCATTCGGCCTGTTTACTGAGGTATCCTACATGACTCCTCAGGAGAAGAAAAACCTTTTGGGCCATCAGGCTTATATGCTGGAGGGAATGAAAAGCCTGACCAATATTAAAGCTTACGCCATGACGCTGGAATCAGAAGAGATGAGCCTGGAAGGGGATTTTGTCTTTGGTATGGTAACCAATACCATAAGCGTAGGCGGCTTTAAGGGGCTGGTAAAAAGGGATGTATCCCTAAATGACGGACTGTTTGAGGTTTTGATGATACGGATGCCAAAGACGCCTCTGGAGCTTAAAAACATTCTGTCCTCCATGATTTTAAAGGAGGAGCAGAGCGAATATGTATACCGCTTTAAAACCTCCCGCCTTCGGATTGCGTCCAGGGAACCGGTGGACTGGGTGCTGGACGGGGAATTCGGAGGTTCCAGAACCGATGTGGAGATAGAAAACCTGGCCCAAAAGATACGGATCATAATTCCCGGCGACGCCTGACAAGAAGATGCGCCCCGTGAACAGTAACTTTTTGATGTAAATTTTTGGTGCAAAACAGAAAAAAAGGTTGAAAAATTAGGAGTTGTAGTATATAATAAATTAGTTATATATTATCATTTAGAAACCATAAGCGAAAGGGCGTTGTTCGGTGGAAAAAAATATTTTTTTGGAAAAACTGGGCAAACTTGTAGAGGTTGCAAAGGGAAAACACAATGCGCTGGACGTAACAGAGATTAACAACTTCTTTACCGGGGACGAGCTTTCCACGGAACAGATGGAGCAGATTTATTCCTATTTGGAGAAGAGAGGGATTGATGTCATTCCGGTGATCGACGAGAGCATGCTGGCTGATGATACGCTGATTCTTGACGATGACATTGATGACAGCTTTATGAAAGACTCCGAGGAAGAGGACATTGATCTGGAAGCCATCGATCTGCTGGAGGGCATCGGCACTGAAGATCCGGTTCGTATGTATTTGAAGGAGATCGGGACGGTGCCGCTTTTAAGTGCGGATGAGGAACTGGAGCTGGCCAAGAGGAAGGCGGATGGGGACGAGAGAGCCAAGGACAGGCTTATTGAAGCCAACCTGCGGCTGGTTGTCAGCATTGCCAAACGGTATACGGGAAGAGGAATGAGCTTTTTGGATCTGGTTCAGGAGGGGAATCTGGGCCTGATCAAGGGCGTGGAGAAGTTCGACTATACAAAGGGATATAAGCTAAGTACATATGCTACCTGGTGGATTCGCCAGTCAGTAACCAGGGCTCTGGCAGATCAGGCCAGGACCATCCGGGTGCCGGTGCATATGGTAGAGACGATTAACAAGATGTCAAAGATGCAGAGGAAGCTGACCCTGGAATTGGGATATGAGCCTTCCGTGGCGGAACTGGCGGAGGCTTTGGAGATGTCCGAGGAGAAGGTGATGGAGATCATGCAGATCGCCAGGGAGCCGGCTTCTCTGGAGACGCCCATTGGCGAGGAGGACGATTCCAACCTGGGAGATTTTGTGGCGGACAGCAACGTGGTGACCCCTGAGGGCAATGTGGAATCCGTGATGCTGAAAGAACACATTGACGCCTTGCTGGGGGATCTGAAGGAGAGGGAACGGCAGGTGATCGTCCTTCGGTTCGGCCTGGAGGACGGACATCCCAGAACGCTGGAGGAGGTAGGGAAGGCCTTTAACGTAACCAGGGAGAGGATACGGCAGATTGAGGCCAAGGCTTTGAGGAAGCTGCGTAATCCGGTGCGGAGCAAAAGGATTCGTGACTTTCTGTAGCCGGCGGCAGACTAAAAAAGCTGAGGGAGGCTGCTGTCATGATCTCTGCAGGTTATCTTATAAATTTTTAATCAGCAGGGCTGATTTTGCCAGAGGGGACATTATGAGATATACTGGAAGGTGTATTGAGTAATGTCCTCTTGTTTGCATTTGCCTGCAAAATGCACAGAGGAAGAAGGGAAAGGATACAGAAAGGAACAAAAGCCTATGACGGTTATTTACTATGATATCGGCGTAAACCTGTTTGGAAAACAGTTCCCGGAGCCAAAGAAAATCATCCGGGAAGCCAGGGAGGCAGGAGTGGAATGCATCCTTACTGGCACGGATATGAAGGAAAATAAAAGGATTGACGCATTTACCAGGACTTACCAGGCCTATGGCACGGCCGGGATTCATCCTCACAATGCGGATTCGGCCAGACAGGAAGACTTTGACGCTATGGAAAAGATTGTGCGGTCAAATGGAAGGATTGTGGCAGTGGGAGAGTGCGGGCTGGACTTTGACAGAATGTTTTCCTCTAAAGAGAACCAGATACGATGCCTGGAAAAGCACATTATTTTGGCTGAGAAACTGGGAAAGCCTTTGTTTCTTCATGAGCGGAACGCAGCAGACGAATTTGTGAAGAGATTTAAAAGGCATCCGGATATCTGCCAAAAATCAGTGGTCCATTGCTTTACAGGCAGCAGGGACGTGCTGGAGAAATATCTTTCCATGGGATTTTCCATCGGGATTACCGGCTGGATCTGCGATGACAGAAGGGCAGGGGAACTGCGCAGGGCGGTGAAAGCCATTCCGCTTGACAGAGTGCTTATGGAGACGGATGCTCCCTACCTTACGCCGAAGAATGTGCCGGGGCTGGCCAGGACGAATGTTCCGCAGAATATCCGGTATGTGGCAGATGATCTGGCCCGATATATGGGAGTTGAGAGGGAAGAGCTGATAGAAAACGCCAGAAAGAATACAGAGAGAATTTTTGGGATCAGGCCTGGGCAAGAAACGGATATCATTTTGCAGAAAGAGGAAGAATTTTGAAGAAGACACGAAATTTAAATGAGAAACTGGAATTTACTGTATACATTCTATGCATTTTACTGACCTGCGCCGTCTGCATATTGCTGTATGCAGACGGCAACATAAGAGATGAATACAATCTTTCCATTGACAGATGGGGATTAAGCCGGAATTTACTTCTGCTTATATTTTTTGACGGCATTTTTATGGTTTCCAAATTCTTTTGCAGAAACAACATTATTAAAACCGCTGCTATGGCTGTATTTATTCCCGTTTTGCTTATTTCATCCATGACAATAGGGAAGAGCATATTGCTGGCAAAAGATATTATTCAAGAAAACAGATTCCGCCAGACCGGATTTAACCAAATTCACTTAGATGATTTAAATGATATTATTGCGAGAGAAAAAAACGCTGTTGTATATATAGGGAGCGAGGACTGCCATGACTGCAAAGAAATTTTTTCAAAATTAGAGCTTTACCTATATAAAAACCGCATAAGCATGCTGTCATATAATGTTGCTGAGGATAGGGACAGCGATTTTGCAAAACTGGAGGAGGTATTAGATCAATTAGGAGTTAAGGAGATCCCGGCAGTCTTAGAAATCGAGCATGGCTCGGTGTCGGAGGCATATTTTGCGGAAGACATTGAATCGAAAATTTTTTAGAGAGGAGAATGATAAAAGATGGAAAAAAGAAAGCTGGAAAACCTGGGGATCGAAACTTCCCTTCTTGGTTTTGGCTGTATGCGTTTCCCCACTACGCCGGAGGGGGATATTGATGAACCTGAGGCGGAGCGGATGCTGGACAGAGCCATAGGGGAGGGGGTCAATTACATAGACACAGCATATCCTTACCATCAGGGCAGCAGTGAGATCGTGGTGGGAAAGGTTCTGAAGAAATATCCCAGAGATTCTTTTTATCTTGCAACCAAGCTGCCGCTGTGGAAGGTGGAGGGGCAGGAGGACGTCCGTCGGATTTTTGAGGAACAGCTGGCCAAGCTGCAGACAAATTACATTGACTTTTACCTCATGCATGCAGTGAACAAAGAACGGTGGGATAAGATGAAAGAGTTGGGATGCATCCCGATTCTGGAGAAGCTGAAAGAGGAGGGGAAGATAAAGTATCTGGGGTTCTCTTTCCATGACAGCTATGAAGTGTTTGAAGAAGTCTTAAATTACAGGGACTGGGATTTTTGTCAGATTCAGTTTAACTACATAGATACAGAAGAACAGGCGGGGCTGAAGGGCTATAAGCTGGCAGAGAAAAAGGGCGTGCCTTTGGTGATTATGGAGCCGGTTAAAGGCGGCAGGCTGGCGGCGTTTTCAGGGGATATCGCAGAAAAATTTCAGAAACTGGATGAAAGCGCATCACTGGCATCCTTTGCCCTGCGGTGGGTGGGAAGCTTTCCAAATGTAAAGGTGATTTTAAGCGGAATGTCTTCCATGGAGCAGGTGGAGGATAATCTGAAAACTTTCCGTAACTTTAAACCTTTGACAGAAGAGGAAAACGAAGTCATTCAGGATGTAGTAAGGACCATGAGAGAGCGGATTCAGAACGGATGCACAGGATGCAAATACTGTATGCCTTGTCCGGCAGGCGTTGACATCCCGGGATGCTTTAGCGCGTGGAATCAGTATCACATTTATCAGAATTATAATCTGGTAAGGCAGGAGTGGGAGAACACCATAGGGGAGAAACATCAGCCTAAGAACTGCGTAAAGTGCGGAAAATGCGAGGAGGCATGTCCTCAGAAGCTGTCCATCCGCAATGATCTTGAGAAAGTTCAGGCGGATTTGGATAGAAGAGAATTTTGCTGAAAGAAATAATCATAAAATCTAAATTTATTAGGCATACGAATACAAGCCGGAAGCATAATTGCTTCCGGCTTGTATTCGTATGCCTATGCCATGCCATAACATAACAGGCTTTTTTTATTAGATTTCAACATGAGGAATTGCTGTTAGGGGGAAGAAAATACATAAAACAACATATAAAAACAGGTTACAAAGGCACAAGTTATCCACATGCCAAGAAAATATAACCTTAAAAAAGAATAATAGACAGAAAAATAAACATAAATACAATAAAAAATCAGATAATAGCATAGGTTTCCAACGCTCTGCCAAAAGGTTAAAAGATGCTGTTTTGCGATTATAGGTTAAATCAAGCAATTGCGGTTAGGGCAGTGTGTAATTTGACTTAGGTTATCGCTGGCTTGTCTCAGGAGAAAACATAATTTAAAGCATTTTTAATTTGACCAATGGATTGTTTCCTCGTATAATGTCGATAAATGCGGTTTTGATTCAGAGGACTGGTGAATATCATAACTGTAAAATGAGAGAAAAGAGATAATGATACGTGAAAGATCAGATAAAGTGGCTGTGCATTATGGCAGCCCTGTCCTGTCTGTTAATAGGAGCGGCGGAGCTTGGAAGCAATGCAAGGCGGTTTTTACAGGAAGAAAGACAAGAGACAGGCAGCGGGGTATGGGTGGAGGAAATTGGAGAAAATCCGGGGGAATCAGATGCGAAAGAAGGCAGGGAGAAGGAAGCTGATAAGGAAAATGATGATTCTGCACAAGAGGAAATCTTAAGAGAAAGCCTTCAGTCTCTGCGGCAGGGAGTTGCCGGAATTTTAAGAGGCAGTGTGGGGCTGGCAGAAAGAATTTTGTCCTTGCCAAAAAGAATCCCGCCCCAGCCAGAACAAAGCAAAGAAAAGGAAACCCCGTCGCCGGAGCAGCAGCTTCAGGAAGAAGAGCTAGGGCCTCCGGTAGTGTATCTCGTGTCGGATCTGCATTATATATCGGAGGCGGCTACAGATTACGGGAAAGCTTTTGAAGCGTTTCAGGCTAAAAGCGACGGGAAGGTGGCAAGATATCTTCCCCAGGTTCTTGACGCCCTTATCGAGGAGGCATCCAGCAGAAAGCCGGACGCTTTGATTCTCACCGGCGATATTACCATGAACGGGGAAAAAATCAATCACGAGAAACTGGCGGAAAAATTATCCCGTCTTCAGGAATCCGGCGTCCAGGTTCTGGTGATTCCGGGAAACCATGACATTAACAACCTGGATGCCGCCGTGTATTTCGGCGACAAGGCTGAGAAAACCCAGGCAGTGACGCCTGAGGAGTATGGGGAAATATATAAGGACTTTGGCTGGAATCAGGCAGTCAGCCGGGACGCAGCTTCTTTCAGCTACATCTATGCTTTGAGGGAGGACGTGTGGCTGATGATGCTGGATACGGCCCAATATGAACCGGTAAACTTAGTTGACGGGAGGGTAAGGCAGGAAACCATGGCCTGGATGGATGCCAATCTGCAGGCCGCCAAAGATCAGGGGATTCAGGTGATTGTTCTGGGACATCACAATCTGCTTTCGGAGAGCCGGATGTTTACCACCATGTGCATTCTGGAAAACGGAAACGATGTAACGGCTCTTTTGGAAAGATACCAAGTCCCTTTGTATATCAGCGGCCATCTCCACCTTCAGCGGACTAACCAGCACAAAAAGGGGCCAGGGGATAAGGGATATGGGATTTATGAAATCGTCAGCGACGCCATAAGCATCCCTCCCTGCCAGTACGGAATTCTGTCCTGGCAGGAGAACAGGGACCTGCGCTACAAAACCTGTGAGACAGATGTAGGCGCCTGGGCTTTGGCTCACGGGGAGGAAGATGAAAACCTGCTTAACTTTTCCCAATATAAAACCGAGTATATCCGGCAGCTTGTAGGGACTCAGATTAAGGCGGATGCAAAACAAGTCCGTGAAAAAACGTCCGGCGAAATGGCAAAGATCTATGCAGACGCATATGCGGACTACTGTGCCGGGAACATGATTGATGAGCGGGAGGCCATGAGATCCAGAGAATATAAACAGTGGGAGAACTGCTGGCCCCAGAGCAAGCGGGCAGAGGAGCTTCGGGCCATGCTGGGGGATTGTTCCAAGGATTACAATGAGCTGACAGTGCCAGGCATGGCTCAGTGAAAAAGAAGGAAAATTTGTCAAAAAATTAACCGTCTGCCGTTTTATTTTCGTTAAAAATGTGATATACTAACAGGTACAAACAGGTTCGGAAATAAATGAAGGAGGGCATTTTTATGCTGGAGAAGATTGATCTTTCGAAAAAGGTGGACAAAAACACATTTAAGCAGGTGGTGGAAACCGAGGGGGCGCATTTGGCCGAACTTCAAAGGCAATGCAAAGCAGCCGGGATTCCGGTGATGATCGTCTTTGAGGGCATGGGAGCAGCTGGGAAGGGCGTGCAGATCAACCGTCTGATCCAGGCTCTGGACCCCAGGGGATTTTCAGTACATGCCACCAATTCATCTAATGAGGAGGAGCAGATGCGGCCGTTTCTGTGGCGCTTCTGGACCAAGATTCCTGCTAAAGGGCGTATTGCCGTATTTGACAGAAGCTGGTACAGCATTGTCCAGAGAGACAGATTTGACTACCCGGACAAAGAACTGGATCTGGAGGGGGCGTTTCAGGACATTTTATCCTTTGAAAAACAGCTGACAGACGATGGCACCGTGATTATTAAGCTGTTCCTGCATATTTCCAAGGAGGAGCAGAAGAAGCGGTTTAAAAAGCTGGATGATTCTAAGGGCACATCCTGGAGGGTAAATAAACAGGACTGGAAACGGAATAAAGAATATGACAGCTACTTAAAGATTAACGAGGAGATGCTGGAGCGGACGGACACGGAGTATGCGCCGTGGACCATTATTGAGTCTACTGACAAAGACTATGCGGCCATGAAGATCCTTACTACGGTGGCAGACCGCCTGGCCTATGCCTTGGAGAAAAAGGAAGAGACTGCAAAGGAGTCGAAAAGCAGGCAGAAAAAGAAACCGGATGAGCGGTTCCAGAACGGGGTTCTGTCAGGAATCGATCTGTCCAAAAGCCTTACAAAGGAACAGTATAAGAAGGAGCTGGCTTCCCTGCAGAAGCGTCTGGAGGCCCTTCACAATGAACTGTACCGGTTAAGGATTCCCGTGGTTCTGGGCTTTGAGGGCTGGGATGCAGGAGGAAAGGGCGGGGCCATTAAGCGGCTTACAAGCCATCTGGACCCGAGAGGGTATCAGGTAAATCCTACGGCGTCGCCCAATGATATTGAAAAGGTGCACCATTATCTGTGGCGGTTCTGGAACAATATGCCAAAGGCAGGCCATATCGCTATTTTTGACAGAACCTGGTACGGCCGCGTCATGGTGGAGCGGATTGAGGGATTCTGCACGGAGGCTGAGTGGAAAAGGGCTTACCAGGAGATCAATGAGATGGAATCCCATATGGCTAACTTCGGGGCAGTGGTGCTTAAATTCTGGCTTCACATTGATAAAGATGAGCAAGAGCGGCGGTTTAAAGAGCGGATGGAGAACCCGGCCAAACAGTGGAAGATCACAGACGAGGACTGGCGGAACAGGGAAAAATGGGATCAGTATGAGCAGGCTGTTGACGAGATGTTAGTAAGGACATCCACCACCTATGCGCCCTGGATCGTAGTGGAAGGAAACTCCAAATACTACGCAAGGGTCAAGGTTCTTAAGACCGTGGTGGATGCTTTGGAAAAGAAGATTAAGGAAGTAAAGAAGAAAAGCTGACCGCCTGGAAAGCGGCGGATCGGCATGCCTTTTGGCACGAGGAAGTGCCCCGCTTTGGAGGAAGTAAGACAGGGGATGCCCTTTGGGCATGCATTAAGAATTCAGGAGGATTTAAAAAATTATGAGCCAGCAGGATGCTATCAGAATGTTTGACATGAAAATCGGCCATGTGGGAATCAACGGCGACAGCCAGGAGCAGGCAGCAGCGTGGGCGGCGGACTTTTTAAGGCTTTTGGGACTTCCCACAAAGGAGGGGGAGAAGTCCGTGTGGGCCGGAGATCTGGTGGAGATCATGAAGGGAAACGGCAGAGGCACAGTGGGGCATATTGCCATAAAAGTCAATGACTGCGACAAGGCCATTGAGTATTTTAAAAGCCGCGGCATGACCCCTGCGGAGGAAACCAGAAAGGTGGAGAACGGGAGAACCGTATTTATCTATTTTGAAGAGGAAATTGCAGGATTTGCAATTCACCTGAATCAGGCATAACATGGGCAAAGTGCTGATAATCGGCGGTGGCGCTGCCGGCATGGCAGCGGCCATCGCCGCCGCAGGCTGTGGACATGAAGTCCATCTGTATGAGAAGAATGAGAAACTGGGGAAAAAGCTGTATATTACAGGCAAGGGCAGGTGCAATGTGACCAATGCCTGCGGCATGGAGGAGATGTTAAGCCATGTGGTCAGCAATCCACGGTTTCTGTACAGCAGTTTTTACGGTTTTACCAACGAGGACATGATGCGGCTTCTGGAGAAAAACGGATGTCCTCTGAAAGTGGAGCGGGGAAACAGGGTCTTTCCTGTTTCTGACAAATCTTCCGACGTTATCAGGGCCCTGTCCAGGCAGATGAAGGAGCTTGGGGTCAGGGTCCACCTTTATGGACAGGTAAAGGAACTGCTGGTGGAGGACGGGGAGTGCCGGGGCATCCGGGTTTTGCAGGGAAGCGGGGCAGAGAAAAGCCGGGAGGCGGGAGGCCGGGGCACAACAGGAGATCCTGAAACCAGAGACGGGCGGACCTGGAAAGAGGCGTCCTGCCCGGTGCGGGGAGACGCAGTGATTGTGGCCACAGGCGGCCTTTCCTACGGGGCTACAGGCTCCACAGGGGACGGCTACCGTTTTGCCGGGGAAAACGGGCACAAGATAACAGAACCGCTGCCTGCGCTGGTTCCCTTTCAGGTGAAGGAGCCAGTGGTAAAAGACCTGCAGGGGCTGTCTCTGAGGAATATTGAGGCCGCTGTATGGGACGGCAGAAGAGAAATTTACCGGGAATTCGGCGAGCTTTTGTTTACCCATTTCGGAGTCAGCGGGCCGGTGATCTTAAGCGCCAGCAGCTTTGCAGCCAAAACCCTGAAAAAAAAGCCTCTGACACTGTCCATTGACTTGAAGCCTGCCCTTGACACCGAACAGCTGGATGCAAGAATTGTAAGGGATTTTGAGGAGTTTTCCAACAAACAGTTTAAGAATGCCTTGGGAAACCTCTATCCTGCAAAGCTGATTCCGGTGATGATCGGGCGAAGCGGAATTTCTCCTGAGACAAAGGTCCATGAGATTACCAGAGCCCAAAGACGGCGGATTGTGGAGGAGACGAAAGCTTTCAGACTGACCCTTACAGGGCTTTGTGACTTTAAGGAGGCCATTATTACGCAGGGAGGCGTGTCAGTGAGGGAAGTCTGTCCGGGAACCATGGAGTCTAAACTGGTTAAAAATCTGTATTTTGCCGGAGAGGTGCTGGATCTGGACGGGGTTACCGGAGGATTTAACCTGCAGATTGCCTGGTCCACCGGGTGGGCGGCAGGGAGCCATATTCCTGCATAGAAGGATTTTTGGGCGGATGCCGTCTCACAAGGATGCCGTCCCACACCACAAAATTGGGTATGGAGAGACTGCGGGGAGTATATAAAATAAAAGGAGCAAATTCACGTATGACAACTTATAATATCGCCATCGACGGGCCTGCGGGAGCGGGCAAAAGCACCATTGCCAGGAAAGCGGCAAAAAGGCTGGGGTTTATCTATGTGGACACCGGGGCCATGTACCGGGCCATGGCTTTATATTTTTTGAGAAAAGGCATTGACAGAAATGATGAAAGGGCCATAGAATCTGCCTGTCCAGAGATGGAGATTTCCCTGCAGTACTGTGACAATGTGCAGCAGGTTCTGCTAAACGGGGAGGATGTGTCAGGGCTTATCAGGACAGAGGAAGTAAGTTCCATGACTTCTTCCATATCTGTCTATGGACCGGTGCGGCAGAAGCTTCTGGAACTTCAGAGGGAGCTTGCCAGAACCAGCAATGTGATCATGGACGGCAGGGACATCGGCACCTGCGTCCTTCCTGACGCCCAGACCAAAATCTATCTGACGGCCAGCAGCCATGTACGTGCCCTGAGAAGATTTAAAGAGCTGGAAGAAAAGGGCCAGATGTGTAATTTGGAAGAAATTGAGCAAGATATAATAGAGAGGGATTACCGGGATATGCATCGGGATATTGCGCCCTTGAAACAGGCCGCGGACGCTTTGGTTATTGATTCCTCCCAAATGACCATTGACCAGGTGGTGGAAGCGATTCTGGAAGCCGTCAGGCAGCGGGGGCTGGAGCTGGAGGGGAAGGCTTAGATGGAGGTAATCGTGGCGAAGACGGCGGGCTTCTGCTTCGGCGTGGAACGGGCCATGGAGAAGGTGTATGAGCAGATAAGGCAGGGAGAAGGGCCTGTCTGCACCCTTGGCCCCATTATTCACAATGAGGAAGTGGTAAAAGACCTGGAGCAGAAGGGCGTAAGGGTTTTAGAGGATGAGTCTGGCCTGGAAAGCATGAAAGAAGGTACTGTGATTATACGTTCTCACGGCGTGGGCGAGGCGGTGTATGACAAAATCCATGGGCTGGGCCTTCATCTGGTGGACGCCACCTGTCCCTTTGTAAAGAAGATACACAGGATTGTCAGGGAGCAGAACGGCCTGGGACGGCGGGTGATTATTATTGGGGACAAAAACCATCCGGAGGTGGAAGGCATCCGGGGATGGGGGGACGACAAGACCCTGGTAGTAAAAGACCAGGAAGAGATAGGCCGTTTGCCGGATCTTTCAGGCGAAAAACTGTGTATTGTATCCCAGACGACATTTAATTACAATAAATTTCAAGATTTAGTTGAAAAATTTTCGGAAAAGGGTTATGATATACTTGTTTTAAATACGATTTGCAATGCAACACAGGAAAGACAAATAGAAGCTGGACGTATAGCTTCGCAGGTAGATGCCATGATTGTTGTAGGCGGAAAGAGCAGTTCCAATACCCGCAAACTGTACGAGATATGCCGAAAGGAGTGTAAAAACACCTATTACATTCAAACTCTGGGCGATTTTGATCCTGAAAGTGTAAGTTCTGTGCGCAGCGTAGGTATTACAGCGGGGGCTTCAACCCCTAAGAATATTATTGAGGAGGTTCATACGAATGTCAGAGGTATTAAATGAGTTTGAACAAATGTTGGAAGAATCGTTGAAAACAATACGTACAGGAGAGATTGTCACTGGTAAGGTCATCGATGTGAAAGAAGATGAAATTGTCTTGAACATTGGATATAAGTCCGACGGCATTATTCCCAGAAATGAATATACCAATGAATCCGGTGTCGATCTGACCACTGTCGTAAAGGTGGGAGACGAGATGGAGGCCAAAGTCATCAAGGTAAATGACGGCGAAGGCCAGGTTGCCCTGTCCTACAAGAGACTGGCAGCTGACAGAGGGAACAAGAGACTGGAGGAGGCGTTTAACAGCCAGGAGGTGCTGACTGCCAAGGTTGCCCAGGTTCTGGACGGAGGCCTTAGCGTTGTGGTTGAGGAGACAAGGGTCTTCATTCCTGCAAGCCTGGTATCTGATTCCTATGAGAGAGATTTATCCAAGTATGCGGGTCAGGAGATTGAGTTCGTGATCACGGAATTCAATCCCAGAAGAAGAAGAATCATCGGCGACCGCAAGCAGCTGATGGTGGCCAGAAAGGCCCAGATGCAGAAGGCGCTGTTTGAGCGGATTCAGGTTGGCGACCGGGTGGAAGGCGTTGTAAAGAATGTTACGGACTTCGGAGCGTTTATCGACCTTGGCGGCGCAGACGGGCTGCTTCACATTTCCGAGATGTCCTGGGGACGGGTGGAGAATCCGAAGAAGGTCTTTAAGGCCGGCGAGAAGATCGAAACCATGATCAAGGATATTAACGGCGAGAAGATTGCCCTAAGCCTTAAGTTCCCGGAGGCTAATCCGTGGGCTGACGCGGCATCCAAATATGCGGCAGGCAACGTGGTGGCAGGCAGAGTGGCCCGTATGACAGACTTCGGCGCATTTGTTGAGCTGGAGCCGGGGGTTGACGCCCTTCTGCACGTGTCCCAGATTTCCAGGGAACATGTGGAGAAGCCTGCAGACGTTCTGTCAATCGGCCAGGAGATTGAGGCCAAGATTGTTGACTTTAACGAGGCGGACAGAAAGATCAGCTTGAGCATGAAGGCTCTGCAGATGCAGCCGGTACAGGAAGACGTTGCGGATGTGGATGTGGAAGCCATGGCAGCTGAGGATGCTGAATAACAGAGAAAAAGGGTAAGGATCTGACCGCCGGCCATAGGGCCCGGCGGTCTTTTTATGTATGTAGACGGAGCAAAAAGGAGACATGCCGCAAAAGCGGCCCGCCCCGGCAGGGGAAAAGCCTCATCTGCCGGATCGGGAAAACGCGGCAGGGACATATTTGGGGCCATAAGGATATGATAGATTGAGAAGCAGACGGAGAGAGGGCTTATGGAGATTAAGGTCATTGTAGTGGATAATGCGCCGGAGCTGAAAGAGCGGCTGACGTCCATACTGTCTGCCATGGAGGGTGTGAAGTTTCTAAAAAGCTTTGACGACGCCGTGGCTGCCATGCAGTATGTGGAAGAGAACCCTGTTGATTTGGTATTCTCCGACGTGGTAATGCCGGAAATCAGCGGTATCACCCTGGCTTCCATGATTTACCAGCGGCAGAACCATCCGGAGGTAGTGCTTTTGTCGGGAATCCCGGGATTTTCCCTGGAGGCGTGGAAGATACGGGCTTTTGGCTTCCTCATAAAGCCATATACAAGGGCGCAGATTGGAGAGATGATTAACAAATACCGCCAGGCAGTGAAGAAAGGGCTGCTGGAACGGGACGTGGTGTATCAGGGAGAGTGATTTTAAAACGATTCTATTTGCATGTTTCAGACATACTTTAAGATAAGAATGCCGGTTGGAGGATAAGAGATTTCCGAGCCGGTATTTTTGTTGGAATTTTGTGTATGGAACACTTGACAAATAATATTATATAGCATATAATATAGAAAAATAAATAATATTATAATTTCACTCATTAACAAGCCTAAAGACAAGGAGAGGAGTCATGATATTTAATACAGGCGCTGCCCTTCTGGATGCTATCGTCCTTGCGGTGGTATCAAGGACGGTAAAAGGAACTTATGGCTACAAGATCACCCAGGATGTCAGGGGGGCCATAGAGATCTCGGAGTCAACACTTTATCCGGTTTTGCGCAGGCTTTTAAAGGAGGACTGCCTGGAGGTATATGACCTTGCCATAGACGGCAGGAACCGAAGGTATTATCGGATTACAGAGAAGGGGAGGACGCAGCTGAATCTGTACAGAAGCGAGTGGGCCATTTATTCTGGGAAAATCTCACATATTTTGGAGGATCTGACTGATGAACAGAAATGAGTTTATGGAAAGGCTGGAGTATCTTTTATCGGATATTCCGCAGGAGGAGAAGGCGGATGCCATTGCTTACTACAGGGATTACCTGGAGGAGGCAGGGGAGAATGCCGAAAAGGCTATGGAAGACTTTGGGAGTCCGGAGCGGATTGCTTCCATCATCCGTTCGGAGCTGTCCGGAAATTTGAAGGAGGGCGGAGAGTTTACAGAGCGTGGGTATGAGGACGAGAGATTCCGGGAACCTAACTATCAGGTTGCAAAGCGGCTGGACCTGCCGGAAGGAAGGGAAGGCGGCGGGGAAGAGAAGAGGGAAGGCACGTGGCAGCAGGCTCCCCATGACGGGGGAGAGACGAAACGGCCGGTTCGCACCAGCCGCCCTTTAAAGATAATCCTGTGGATTGTGCTGATTTTTGTGTCTGCGCCCATATGGCTGGGGGCAGGAGGGCTGCTGACAGGAATACTTGCAGGAGGGTTTGGGCTTTTATTCGGACTCATTGTATTATTGGGAGTGCTGACCGTGGCGCTTCTGCTGGCTGGGGCCGGGCTGTGCGTAGTGGGGATTCTGGCCATGGTCAGATGGTTTGCCAGCGGGCTTTTGGTGTTCGGGGCCGGCGTGGTGGTTGTAGGCCTGGGGATTTTAAGCCTGCTTTTGTCTATCTTGTTTTATGGAAAACTGATACCGTGGCTGGTACGATCCATTGTAAATGGGATCAGCGGATTGATTCATGGAAGGAGAAAGAGGAAATGAAGAGGTGGGTAAAAGGAATGCTTATTGGTGCAGCTGCCTGCGTAGGCGTGGGAAGCATGGTGTGCGTGTGCGCATGGGCCATGGGAGGGAGATTTTCCCATTACCGGCACAGAAGCTACGGCTGGGTGGAACAACTGGCAGAAGCCCGTGATACGGAAGGCGGGAAGCCGGAAGAATTTCAGGTCCATGAAGAAGGCCCTATAGGCCAGGATTACGGGACGGGGATAAGCGGGGGCGGGGGCGTAAGCTCAGGAAACGGGGCTCTCCCGGGAGTGCCAAGCAGTTCCGGCAGAGAGGCGAAAACAGAAGGGAGCGCAGGGGTGCCAGGCAGTTCTGCCGGCGAGGCAAGATCGGGCGGAACTGCTGTCAGGGAACTGGAGATCCAGGTAATGGGCGGCTGGGTGGAGATCACAACGGATGACTCTGTTGACCAGATTGTGGTAATCAGCAGTAATGAAGATTATGTGTGCCGCCAGGAGCTGGATGAGGATAAGCTGGAGATCCGCGTGAGCCTGAATACCGGATTATGGCAGAACTGGCTGAATGGCAGGGATGACGGTGACTTTGAAGATGAGGAAGACCTGGCTGCCCGAATTCTGATTCCGTCAGGAGCCGGTTTTCAGGAGGTGGATCTGGAGGTAAAAGGCGGAGTGCTGCATATGGATCAGGTAGCTGCCGGGAAACTGAGCCTGGATGTGGAGGCCGGCACGGCGGAGGTATCGGCAGGCAGCGTTCAGGAACTGGACGGAGAGTGCAAGTTGGGAGAGCTGATCTACAAAGGCCAGGTTGGTCAGGAGATGGAGGCAGAGTGTGCAACAGGAAGCATTCAATACCTGATAGACGGAGCCCGGGAGGATTTCACATATGAGCTGGAGTGTGCAGCTGGCTCCATCGCCATTGACGGCACGGAGGAAGGCGTGCTGAACCGGGAGAATGTCATTCATAATCCCGGGGCGGTAAAAAGGGCAAAGCTGGAGTGCAAAGCAGGCGCCATTGACGTGGAGTTCCAGTAGAGACGGCTAAAGAGCATGGTATGGCAGCCGAGGAAGAGTGGCTGAGGCTGCCGGGAAAGGAGCGTTAATATGGATTTTGGAAAGAAACTGTATAAGTCGGCAAGCAGCCGCATGCTGTGCGGCGTGTGTGGAGGCCTGGGAGAGTATTTCAATATTGACCCTACTCTCATAAGGCTTGGGTGGGCAATCTTCGCCTGCACGGGAACGGGGATTCTGGCTTACTTTGTGGCAGCCATCATAATCCCCTCGGATGAGTTTTGACAGACATAGGCTGCAATAATACGGGAAAAACCGAATAGGGTCTTTGGAAACGGGTATACTCTTAAAGGAATGAGGAAAGGAGTGTACCCGTTATATGTCCAAGAAGAAAAGTGAAAAGCCGTTTGACCCGGCAAGCCTTAAGACGCCGGAAGATCTGCTGAAATTTGAGATTGCCACAGAACTGGGCCTCAGCGATAAAGTCATGGAAAACGGATGGCGGAGCCTGACAGCAAAGGAAAGCGGCCGCATTGGCGGCCTTATGACCAAAAGGAAACGCCAGATGAAACAGGAGGCGCTTAACGGGACAAACCCGTAAAAGAAAAATCTGCGGCTTCACAAACATGCGGCAAAAGAGAGAAGGGAAGCGAATGGGAAAGGGACATCCGGCGCTTCTCTTTTTGTAAACCGGCATGCTCTGTTTATACAAGACATGAAAAATCTCTCATGTTTTGAAAATTATGCTTGCCAAACGCTGCTGATTGTGATAGAATAATCTCTGTTGCAGGAAGAAAGCCGGCCTGTCGGAATGGCAGACGAGGTGGACTCAAAATCCATTGGTAGCGATACCGTGCGGGTTCAAGTCCCGCGGCCGGCACTCCTTGGCAGGGGCGAAATCGCTGAAGTTTCCGCATAGCCGGAGATTTGGCGGTTTTTCTTTTTTGCCGGCTAATCAGACGAAAGAGCCGGGGTTCTATATTATGAAACTGCCGGGTGATACAGATAAAGGTATCGCCCGGCAGTTTTTTGTGTACTGCATGACTTACGTTAGCAGCGGCAGCACGTTTTTTGGATGGTCCAGTATCACTAAACTGGCGGAGACATCCATATAGTGCGCTTTGCTGTGGATGATCACCAGCCACCGCCCTGTAAAGTATTTGATGTAATGGCTGAACACCTCAGAGTCTAAAGCGGTTCCCAGAAGAAGAAGCGTGTCTGCTTTGGAGATCTCCAAAGTGGTCTTTGTCATCCGCTGGCTGTCCACCATCTCCCCAAACAGGGAAACCAGGGGCCGCACGGGGATGTTGCATTTCTCGCACAGTGGAACGGTCCGTTTGGAATTCATGATGTATTCCATGGGATACTGCCTCTTGCAGCGGGGGCATTGATTTTCGTAAATGGTGCCGTGAAGGTTGATCACATTCTGGCAGCCGCCTCTGCGGGGAATATCATAGATATTGCTGGTAATGACGCAGTGCAGGTGCCCGTTTTTTTCAAGGGCAGCCATAGCCGGGCCGGAGGCAGTCAGCTCAGGGGGGAAATTTAACATCTCATTTCGGTAGAAAGTGAAGAACAGCTCCGGGCGGGTATTATAAAATGCGCTGGTGTACAGTTCGTCGGAACAGTAGCCGTACTTTTCTTCAATGGCATATGCTTTTTCCTGCTTTTTTACGCCGATGAAGCCGCCTTCTTCCATCATGCCGGAGCCGCACAGGGCCACCGTATAGCGGCTGCCGCTGAGCATTTTGCGTAGTAGGGTAATTTTGTCATCCATTGCCGGTTCCCCTTTCTGATATTTGTACATTATCTGGATGGATATATACTTATTATACTATGTTTCTTGTATAAAATCTACAGATAATGAAAGAAAAAGGAAAGAAATTTCAAATATTTGTCAATGTGCGGCGGATGTTTTTTGACTGATGGAAGCGGCAGGATGCTGTGTGTCAGCTGAGATAATTTTTCATGGCTTTTAATGCGTTTTTTTCCAGGCGCGATACCTGGGCCTGGCTGATATGGATCTCCTCGGCCACCTCGGTCTGAGTCTTGCCCTCAAAAAAACGCATGTCAATAATGTGACGTTCCCGCTCGGGGAGACGCTTCATGGCCTCGCTTAGGGAAATGTCCTCCACCCAGTTTTCTTCCAGGTTCTTTTTGTCGCTGATCTGGTCCATAACGTACAGAGGGTCCCCGCCGTCAGTGTACACTGGCTCGTACAGGCTTACGGGCGTCTGGATGGCATCCAGGGCATAGGTGATCTCTTCCTTGCTGATGCCGATTTCCTGGGCGATTTCCATAATGGTGGGTTCTTTGGAGTTTTTGCGGGTCAGGCCTTCTCTGGCGTAGATGGCCTTGTAGGCAGTATCCCGCAGGGAACGGCTGACCCGGATGGAATTATTGTCCCGCAGATACCTTCTCACCTCACCCAGGATCATCGGAACGGCGTAGGTGGAAAATTTCACATTCTGAGATGTGTCGAAATTGTCGATGGCTTTAATAAGGCCGATGCAGCCGATCTGAAACAGGTCGTCTACATTTTCATTGCTGCCGGAAAACCGCTGGATGACGCTTAATACCAGCCTTAAGTTTCCTTTGATGTACTGTTCCCTGGCCTCTTTGTCACCCTGCTTGATACGCCTGAACAGTTCCTCTTTTTCCTCGTTATTAAGTAACGGAAGCTTTGCTGTATTGACCCCGCAGATTTCAACCTTGTATAGTGACATGTCCATTACCTCCGCATCATTCTGAAATTCATAAGCTATAAAAGAATGATGTACGGATTTTATGGATTTATGCGGCAGGAAGATTGAAAATAATTTCCTGCTTAAATTTGGAAAACTGCCTTGACAAAAGCCTTCAGGCTTATAAATTTTTGTTATAAAGTATCAGCAGGCCCTTTAACAGCAGGTCATCTTCATAGGAGATCTTATGCCTGCATAAAGGCGTAATGAACCTGGCAAGGCCTCCCGTGGCCACCAGGGATGCGGACATGCCAAGCTCTGCCTCCATGCGGTCAATAATGCCGTCTATCATGGAGGCATTGCCGTACATAATGCCGGAGCGCATGCAGTCGATGGTGTTCTTTCCGATAACCTTGCCTGGGATGTCAAGGCTGATGTAGGGAAGCTGCGCCGTCTTTCCGCTTAGGGAATCCAGGGATACCTTAAGGCCCGGAAGAATGACGCCGCCGATGTAATTGCCGGAAATGTCTACCACGCTCATGGTGGTGGCCGTGCCCATATCAATGATGATAATGGGACAAGGGTAATTTTTTTTAGCGGCGACAGCATCCACGATCATGTCAGCTCCTACGGCTTTAGGGTTGTCCATAATAATGTTCATGCCGGTTTTCATGCCGGACCCGACTAAGAAAGGCTCAAATCCGAAAATTTTTTTCACGGCGGACTTTAGAGTGGAATTTAAGGGCGGCACAACAGAGGAGATGATTCCTCCGGTGATCTTGGAAAGAGGAATATTGTGAATCTCAAGAATGCTTTTAATGTTTATGGCGTATTCCAGATCCGTCTTCCCGTGGTTTGTGGTTACCCGTTCCACAAAGTATGTCTTTTCGTCGTCAATGGCGCCGATGACAATGTTGCTGTTTCCCATATCTATGGCTAAAATCATAAGAGACTCCTTTCCATGAAAAAGGTTGTATGGTATACTTACGTTACTGCAGGAAAAGAGTAGCATATTTTGATATAAATATCAAGAATGGGAAACGGCAAAAAGATTATGACAGTGGGAGGACGGTATATGTTAAGTGGGAAGACAGTGGTTCTTGGAATCAGCGGCAGCATTGCTGCTTATAAAATTGCGTATCTGGCCAGCGGCCTTAAAAAGCTTCATGCGGACGTGCAGGTGATTATGACCAGAAATGCCACGGAGTTTATTACTCCGGTTACATTTGAGAGCCTGACGGGAAACAAGTGCCTGGTGGATACCTTTGACCGGAATTTTGAGTTCAGCGTGGAACATGTGGCCCTTGCGAAAAAGGCGGATGTCTTTATGCTGGCCCCGGCCACGGCCAACGTGATTGCGAAGGTAGCCCACGGGCTGGCGGATGACATGCTGACCACTACGTTTTTGGCCTGCAAATGTCCCAAATACATTTCCCCGGCCATGAATACCCAGATGTACGAAAATCCCGTTACCCAGGATAACCTGAAGGCGTGCGCTTCTTACGGGATGCATGTGATTGACCCGGCGGTGGGATATCTTGCCTGCGGGGACAGGGGGGCGGGAAAGATGCCGGAGCCGTCAGTGCTTCTGGATTATATTATCCATGAGATCGGGTATGCCAAGGATCTGACAGGGAAAAAAGTACTGGTAACTGCAGGGCCTACCAGGGAAGCCATTGACCCGGTAAGGTATCTGACCAACCACTCTACGGGGAAAATGGGGTATGCCATCGCCAAGGTGGCCTCGTGCCGGGGAGCGGAGGTGACTTTGGTGACAGGGCCTGCAAAGATTGAAAGGCCGAGGTTTGTTAAGGTCATAGAAGCGGAAAGCGCAAGGGATATGTTTCAGGCAGTGACTTCCGTAAGCTGGCAGCAGGATGCGGTGATTAAGGCCGCCGCCGTGGCGGATTACCGTCCGGCTTTCATATCCCAGGAGAAAATAAAGAAAGGCAGGGGGGAATGGAGCCTGCCGCTGGAGAGGACGGATGATATTCTGGCATATCTGGGGCAGCACAAGCGGGAGGGGCAGTTTCTTTGCGGGTTCTCCATGGAGACAGAGAACCTGGTGGAAAATTCCAGAGCCAAGCTAGTGAAAAAGAATCTGGACATGGTGGCGGCCAACAGCCTGAAAACAGAGGGAGCCGGGTTTGGCACCGACACAAACGTGGTGACGCTGATTACAAAGGACGAAGAGATTGAACTGGGGAAATTAAGCAAAGAAGAGACAGCGGACAGGATTTTGACAAAGATATTTTATCCTCAGGTTGACTTAAGACAGCGTTCGTAAGAAAGAGCGGCGGCCAGGAACTAAACGGCTGTGGGCAAAGGGAAGACGAAAAGAAAAACGGCGGGAAAACCTTGACGCAGAGGCAGATTAATACTACAATGATTAAGCATTTTAACGAATCGGAGGAATTGGCTTGTCAACAATAGCAGAGGAAATAAAAAAACGGAGAACTTTTGCCATCATATCCCACCCGGATGCGGGAAAAACCACGCTGACAGAGAAGTTTCTTCTCTACGGCGGAGCCATTAACCTGGCGGGAACGGTAAAAGGGAGAAAAGCCACGAAGCACGCAGTGTCGGACTGGATGGAGATTGAGAAGGAGAGAGGAATTTCTGTGACCTCGTCAGTGATGCAGTTTGAGTATGACAATTACTGTATTAACATTCTGGACACGCCGGGCCATCAGGATTTCTCGGAGGATACTTACAGGACGCTTATGGCGGCAGACAGCGCGGTTATGGTCATTGACGGCTCCAAGGGCGTGGAGGCGCAGACCATTAAGCTGTTTAAGGTCTGCGTCATGAGAGGGATTCCCATTTTTACGTTTATTAACAAGATGGATCGGGAAGCCAGAGATCCGTTTGAGCTGATGGACGATATTGAGAATGTTTTGGGAATCCGTACATGCCCCATAAACTGGCCCATTGGCTGCGGGAAGAATTTTAAGGGTGTTTATGACAGAGATAAAAAGCAGATTACCACCTTTACAGCGGCTATGGGAGGGCAGAAGGAAGTGGCGTCCCGGACGTTTGAGGCGGAGGGGACGGATGTGGAGGCCGTTATCGGACGGGATTACCATGAGCAGCTTCTGGAGGAAATCGAGCTTTTAGACGGGGCTGCAGACGAGTTTGACTTAGAGCGGGTGCAGAGAGGGGACTTGTCACCGGTGTTTTTCGGATCGGCCCTGACGAATTTCGGCGTGGAGACATTTCTGCAGCATTTTTTACAGATGACCACGTCCCCCCTTCCGAGAAAGACCATTACCGGGGAAGTGGACCCGTTTAAGGAGAAGTTTTCCGCTTTCGTGTTTAAGATCCAGGCCAATATGAACAAGGCCCACAGAGACAGGATCGCTTTTATGAGAATCGTATCAGGGAAATTTGAGGCGGGCATGGAGGTGAACCATGTTCAGGGCGGAAAGAAGCTGCGCCTGTCCCAGCCTCAGCAGCTGATGGCCCAGGACAGAAAGATTGTGGAGGAGGCTTACGCCGGTGATATTATCGGCGTGTTTGATCCGGGAATCTTTTCCATTGGGGACACTTTGTGCAGCTCCAATGAGAAATTCCAGTATGAGGGCATTCCCACCTTTGCCCCGGAGCATTTTGCCAGGGTGCGGCAGGTGGACACCATGAAAAGGAAGCAGTTTATTAAGGGCGTGAACCAGATTGCCCAGGAAGGCGCCATACAGATTTTCCAGGAGTTTAACACGGGCATGGAAGAGATTATCGTGGGCGTGGTAGGAGAGCTGCAGTTTGAGGTGCTGACCTACAGGCTGGAGAATGAATATAACGTGGAAGTGAAGCTGGAAAAGCTGCCATATGAGTATATCCGGTGGGTGGAAAATAAAGACCAGGTGGATGTGGCAAAGATTCAGGGAACCTCGGACATGAAGAGGATCAAGGATCTGAAGGATAACCCTCTGCTATTATTTGTCAACAGCTGGAGCATCGGGATGGTGCAGGATAGAAACCCGAAACTGGTGATGGCGGAATTCGGGCGCAATTAGCGCTGCCAAGACCCCCTTCTCCCATATGCCTGATATGAGAGAAGGGGTTTTTTCGGCCATGTTTTGTCGTCAGGAATTACCTTGATGCAGGGTGAACTGTCCCACCAGTCCGCGCAGCGTCTGGGCCTGGCTGGAAAGCTCCTGGCTGGTGGCAGCGCTTTCTTCCGCCGTGGCGGAGTTGGTTTGCACCACGGAGGAGATCTGGTTCATGCCTTCCGTAACCTGGGCAAGAGAAGCGGACTGCTCTGCGGCGGCCTCCGCGATCTTGTCCACAATGCCGGAAACCGTTTCCGAGGTTTTCACCACTTTCATAAGGGATTGGGCAGTTTCATTTGCAATGGTTCTTCCCTTTTCAACAGCCCTGACAGCCCCTTCGATGAGTTCGGAGGTGTTGTTGGACGCATCCGCTGACTTGCTGGCAAGGTTGCGGACCTCGTCGGCAACTACTGCGAAACCTTTTCCCGCCGTCCCGGCCCTGGCCGCCTCCACGGCAGCGTTCAGCGCCAGAATATTGGTCTGAAATGCGATATCCTCGATGGTTTTGATGATTTTGCCGATTTCAGCCGACTTTTTGCCGATTTCGTCCATGGATTCCATCATTTCCTGCATCTGCTGATTGCAGGTGGCAGTTTCTTCACCTGACTCGGCGGAGTAGCTGCGGGCCTTTTGGGCATTGCGGGCAGTGTCCTGCACCTGGCCTAAAATCCCCTCAATGTTGGAGGCAAGCTCTTCCACGGAGGAAGCCTGCTCAACAGCCCCCTGGGACAGGGCCTGGGCGCCGGAGGCCATCTGATCGCTTCCGGAGGACACCTGATCCGCGGAAAGCTCGATCTGGTTTAAAGCGGAGCTTAACCGCGACGTCATTTTGCGGAGAGAAAGGAGCACGCTTTCAAATGCGCCGACATAGCTGTCCTCAGCTTTTGACCTTACGGTGAAATCACCTTCCGCCATCTCTTCCAGCACATACTTGAGATCGGTTACGATATGGTTCAGATTTGCGGTCATGTCAGCAAAAGTTGCAGACAGGATACCGATTTCGTCCTGGCTGTCAACCTGAAATGTTACGTCAAGATTGCCCTGGGCAATGCTCTGGGCCGCCGCTACCACGTCCTGGACAGGGCTGAGAACCTTCCGCAGAACCAGCACGATGGTTACGATGATAACCGCCAGGGCCAGAGCCGAAAGGAGAAGCATCCAGAAGACCGTGCCCTGAATAATGGCGTCAATGTCCTTGTTGCTGATGGCTGTCAGGGACCACCAGATCTGGTCAGCGGCCTTGATGGGGGTAAAATACCGGGTGACCTTCCTCCCGTCCTCCCGGGTCGTTTCCAGGTGGAAGGCATTTCCCAGTGCCATATTGTTCTGAATGGCTGCCAGCTGAGACTGGTCAGGCGTGAAATCAGACAATTTCCTGCCGATATCGTCTTTGGACTCGCTGTCATAGATAATGATTCCTGACTGGTTGTAGATGGTGCAGTACATGCTTGGAAATGTCTGGCTGGTAGTGTTTACCTTGTCAAAATTGTCCACCTTGATATCTCCCATGACAACGGCCTTCAGCTCATTATTATAGAGAACCGGGCTGGCATAGGATACCATGGTGATGCCGTTATACTCATAAGGGTCAGTGACAACAGCCTTTTTGGCTGACGCCGCCATTTGATAGTAAACCTCGCTGGAGTATGTTTCGTAAGGCCCAAAGGGTAGAACGTCCCCCGAAGCGTTCTCTTCGCTTACATAAAACGCATAGTCGCGGATATCCGGCTGAAACTGATTGGGCTCGAACATGACGCCTACGCCGGCCAGATCTTCGTTGTTGGTAGCGCTGCTGCGGGCGGTTTCCCGCAGGTAAACCTCAATGTCATAGTTGGTAGGAGTCAGCACCTTGTCATAAATGGAGCTTTCGCACAGCTCCATGGCTGCCGGCTCCGTAGGAACCTCAAGCCATGAGGGCTTGTCGGCTGCTATCTTGTAAGCCTGCTCCAAATAGGACTCCATATTCAGGGCAACCGTCTCGGCCTCGTCAAATATGGTCTGGATCTGGAGGGCGTTGGCTTTGGAGATGGCCTCCAGCTGCTCATAGGTAGATGACGAGATGGCTTTTCTGGACATAAAAACCGTGCTGGCAATAAGGACTGCGAAAATCAGCGTCAGGACGGTGCCGATGGTCAGCGCTAATTTCGGAGCCAGTTTCATTTTTTTAAACATAACTTTTTCTCCCTCCCCGGTTTGGAAGAAGCAGGGCATGCATTTACCGCTGCTTCTATTTTTATATATAATACTGTTCTTATTATAGCACATTTGCATATCAATTGACAGTCTTTAGATTCCTTTTTTGTAAATAGTGCATCGTATGATACATTTGTCATCAGGACTTATGCATTTGTCCCGCAGTTCGTTTACAATAGTCCCGCCAGTTATTGAGATACAGCACATTAAAACCTTCCTTGCCCTGTGGATAACTATGCTTTTTAAGCATGGATCAGCGATATAAATCAGGTATTGGACATGTGAAGGCGTCTGAATTATAATACAGGCAGACAATAACTATCAGGAATTGAGAGGGGAATGAAGATGAAAGAAATGATAGGGAAGCTGATTGAGCCAAGACAGGGGATACCAAAAGAACGGAAACTGTTTTCCAACCTGGATCTGAAGGAATTGATCGTGCCTCTTTTTATGGAACAGCTTTTGACGGTGCTGGTGGGGGTGGCGGATACCTTCATGGTCAGTTACGCAGGCGAGGCTGCAGTCTCCGGCGTGTCCCTGGTGAATATGTTCAATACCATATTTATTTTCCTGTTTTCCGCCCTGGCAGCCGGCGGGGCCATTGTGGTAAGCCAGTATATCGGAAGCAGGGACAGAGAAAACGGAAACCTGTCCTCAGGCCAGCTGATGATGGCGTCAGCCGTGTTTTCCCTGCTTATCACAGCCTTTGTGCTGATCTTAAACCGGCAGCTTCTAAGGCTTTTGTTCGGGGAGGTGGAGCCTGACGTCATGGAAGCCTGCGTCACATATCTGCGGATATCCGCCTATTCCTATCCGGCCCTGGCGGTATACAACGCAGGAGCCGCCATGCACCGCAGCATGGGGAAGACCAATGTGACCATGTACCTTTCCGTGGCTTCCAATGGGATCAACGTAGTGGGAAACGCCATCGGCGTGTTTGTCCTTCAGGCGGGGGTTGCGGGAGTGGCTTACCCGTCTCTCATAGCCAGGGTCTTTTCTGCCGTGGTCATCACATGGCTGTGCTTCAATAAGAAGAACGTGATCTGGCTGGAAAGAAAACATATTTTCCGCTGGGACAGACCCATGGTGCGCAGAATCCTTGGGATCGCCGTCCCCAACGGCGTGGAAAACGGCCTGTTCCAGCTTGCCAAAGTAGCCTTAAGCAGTATTACGGCGCTGTTCGGCACCGTGCAGATCGCGGCCAACGGCGTGGCCCAGAGCTTCTGGTCTATGGCGGCCCTCATGGGGACGGCCATGGGGCTGGCCTTTGTGACCGTGGTGGGGCAGTGCATGGGGGCCGGGGATAAAGAGGCGGCGGAGTATTACATGAGAAAGCTGCTGAGACTGACATTTGTCACTTCTGTTTTGTGGAACGGGCTGATCATGGCAATATCGCCTCTGGTGCTGAAAGGATATGCCCTGTCGGCGGAAGCGGCTGGGCTGGTAGTGACACTCATCGGGATTCACAATCTGTTTAACGCCGTATGCTTTCCCTTGTCAGGAGCCCTGTCCAACGGCCTCAGGGCAGCGGGAGACGTAAAGTTCACCATGTATGTGAGCCTGCTGTCAACCATAGCCGGGCGGGTGCTGTTCTCCGTGGTCTTTGCCATTTGGATGAACATGGGCGTTATCGGCGTAGCCTTTGCCATGTGCCTGGACTGGGCGGTCAGGGCGGTGATCTTCTGGATTCGGTTTGCCAGAGGGACCTGGAAAAAATTCAATGTCATCGGATAACGGATTTTCATGGGAGAGTACATCTCCAAACTGGCCGACAGACGCCTTGGAACAGCCAAGGGCCTGCTCTTTTGCCACATCCCGGGCATCAAAGCCCTCCAAGGTGTCAAAAAGATAAAGCTTCCGGTCCGGATGGCCATGTATTGAAGAGCATGGCCATCCGGGTCAGCGGCGGCGATGACCATAATGTCCGGCTGGAGGGATGCCGCCAGATCGACAGGCATGACGGGAAGCCCCTGGATGGCGTCTTTTAACTCTCCGGTTTCCGGATTTTCAAACACGTTCCACGTATCGGGGCAAGAGTTGCCGATGCCAATAAGCTTCATTTCCTTTGGATTTAAAAGCTCGGATACGGGAATAGCCAGGTGATCTGCTTCCAGGATGATCACGGTTTTCATAGATTAGAGATACACCTTCTTAAATATAGATGGCATGAAAGGCTAAAAGTTAAGGATATTATCATACAGAATAGTCATGATTACAAGTAGCGGGGATTACATATGAAGCCAGATAACAGATGCAGCGCAGACAACCAATGAAGCGTGGAACACTTTTAATGGAAGAGATTATTTGATATGATATTGTCAAATAGAATACAAGGTCTGCCGGGACTTTCCGGCAGTGGGTAGTGCGGCCAGTGACGTGCGGATAAACGAAGGAAATCTGTACGTCCTGGCCGCATTTTGGCTTGGGGAGATAGCCATCCAGGCCATGAAGGCAGGGGACGGCTGGGAGGAGGCCCACTCCAATGAGCATATTGTGGAGGCGGCATATGAGCAGGACGGATGTGTTTCACAAGCATCAGACTGAGAGAATTACCGAAGTCCCGTGAAGGTCGCAGAGAGGCACCAGGGGAAGCCTTCCATGAGCCTTTTCATAGTCAGCCACTGCCTGGGCAGCTCCCTGAAACCGGCGGTTGTTATAATCATGAAGCAGGATCATGCCTCCCGGGCTTAAGCGGGGATAGAAATACTCCAGGCCGGCCAGGATGGGAGAATAGAGGTCAGCGTCCAGGCTGACAAAGGCGTATTGGCAGCGCTTTAGTCCGGCGGCGGTTTCCGGGAAGAAGCCTTTGTGGAACACAGCCTGATCCGGATAAGGAAGACGGCTGCGGACAAAGGAAATGCTGGTGTCGGAAAATTCTCCCTTGCGGGCCCGGGAGAAACCATGTTGCGATTCTTCCTCTATGTCACGGGCGTCAAACCCCTGGAAGGTGTCGAAAAGATGAAGAGTCCGGTCAGGAAACAGGCCGTTGATCTGCCAGGCCAGATCGCCTTTGTACACGCCCAGTTCGGCAGCGTCTCCAGGGACGCCCAGATAGTTCAGGCGGTCAGCCATGCGGTGGAGGGTGGCGCTTCGAATGTCAAACCAGCGGTACAATTCTCCCAAAAGCAGAAACTCCCCCTGAAATCCGTTTTCCCTTGCCTGCTCTCTAAGCTGGTTTGTCCTGTCTTGGTCAGTAACGCCTATGAGGGCGAAGTCCGGCTGCAGGGCTACGGCGTCCTTGACGGACATGACAGGTACATCCCCCAGGGCGGAGCCATGTAAAGAAACATTATTGTCTCCAAAGGCAAGAAGCCTTGTGAAGGAAGTGTTAATAAGGCTGGCGCAGGCATGGCCGAACTGGCCTGCGCCCAGAATGATAATGGTTTTCATGGCAGCTCCTTTTCCGGTTTTTGCATTATTTAGGGCGATTATATCTCAAATAAAGGGAGAAATCAAGAAATCCGCCGTGAACTGTAACGAAACGCCGTCAGGAAAGGCTTTTATAAGTTAACCAGGCATTGTCATTTTCCTTTGGTGATGTTAAAATAAATTTCAAAAGGAAGTGGGACTGAATATGGGAATTTATGTAAATCCAGGGAACACGGCGTTTCGGAAAGCTTTAAACGGCGATATCTATATTGACAAAACCGATCTAATAGAATACACCAACAGCAGAATAGATAAGGCTAATTGTTTTGTATGTGTCAGCCGCCCCCGCCGTTTTGGAAAATCTATGGCGGCAGATATGCTTGTTGCTTACTACAGCAGGGGATGCGACTCTCTTGAACTATTCACTGGCCGAAAAGCGGAAGAGGGTAAGCTATTTAAAAAACATTTAAACCAACATAATGTGATCCGACTGGACATTCAGAAATTTCTTGAATCCCAGCGGGATTTGGATACGTTTATTTCTGAGATTGAAAGGACTGTTGTCAGGGAACTGATGGAAACATTTCCAGAGTGTAAGGATTTGGAGTCTGGCGGCAGGCTTAAATTTACCCTGGATAATATTTTTGTGCAGACGGGACAGGGATTTGTTTTTGTAATTGACGAGTGGGACTGTGTGTTCCGGGTTGCCAAAGATCGGAAGGAGATACAGAAAGATTATCTGGATTTTTTGCGCGGGCTTTTTAAAAGTTCCAATTATGTGGAACTGGCGTATATGACAGGGATACTTCCGATTAAAAAATATGGGGAACACTCTGCGATCAATATATTCAAAGAGTTTTCCATGCTGAATCCGGGGCGGATTGGACAGTGTTTCGGCTTTACTGAACAGGAAGCGAAAAGCCTTTGTGAACAGCATGGCATTGATTACAGGCAGGCGCAGAGATGGTATGACGGATATCGGCTGGGGAGCCTCCACATATATAATCCCCAGGCCATTGCGGAGCTGATGGATAGCGGCGATTTTCAGAGCTATTGGACGGGAACTGAGACTTATGAAGCGCTGAAAATATACATTGACCGGAATTTCGATGGTCTTAAGGAATCGGTTACTGCGATGCTGGGAAGTGCCAGCTGTAAGATTGATCCGTCTACATTTCAGAATGATATGACAACGTTTAAGTTAAAAGATGATGTTCTTACCCTTTTAGTTCACCTTGGATATCTGACCTTTGACAAAAAAGAAAGTATGGTTTCGATTCCTAATCAAGAGATCGCACAGGAGTTTATACGGGCCATAAAAACCGGGGGCTGGGACGGCCATGTGCAGGCCCTGAACCAATCAGAAAAGATCCTTCTGGACACATGGAATATGAATGGCGAAGGGGTGGCAAGAGGAATATCTGCGATCCATAATGAAACTGCCTCTGTAATAAAATACAATGACGAAAATTCTCTTACCTGTACGGAGACATCCTTTTAGTTGCCATTAGCTATGACAAGAAGAAAAAGATTCATGAGTGCGTAATTGAAAAATTTATAAAAGAATAAAATATGGAGAATACCCATAGTGCGTCATAAGCCCGCTTTAGAATGAATTATTTTGAAAAATTTTCTCAAAATGTATCTGGCACTACTTGTTTTATATCCACAGTTCCTGTACAATAAAACATAACAGAAAGTAGGGGGAAATCCCCAAGAGCATATCTGCATGTCCTAAAAAACAGGACAACGATAAGGAAAGGAGCATAAAATGAAGACAACAGGCGCAGTGCTGGTGGCGGCTGGATTATCGTCCCGCATGGAGGCATTTAAGCCCATGCTTCCTTTTGGCAGTTCCACGATCTCGCTGCACATTGTTACCATGCTGAAAGATATGGGGATCGAGCCGGTTGTGGTAGTGACCGGGTACAGAGGCGACGAGCTGCAGCGGCATCTTTCCTGCGCAGGCGTTCGATTTGTAAAAAACGAACGATTTAGAGAAACCCAGATGTTTGATTCCGTCACTATGGGCATACAGGCCATCAGCAAAGACTGCGAGAGGCTGATGATTTTGCCTGTGGATCTTCCGGCCATTATGCCGGACACTATACGGCAGCAGATGATGATTGACGCCCCGATTATCCGAACCGTATGCCACGGGGAACCGGGTCATCCCATCATGCTGTGGAGCCATGTGGCAGAGAGCCTGTGCGGATATAAGGGGGAGGGAGGCCTTAGGGGAGCCATTGAGAATTCTGGAATCGCCATTACGAACCTGGAGGTGGAGGATGAAGGGATTTACCGGGATCTGGATACCAGGCAGCAGTACCAGGAGCTTTTGGACTGGAACTATCAGAGAGGCCAGGGATACCCGATACGGCCCCAGATACAGGTGCGCCTGACAGCTATCCAGCCTTTCTATGGCCCGGGGGTACAGCAGCTTTTAAACTGGATCGGGCAGACCGGATCTCTCCAGGAAGCGTGCCTTCACATGGACATTTCGTACAGCAAAGGCAGGAAGATGGTAAAGCAGCTGGAACAGCAGCTGGGATTTCCGGTGGTGCAGCGGTGGACCGGCGGCAGCGGCGGCGGCGGATCGGTGCTGACAAAGAAAGGCAGGAATTTGATGGATGCCTATGAGAAGATGGTGGCATCTGTCCAGGATTTTACGGATCAGGCATACCAGAAATATATGGGGAAAGGATTTGAAGAATGAGAAATCTCTATCTGATCCGCCATGGCCAGGTGGCGTTTCCGGACAATGTGCCCCGGTGCATCGGCAGAACGGATCTTCCTCTTGATTCCAGGGGGCAAAAGCAGGCAAGGGAGCTGGGCGCCTTTTTTCGCCAGATGACAGACAGCCGAGTGCCGGTATTTTCCAGCCCTCTTGCAAGGGCGCTGGAAACCGCGGAGTTATTGGCAGAGAATCACGCTTCTGTTTACATAGAAGAGGGACTAAGGGAACTGGACATGGGGGAATGGGAAAATGTCCCCATGAGCCAGCTGAAGAAAACTTTGGAATCCTGGCCTGAGTCAGGGGAAAGCAGGGAACAGGGCTGCATGCGGATAAAAGAGGCCATTGAGGGCATTCTGGACAAGACGGAGGGAGACGTGATCTGCGTGGCCCACGCAGGGATCAACAGCTGCTTCCTGGCACGGCTTCAGGGGATTTCCCTCAGCGTGTCACGGGGGCTGCCTCAGCCTTATGGCTGCTTCAGCCGCATCCAGGTGGATGATCAGGGCCGCATGGAAGTAAAAGAACTGGGCATTATGCCGAAGCCTGCGCCGGATGATCAGGACTGCCTTCATATCTGGAACCATTACGGGACGCCGCAGCAAATCCGCAGACACTGCCAGGCAGTGTGCAGGCAGGCAGAGAGGCTTGCAGAAAGGCTGGAAGCTTCCGGGCAGAAAGCGGATCGCCGGATTATCCGCAGCGGGGCGCTGCTGCATGACGTGGTGCGGGGAGAAAAAGAACACGGGGAAAAGGGCGCCTATATACTGCGGCGGGAGGGATACCCGGCAGTGGCGGAGGTAATACGGCGCCACCATGACCTGGAATGCCCGGAAAAGCCGGGAGAACCCTTATGGCTGGAGTCGGCTGTGGTGTACCTGGCGGACAAGCAGGTGGAGGAGGAGACGGCGGTGCCGCTTGATAAGCGGTTTGCAGACAGCCGGAAGCGGTGTGAAGCGTCTGAAAACCAGCAGGCGGCTCTGGCGGCCCATGAGAGACGGTACAGACAGGCAAAGAAAATAGAAAAAATCATACAAATGCATATAGACGGAGGACAAGACAGATGAGATTGATCCCTACAGTGGATGCGGAGGGCGCGGTGCTGTGCCATGACATTACCCAGATCATAAAAGGAGTTACCAAAGATGCGGTGTTTCGCAAAGGACATATTGTTACAAAAGAAGATATTCCAGTACTTCTAAGCGTAGGCAAGGATCAGCTGTATGTGTGGGAGCAGGAGGAGGGGGTCCTTCATGAAAATGACGCTGCCGAGATCCTCTGCGGCATGTGCCGGGGAGAGCATATGGGACGGTCACAGGTAAAAGAAGGGAAGATCGAGATCACCGCAGAATGCGACGGGCTATTGAAGGTTAACGACAGGGGGCTGAAGGCGGTTAACGGCCTGGGAGAAATGATGATCGCCTCCCGCCACGGTGACTTTGCCGTGAAAAAGGGCGACAAGCTGGCAGGAACAAGAATCATCCCTCTGGTTATCCGGGAGGAGAAGATGGAAAGGGCCCGTCAGGCGGCCATGGAGGTTACCGGCAATAAACCTATTTTGGAGCTGAAACCTTTCGTACATAAAAAGGTAGGTATTATAACTACGGGAAACGAAGTCTTTTACGGAAGAATTCAGGATACCTTCACACCCGTGATCCGCCAGAAGCTGGAGGAGTTTGACGCGGAGGTTATTGATCATGTAACCTGGAATGACGACGATAAAAAGGTAACCGGCTCCATCCTGGACATGATAGGAAAAGGGGCGGACGTGGTAATCTGCACAGGAGGCATGAGCGTGGACCCTGATGACAAGACGCCACTGGCCATTAAGAATACCGGAGCCCAGATCGTCTCTTACGGGGCGCCGGTGCTGCCGGGCGCCATGTTTTTGCTGGCCTATTATAAAAGCGAGGAGCAGGGGCAGGAAAAAACCGTGGCAATTATGGGGCTGCCAGGCTGTGTCATGTATGCAAAACGGACGATTTTTGATCTGGTGCTGCCGAGAGTCATGGCCGATGATCCGGTGTCTGCCGGCGAACTGGCGGCTTTGGGACAAGGCGGGCTGTGCCTGAACTGTCCTGCATGTACATTTCCTAACTGCGGATTCGGGAAAGGAAGATAGCCTTGAAGGATGGTTTTGGACGGGAAATTGATTATATGAGAATATCCATCACGGACCGATGCAATCTGCGCTGCCGCTACTGCATGCCCGACGGCGTAAAATGCGTGCCCATGTCCCAGATTCTGACCCTGGAGGAATATGCCCGCATTGCCACCTGCGGTGCGCTTCTTGGGATACGCAAGATCAAGGTTACGGGAGGGGAGCCCTTGGTGCGGCTGGGATGCTGCGATCTTGTCCGCATGCTGAAAGAAACCAGAGGGATCGAGAAGGTAACCATTACCACCAACGGCATTCTTCTGGAGCAGTACCTGGGACAGCTAGCCGCGGCGGGAATTGACGGCATTAATATCAGCCTGGACACTTTAGATCCCGGCCTGTACCAGGCTCTGACAGGGGGAGGAAGCCTTTTGGCGGTCCTCAAAGGGCTGGAGCAGGCGCTGCAGCTTTTCCAGGGGAAGCCCATTCCGGTTAAGATCAACGCGGTATCCCTGGAATTGAAGGCAGTGGCAGAAGGGCTGGGATGCGGCTATGACGGCCCCGGATGGCCGGAGCTTTTAAAGCTTGCCAGGGATTATCCCGTAGATGTGCGGTTTATTGAAATGATGCCCATTGGGTATGGAAAGCAGTACCGGTCTTTAAGCCATAAGGAAGTGCTTGCCAAGCTGCAGGAGCAGTACCCGGGCCTGGAAAAGGATGGCAGAAGCCACGGCAACGGCCCGGCGATCTATTACCGCATTCCCGGATTTAAGGGCAGCATCGGCTTTATCAGCGCAATCCATGGAAAATTCTGCGGCGGGTGCAACCGGATTCGGCTTACCTCCCAGGGATACCTAAAAAGCTGCCTTTGCTATGAGGACGGCAAAGACCTGCGGGCGGTTCTCCGGGAAGGCGGGACCAAGGAGGAAACGGACAGAAAACTTTTGGAAGCCATGAAGCAGGCCATATGGGCAAAGCCCATGGCCCACTGCTTTGAGCATCCGGAGCAGATGACGGAAAATAAGGATATGATGAAAATCGGAGGGTAAGATGGAATTTACGCATTTTGACGGGCAGGGCAACGCATGGATGGTAGACGTGGGAGAAAAGGAGGATACCAGACGGGAAGCGGTGGCCCGAGGCAGCATTTTTATGAGCCCCCAGTGCTTCTCCATGGTGCGGCAGGGTGACGTAAAGAAAGGCGACGTGCTGGCAGTGGCCCGGATAGCGGGGATCATGGGGGCTAAAAGGACCTGGGAGCTGATTCCTTTGTGCCATGGGCTGAATCTGACAAAGCTGTCTGTGGATTTTAATATGAATGAGGAGCGGCATGAGATTCAGGCACGGTGTACGGCCCGGACAACCGGAAAGACAGGAGTGGAGATGGAGGCGCTGACAGGGGTTACAGTGGCCCTTTTAACCATATATGACATGTGCAAGGCAGTGGACAGGGGAATGGAGATGGGGGAGATCTATCTGGAGCAGAAAAGCGGCGGAAAAAGCGGAGAATTTTTAAACGAGAGATCGCCAAAAAGACTGTAGACAAAAAGGCTGGGAAACCAAAGTTTTAAATTCAGCAATCGCCTGCAGAGGCTATAAATTTTGAGAGGAATGAAATATCATGATTACAGGAATCGTAAAGGCCGTTTGCATCAGTGAGAAAAAAGGGACAGAAAAGCATGAGACGGACAGGATTCACGTGCGGCCTGACCATGGCATTGACGGGGATGCCCACGCAGGAAAGTGGCATCGGCAGATCAGCCTGCTTTCTTATGACAAGGTGAAGGCGTTTAATGAAAAAGGCGCCAATGTGGATCACGGAGCTTTTGGCGAGAACCTGGTGGTGGAAGGCATTGACTTCAGGAGCCTTCCTGTGGGAAGCCGTTTTCTGGTAGGGACGGCAGAGCTTAAGATGACCCAGATTGGGAAGGAGTGCCACAGCCACTGCGCCATTTTTAAGCGTATGGGGGAGTGCATCATGCCCCATGAGGGGGTGTTCGCCCAGGTGGAAAAGGAGGGTGACATTTCTCCGGGAGATCAGCTGACAGTAATATTTCCAGAGCCTGACAGGCCTTTTACGGCGGCGGTGATCACGGTCAGCGACAAGGGGGCAAGAGGGGAGAGGGCGGATGAAAGCGGCCCGGCGGCAGCAGAAATTCTGGAAAAAGCCGGGTATGAAGTGGTGGAGACGGTGATTGTCGCCGACGATCCGGCCGCCCTTAAAACCCAGTTAAAGCGCCTGGCAGACGGACGGCAGGTGGATCTGGTGGTGACAAGCGGCGGAACAGGGTTTTCCATGCGGGATCAGACGCCGGAGGCAACCATGGCAGTGGCTGACCGCAATGCGCCGGGAATCGCAGAGTATATCCGATACCGTTCCATGGAGCTTACAAGCCGGGCCATGTTAAGCAGGGGAGCGTCTGTGATCCGGGGCAGGACTCTCATCGTCAATCTGCCGGGCAGCCCTAAGGCGGTAAAGGAAAGCATGGGATTTATTATGGACTCACTGGCTCATGGGCTGGAGATCCTGCGGGGAACCGCATCAGAATGCGGACGCAAATAAAGGCAGACAGAGAGGGCATGGGAGCTGACTTTGCCCTCTTTGCCGAAAAATGATTAGAAGTCAATAATAAAAGCGTTCGATTTTTAAATAACGTTCGTTTGCGGATAGGATTAAATAGAAGAACAATGCGAGAGGAGAAAATTGTGAAGAAACTGTATGCATCAGTACTGGCGGGGGTATTGGCAATGAACTTTCTGGCAGGGTGCGGCGGAAATGACAACGCCGCAGGCGGGACGACTGCCGCCGAAAGTGGAAGCGCCCTAAGCGCTGAGACGACGCAGGAAAAAAGGGCGGAAGAGACAAAGGCAGCTGCAGGCGAAACAGAGGAGGATAAGGTGGAACTGCTGATTTTTGCGGCGGCGTCCATGACGGAAACCATGACAGAAATTGCCGAAATGTATAAAGAGATAAAGCCTGGTGTGGAGATTGTCTATACGTTTGACTCGTCTGGCACCTTGAAAACCCAGATTGAGGAGGGAGCTGACTGTGATATCTTTATTTCCGCTGCACAAAAGCAGATGAACCAGCTGGATATTACCGCAGATTCTTCGGTGAATACGGATGGGCTGGACCTTGTCCAGGAAGGAACCAGGTTTAACCTGGTGGAAAACAAGGTGGTTTTGGCAGTCCCGGACGGCAATCCGGCAGGCATTGAGACATATGAGGATCTGGGGACAGATAAGCTGAACCTGCTTTGTCTTGGCAATGAAGACGTGCCTGTGGGAGCGTATTCCATCGAAATTCTGACCAGCCTTGGCATTTTACAACAGCTGGAATCGGGCTCAAAGATCACATATGGCTCCAATGTAAAAGAGGTGACCACCCAGGTGAAGGAAGCTTCGGTGGACTGCGGGATTATTTATGCCACAGACGCTTTTTCTGCAGGCTTGACCGTGGTGGACGAGGCGGATAAGGATCAGTGCAAGCAGGTTATTTATCCTGCCGCCGTGTTAAAGGGCTCAAAGAACAAGGAGGAGGCCAAAGAATTTTTGGATTATCTGACTGGAGATGAGTGCAGGGCGGTTTTTGAGGCCGTAGGATTTACTATGGCGCAGTAACCTCCATGCGCCCGGCTGGGGAGGCGCCGCCCCCATGGAAGTCAGGCGGGCGGACGGCCATTTCACAGAATCGGCAGGAAACATAACAGGAGAATTCATATGGACTGGTATCCTCTCTACAACTCGCTGCGGATCGCCTTGATTTCCAGCGTCATCGTGTTTTTTGCGGGCATTTTTGCCGCTTACTATATTGCCAGGCTGAACCGGGTGGTGAAAGGAATCCTGGACGTGGTGCTGACCCTTCCCATGGTGCTTCCCCCTACAGTGGCAGGGTATTTTCTCCTGCTGCTTCTTGGGACAAAGCGTCCCCTTGGCATCTGGTTTATGGAAAATTTCGGAATAAAGCTGGTAATGACCTGGTATTCCGGAATCTTTGCCGCCTCCGTGGTAGCGTTTCCCCTGATGTACAGGACGGCAAGGGGGGCCTTTGAAAGCTTTGATGAAACCCTGGCCTATTCAGGCCAGACCCTGGGGCTGTCCAACACTTATATTTTCTGGCATATCCGCATGCCCGTGTGCCGCCAGGGGATTCTGGCAGGAGCGGTTCTGGCTTTTGCCAGGGCTCTGGGGGAGTACGGAGCTACCAGCATGCTGGCAGGATATACCCCTGGCAAGACGGCTACCATTTCTACCACTGTCTACCAGCTGTGGCGGACGGACAACGATACTCTGGCCTTCCAATGGGTCATGGTGAACTTGGCCATTTCGGCGGCAGTGCTTCTGACGGTCAATATGCTGGAGCGGAAAAGTAAAAGGAAGTGATTGTGCCATGTCATTATATGTGGATATAGAAAAAAAGTTCAGCGGCTTTTGCCTGCGCGCGAAATTTGAGGCGGAACAGGAGGTTATGGGAATTCTGGGAGCGTCAGGATGCGGCAAGAGCATGACTCTAAAATGCATAGCGGGGACCATAAAGCCTGACAAGGGAAGGATCGCACTTAACGGCGTTACCCTGTTTGATTCGGAGAAAGGCATTAATCTTGTGCCGCAGAAGCGCCATGTGGGGCTGCTGTTCCAGAATTACGCATTGTTTCCCAACATGACCGTTCAAAAGAACCTTATGGCCGGAGTCAGGCCATGGGAAAAAGACAGAAAAAAGGCCAGGGATCAGGTGAGGGAATTTGTGGAAAGGTTTTATCTGACAGGACTGGAAAAGCACCGGCCGTCTGAACTTTCAGGCGGACAGCAGCAGAGGGTGGCCCTGGCTAGAATCCTGCTGGCCAGGCCCCGGCTTTTAATGCTGGATGAGCCTTTCTCAGCCTTGGACGGGTATCTTAAGTGGAAGCTGGAGCTGGAGCTGATGGACATTTTGAAGGAGTTTGACTCTACCACCCTGTTCGTGTCCCACAGCAGAGACGAGATCTACCGCCTTTGCTCCAGAGTCTGCGTTATGGAAAACGGCAGGTCTGCGCCGGCGGTTTCTGTAAAAGCCATGTTTGAAGAGCCGAAAACCATGGCAGCCTGCCAGCTGTCCGGCTGTAAAAACTATTCGGCAGCAAGGCCGGCTTTTGGGCCGGGCAGGGAAGGCGGCGCATGGGTTTTGGCCTGTGACTGGGGAGTGGAGCTTGAATGTGAGCGCCCTGTCCCGGAAAATATTACCCATATCGGCGTCAGAAGCCATGCCATCCATGTGGCTTTGGGAGAAGGGGACGAAAGGAAAAACGTGATAGAATGCCGGATCTTGCGGATTGTAGAGGACGTTTTCCATATGGTGGTCATGGCAAGCCCCCTAAACGGAGCTTCCGGTCAGGACGGCAGCCAGCTGCGCCTGGAAATGTCCAAGGAGCAGTGGGCGGCCTGCGCCAGACAGGAGGGGGAAGTTATCCGGGTTTTTATAGACCCGGCTCATATAATGCCCTTGGTATCTTCCGAGTAAACCTGCATGGGCCCGGCGGGCGGCTGCACCACCACCCATGAAAGAGGGGGTTGCTATAAACCGTCGGGGGGATGCACACAAAATGCCAAAACAGGCATTTTGGCGCCGTACGGTCAGCGCAGCATATGCGCAGACCTACCGTGAGGATTCGTTACTTTCATAGTAAACCCCCATGCCGTTTTCCCGGCACCACCATAAATGAAAGTGGGGGGTTTACTATGAACCCTCCGGGGGATGCACACAAAATGCCAAAAACAGGCATTTTGTCGCTATACGGTCAGCGCAGCATATGCGCAGACCTACAGCAAGGATTAGATACTTTCATAGTAATCGTTAAAAAGCGCTGTATTCCATTAGTTTTTTCTGGTCAAGGACAGTGACATAGCGGTTGCCTGTTGCAATAATTCCCTCTTTCCGCAGCTTTCCGAACATCTTGGCCACCTGGGCCCTGGAAACGTTGATGAAGGAGGCGATCTCTTCCTGAGTCAGGCCTATTTTCTGCGTTTCTTTATAGTCCGGCGTATCCAGAAAGAGAAGCAGAAATGAGGCCAGGCGCCCCATAAGGTCCGCGATCCCCATATTTCCTGCAGTGTAAGCCACCTGCCGGAGAACTTCGCCATAGTAGACGGCCAGGTCAAAGCCAAGTTCAGGATTCTTAAGAAGCATTTTTTTAAGCATCTCCGGTGTAAAAGGGAGAACCTGCATATCGGTAATGCTGGAAATGCTCACCACGGAGCGGTGCTTCGGGTTAATGCAGTCCATTCCGATAAGGGTATCTTTTTTCATAAAGTCAATGATCCGTTCATTGCCGTCATTTGTGGTAATGTAAACCTTGGAAATCCCATCCAGCATATAATACATCCAGCCGCTGGTATGGCACTGGGCGCATAAGACAGAACCTCTTCGGATAGTCATGGGAGGAGGGCACATTTCCAGGAACAATGTTCTGTATTTCAAAAAATTCCCCTCAAACACAAATTGAATATCACCCATAACCGCTCCTCCAGATTCTACAAAAAGGAAAACTAGCAACCCGAATATCGACAATATTTTAACAAAAATTAGCTGAAAAAGCAATGGATACATAGACGATTTTCACAAAAAAACTATCTATGCATATACAAAAATAATCGGGAACCTGTCGACTGGTAGATAGAAGAACCATAAGGAATCTGGTAAACTTATTATACCATTAACCATTGGCTCACCAATAGAGAGAGGAGCATCATATGAGCAGGGATTTGACATTAAATATCAATGGAGAAACCTACGAGTTTACCATTGGACGGAAGCTGGGACAGATTCCGGAATCAGAAACGCTTTTGGAAACCCTCAGGGAGAGGATAGGGCTTACCGGAAGCAAGATGTCCTGCGGGCAGGGGGCCTGCGGCTGCTGCGCAGTGCTTATGGACGGAAAGGCAGTGGCATCCTGCATTACTCTGACAGCAGAGTGCGAGGGGAAAGAGATCATCACCATTGAGGGTCTGGGCGATCCGGTTACAGGGGAACTTGATCCCATTCAGGAGGCGTTTCTGGAGCACAATGCATTTCAGTGCGGATTCTGCACTCCGGGGATTATCATTGCCGTAAAGTCACTGCTGAATGGCAATCCAAATCCATCGGAGGATGAGATCAAAGAGGCATTGTCAGGAAACTACTGCCGCTGCATCAGCCATTATCAGGTGATCGAAGCGGTAAAATCCGTCTTAGAGGGAGGGAAAACAGCATGACAGAATATCGCCATATCGGAAAAGTGCGCCGCCGCCAGGACGGCCGGGCAATTGTAACAGGAAAAGCCATTTACTGTGATGACATTAAATTTAAAAATGCCTGTGTTGCCAAGATCCTTCACAGCCCTTATCCTCATGCGGAGATCGTTTCCATTGATACTTCTGCCGCAGAGGCCCTGCCTGGAGTAAAGGGCGTGATGACCTACAAAAACGCCCCTGCCTGGAAAACAGGCGTTCCCGCCCACAGGCCGGTCATGGATCAGCACCTGCGGTTTACGGGCGATCCGGTGGCAGCGGTGGCAGCGGTTTCCGCGCAGATTGCAGAGGAAGCCCTGGAACTGATCAAGGTGGAGTATAAGGTTCTGACTCCGGTTTTTGACGTGGAGGATGCCATTAAGCCGGGAGCGCCGGAAGTGTATCGGAAAGAAGACAACATCGAATCAAAAGGTTTCCACTATGAGAACAACTGCCTTCCCCCGGGAAGCTGGTTTGAAGGCAACGACCCGCCGTTTTACAAGATCCAGGAAGGCGACGTGGCAAAGGGATTTGCGGAAAGCGACGTGGTGGTGGAAGGAAAGGTTTCCTACACCTGGACATTCCCAGGAGCGCCGGAATCTCCTTTTATAGCGGCCGGATGGGATGATGACACTCATGTAAGCGTGTGGGCTTCTTCCCAGGGGCCGAACATGGTAGCAAGGCCCCTGGCGGCGACCATTGGCGCCCATATTAATGTTACCACTCCCAATGTGGGAGGAAGCTACGGCAATAAGGACGCTTTGGGATATACGGCCATGCTGATTGTGGCGCTGGCAAAAACGGCGGGATGCACCGTAAAATATGCCATGACCAAGGAAGAACACCTGCTGGTTTATGAACGGCGCCTTAACAATAAGTTTATGGGGAAAATCGGCATCACCAAAGACGGCATGATGCGTGCCCTTCAGGGCGACTGGCTGGTAGGCACCGGCGCAGGCTCTGAGCTGACTCAGGGCCAGGTTGCCGAGGGCCTTGGCGAACTGCACCTGGCGTTAAATAAGACCCCTAACTGGGACATCACGGCAAAGGTGGTGGTTTCCAACATGATTCCAGTGGGAATCGCCAGGGGATTTGGAGGCCAGGAACTGAAAGCCTGTGCGCTTCATCTGCTGAACCGGGCATTAAAACAGATTGATATGGACCCGGTTACTTTCTTTAAGAAGAACTTCTGCCAGGCAGGGGATCAGTACTATTGGAGGACTGGCCACAAGTACAGCAACCCGGTGATCAATTATGACAAGTGTTTTGACGTGGCAGCTGAAAAATTCGGCTGGCATGAGAAATGGAAGGGCTGGGGCGTGCCCACCCGCGTGGAGGGAAGCAAGGCGTACGGCGTAGGCTTCAGCATTCACAGCAGCGGAGATCCTCAAAGCGACGAGACATTTGCCTATGTAAGGCTGGAAAACGATCAGGTAATGGTACACTGCGTTGTTTCCCAGTTCGGAAACGGCCAAAGGCTGGCCCTGGCCAAGACGGCGGCCGAGATTTTAAATGTGCCTCTGGAAAACGTTACTCTGAATGAGTCGGATACCAGAACCGATCCTGCGGATTTCGGGGCGGCAGGTTCCCGCGAAACCATTACTGCAGGCGGCGCGGTAGGGCGGGCGGCCATGGCGGCAAGAGAGAAACTGCTGGAAGAGGCGGCCGTCAAATTAGGCTGCAAAGCCGAAGAACTGGACACGAAGGATCTGGTGGTGTTTAAGAAGGATGATCCGTCGGTGAGCCTTCCGTGGATGGCAATCTGCCCCATGTATTACTCCATTACGGGACAGGGCATGGTAGAAGGCGACTTTAACCACAACAACTGCGTGATGAACTTTGTGGAGGTGGAAGTGGATCTGGAGACGGGGCTGGCCAAGATCGTAAATGCCCTCAGCGGTTCCGACGTGGGCCAGATCATCAGCCCCATCGAGCTGAAAATGCAGTTTGAAGGCGGCCTGGGTTCTGCAGGCATGGACACCGGCCAGCTGGAGGAGTTTATACTGGACACCAACATTGGCCGTGTGGTGACCCACAATCTTATTGATTACAAGTGGAGGCCTTTTAACGAGCTCCCCAATTTTGAAACCTCGGTTCTGGAGTCACGCTTCCCCACGGCCAACCCCTTTGGCGCCATTGGCATCGGCGAGATCACCGGGGCAGCCGGCCCGGCAGCGGTTCTGATGGCCATTGAGAATGCCATTGGCGGCGCTGAGATCAATGAATATCCTGCAACTCCGGACAAGATTCTGAAAGCACTTGGAAAAGCATAGGAGGTCAGTGGAATGAAAAATTTTGAACATATCAATGCAGAAAGCTTTGAGGCAGCAACAAGGGGGCTGACTTCCTATAAGAATGCCCGGCCAATTGCAGGAGGAACGGATCTGGTAGGCGCGCTGAAGGAGAAGATTCTTCCGGATTACCCGGAAGCGGTGATCAACTTAAAGACCATTCCCGGCGCCGCCTATATTCATGACGAAGGTGATGAAATCACTGTCGGCGCTTTGACAAAATTAAGGGATGTGGAAGAGGCCGACGCATTTAAGGGAGAATTGAAGGCAGTGGCAGAGGCGGCCCACAGCGTTGCCACGCCCATTGTCCGCAATGCGGCAACCATAGGAGGCAATCTCTGCCAGGATGTGCGCTGCTGGTATTACCGTTATCCGGACTCTGTAGGCGGACGCCTTGTGTGCGCAAGAAAAGGCGGGGATCAGTGCTATGCCGTCCAGGGGCGGAACCAGTACCACTCCATTATGGGCGGCATGAAAGCCGGAAAGACCCCCTGCACCCTGGAATGCCCGGCAGGAACCGACATTCCGGCATACATGGAGAAAATCCGTGAAAATGACTGGGACGGTGCGGCGGAAATTATCATGGAAGCAAACCCCATGCCTATGCTGACCTCCAGAGTCTGTCCCCACACCTGCCAAAGCGCCTGCAACCAGTGCGCTTACGGCGATTCTGTAAGCATCCATTCCGTAGAGCGCGCGCTTGGAGACTACATTCTGGACCATGCACAGCAATTCTACCAGGCCCCGTCAGAGACAACGGGAAAAAAGGCGGCAATCGTCGGCGGCGGCCCGGCAGGACTTACGGCTGCATACTACTTAAGAAAGGCCGGGCACCAGGTGACGGTCTATGAAAAGATGGAAGAAGCAGGCGGCGTTCTTATGTACGGAATTCCGGAGTACAGGCTGCCTAAGCACTATGTGCGCGATCTGGTGAAAGCCCTGGCCGGCATGGGAATTTTATTTAAGACCAGTACAGAGATTGGGAAGGATCTGTCCCTGGAACAGGTGAAGGAGGCCAATGACACAGTATTTCTGGATACCGGCGCATGGAAGCAGCCTATTCTCGGTTTTGACGGGGAGAACCTGACACAGTTCGGGCTGAATTTCCTGGTGGAAGTGAAGCAATTTATGAGCAGGCAGATCGGCAGGGAAGTCCTGGTCTGCGGCGGCGGAAACGTGGCCATGGACGTGGCGCTGACAGCAGTGCGCCTGGGCGCCCAGAAGGTAAAGCTGGTTTGCCTGGAGCAGCGTGAGGACATGCCCGCGTCTGCGGAGGAGATTGCCAGAGCCCAGGAGGAGGGCGTTGAGATCTTCAACGGCTGGGGCTTAAAACAGGTTCTCACCGACGGTGACGGCAAGGTAACAGGCTTAAAGAGCGTAAAGTGCGTATCCGTCATTGACAAAGACGGGCATTTTAACCCGGTTTATTCCGACGAAACCCAGGTGTTTGATTCCGACTGCATTATATTGGCCACAGGACAGAAGGTGGATACAGACTTTTTAGGCGACAAGTATAAAGAGGAACTGAAAAATGCAAAAGGCCTGATTCAGGTGGGAGAGCATAAGGATACCAGGGCGCCAGGCATCTATGCAGGCGGAGATGCGGCATCAGGGCCGTCCGTTGCCATTAAGGCTATCCGGGACGGCGGCATAGCAGCCAGAAGCATGAGCAGATATATGGGATTCCCTCTGGAAGAGAGAACCAGAAAGAAAGGGTTCTTAAAATTTGATCCAGAAAAAGTAGGCATTACTGCCGCCTGCACTGAAAAGGACACTCCGGCAGGGCTCAGAAGCCTGGAACGGGAAGATTCTGACAGCCTGACAGCCCAAGAGGCAAAGGAAGAGGCAGGACGCTGCATGAACTGCGGCTGCTATTCGGTCAATGCGTCGGATATGGCCAATGTGATGGTGGCTTTGGATGCAGTGGTGAAGACAACGGCCCATGAATTCAGGGCGGAAGAATTCTTTGGAAACATGGACGCAGCCGGCATCTTGGAGCCTGGTGAACTGGTAACAGCGATTGCCATCCCCAAATTTGCCGGATACCGCACAGGGTATCTGAAAATGCGCCTGCGGGAGGCCATCGACTTTGCAGTGACTGCTCTGGCATACGCTTATAAAGAAGAAAACGGCGTTATAACTGATGCCCGCCTGGTGGCAGGCGGAATTGCCCCCATACCGGTTCGTCTTACAGAGGCGGAAAAGATGATGATCGGAAAAGAGAAATCAAAAGAACTGGCGGAGGCAGCATTTGCACAGGCCATGAAAGATGCAGTCCCCATGAGGGAAAACAGCTATAAGCTTCAGGAACTGAAGACTCAGCTGGTACGCTCTCTGGAACTGTAAAAAGTGATTAAAAACTGATTGAAAACCGCTATACATAAGATCCCCTGCACTGCGAAAGATGCTTTCTAAGTCTTTTTGCCCCGGATTTCGGAAAATGCCCAAGGGCCGGGCGCACCCCAAAAGGGATCGCCCGCCTGAAAGAAAATCAGCCCCGGAAATAAGCGATGGCAAGACGGCAAGCAAACCCATAAACAGTGCAGGGGAATTTATAATTTGAGAAAGAGTGGGAAACATGGAGGATGAGAGAAGGCGGATTACTGAGCAGGAAGATGTGATTACAGCAGGTGCGGATGTGACTTTGGGGCAGCTGCTGCGTTCAGACTGCATAAGGCGGGAAGCGGCGGCAGCGGCAGCAGGCATACGCCTGGACCTGGAGCGGGGCATAGCCAGGGAAAACATGCCGCTGAAACAGATTCTTTTTCAGGACATATTCTGTGCCAGCCGAAACGCAAAAGCGGCGCCCTGTCTGAAGGACGGAGGGACAGCCTGCTACGCAGCGGCAGGGGAAAACCAGATGAATTCAGTAATGGGAAATAAAAAAGTCGGGATTTCCGCCTGCAGCCAGGCATGCCCGGTGGGAGTCGATATACCTGCAGTGCTGGAACACATGAGAAATGATAAAAAGCTGGAGGCTCAGCGCACCCTGATGAAATACCATCCTCTGACGGAAATGGTCTGCCTCCTGTGCAAAAAGTGCAGCGCCCGCTGCGTCCGAAACCAGCAGAATCAAAGCGTTGCGGCAGAAAAAATCCTGCACTGGCTTGGGGCGGACATAGGAAGGCACCCGGAGATCTTTTTTATACCGCCTTCCGGAGACAGCGGCAAATGGATCGCCATAGAGGAGGTTACGGTTGCAGGGCTGACAGCCGCCTATTATCTGCGGAGGATGGGAAACCATGTGGTTATCTTTAAAAAGAAAGAGGCCAGGGAAGTTCTGTCCTGCCTTGGCCATAGCCTGGCTGAGGCCATGGAGGAACCGCTGGCAGCTTATATGGCTCATCTTTCTTTTATGGGAGTTGTGTTTGAAGACGGTGCCATTGGCGAAAAGGAGCCTGGCCGTTTGTTTGATCGGCAGCTTTCATGGAAAGCAGGCGAAAAAGCGGCGCAGGGGACAGCAGAACTTCAAAACGTGCTGGAAGAAATCTGTCTTGGGGTAAGGACCGCCGGCCGGATTAACCTGGACTTCGGACTGAAATCTTATCTGGAGCCAATGGGCCCCCTGGGAAGCTTCCGGTTTGAAGGCGTGGAGATTCCCCCGGCACAGTGGGCAAAGCCTTCAGAAGATACACCGCAGAACACGGTGATCCGGGAGGCGGCGCGGTGCGTAAACTGCGGCTGCTTTGGCGTCTGTGAAAGCCGGACGGAAACTGCGCTGTTTATGTTGGAAACAGAGATCCATACCAGCAGGAGGGTGATTCGGGCCCAGGATTACTTTGCAGAGATAAGCCCATGGAAGAAATGGGAGCCAGGGGAGGAGGCCATATGCCTGGTGATCCCCAAAAGCGGCGATTTCGTAAGCGGGTGCGTGTGTGACAAAGAGATTGCCCTGGCATATGCCTTTTTGGGGAAAAATGGAACAATAATGGATCTAAGAATGGCCTTTGGCGGGATTGCCCCGGTTCCCATAAGGCTGTCGGAGGCGGAAAAAACGCTGAGGAGGAGCGGGACGGCAGGGATGTGTGCAGGGGACGAGGCAGCGCGCATTATGGACATGGCAAAGTCCAGAATTGTACTCATGAAAAAGAACAAAGGGAAACTGCTTCGGATGGAAAGGCTGATTGCCCAGGCTCTGGAAAATTATTTAAACTCCCTGCATTCTGCCTGATAAAAACATCAGTGCTGCCTTGCAAAAATAACGGTTAAGGTTATCCGCAAGGCAGTGTTAGGCAGAGACTGCCCAGGGCAGTACAGAATCAGCCGGGGGATGCCTTTTCTAGGGAATCATCATAAAACCTGCAGCCGCAGCGGCCATGATCCTTTACCGCATAGAGGGCGAGATCCGCCCGCCTGTAGAGATCGTCGGTAAATCCTTCCGTGGAAAATGCGCCTCCCACGCTTAAGGATACGGCAGGAAGATCATCTGCGGGATGGGTCAGCACATGGTTGATGGCTGCTATTTTTTCCAGAATTGCTTTCTGCTGATCCGAATCTGTGTTGGTCAGTATGACTGAGAATTCATCCCCGCCGATTCTGGCCGGGTGATCCATAGAGCGGAAATTGCCTGCCAGCAGGCTGGCCACCTGTTTCAGCACCCGGTCGCCCATCTCGTGGCCAAAGCTGTCATTAACCTGCTTGAATTTATCCACATCAATAATCAGAAGCCCCATGGGCTCGCCCTGGCTGTGAAGCGTCTGCCGAAGATTGTCAAAGGCGCCTCGGTTTAAAAGCCCTGTAAGGGCGTCATGCTCCGCCTGATGACGGAGGGTGTGCTCCTGGGCGGCATTGCGGGCAAACATGGTGTTGCAGGTCCAAGCCAGGCATTGACACTCATAGGCGCCTACGACCTGAAGCTTTTCACGGGCTTTAATGTGCTTTACATAGCCGGCCATTGGCCGCACCACCAGCACATAACTAAATATAAAACCTAAAATCATTGACGCAAAGTGAATGACAATCAATGCCTGGTGAACCACCATGGCCCTGTAGAGCTGGCTGTAATCATGCTCCATCCGCTGTTTTGTGGCGGCATCAATGATGTCCTGGAACCTTTGGGTTTCATCAATGATCTGCTGCTTCTGCCTCTGGTAATCATTTCCGAAAACAAGATCCCTGGCTGCTTCGATCATTTCCTCAGGCGAAAGGCGGAGGTCATCTGGGGAGAGGGCTGTATCAGCCACTGTTTGAGGGATAAGGGAGGGGTCGCAGTCCCAGGCATTGGCAAGCAGGCTCATGGCATAGATTTCCTGCTGTTTCAGCTGGTCAGAATGCCGCAGGGCAGAGTATATGGAATCATAGGCCTCCGCCTCCATATGGTACGCTTCCACATCCTTTATTGCGTTTTCCCTGCGGGCTCTGTCTAATTCCGAAAAATACTGTTCCAAATATTTGGGATCTCCGGTTGCGGAGTAAAGCCGCACCCGATCCGTGAGATAATCGGAACTGTCCAGAAAATCCCGTCCATACTGCATGCAGGAAACGTAATCCCTGATAGCCGCATAGGTATTCCTAAAGGTCTTGGTAACGTGGATTACAGTAGCGGTCAAAAGCAGAAACATGACGCATGCTATTATGCACATTACAAAGTTCATTCTGCTAATACGGATACCCTTTACTTCATTCTGCTGATTTTTGCCTGTGTTTTGATTCTCGCTTTTCATGTTTTCCCCTCTGGCTTTTCATAGACCCCAAAATGATGACGCATTTATTCTTTTATAAACCGGTTATCGGATGCAGGTATTCCTCCTTCATCTGATCTATAACGCCTGACTTTCATGTGAAGATCGTATTTTTCCCGGAGCCGTGTGATGGTTTCCATCATAGGCGAAGCGTGATGTACATCAATGGCCTTCTGGTCTGTCCAGCTGTCTATCAGCAGAACGGTTTCCGGATCATTCATGGGAAAGAAATATTCATAGCAAAGATTCCCTTCTTCCCTGCGGATGGCATCTGCTGTTTTTGTGCTCTCCATTTCTTCTGCAAATTTCCGTGCGTTTCCATTTGTTCCTGAATAAAAAATGTTCACTGTAACACTCATATGGTTACCCTCCTGAAATTTGATATGTGGGAATTCTGAATTTATGCTGCTTCCAGGCGCTGAGAAAGCAGCAGGGATTTTTTTTATTATACCATTAATCTGGCATTGATGGAAGAATTGTTTGTGTTTTTCCCAGGAATCCTGTATACTAAAAGGCGCATGGAATTTACCATGAAAGAAAAATTACGGTACATGGCAAGATGTGCAGGGAAGAGGGGCTTTATGGAGATGGGGGCAGTGCTGTCCAGGGCAGCGTGTTTTATCGGGATCATTTTTCTGGGATACGGACTGAGACGGACAGGGTTTTTTAAAAAGGAAGATTTTCATGTGCTGTCAAAGATTGTGCTGAAGATCACGCTTCCGGCGGCAATTGTATACAGCTTTGCGGACAAAGAGATTGATGCGTCCATGCTGAGTCTAAGCCTTCTGGGGCTTATTGGGGGACTGATCTATATGGCGGCGGGTTTCGCTATGAACACAAGATCAGCCAAAGGGAAGAGGGCTTTTGAAATTTTAAATCTGTCAGGGTACAATATCGGAAATTTTACGCTGCCGTTTGTACAAAGCTTTCTGGGCCCCACAGGGGTGGTGGTGACAAGCCTTTTCGATACCGGCAATGCGGTAGTCTGCCTTGGAGGCGCTTACAGCGCCGCCTCTATGGCCAAGGGAGAAGGAAAGGGAATTCCGGCAATGCAGATCGCAAAGACGCTGCTGAGATCAGCGCCGTTTGACGCCTATTTGATCATGACTTGCTTATGCCTTTTGGGCATCCGCCTGCCTGCCCAGGCCATATCATTTGCGGGAATTATTGCCGACGGCAATGCGTTTATGGCCATGCTGATGATCGGGGTAGGCTTTGAACTGTCAGGAGACAGAACCCAGTTTCGGACCATGGCAAGGCTTCTGGCAGTAAGGTACGCAGCGGCAGCCGCTTTGTCGGCGGCATTCTATTTCCTGCTGCCTATGCCTTTAGAGTACCGTCAGACCCTGGCAATCCTGGTATTTGCCCCTATTGCGTCGTCTGCTCCGGCATTTACGGCGGATCTAAAGGAGGATATCGGGCTGTCAAGCGCGCTTAATTCCGTATCCATTTTAATCAGCATTTTCTGCATTGTGGGGATGGTGGCTTTGGTGTTATAGGGCCGCCGGCATGATGCTTTTGCTTATTGTGGATTCAGGCGGCTTATGCTATAATATCCGGGATTGTTTTCCGGCCTGCTCCATAGGGGCTGTCAACGGCGGCAGCGGGCGAAAGGATTTGGAAAGTATCCATATGATTTCCGATTTGCCCTTCTGATTTTTGATGACGATGGAGAAATTTTGCGTTATAATTGTTTCGTGTGTAGCTTACTATAAGACATGGGATGGATAGAAAGGGAAGAAAGTCAAGAGAAATGTATAACGAATTTGATTTAGATAAAATAGACATTAATGTAGAGCCTCCCATAGAAGAACCTGCCAGGCAATATTACTATATGACAAAATGCCGGGAGTGGGTATGGGAGTTTGAACAGAAGAACGGGCGCCGCCCCGCCGCGTTTATTCAGACGTTTGGCTGTCAGATGAATGCCCGGGACTCTGAGAAGCTTACAGGCATTTTAGAGACAATCGGCTTTTGCAAGGCAGAGGATGAGCATGCGGAATTCGTCCTTTACAATACCTGCACCGTGCGGGAAAATGCCAACCAGCGGGTTTACGGACGTCTGGGATATTTAAACGCCCTGAAAAAGAAAAATCCCCGGATGCTTATTGCCCTTTGCGGCTGTATGATGCAGGAGCCGGAAGTGGTGGAGAAAATAAAGAAAAGCTACCGTTTTGTGGACATTATATTCGGAACCCACAATATTTTTAAATTGGCAGAACTTCTATGGCAGCGCCTTAAGCAGCAGAAGATGGCCGTGGATCTGTGGGAGGACACAAGCCTGATTGTTGAGAATCTGCCGGCCGAGAGAAAATATCCCTTTAAATCCGGCGTCAACATTATGTTCGGGTGCAACAATTTCTGCAGCTACTGCATTGTTCCCTATGTTCGGGGAAGGGAGAGAAGCAGAAAGCCGCAGGAGATTATTGGAGAGATTGAGAAGCTGGTGGAATCCGGGGTGGCGGAAGTAATGCTTTTGGGACAGAACGTAAACTCCTACGGAAAAAATCTGGACGTGCCGGTTACCTTTGCCGACCTTTTAAAACAGGTGGAGGCCGTAAAAGGGCTTAAGAGAATCCGGTTTATGACTTCGCACCCAAAGGATCTGTCAGATGAACTGATTGAGGTCATGAGAGATTCCAAAAAAATATGCAGCCATCTGCACCTTCCTGTCCAGTCAGGCAGCAGCCGTATCCTGAAAGCCATGAACCGCAGATATACCAAGGAGCAGTATCTTTTACTGGTAGACAAGATACGGGCCGCGGTTCCTGATATTTCACTGACCACGGATATTATCGTGGGATTTCCGGGGGAGACGGAGGAAGACTTTCAGGAGACTCTGGATGTGGTGAGAACCGTAAGGTTTGACAGCGCGTTTACGTTTATCTATTCAAAGAGGAGCAAGACCCCTGCAGCATCCATGGACAACCAGGTGGCGGAGGATGTGGTGAAGGATCGGTTTGACAGGCTTCTTGCAGAAGTTCAGGCTATTTCCGCCCAGGTCTGCGCACGGGATCTGCATAAGACCATGGACGTGCTGGTGGAAGAAACGGACAGCCACATAGAGGGCTATGTAACCGGGCGCCTTTCCAATAATACCCTTGTCCATTTTCCGGGGGAGCCGTCCCTTGTAGGATCGGTGGTACCAGTGTATCTGGAGGAATCCAAGGGGTTCTACTATATGGGAAAAAGGGCGGAGTGATTTCAAAAGTGCTGGCGGCTATGCTGTTTTAACGCAGGCGGCCAGCATGCATGCTGTGTTTATTATATAGAAGAGAGGTTACTTAAGATGGCCGGATTATCACCAATGATGGCACAATACATGGAGACTAAGGAGCAGTACGGCGACTGCCTGCTTTTTTACAGGCTTGGGGATTTCTATGAAATGTTCTTTGATGATGCCATAACCGCATCCAGGGAACTGGAGATTACTCTCACCGGCAAAGAGTGCGGCCTTGAAGAGCGCGCCCCCATGTGCGGCATCCCTTACCATGCAGTTGACGCATACCTGTACAAATTAGTGCAGAAAGGTTACAAGGTTGCCATTGCGGAGCAGATGGAGGACCCGAAGCAGACGAAAGGCCTGGTAAAGCGGGAAGTGATCCGGGTGGTAACCCCTGGAACCATTACCAGCAGCCAGGCTCTGGACGAAACGAAAAACAATTTCCTTATGGGGATCGTGTATGTGGGAGACGCATACGGCATCTGTGCCTGCGACATTACCACAGGGGATTACCTGGTAACCGAGGTGGAGGGGGAGAGGAACCTTCTGGATGAGATCCACAAATTTGCCCCGTCAGAGATAATCTGCAACGAGGCATTCTATATGTGCGGGATTGATTTTGAGGATTTGAGAAACAGATATCATGTGGCTGTCTCTTCCCTGGAAAGCCGTTATTTTTCTGAGGAATCCTGCAGAAAGCTGTTAAAGGAACACTTCCGCGTAGGAAGTCTGGACGGGCTGGGGCTGGGTGACTACGATGCGGGGATCATTGCTTCCGGCGCGGTGATGGAGTATCTGTATGAAACTCAGAAAAATACCTTAAGCCACATTACGGCCATCAGGACTTACACCACAGGGGAATTTATGGTTCTGGACACTTCCACCACAAGAAACCTGGAGCTTCTGGAAACGCTGCGGGAAAAGCAGCGGAAGGGTTCCCTTCTGTGGGTTCTTGACAAGACCAGGACAGCCATGGGCGCAAGGCTCATGAGGACTCTGATTGAGCAGCCCCTGGTACAGAGGGCGGCAATCCTGGATCGGCAGAACGCCATTGAAGAGCTGAACATGAGCTATATCACCAGGGAGGAAATCAGGGAGTATCTAAATTCCATCTATGACCTGGAGCGGCTTATGGGCCGCATCAGCTACAAATCCGCCAACCCAAGGGATCTGCTGGCGTTTGGCAATTCCCTGGAAATGCTTCCCCATATGAAAGCGCTGTTAAGTGACATGAATTCTCCTTTGCTGAAACGCATCTGCGGCGATTTAGATCCCCTGGAGGATCTATTTGAACTCATAAAAAGCTCCATTGTGGAAGAGGCGCCTATTGCCGTAAAGGAAGGCGGGATCATTAAGGACGGATACAATGAGGAGGCGGACCGCCTGCGCCATGCCAAGACGGAGGGGAAAACCTGGCTGGCAGAGCTGGAGGCCAGGGAGCGGGAAAAGACAGGCATTAAAAATCTGAAGATTAAATTTAACAAGGTATTCGGGTATTACTTTGAGGTAACCAATTCCTTTAAAAATCTGGTTCCGGAATATTTTATCAGGAAGCAGACCCTGGCCAATGCGGAGCGGTATACCACGGACAAGCTTAAGGAGCTGGAGGATGTGATTCTGGGGGCTGAGGACAAGCTGTTTTCCCTGGAGTATGAGCTTTTCTGCCATGTCCGCGACACCATCGGGGCAGAGGTGGGCCGGATTCAGAAAACTGCCAAGGCCCTGGCAGGTATCGACGCATTCTGCTCCCTGTCTTTGGTAGCCACCAGAAATAATTATGTGAAGCCTAAGATCAATGAAAAGGGTTCCATACATATTAAGAACGGCCGCCATCCTGTGGTGGAACTGATGCTAAAGGACGATCTGTTTGTGTCCAATGACACCATGCTGGACAACCACAAAAACAGGATATCCGTGATTACCGGGCCCAACATGGCAGGCAAATCCACCTATATGCGCCAGACAGCTCTCATCGTCCTTATGGCGCAGATGGGCAGCTTTGTCCCTGCCTCGGAGGCGGACATCGGGATCTGCGACCGGATCTTTACAAGGGTCGGGGCTTCCGACGACCTGGCTTCAGGCCAGAGCACGTTTATGGTGGAGATGACGGAGGTCGCCAACATTCTGCGCAATGCAACCAGAAGCAGTCTGATTATCCTGGACGAGATCGGGCGGGGGACAAGCACCTTCGACGGGTTAAGCATTGCCTGGGCAGTGGTGGAACATATCAGCAACGTGAAGATTTTAGGGGCCAAGACCTTGTTTGCCACCCATTATCATGAGCTGACGGAGCTGGAGGGCACCATGAGCGGGGTTAATAATTACTGTATTGCCGTAAAGGAGCAGGGGGATGACATCGTGTTCCTGCGCAAGATCATCAAAGGCGGGGCGGACAAAAGCTACGGCATCCAGGTCGCCAAGCTGGCAGGCGTGCCGGAGCAGGTGATTGCCCGGGCAAAGGAACTGGTGGAGGAGTTAAGCAGCGCTGACATTGCCACGAAGGCCAGGGAGATTGCCCTGGAAAGCGCCAATGTGTCCCCCGGACAGCGCAAGGCGGTTACCAAGCCGGACGAGGTGGACTTAAACCAGATGACCCTGTTTGACACGGTGAAAAGCGAGGACATTGTGAGAGAGATCGAGGAACTGCACATTAATGAGATCACGCCGGTTGAGGCGCTGAACATTTTAAGCAGGATGCAGGGCAAATTAAAGAACCGGTGGTAGGAGGGATCATACATGGCAGAGATTATGGTACTTGACCAGAATACCATTGACAAGATCGCAGCCGGGGAGGTAATCGAGCGGCCTTCCTCCGTGGCAAAAGAGCTTCTGGAAAACGCAATTGACGCCGGAGCCACGGCGGTAACCGTGGAGATCCGGGACGGCGGCATATCCCTTATCCGGGTAACGGACAATGGATGCGGCATTGCCAAAGACCAGGTTCCCCTGGCATTTCTGCGCCACTCCACCAGTAAGATCAAGTCTGCGGAGGACTTGTTTACAGTGGCTTCCCTGGGGTTTCGGGGAGAGGCCCTCTCCAGCATCGCCGCCGTGGCCCAGGTGGAGCTGATTACCAAGACCCCGGAGCAGCTTTCAGGAATCAGGTATCAGATCGAGGGAGGAAAAGAGCGGTCCGTACAGGAAATAGGCGCTCCTGACGGAACCACCTTTCTTGTGCGGAACCTGTTTTTCAATACGCCTGCCAGGCAGAAATTTTTAAAGACAGCCCATACAGAAGGGGCCCATGTGGCTGCCCTGGTGGAGAAACTTGCCATGTCCCGCCCGGATATTTCCATACGGTTTATCCAGAACAACCAGAACCGGCTTCACACCTCAGGAAACCACAATTTAAAGGATATTATCTACACGGTGTTCGGGCGGGAGATTGCGGCAAACCTGCTGCCGGTGGAGATGAGCGGGGAGATTCTGCAGGTTAAGGGGTTTGCCGGGAAACCGGTTATTGCCAGAAGCAACCGGAACTTTGAGAATTACTACATTAACGGCAGGTATATAAGAAGCAGCCTGGTGGCAAAGGCCATTGAGGAAGCCTACAGGCCGTTTATGATGCAGCATAAATATCCCTTTGTCCTGCTGCACCTGACCATTGAGCCGGAATATCTGGATGTCAATGTGCACCCCACCAAAATGGAGCTGCGGTTTCGCGACGAAAAACAGATCTACGAAATCATAAGCCAGTCCGTAAGCCAGGCTTTGGCCAGGAAGGAACTGATCCCCCAGGTAAGCCTGGGCAAAGACAAGCAGGAGGCCAGGAAGCGGCAGCAGGAGAAAAGCTGTCCGGAGCCATTTGAGATAAAGCGGCAAGGCGATTATGACCGCAGGAATGGCAGAGAGGGGCAGGGCGGCGCAAAATGGGAGCTTCAGGGAACCGGGCGGCAACCCGGGGAAGGACAAAAGGACACAATGCCGCAGCAGCGGGAATACGCATCCGGCCCAGGGCCTGTCTGTGAAAAGCCGGATTATCAGATTAAGCCGGCGTATCAGATTGTTGCGGAAAATCAGCCTGGAAAGGCGGCAGGGGACAGAAAAAACATCGGGGGAAGTGGGGAAAAATCATCATCAGATAAGGAAATTATCCATGCTGATGGGGATATTATACCAGAAAACAGAGAAAAAATATATACAGGTGGGAATAAACTGCCCAAAGATGAAACTGCCGGACATTCAGACGGGCAGCTGGATTTTTTTGAGGAAAAGCTTTTGAATCCTGAAAACCGCCTCCGCCACAAGCTCATTGGCCAGCTGTTCGACACTTACTGGCTGGTGGAGTTCCATGATCAGCTTTATATTATCGACCAGCACGCTGCCCATGAAAAGGTTTTGTACGAGAAAACCATGGCAACCTTAAAAAGCCGGGAATACACGTCCCAGATGGTAAATCCTCCGATTATTCTCAGCCTTGGAAGCGAGGAGCAGGTGCTTCTTGAGAAATATATGGCATATTTTTCGGAAATGGGTTTTGAGATTGAGCATTTTGGAGGCAAGGAGTACGCCGTGCGGGCAGTTCCGGACAACCTGTTTTCCATCGCCAGGAAGGAACTTCTCATGGACATGCTTGACAGCCTGTCTGACGATATTTTTAAGGGCAATCCGGATATTATCTATGAAAGGGTTGCATCCATGTCCTGCAAGGCGGCCGTAAAGGGCAATCACCCCATGTCGCCCATGGAGGCGGACAAGCTGATTGACCGGCTTCTGGAACTGGAAAATCCCTATGCATGCCCCCACGGAAGGCCTACGATTATTTCCATGAGCAAATATGAACTGGAACGAAAATTTAAAAGGATTGTGTGACAAAATCGCATCCCTCACACGTTTATGGGAGGTTCTTAACAATGGCTTTGCCTCTTATTGTTCTTACAGGTCCCACGGCTGTGGGAAAAACAGAGCTTTCTGTCCGCCTGGCAAAGGCCGCAGGCGGGGAGATCATCAGTGCGGATTCCATGCAGGTATACCGCCATATGGATATCGGGTCTGCCAAAGTGACCAGGGAAGAGATGGATGGGGTAAGACACCATCTGATTGACGTGCTGGAGCCTACGGAGGAATTTAACGTGGTCATTTTCCAGAAAATGGCAAAAGAGGCGCTTTCGCAGATTTACGGGCAGGGCCACATTCCCATTGTGGCAGGGGGGACCGGATTTTACATACAGGCCCTTTTGTATGACGTGGATTTTACAGAGAATGACGGGGACCCTGGGCTCCGCTTTAAGCTGGAGCAGATTGCCGCCACGAAAGGAGCCGGGTATCTTCACGAAATGCTGAAAAAGGCCGATCCGGCGGCGGCCCGGCAGATCCACGCCAACAATGTGAAACGGGTCATCCGGGCCATCGAGTTTTATAGAAAGACGGGAACCAGGATTTCTGACCACAATGAGAAGGAGAGGAAAAAAGAATCTCCGTATGACTTTTTTTACTATGTGCTGAATACGGACAGGGCGGTGCTTTATGAGAGAATTGAGCGGCGGGTGGATAAGATGCTGAAGCTGGGCCTTGTGGACGAGGTGAGGAAACTGGCAGACATGGGCTGCACCAGGGATATGGTATCCATGCAGGGGCTGGGATACAAGGAGATCCTTGACTATCTGGAGGGCAGGTGCAGCCTTGAGGAAGCCGTCTATATTCTGAAACGTGATACGAGGCATTTTGCAAAAAGGCAGCTGACCTGGTTTAAGCGGGAGAGAAATGTGCGGTGGCTGAATCTGCCGGATTTTGGAAATGACAGCGGGAAAATACTGGGGCATATTTTAGAGGAAACAAAGCATTCCAGGCAGGGCGGCCAAAGTGCCTGCCATAGCAAATCACAACAGATAACAGGAGAAACAGAATCATGGAATTAAATGCAATGTACACGTCACTTGGAATCAGCCCACAGGTGCTGAAGTTTGGGGAAGAGATCGAAGAGTCGTTAAAAGACAGGTTTCAGGCCATTGACTTAAGGGCAGAGTACAATCAGTTAAAGGTCATAAAAGCCATGCAGAAAAACCGGGTCAGCGACATCCATTTTGCCGCCACCACGGGATATGGGTACAATGATCTGGGAAGAGATACGCTGGAACAGGTATATGCCAGCGTATTTGAGGCGGAAAGCGCCCTGGTGCGCCCTCAGCTTATGAGCGGAACCCATGCCCTTCACATTGCCCTGTCCGGCAACCTCCGCCCTGGGGATGAGCTGCTGTCCCCCAACGGAAAACCATACGACACGCTGGAGGAGGTTATCGGAATCCGCCAGTCGCCAGGTTCCTTAAAAGAGTACGGGGTTACTTACCGCCAGGCTGACCTGCTTCCTGACGGAAGCTTTGACTTTGCAGCAATTGCAAAAGCCATTAATGAGAAGACAAAACTTATGACCATTCAGCGGTCCAAGGGCTATGCCTCAAGACCTACGTTTTCCGTAAAGCAGATTGGGGAAGTGATCGCTTTTGCAAAAAAGATCAAGCCGGATATTATCTGCATGGTAGATAACTGCTACGGCGAGTTTGTGGAAGAGACGGAGCCTACTCAGGCGGGAGCCGACATGGCTGTAGGCTCCCTTATTAAAAACCCCGGCGGCGGCCTGGCCCCTACAGGAGGGTACATTGTAGGGCGGAAAGACTGCATTGACCGGGCGGCTTTCCGGTTAAGCGCTCCCGGCCTGGGAAAAGAAGTGGGGGCAAGCCTTGGACTGAACCAGTCTTTCTATCAGGGCCTGTTTCTGTCGCCTGTGGTTGTGGCGGGAGCCTTAAAGGGCGCCGTTTTTGCTGCAGGCATCTACGAAAAGCTGGGATTCGACGTGATTCCAGGCAGTGGGGAGGAGCGCCACGACATCATTCAGTCCATTGAATTTAAAAATCCAAAGGCAGTCATTGCATTCTGCCAGGGAATCCAGGCAGCGGCGCCGGTGGACAGCTTTGTAACCCCGGAGCCCTGGGATATGCCGGGATACGACGCTCCGGTTATTATGGCGGCAGGGGCATTTGTCCAGGGGTCTTCCATTGAGCTAAGTGCAGACGGCCCCATGAAACCGCCTTATGCCGTGTATTTCCAGGGAGGGCTGACCTGGTATCATGCCAAGCTTGGCATTCTTATGTCCCTGCAGAAACTGTGTGACGCGGGGATCTGCACCCTGAAAAACCAAAGCAAACCTGTCTGCCGCAGGCAGTAGGATGTCCCTTCCGGGGATTTTTCGCCGCAGGACTCCAGCGCCGGCAGATGCGGAAGAAATTTTTAACTTTTTATAAACTAACTATACATAAATTCCAAGTTATGGTAAAATGTTTTGGAACCAAAGGCAGGCTTGTCTTACGGCGTGTCTATGGGGTTCCAAAAGAGAAAAGGTCCCAGGCGCCCAGGCTTCGTACTATGGAGAGTCACGCAGCGAGGAGCATGTCCATGGACAAACACATTAGGATGAAAGATATCCCAAAGCAGGATCGTCCCTACGAGAAATGCGTTTCTAAAGGTCCTGAGATACTAAGCGACGCAGAATTGTTAGCCGTCATTATCCGAACCGGCAGCCCGGCCTTAAGCTCCCTTCAGCTTGCCCAGAAGGTGCTGGAGCTGACGTATCCCAAAGGCGATGGCCTTTTGGGACTGTGCCGCTTAGACCTGTCTGATTTTCAAAAGCTTTCAGGCATTGGCAAGGTGAAAGGCATTCAGCTGCAGTGCATCGGAGAGCTGTCAAAGCGCATTAGCCGCCGTGCGGCGACTGCGAGAAATACCACATTTGAGAACCCGCAGTCCGTGGCGGAATACTATATGGAAGAAATGAGGCACTTACAGCAGGAACAGCTTTATGTCATGTTCCTTAACACCAAGCAGGCCCTGATTCGGGATCTGCAGATATCCAAAGGCACTGTAAACGCGTCTCTGGCATCGCCCCGGGAGATATTTATAAAAGCCCTGCAGTGCCAGGCCGTAGGCATTATTCTGGTCCATAACCATCCCAGCGGGGATTCCACTCCCAGCCGGGAGGACTGCCTTCTGACCAGGAAGGTCTATGATGCAGGAAACCTTGTGGATATCCAGCTTTTGGACCATGTTATTATTGGAGACAATAATTACTGCAGCTTTAAAAAAGAGGGAATGTTATAGATGGAATCAAAATACAACCGTTATATTTTGGCAGGCCTGACCGTGATCTGCATCGTGCTGATTGGAATTACCATGGTTGCGGATCAGTGGCTGGAACCTTTGCGCACAGGGGTGGGATATGTTCTGATTCCCATCCAGTCAGGGGTGAACAAGGTGGGAGTAACCATATACCAGCAGCTTTCTGACTATGGGCAGCTGAAGGGGGCTTTGGAGGAAAAGCGAAAGCTTCAGGCGGAGATTGACAGGCTGACAGAGGAAAACAACAGGCTGGCCTCCCAGCAGTTTGAGCTTCAGAGGCTTAGGGAGCTGTATGGCCTGGATCAGCAGTATATGCAGTACAACAAGACTGCCGCCCGGGTTATTGCCAATGACTCCGGCGACTGGTTCCAGGTATTCAGAGTCAATAAAGGGTCTGCAGACGGGATTCAGGTGGGCAACAACGTATTGGCAGGCGGCGGGCTGGCAGGCATTGTGACAGATGTGGGGGCTCATTATGCCACGGTCCGTTCGATTATTGACGATTCCAGCCGGGTCAGCGCCATGGCTCTCCAGTCAGGGGACACTTGCATGGTAGGCGGGGATCTGACTCTCTACAAAGAGGGGCGTCTGGCATTAAGCGATATTAAGAAAGACGGCGATGTAAAAGACGGGGATCGGATTGTCACCTCCAACATCAGCACCACCTATCTGCCGGGAATACTGATCGGGTATGCGGTGGATGTTTCCATTGACAGCAACCAGCTGACCAGTTCCGGCTATCTGGTGCCTGTGGCGGAGTTTAACAATCTCCAGGAGGTGCTGATCATCACGGACGTGAAAGAAACCGGGGAGCCTACAGGAGAATAATATGAAGCGGACCATTATCAACCTGGTGCTGATCATTGTTGCGTTTACCATACAAAACTGCGTGTTCCCGCTGATTCCTTTTTTGTCGGCGTCGCCCAACCTGCTTTTGATCCTGACATTTTCCTTTGGGTTTATGAAAGGGCAGCGGGCAGGCATGTTTTACGGGGTTCTGGCAGGAGTGCTTCTGGATCTGTTTTACAGCGGCCCGTTTGGCTTTTATACACTTTTTTACGTGTATGTGGGATATGTAAACGGAATCTGCACCAAATATTATTATGAAGAGTACATTACCCTGCCGCTGGTTTTAAGCGTGCTCAATGAACTGGCATACAATCTGTATGTGTATGTGTTCCGCTTCCTTATCCGGGGGAGGCTGAATGTGCTTTACTATCTGAAGGAACTGGTGATTCCGGAAACCATTTTTACGGTTGTGACCACGCTTCTCATTTACCGCCTGCTTCTCTACATCGGCAGGCGGCTGACAGAATTTGAAAATAGGAGAGATACTACGATTGTTTAGAGACATACTGGAACTGATTCAGATCGGCATTAAGCGGGTCATTACATCCAGGATATTTGCCTTGGCTGTGATCTTTATCTGCATGTTTGCCGGGCTGGTGGTACGCTTGTTTGACCTGCAGATCGTGCGGGGCGAAGAATATGTGAAAAAATATGAATCGAAAATACTGAGGACCGCCTACACAACGGGAACCAGGGGCAATATCTACGACTGCAACGGCATGATTCTGGCCAGAAATGAACTGGCATATTCTGTCACTATTCAGGACATAGGCGCCTATAAGACGGATCAGGACAGGAACCTGATGATCCTGGAGCTGGTGCGGATCTTGGACAGGCAGGGGGAAACCATCCAGGGGGATCTGCCCGTTGCCATTGACCAGAACGGGGACTTTGTGTTCACGACCTCGTCGGAGACTGCCAGACTGCGGTTTCTGCGGGATTTCTATGGACGGCGCTCTGTCAGCGAGCTGGATGACGAGGACGGAAAATACCCGTCCAATGTCAGCGCCAGGGATGTCTTTGAAATGACCAAGGAAAAGTTTAACATAGAAGATCTGAAAGATGCCAGGGGGAATCCCATGGTGCTCCCGGACGACGAGGCCCTGAAAGTGGGCATTATCCGCTACTCCCTTTCCCTGACGGCTTACACCAGCTACAAGACCACTACGGTTGCCTCCAATGTTTCCGAGAATACCGTGGTGGATATTTCCGAACATATGGCCCAGCTGCAGGGGGTGGATATAGCCGAGTCCACAGTGCGCATTTATGAGGACGCCCTGTACTTTGCGCCGATTATCGGCTATACGGGCAAGGTTTCCAGCGAAGAGCAGCTGGAGGAGCTGCGGCAGAGAGATGAAAGCTATGAGCTTAATGACATTGTGGGGCGCATCGGGATTGAGGCCACCCAGGAGGACAAGCTTCAGGGAAAAAAGGGCGTCCAGAACATGTATGTGGACAGCAGGGGGCGGGTTTTAAAGGTTCTTGACGACGCCACGGAGCCGGAAGCGGGGAACAATATTTACCTGACTCTGGATCGGGAGCTGCAGATTGGCATTTACCACCTGCTGGAAAAGCATCTTGCCGGCATTGTCACAGACCGTCTGGTTAACCGGGAAGTGACGGAGGAGGAAAACCGGGACTCCAGCAAAAAGAAGATTCCCGTAAAGGATGCCTACTATCAGCTTATTAACAATAACGTGCTGTCCCTAAAGGCCATGGAGCGGGATGACGCCGGGGCGGTGGAGCAGGAGATCCATAGAAAATTCCTGGCTTCCAGGCAGCAGATCATGGCAAATATGAGAAGCCAGCTGGCAGACCCAAACGCAGCACCCATATCGGAACTGCCGGAAGATATGAAGGCGTACATGCTGTATGTGTATTCCTACCTGTCATCGGACACGGTGGATATTTTCCAGAGAAGCAAGGTTGATTCTGAAAGCCCCCAGGCAACAGCCTGGAGAGACGAAGCCATAAGCCTGCGGGAATACTTATACTACGGCATCTCCCAGGAATGGATAGACACTACCAAACTGCCTGTCAACAACAAGTACTCCAATGCGGACGACAGCTTCCAGGCGCTGGTGGATTACGTTATGGAGCAGCTGGAAAGTGACACTCAGTTTACAAAACGCATTTACCGATATCTGATAAACCAGGATATTATTACAGGGAGGGAGCTGTGCATGGCTCTGTACTCCCAGAACGTCCTTCCCTATGATCAGGAACAGATGGGGCTTCTGCAGGCAGGGGGAGAGGAGTATACCTTTAACTTTTTGATTGACAAGATAAACAACCTTGAGATTACGCCTGCCCAGCTGGCCCTTGACCCATGCACCGCCGGATGCACTGTGACAGATGTGAATACGGGAAAGGTGCGGGCCCTGGTAACGTATCCCAGCTATAACAACAACATGCTGTCCGGCACGGTGGATGCCGCTTATTTCAGCCAGCTGAACGAGGATCTGTCCCTTCCCCTTTATAACAACGCCACCCAGGTTACCAAGGCGCCTGGCTCCACCTTTAAACCCATTACCGCTGTTGCGGCTCTGGAGGAGGGGGTTGTCACCACTACGGACGAGATCGAATGCACCGGCATTTATGAGGAAGTGTTTCCGACGATTAAGTGCTGGATCAATCCGGGACGCCACGGCAAGCTGGACGTATCCGGAGGGCTGGAAAATTCCTGCAACTATTTCTTTTCCGAGGTGGCCCACCGCCTTTCTACCAATGAGGACGGCGTGTACTCCACGGACAGGGGCCTGGAGGTTCTTCGGAAGTACGCCTCCAAGTTCGGCCTGGACCACCCGTCGGGAATCGAGATCGCAGAAAGCTCGCCAAAGATTTCTACGGAAGACCCGGAGCGCTCCTCCATGGGGCAGGGCACCAATGCCTATACCAACGTGCAGCTGTCCCGGTATGTAACCGCCCTGGCCAACAGAGGGAAGGTGTTTGAGTTAAGCCTTATTGATAAAGTTACCAAATCGGACGGAACCGTTGTGGAGGATCATGTTCCTGAGATTTCCAGTCTGGTGGAAATTGCGGACAGTACCTGGGATGCGGTTCAGAGCGGCATGCGGCGGGTAATCACTGACAGTTCCTCCAAACGAATTTTCAGGGATCTGGAAGTGGAGATTGCGGGAAAGACCGGTACGGCCCAGGAGAATACCAGGGCAAACCATGCGTTTTTTATTTCCTACGGACCGTATTCCAACCCGGAGATCAGCGTTACGGTCAATATCCCCTATGGCTATTCTTCCGCCAATGCGGCAACCATAGCCAAGAGCGTGTACCGGTTTTATTACGGGTACACGACCCTGGAGGATATTATCGAAGCAGGTGCCCTGGATGCAAGCAATGTTACAATCGGCGATTAAAACGAAACAGGATTTTAAGAAACATAAGCCGCAAAAGAGGCAGAAGCTGCCTGGAAGATTTAACAGGTGAATTCAGGTAAAAAGGTGGTAGCGTATGAAAAGTTCAGTAGTGATCAAAAGCAATAAGTCCGGCATGACGGTGATTCTGGCTCCCGAGGTTCCCTTTGAGGAGCTTTTGGGAGACATAGCCAAAAAGTTTGAGGAGAGCGCCAGGTTCTGGGGATCGGTCCAGATGACCCTGACCCTGGCAGGAAGGCCCCTGGCGCCGGAGCAGGAGTTTCAGATCGCCAATGTGATTATGGATCACTCCCAGATAGAGATCATGTGTCTGGTGGATCTTGACAGCAACCGCATACGGCGGTGCGAAAAGGCTCTTAACGAAAAGCTGATGGAACTGTCTTCCTGTACGGGGCAGTTCTACAGGGGACATCTGCACAAGGGGGAGTCGCTGGAGTCGGAAGCCAGCATCGTGGTTATCGGCGATGTGGAGCAGGGGGCCCGGGTGACGGCAAAAGGCAACATTATCGTCCTTGGGGAACTGAAGGGGACGGCAGTCGCCGGGGCTGCCGGCAACGAGGACGCAGTGGTGGTGGCTCTGACCATGGCCCCCTATCAGCTGAGGATTGCCGGATTTGAGACAGAGATCAATGAAAAGGGGCGGCGCCTTGGACGGGGGCCCATGACCGCATCCGTTGAAAACCAGGAAATCTGCATGGTACAAATAAAAAAAAGTTTTTTTAATGTGTTAAAAAATGTTTAATAATGGAAATAATACTGGAAATATTTCAAAATATAGAGTAGAATATCTATTGTTAGGCGTCATTACAATTCAGTTGTCTGAATTGTCAGGAGGCATATATTGCAGGAGGAAAGAAATATGAGCGAAGTCATTGTAATTACCTCCGGAAAAGGCGGGGTGGGTAAAACCACAACCTCTGCAAACATTGGAACAGGCCTGGCTATGCTGGGGATGCGGGTAGCTCTGATCGATACGGACATCGGGCTGCGCAACCTGGACGTGGTCATGGGACTGGAAAACCGGATCGTCTACAATCTGGTGGATGTGGTGGAGGGAAACTGCAGAATGAAGCAGGCCCTGATCAGAGACAAAAGATACCCTAACCTGTACTTGCTTCCCTCGGCCCAGACCAGGGACAAGTCAGCAGTAAATCCTGAACAGATGATAAAACTGACAGAGGACTTAAAAGAAGATTTTGACTACATACTGCTGGACTGCCCGGCCGGAATCGAACAGGGATTCCGCAACGCCATTGCAGGCGCAGACCGGGCGCTGGTGGTTACCACGCCGGAAGTTTCGGCTATCCGGGATGCAGACAGGATTATCGGACTTTTAGAGGCAAAGGACATGGGCCAGGTTCAGCTTATTGTGAACCGGGTCAGAACTGATATGGTCCGCAGGGGAGACATGATGTCTGTGGATGATGTAATGGATATTCTGGCCATTCCTCTTTTGGGAGCCATTCCAGATGATGAATCCATCGTAGTTTCCACCAACCAGGGGGAACCTTTGACAGGCACGGATACGCCTTCGGGACAAGCCTACCTGGACATCTGCAAACGGCTTCTTGGGGAGGACATCCCCATTACGGTGCCTGAGGGAGGCAGGGGCTTCATATCCAGGCTTACCGGATTTTTAAAACGTGCTTAGGAGGGAAGCTATGTACCGAAGCAGGCGTGTTTTTGGAAACCGTTCCGGAGAAGTCGCCAGGAAGCGGTTAAAGCTTCTTCTGGTGGCGGACAAGACCAACTGTTCTCCCGAATTTTTGGAGATGATAAAGGACGATATTTTCTCTGTCGTTTCAAAATATCTGGAGATTGACCGGGGGGATGTGGAGGTAGGGCTTACAAGAACCGCTTCCTGCAAGGGATCGGATTATGTGCCTGCCCTTTATGCCAGCATCCCCATAGACGGCCGTCTTTTAAGAGGAAATTTTAATGCTGTTATTTGATTACAACTTCAGAAGATACAACTTTCGGATAGTGCTCTATATGCTGGCTTTAAGCGGCATCGGCATTATGGCTATCTGGAGCGCCACAAACCAAAGCGCCTCTGCGGTGAGGAAACAGATTATGGGCATTGCCATCGGCCTGTTCCTGGCAGTGGCTTTGTCGCTGATTGACTATCACAGGATTTTGTCAATGAGCACCATGATATATCTTGCCTGCGTGGTCATGCTTGTGGCGGTTCTCCTCATGGGAACTTCCCGGGGCATAGCCACGCGCTGGATCGTGCTTCCGGTTATCGGACAGATTCAGCCGGCGGAATTTGTAAAAATAGGCCTGATTCTGTTTTTTTCCTGGTATTTCGGCAAGTATCAGGAAAAAAAGAATCAGCCGTCCGTTCTCGGGCTGGGAGCGCTTTTGTTTGCTGTTCCTGCGTTCCTGATTTTTAAACAGCCCAATCTGTCCACGACGCTGGTGATTACCGTGATCATTGCGTCCGTGGTGTTTGCGTCGGGAGTCAGCTACAAGTGGGTATTGGGGGTGCTGGCTGTGGTGATTCCCGCAGTGGGAGTTATCATCTATCTGCTGCGGTATGATATGATTCCGTTCATTGAACAGTATCAGGCCAACCGGATTTTGGCCTGGATCGATCCAGAGAAATACGCAGAGGCCTATTATCAGCAGGAGAATTCCATTATGGCCATTGGTTCCGGACAGCTTTGGGGCAAGGGGTTAAGCAACACGGAGATTGCCTCCGTGAAAAACGGTAATTTTCTCATTGAGGAGCAGACAGATTTCATTTTTGCCATAGTGGGGGAGGAGATGGGATTTGTGGGAGCCCTGGTTGTTATGGGGCTGCTTCTGGTTATTGTGATTGAGTGTCTGATTATGGCAAGCCGGGCCAGAGACTTGTCCGGCAGGCTTATCTGCGTGGGCATGGCTACGCTGTTTGCGTTTCAAAGCTTTGCCAATATTGCAGTGGCCACGGCGATTTTCCCGAATACGGGACTGCCGCTGCCGCTGATTAGCTCGGGGGTCAGTTCCCTGCTGAGTATTTACATCGGCATGGGAGTGGTTTTGAATGTAGGGTTACAGAGAAAAACAAGAGAAGATTATTAGGAGAGAGGGAGAAGGAGAAGCGTATGAATATCGGATTAATTGCCCATGATTCAAAGAAGAAACTAATGCAGAATTTCTGCATTGCCTACAGGGGGATCTTGAGCAAGCATTCACTGTACGCCACCGGCACTACGGGGCGGCTTATTGAAGAGGTAACCAATTTAAATGTCCACAAGTACCTGGCAGGCCATTTGGGTGGAGGCCAGCAGCTGTGCACTGACATTGAGCAGAACCAGCTGGATCTGGTGATTTTCCTTCGGGAGCCGGACGCCCCAAAAAGGCTTGATCCGGCCAGCAGCCCAATTGTCCGGGTGTGTGACATGCACAATATTCCTCTGGCAACCAACGTGGCTACGGCGGAGCTGCTTGTGAAAGCTTTAGAGCGGGGAGATCTGGAATGGCGGGAGATGTACAAGTGATGGGGGGCAGAAAATCCCCCGATTTTTCTGCGCCGGCGGCGAGGCCTGTCAGCATAAGAAGGGCAGCAGGGCTGTCTGCACTGGCAGTGTGGACGGCGGCAGTCTTGTGCGGATGCAGCATTGGCGGAAGGGGAGATCTGGAAAAGCCCTATTCATTTGAAGAAAGGCCTTTTGTTCAGGAAGATACGCAGACCGGGCAGGAGGAGGCTGTGACAGTACCCCTGTTTGCCAGGGACTTATGCGTGGTTTCCGATGAAACGCCGTTTAACGGGGAGGATGTGGATTCAGAGGCGGGAGTTCTTTTTTCCATGTCCGACGGGAAAGTGCTGTACAGCAAAAATGCTTTTGAGCGGCTTTACCCTGCCAGCACTACGAAGATAATGACAGCCCTCATTGCCATCAAATACGGGAACCTGGAGGATATGGTGACAGTAACCGAGGATGCGGTGATCACGGAAGCGGGCGCTACCCTGGCGGACATAAAACCAGGGGATGTTCTGACCCTGGAACAGCTTTTGTACGGGCTTATGCTTCCGTCCGGCAATGATGCAGGAGCAGCCATTGCCGTTCATATGTCCCAGAGCATCGAAAATTTCGCCCAGCTTATGAATGAGGAGGCCGCCAGACTTGGAGCCACAGGCACCCATTTTATGAATCCCCACGGGCTTCACGATGAAAACCACTACACCACTGCCTATGACTTGTATCTGATTTTTAACGAGGCCCTGAAGTATCCAAAGTTCCGGGAAATAACAGGTGCCGTTGCCTATTCTGCTGATTATAAGGACAAAGACGGCAATGAGGTAAAGAAGGTCTGGGAGGGAGGGAACTGGTACCTGACAGGGAAACGGGACACGCCGGAGGGACTGACCGTATTTTCCGGGAAGACAGGAACCACGCAGGCTGCAGGCTGCTGCCTGGTCATGGCTTCCAGAGAAGGGACAAGCCAGGAAAGCGGCGGGAACGAGTATGTTTCCATTATTATGAAAGCAAAAGACCGGAACAGCCTTTATGATAACATGACAAATATAATTTCTAAAATTGTCAATTAAGTCATTGCCTTTTATCCTTATTTATACTATAATTAAGGGGAAATCTATCGTCTTTTTATACAAAATCAATAAACCCAAGGAGGACACGACTATGGTTCAGATTATAGCTGGAAATAAAGGAAAAGGAAAGACGAAGCACTTGCTGGACAAGGCCAACGCCGCCATCAAGGAGGCTAACGGTTCTATCGTTTACCTGGATAAAAGTTCCAAGCATATGTATGAGTTAAGCAATAAGATCCGTCTGATCAACGTAAAAGGATTTGACATTTCTGATTGTTCCGGTTTCATGGGATTTATCTGCGGGATTATCTCCCAGGATCACGACCTGGAGCTGATGTTTTTGGACAGCTTTTTAAAGCTGGCCTGCCTGGAGGGGGAGGATATCTCCGAGGCTGTTAAGGAATTAGAGATTATCAGTGAAAAGTTCCATGTGGATTTCGTGCTGAGCGTATCCCTGGATGTTGACGAATTACCTGAGAATGCAAAAAAGGATGTTATCATCTCTTTATAAAAATAGAATGGAATGGTTTTGTAGGTGTACATAGGATAAGGGGGTCTGCTTGCTCAAAAAGCAGACCCTTTTTGCAGGATATTGCGAAGAGACAAAGAGTTGACATTTTTGCGAGGGAAGGGCTGGGGAGTCGTGAGCCGGAGTGGGAGGAGCTTGCGTCCGGGTTCAGGTTTGCCGGACATTGCGAAGAGCCTAAAAAGCAAGTCTCTTCTCCATGGCAAAATTCACCCGGACGCAAGCTCCTCCCACTCCGGCAAAAACAGAATTCGCATCAGCTGGAAACGCAGGCCGCATGTACATCGATCGGCAAATATTGAACTAATCACGTAGAATGTTTTTCGAGTGTGCTGGTCAAATACGTAGACATAGTGGGGCTGTGCTGAGGCTTTTTGACCTGCGAAATCGGGAAAACAGGCATGTGGTTGGCGTAGTTATTTACAAAATGATGTAATTGGCACTGCCTTGCGGAGATTCCAGCAAATTATGCATGCCGCCTACGCCTTTAAGCCGCCTGCGAAGCTAGATGTAGGCACCACTACGCTGTCGCTTCGCAGACGTGCTCCTGGCGTAGAGAGCGAGTACTATTGCTTAGAAATTAATGCAATGATGTACTAGTACAGCGTTTTTTTAATTAACTACACTCAAAGAATGCCGTATTTATCAGTATTTTAGGCAAAAATATGGTGTAGTTAATTAGCGAACGATATATTAGTGCTCCATAAGAATCCGAGCCAGGCATTATTTTGCTGGCGAATTCTGCTTTTGCCGGTGCTTGCCCTGTTGCGTCCGGGTGAATTTTGCCATGGAGAAGAGACTTGCTTTTTAGGCTCTTCGCAATGTCCGGCAAACCTGAACCCGGACGCAACAGGGCAAGCACCGGCCCCAACGACAACATCCGCCGCCACATTATAACATCCGCCATAAACTATCAAGAGCATAAACTGTCAGGACATCCCCTTGAACTTTTTACCATTCCCGTTTATAATAGAAAGAACGCTGAATAACATAAAAAGCCCTGACAATTCATATCCAAGAAAGGATAATATCTTTGTGAGTTGACATAAATACATTATGTCAACTTGTGTAAGAAGCATAGTATACGGAGAGGAGGGTGGACTTTGTGGCGAGGAAAAAAAACAACAATGTTATTAACTATAACCATCGGAAAGTTTCCATGAACTTTAATGTCGGAATGCTGATTTTCGCCGTGATTTTTTTCTACCTGGTGTTTACCGTATACTCATACATGACAAAAGAAAAGATACAGTTTTATGAGGTGACAGACGGCTCCATTGTAGATGATAAAAGCTATACCGGCATTATTCTCCGGCAGGAAAGCACTCAGTACGCAGACAGCGCCGGGGCAGTCAATTATTATGTAAGGGAGGGGAAGAGAGCGTCAGTGGGGACCAGCATCTATTCCATTGACGAGCGGGGAACCGTGTCAGCCCTGATGGAGGAGCAGAATCAGGGAACAGGCGCCCTTACGGATCGGGACATTTCGGAGCTGCGCAAACAGCTGAACAATTACAGCCTCTCTTATTCGGACGAAGCTTTCGGCGATGTTTATAATACCAGATACTCTCTGGAAGCCATGGTTTTGGAATATGTAAATTTTAACACCTTGGACAGCCAGGGACAGATGGCTGCCCAGATGGGAAATGATTTCAGACAGATCGCCGCCCCGGTCAGCGGAGTCGTGTCCTATGGCATTGATAATTATGAGACTCTGGATGCAGCCCAGATCAATGAAAGCGTTTTTGACCGCAGCCAGTATAAGAAGGCTATAACAAGGGCAGGTCAGTGGGTAGAACCTGGAACTCCTATTTATAAGGTGATAACAGAGGACAACTGGTCCGTTGTTTTTCCGGTGGAGGAAGAAGACGGGGTTATGTTCAGCTCCCAGGGAACCCTTAAGGTTTCGTTTCCGGCCCAAAACCTGACCACCAATGGCACATTCTCTCTGATCACGGGAGGGGACGGAAAGGCTTACGGCAGGCTGGACTTTCAAAAATATATGGTCCAGTTCGCCTCGGATCGGTATGTTGACTTTGAGATTATGACCAGCGTTACAGAAGGGCTGAAAATCCCCATAAGTTCTGTTACGACTAAAAACTTTTTCCTGATTCCCATAGACTTTCTCACAAAGGGAGGGGACGGGCTTGAGGATGGATTTAATAAAGAAGTTTATTCTGAGGCAGGCACTTCTGTTGTGTTTGTGCCTACAGATATTTATTATGGAAATGAAGAATATTACTATATTGACTGCGATAAAGAAAATTCCATCCAGGCAGGGGATTATCTGGTGCGGCCTGATTCCCAGGAACGGTTTCAGGTCGGCATCACGGCATCCCTTCAGGGAGTTTACAATATAAATAAAGGCTATACGGTATTTCGGCAGATTGAAGTGCTGGCTCAGAGTGATGAATTTTATACCATACGCAAAAATATGAACTATGGGCTCAGCGTATATGACCATATTGTGCTGAATGCGTCCATGATTGAGAACGAGGGCACGCTAATATATCAGTAAGGAAGGTGGCTTGTATGGGAATTCAGACATATTTACATAGGACAGAGGAACAAATCGCAGAGGCCTGCAAAAGGGCAGGAAGGGATCAGAGGGAGGTTACCCTGATTGCAGTCAGCAAAACGAAGCCAGTTGAACTTTTAAAGGAGGCCTATGAGGGAGGGGCGCGGCAGTTTGGGGAGAACCGGGTTCAGGAACTGCTTTTTAAGATCCCTCAAATGCCTGAGGACGTGAGATGGCATTTAATCGGCCATCTGCAGACCAACAAGGTGCGCCAAATTGTGGGAAAGACATGCCTGATCCATTCTGTGGATTCCGTAAAGCTGGCCAGGGAGATTGAAAAGGAGTCAGAAAAACAGAACCTTGTAACAGATATTTTGCTGGAAGTGAATGTGGCAGAGGAGGAGAGCAAGTTCGGGTTTTTGCTGGATGAGACGGAGGAGGCCCTGAAGATTATCCATGATTTTTCCCATGTCAGGGTATGCGGACTTATGACTGTCGCCCCTTTTGTAGAGGATGCCGAGAAAAATCGTCCTGTTTTTAGAAAATTATACGAATTTTATGTTGACATGAAAACTAAAAACATTGATAATGGTAGCATGACTACTTTATCCATGGGGATGACAGGCGATTTTCAGGTTGCAATTGAGGAGGGAGCCACCATGGTTAGGGTGGGAACCGGCATATTCGGTGCAAGATAGGAGATGGGAGAAAAACTATGAGTCTGTTGGGAAGAATTATGGAAAGCATGCGGTTAAGTGACGGTGATGATGACGATTACTTCTTAGATGATGATTACGAAGAAGAAGACGAGAGACCTCCCAGAAAAAGCCTGTTCGGGAAAAGAGACGACGAGTACTATGACGATGATGAAGAGGAGGAGGAAGCGCCGAAACCAAGATTCCTCGGGCGTTCTTCCAACAATAATTCTAATAAAGTAGTTCCTATGAAGAGAAACATGGAGGTATCCATGGTAATTCCCACCTCATTCGGTGATTGCAAAGAAATCTGCGACCATCTTCTTGCAGGCAAAACGGTGGTGCTGAACATGGAGGGACTGCATACAGAAATTGCCCAGAGGATCATTGACTTTGCTTCCGGTGCAGTTTACTCCATAAGCGGTAATCTGCAGAAGATTTCCAACTATATTTTTATTGTCACGCCAGAGGACGTGGATCTTTCCGGCGATTTTCAGGACATCCTTGGAAATGTAGGAGCCAGCAACAATAACAGCCCTCTTGACATGACCGGGCTGAACCTGCGGCTGTAATCTTTGCAGGCCGTTTGACATCCATCAGACGGGCAGTGGGATTTTTATGCATATGACAGCGGCAGAACCGGCCTGCTTCGTTTCCGCCAGCCGGAAAACGTGACTGCTTTGGGCAGAATGACTTTAATGAGGGAGATTGATTTTATGCCAAAGACATTGACCGTCCATCAGGATGGAAAGGCCAGATATGAGATTGTCCTTGACACATCCTTTGACGGACTTGAAGATCAGATGAAAAAGCTTGAAACAGGGGGACGGCGCATATGCATCGTAACGGATTCCACAGTAGCGAAATTGTATCTTGATCAGGTAAAAAAAATTCTGGAACAGTGCTGCAGGGAAGTTATGGCTTTCGTATTTCCCGCAGGTGAAGAGTCAAAGAACCTGGAAACCGTGCAGAAGCTGTATGAGGCTTTGATCCAGGCCCGGTTTGACAGGAAGGACTGGCTTGTGGCTTTAGGCGGCGGCGTAGTTGGGGATCTGTGCGGCTATGGGGCCGCAACTTATTTGCGCGGAATATCTTTTATTCAGATACCGACTACGCTGCTTGCGCAGGTGGACAGCAGCATCGGCGGAAAGACAGGAGTGGATTTCGCTTCTTATAAAAATATGGTTGGAGCATTTCATATGCCCAGGCTGGTATACACCAATGTCAGCACTCTGCTCACCCTATCCCGGGAACAGTATTCCTCAGGCATGGGGGAAGTGATCAAGCACGGGCTGATTCAGGACAAGGCGTACTATGAATGGCTGATTCAAAACAAGGATGCCATTGACGGGCGGGATCTGAATGTCTGTATGGAGATGATTGCCAAAAGTGATGAGATCAAGCGGCAGGTGGTTGAGGAAGACCCTACGGAACAGGGAAAACGGGCCTTGCTGAATTTCGGGCATACATTGGGACATGCTCTGGAAAAGCAGCTTTCTTTTTCCATGCTTCACGGGCATTGCGTTGGGCTTGGCTGTCTTGGGGCAGTAAAGATTTCCATACTGCGGGGATATTTAGGCCAGGACTGCTTAAACAGCCTGGAAAATCTGATGGAAAGCTTTCATATGCCTGTCTCTGTAACAGGTATCTCGGCAGACAAGGTAGTGGAAGATACGAAAAGCGACAAGAAGATGGATGGGAATGCCATCCGTTTTATTCTTCTTGACGCTGTTGGAAATGCATTTATTGACAGGAGGGTGACAGAGGAGGAGATGAGGGCCGGACTTTGTCAGGTACTTCAATAGGGAGAATCATTGTTATGAATCAGAAACGCAATCATATCTTGGCCTTTTTGGCGGCAGCGGCGTGCCTGACCGTCCTGGATCAGTGGACAAAACATCTGGCATCAGGCTTTCTCAGGGGAAAAGGGCCTTTTGTAATCTGGGACGGGGTATTTGAGCTTCTCTACTCAGAAAACCGGGGCGCGGCTTTTGGCATGCTTCAGGGGCAGCAGCTTATTTTCCTTGCAGTGACTATGGCAGTATTCGTGTTTGTGGCTTATACCATGGCAAAGCTTCCGGGCACCAGGCGCTATGTGCCCATGGAGATCTGCCTGACCATGATCATGGCAGGAGCCGCAGGCAACCTCATCGACCGCATTTCCCAGGGATATGTGGTGGATTTTTTATATTTTAAGCTGATCGATTTTCCGATCTTTAATGTGGCGGACTGCTATGTAACTGTGGGTACCGCTTTGCTTTTGGTGCTTTTTTTGTGGTTTTACAGTGATGAGGAGTTTGACATGCTGATTCCGGGAAAGAAGGGCAAAACGTAATGGCGGCTGACAACAATAGCATAGAGCCGTATTTTTTGGAAGAAACCTTCCAGGTGTCCCCGGACCAGGCAGGGGCGCGCATTGACATGTTTCTGAAGGACTGCAAGGGTGACTGGTCCCGCTCCTATGTACAGAAGCTTTTAAAATCAGGAAATGTGTCAGTAAATCAGCAGGCGGTAAAGGCAAACTACAAGGTAAATGCCGGGGATGTGGCAAGGATTCGGATTCCTGAAGCCATAGAGCCCGAGATTGTGCCGGAGCCTATGGATCTGGATATCGTATATGAGGATGAGGACGTGATCCTTATTAATAAGCCGAAGGGAATGGTGGTGCACCCGGCTCCCGGACATTACAAAGGAACCCTGGTTAACGGGCTGATGAGCCACTGCAAAAATGAACTTTCCGGCATTAACGGCGTGCTGAGGCCTGGAATTGTACACAGGATTGACATGGATACCACGGGGATTCTGATAGCATGTAAAAATGACATGGCTCACAATTCCATTGCGCAGCAGCTGAAACAGCACAGCATCGTCCGAAGATACCGCGGGATTGTCCATGGGGTCATAAAAGAGGATCAAGGGACCATAGATGCACCCATTGGCCGGCATCCGGCTGACAGAAAAAAGATGAGCATTAATGAGCGCAGCGGCCGGCCTGCCGTGACTCATTACCGTGTATTGGAGCGTTTCCGGCAGTTTACTTATATTGAGTGCAGGCTGGAGACAGGGCGCACCCATCAGATTCGGGTGCATATGGCAAGCATTCATCACCCTTTGCTGGGGGATTCTGTTTACGGGCCGGAAAAGTGTCCTTTTAAGCTTCAGGGACAGACGCTGCATGCCGGGGTTTTAGGGTTTGTGCATCCGCAAACAGGGCAGTATATGGAATTTCAGGCGGATCTGCCGGAGTATTTCCAGGAACTTCTGAAGAAATTAGAAAGCTGATACAGGCGATGTCAGGGAAAGAGAAAGACAAAGGATGAATATATTTGATATTTTGGGGCCGGTAATGGTGGGGCCGTCCAGTTCCCATACGGCGGGGGCGGTAAGGATCGGCCTGGTTACAAAGAAACTTTTAGGTTCTGTCCCTGTCAAAGCGGACATTACCCTTTCCGGGTCATTTTCAGCAACAGGCATTGGCCATGGCACAGACAGGGCGCTGGTAGCCGGCCTTCTTGGCATGAGGCCTGACAACATCTGTATTCCGGAAAGCTTTGACCATGCAGAGAAGGCAGGCATGGCATTTGCATTTACTCACGAAAATATTCGGGGCGCCCATCCAAATACGGCGCTTTTAGAAGTGTGGGACAATGCAGGGAGAACGATATCGGTTCAGGCTTCATCACTGGGAGGGGGCCGGATCATGATAAATAAACTGGACGGTGTGGAGATAAATGTGACGGCAGAAAGACCTGCCCTGATTGTCCACAATGTGGATCAGCCGGGCCATGTGGCTGAGGTGACTTCCATGCTGGCTCACAAGTCTGTGAATATTGCTACCCTAAATCTCTACCGGGACAAGAGAGGCGGGTATGCGGTTATGGTAATTGAGACGGATCAGAACATTCCGTCTTCTTCACTGGATTGGTTAAAACGGGTGGAAGGCATCATAAAGGTGACCTGCCTGAATCTGGGAGAGGAGGAATAGGAAATGGCGTATCATTCTATTGAAGAGATTTTACAGTACTGTAAGATCCGCAATAAAAAGTTTTATGAGGCTGTTTTGGAAGACGACATGGAGGAGCGGAAAGTGGACAGGGAGGAATCCATGAAGCAGATGTATGTCATGTGGGACGCCATGCTTCTGGCCTCTACTTCTTATGACGGTTCCGTCAAATCCGCCAGCCGGCTGGTAGGCGGCCAGGGAGCTGCCATGGAAGAATACCGGAAAAAGGGAAATACCCTTTGCGGAGATTACTTAAACCAGGTCATTGGCCAGGCGCTGGAAATGGGAGAGTCCAATGCCTGCATGAAAAGAATCGTGGCTGCTCCTACGGCGGGGGCCTGCGGAGTGCTTCCTGCTGTCCTGATTCCCCTGTTCCGATCCGGGCAGGCTGGGCATCGGCAGATTGTGAAAAGCCTGTTTGTGGCGGCAGGAATCGGCCAGGTGATTGCCTCCAGGGCTTTTATTGCCGGGGCTGCAGGCGGATGCCAGGCGGAGATCGGGGCGGCTTCTTCTATGGCGGCGGGAGCCTTGACAGCGCTGAAGGGCGGCTCTAATGAGCAGATTGCTCATGCGGCGGCTATGGCCCTGAAAGCTCTTCTGGGGCTGGTGTGCGATCCGGTTGCAGGCCTGGTTGAGGTTCCCTGTGTAAAGCGCAATGTGATAGGGGCGGTAAATGCCATGACCAGTGCGGATATGGCCCTTGCAGGCATCGCCAGCGCCATTCCTGCTGATCAGGTGTTTGATGCCATGAGGGAAGTGGGAGAGAAGATGCATCCGTCTCTCAGGGAAACCGGGGAGGGAGGGCTCGCTGCCACAAAAGAGGGAATCCGTATTACAAGAACCCTTGCCAGATAGGCAGGGGGTTTTTTGTTGCGGGAAAAGTTTTTGGAGAAAATGAAAAATTTATGTACTTTTTAGCGATTTCGTTGTATAATATTCATATAAAGTTCGAATTTGTGTGACAACAAGGAGCTTGAGAAAGGAGAGGATGTTATGAGTGATCATTTAGTCATTACAATCGGAAGACATTGCGGCAGCAAAGGCAATGTGATCGGAAGAAAGCTGGCGGAGGCTATGGGGGTCAAATGTTATAACAAAGAACTTTTGGCGGAGGCGGCAAAGCACAGCGGCTTATGCGAAGAGTTATTTGAGACTCATGATGAAAAGCCCACCAACAGCTTTTTATACTCCCTGGTCATGGACACATATTCTCTTGGATACACCACATCCGCTTACATGGATATGCCTATTAACCACAAGATTTTTCTTGCCCAGTTTGACACTATTAAAAAGCTGGCCAGCCAGGAATCCTGCGTGATCGTAGGACGCTGTGCAGACTATGCCCTGGCAGACAACCCCAATGCGGTAAATGTGTTCATAACCGGAAAGGAAGAGGACAAGATCGCATATCTGAAAGATCTGTACAACGTGAATGATTCCAAGGCAAAAGACATTATGATCAAGACGGATAAGCAGCGTGCCAGCTATTATAACTATTATGCCAGCAAGAAATGGGGCGATGCCAAAAGCTATGATCTGTGCCTGAACAGCAGCGTTACAGGCGTGGACGGAGCCGTGCAGATCATCCAGGAATTTGCAAAGGTAAAGATGGCAAACAGAGCATAGAAGCGTTTATAAAGGTAACCCCTCCCGCCGGTACAGGAAAGTTCCGGCGGGAGGGGTTTTTTGATACTGTGGAAATAGCTGCGCCTGACTGCCTTTGGCACCGGGTATCTGCTGCCTACTCCACAGTAACGGATTTGGCCAGATTTCTCGGCTGATCAACGTCCAGATTTTTTCCGATGGAAGCATAGTAGGCAATAAGCTGCAAGATGACTGCAATAGGGAACACGGTAAAACGGTCATCCATGTCAGGAATCCTGATATGGACATCAGCCAGCGCTTCATCTACCTGGGCATGTTCCTTGGTCAGAAGGATCACAAAGGCGCCTCTGGCCTTTACCTCGCGGACATTGGAAATCATTTTTGAAAACACAGGTTCCTGAGTGGCAATGGCGATTACCGGAACCTCCGGCGCAATCAAGGCTATGGTTCCATGCTTTAATTCTCCTGCGGCATATGCCTCTGCATGGATATAGGAGATTTCCTTCAGCTTCAGAGCGCCTTCCAGAGAAAATGCATAGTCCAGCCCCCGCCCCATGAAGAATGTGTCATGCTGCTGGATCAGGTGGGTTACCAGATTTTTTTCTTCCTCTTTCCTGCTGATCATGGATTCCATGGCAGGGATGGCGTCTAAAAGTTCCATGATAAACGAGGCGGCCTGCTCCCTGGTAAATTTGCCCCGAACCAGGGCCATGCGGCAGATGATCATATACAGGGCCGCCAGCTGGACGGAGTATGCTTTGGTGCTGGCTACGGCTATTTCCGGGCCGGCATGGGTGTAAAGCACGAAATCGCTTTCTCTGGCAATGGTGGAGCCCTTTACATTGACAATGGCAAGGGTCTTGGAGCCGTAGCTTTTGGCAAGGCGCAGCGCAGCCAAAGTGTCAATGGTTTCCCCGGACTGGGAAATAATGATGACCAGAGTTTCCTCATCGATCAATGGCTCCCCATACCGGAATTCCGAAGCAATAGAGACAATGACAGGTATCCGCAGCACCGGTTCCATGAGAGCTTTTGCAACCATGCCTGCATGCATAGCTGTCCCGCATGCTATCATATGGATTTTGCTGCACTGCGCAAACAGATGGTCGGGAATTTTGTCGTCTGCAAAATCAGGAAGGCCTTTTGCGATACGGGGAACAATGGTATTTTTCAAAGCTTCCGGCTGTTCATGGATCTCCTTCAGCATAAAATGGGGAAATCCGTTTTTCATGGCAGAGTCCATATTCCAGTTGACCTCCATGATTTCCGGGGATACAACGGCTCCTTCCAAATCATAAAGTGAAATTTTATAGCCTGTCAGTTTGACAATATGGTTTTCCGGAACTACGAAATATTTCCTGGTGTAGGGAATAAGGGCTGTGAGATCCGAGGCAATCAATGCCCCGGAGCGGGTATATGCGGCTACCAGGGGGCTTACGCTGCGCACTCCGTATATTTCCCCGGGCCTGTCGTCAAACATAATGCAGAACCCGTAGGAGCCTTCCACACGCTCCACAAGGCTTTTTATGGCGGCTTTTGGATCACCGCTGTAAAAATGGTCCAGAACCCAGGCGGCTACCTCGGAATCGGTCTGGGAAACCAGCCTTTCATCCAGATTAAATTCTTTTGTAAGGCTGTGGTAGTTTTCTATAATGCCGTTATGGATCAGGGTGACCCTTCCGGCCCGGTGAGGATGGGCATTGGCATCTGAGACTCCGCCGTGGGTGGCCCATCTGGTATGGCCGATGCCGCAGTGGGAACTGACTTTCATGGAGGCGCAGGCCTCCCTTAACATGGCTACTTTTCCCGTCCTTTTAATCAGATGGACTTCTGACCCAGTGTCAAAAAAGGCAATCCCTGCACTGTCGTACCCGCGGTATTCCAGCTGTGACAATCCGTCAAGCAATATTTTTCTGGCCTCAAGAGGGCCGCTGTATCCGATGATTCCGCACATAGATATTAATCTCCGTTCTTTATATTCGCTCCGGCCTGCGGTGCGGCTGTTTTGCAGTTGCCTGCATATTTCACACCACATAACGTGCCCGGGGCAGCACGGAAGGGCATCCGCCGAATGTTCGATAATCCCTTCACCTCGTTAACCTGGCATGTTCAGTTCACGGTCTATGCCAGGTGCATGGCGCTTAGCTTTGCTATGGCTCTCTATGCCTCCTGTTCATAAAGTCCTGTTTATTATAGTCTGATGTATCTTATGCGTCAACCGATTTCTTTCATGAGCTTTCATGAGAAAAAATCATCTTAATTAATTATTAATGATTTTTTAGTGTATTTTCTTCAGGTAATATGATATATTTTTATAGTTACATAAAAAGCGGGTGTTACTATATGAGAAAAAGAAAATTAATATTTAAGAGGCTGCGTTCCCCCGCCTGCTTATGGCTTATGTGCATGGCGGCAGGGGGCGGAGTTTCTGTTGCTATTTCCAACACATGGGACAGGCCCTTTTACGTGGAAATTCCTGTCAGAGGAGGCACTGGGGAGGAGAAAAACAGTTTTCTTTTGCAGGCCGCGGGCATTTACGGAGCTCTGGAAGAAGAGGCATGGGAGAGCGCTTTGCAGGACATGCCGGCTGCTGCGTTAGACATGGAGGGTGACAGCGCAGCCAAGGAGGAGAAGGCGCCTGTCAAAGAGGAGGATCATGAGAAAAGGCTGAATTTTGCCTTTTATTATGACGATGGTGCAGATACGGAGGATGCTTCCCAGAGCTATGCAGGAAAAGTGTATGCAGCGCTGCTGAGGCAGGATGCCTCCTGGATGTCCGGGATTTATGGGCTGCGCCATGTATCACCGGAGACAATGGCCGCACGTTTGGGGATGGATAAAAGTTCGGTTACAGGAATCCGGCATTTGAACGGCCTGCCTTTGGACGGGGAGGAAAATGCCCAGGTGATTCCTTCCTGGAATCGTTTTAATGTCACTTTCCGCAACGGAGACGGAGCGGTTATTACCGGACACTCCAACATTAAAGAAATTATGTCCCTTGCCAGTGTGTACGCTTACTTTAATCAGGAGAAGTCTTATGACACATTCAGTTCCTATGCAGACAAGCTTTGGCATGGCTCCCACAGTTATAAGATTTCTGTCAGTGATGTGTATTATTGCCCAGGGGAATGCCAGTATTATGATGACAGTCAGGAGGAGGATGGCAGCTTTCAAACCGGGGACAGCCAGGGACAGGAATATGGGGTTTCGGCCCAGGCGGACAGCATGACTTCCGATTCCGGCAGCAGAGAGCAGGATCAGCAGACAGAAGCGGGCAGGGCTGAAGGAGTTGAGCAGACAGTCGGCAATACCCAGGAGGCAGGACAGACATCCCATGAGCCGATCCCTGCATCCCAGACGTCTGGAGAGACGTCCGGTGAGGAGAGCAGCCAGGTATCCCATGAGCCGATCCCTGCATCCCAGACGTCTGGAGAGACGTCTGGTGAGGGAAGCAGCCAGATATCCCATGAGCCGATCCCTGCATCCCAGACGTCTGGAGAGACGTCCGGTGAGGGAAGCAGCCAGGTATCTCATGAGCCGATCCCTGCATCCCAGACGTCTGGAGAGACGTC
>CAMUJH010000009.1 GCA_947089145.1 uncultured Hungatella sp. | reverse complement strand
CACCAGATGCCAGTCCATGTCAATAACCGCCACTGTAAAAGGAATCTTCTCCGCCTCAAACCGGTCCATCAGCTTCATATAGCTGTCCTCTGTATAAGGATAGTACCTGCTCCACCAGTTTCCCAGCGCATATCTTGGCAGCATGGGCGTTTTCCCGCAAAGCCGGTAAAAAGCCTTCAGGGCATCTTTATAGTCATGGCCGTACCCGAAGAAGTACAGATCCTTCACTCCCTTTTTTCTTGGGCTTACCCATCCGTCCTCTCCGATAACCTGGGAGTTGCTGTCATCCAAAACAGAATACCCGAACCTGGATACCACCCCATGATCCAGCCTTACGGCTCCGTCCGCTTCATCCAGGGTCCGCGCCGTCCCGCCTAAATCCTGCACGTCTTCACCAAAGCGCCAGATACTGCGGTAATTGCTTACGTTTCCCTTTACCTGAACCGACAGCCCGTTATCTGAAAACTCCCTCTCATTGTAAATCAGATGAAGTCTGGACGTGTGAATCTCTATCCCGTCGCCTGTATGCAAGACCCGGAAATCCGCCGGCGCAAAATCCCGGTACAATACCATCTGGGTAGCCCTGTCCTCAAAAACGCCTTCTTCGCTGTATTCCAGCCGCAGCAGCCCATCCGTCAAAACAGTAATGCGATAATTTTTCCCCTTTACCTGGTTTTCCTCAGCAGCCTGCGGATTTGCCTTGATTTTATAAATGTCTTTCATGATAACCTTCTCCTCTCCTGATTCTGCCTCCGCCTTTTTGCCCTCCGGTTCCATTTCTCCAGGCCCTTGGTGAAACCCCGTACAGGTTCTTAAAGGCTCTTGAAAAATGCAGGGGATTCCGGTACCCCACCGCATTCCCAATGTCACCTACGGTATATTGAGGCTGCCTTAAAAGTTCTGCGGCTTTTGCCATGCGGTAATTCAGCAGAAACTCTTGTGTGGTCTTTCCCATCAGCTCCTTAAAAACAGCTCCAAAATAGCTTCTGTTAAGCCCGCAGAAATCTGCTATATCTTCCACCGAAATATCATTTTGAAAATTCTTCTCAATAAATTCCAGGGCTTCCCGCACATAAACCTCCCGCACTCCCTTTGTGCCCTTTGTCTTCGGAGTTGGCACTGAGCGGCTTAAGGCGTCCAAAAACAGATACAAATGCCCTGTCAGGTGGTGAGGCGTCATATCTTTATGCCCCGCAAGATACACCATCTCATTCCTGACCGTTTCCCTCATATCTGGAAAATGCCCGTGATATAAAGGCTCATCTGCAGTCAGGCCGCAGTCCCTTACCGCACCCCCTGCCCGCAGTCCGCCAAACTCCACCCATACATATTCCATTCCCGCCTTGGAGTCCGGGCTATAGCTGAAACTCTGGCCGGGAAATGCCATAAAGCCCTGATTGCTTCTCACATAGAAGGTCTTTATCCCTCTCCGGCCTTCTGCCGTAAAGCTTCCTGCTCCTGACAGCATGAAGATAAATAGAAAATGTTCCTCCTGCACATTTCTTTTTATGCCGCCTGACGCGCCGCTGCCCCGTCCCATCTGCCACAGCACAAGATCAACGAAATTTTCATGTTGCAATACAGAAGAAAATGTCAAGTCATCCATTGAAGCCACCATCCTGTTTTCATTGTTCTTCCGTGCGCACGTCCATGCCTGCTCCTGTCTCAGGAAATGCCCCATCCAGCCCATCCTTTATAAAGAAACTTCCCTTTAAAAGCAGGTACTTAACTCTGGATATTATAATATACACTTTTTCTTGCAAAATCTTGCAGTATTTTCTATAATTAATAACACAATCTTGACATCTATTGATTTACTCATGATCAAATGCAAGGAGGCTATATGTATCCCGACCTGAACTTGAAAGAAACTGTAACGCACGGCACTAGAAAAAACCCGCTTATGGCCCTTCACTTTACTACCGGACCAGGCACCATATATCCTGACCGCTTTTTTGTAGAACGCCACTGGCACCCTGACATAGAGCTTATCCTAATCAGGAAAGGCTCTTATCTCTGTGAGCTGAATCTGGAAACATTCCGTCTGGAAGAAGGGGATATGGCATTTATAAACAGCGAAGAGCTGCACCAGCTAACCGGCCTGGGCCAGGACACTGTCCATGACGTGATCCTTTTCGGCCCTGATATTCTGGACTTTTCCTATCCTGATCAGTGGCAGGAGCAATGGATACGTCCCTTCCTGAACCATGACCTGGCATTTCCCCATACACTTTACCGGGATCACCCGGAGTACCCGCAGTACGCCGCCCTCTTTAGCCAAATCCTTCAGAAAGCCCTGGCTGGAGAAGACGGCTGGTACATCCACTGCAAACTGCTGCTTCTGCAGCTTTTTGTCCTGGCGGCTGAAAGCGGAATGCTTCTGTCTGAGGGGCAGCAAAGCCACACAGCAGGACAGCACCGAATCAGCCGCTATAAGACCATCATCTCTTATATGGAAGAGCACTTCCATGAACCTATCACCCTGAAGCATCTGGCTGACGCCATTCCCTGCAATCCCCAGTACCTGTGCCGCTTTTTTAAAGAGCTGGCCGGGGTATCCCCTATCCAGTATCTCATTGGCTACCGCATTGAGCGCGCCTGCGGCCTTCTGGCCAATACTTCTCTTCCCATACTGCAGATTGCCATGGACTGCGGATTTGATAATGTAAGTTACTTTATCCGCAAATTCAAAGAGATAAGGGGATGTACCCCTAAAGAATTTCGCGATAAAGCTAAAAGCGGCCCGAAAAATGTTCCAAGTCCTTAAGCCAGGACTTCGCCAGACCCTAAAAGAAGCCAATTCTGGCATGGTGAGCCTTGCCGGAATATGGCTTTCCACGGCAGAGATCTCTCATCTCCATCTTCTGCACGCTCTAGCATTTTGGTATATATTCATGAAAATCATGATATTTATCCCTGTATTTTGATATGTTATACTGACAATACCAACAAAACAGAGTATGAAATTTTGCAGAAGGAAAGGAGTTAAAGAGAATGAAACACAGAAAGCTGACACTTTGTTTTTTTCTCACTGGTTCCATGCTGGCAGGCGCTATGCTGACAGGATGCGGCAGCGGGAATGCTGACAGCGGAAAAATCGAAATTGAGATGGTTCAGTTTAAGCCGGAAGCTGTGGAGGTATTCGAGAGGCTGGAAGAAGAATTTAACCGCACCCATGACAACATCCACCTGACCATTGATTCCCCCAATGACGCCACCACCATTCTAAAGACCCGTTTCATCCGGGAAGATTACCCGGATATCATTGGCATTGGCGGGGACATTAACTATTCCTATTTTGTAGATTCCGACATTTTGGCGGATATCTCCGACTATCCGGGGCTTGCATCCATTAAGCCCTCCTACATAGATATCCTGGAGCAGCTGGAATTTGTGCCTACAGAGGGCACATTCGGCTTACCCTATGTTTCTAATGCAGCCGGCGTGCTGTACAACCGCACCATGTTCCAGGAAAACGGATGGGAAATCCCTTCTACCTGGAACGAATTTCTCACTCTCTGCGACAATATCCGCAGCGCAGGCGTCCAGCCTCTCTACTTTGGCTTTAAAGACACCTGGACCTGTCTGGCGCCCTGGAACGCCCTGGCTGTGGATCTGGCTCCGGCGGACGTGTGCCGCCAGGTAAACCGCGGGAAAACCACCTTTACCGCAGAGTATCGGGAAATTGCCGAAAAGATGCAGCAGCTTATCACATACGGGCAGGACGGACCTTTTGCCTATGGATATAATGACGCCTGCACCGCATTTGCCAACGGAGAATCCGCCATGTTCACCATTGGAAGCTACGCTGTTCCCCAAATAAAATCCGTAAATCCAGATATGGACATTGACTCTTTTGTTATGCCTGGCAATGACAGCGCTGACGGCAATGTGCTTAACTCTGGCGTTGACCTGCTGTTCTCCGTTATGGATGCCTGCCAGCACAAAGAGGCTGCCTACGAAGTCCTGGATTTTCTTCTGGAACATGACAATGTGCAGTACTACTTAGACCAGCAGAACGCCATATCCTGCAAAGACGAAGAATTTCAGCTTGCCCCCATGCTGGACGGCATGAAAGAATTTATCTCAGCCGGAAAAATGGCGGACTATCAGGATCATTACTATCCTTCAGAGATGTCCGTAGATGCCCAGATACAGACTTTCCTTATCAACCAGGACGTTGACGCCTTCCTGGCCAAATTTGATAAAGACTGGCTGCGCTATAACCGCGACATTATCCGCAAAGTGGAAGACTATGAAAAACAGCATGGGGAGTAATTCGGAAAGCGAGGGGAAATAAGATGAAAAAGAAAAATGACAGAGAACGGACATACCTCTGGATGACACTGCCCATCCTTGCCCTGTTCTTTTGTTTCAATACGCTGCCTCTGATAAAAGGCGTAATCTACAGTTTTACAAACTTTAAAGGCTATGGTTCCTATGACTGGGTGGGCCTGCGTAATTATGTGGATTTGTTCCAGGATGCCCGCGTAGGAAAATCCTACCTGTTTACCATCAAACTGGCTATTGTCTCCACCATTGTCGTCAATGTGTTGAGCCTGCTTCTGGCGCTTGGCCTAAGCAGCAGGATTAAATTCAAGAGCGCTTTGCGGGGGCTGTATTTTATCCCAAATATCCTTGGAGCTCTGGTGGTAGGCTATATTTTCAACTATTTCTTCACCTATATCCTTCCAGCTATGACTAAAACCACCAGCATGCTGGCCAGCACCAGATGGGCATGGGTAGCCATTGTGGCTGTGTGCGCATGGCAGTCCATTGCCATGAACACCATCATCTATATATCCGGCATCCAGACTGTGCCGGAAGACGTATATGAAGCAGGCTCCATTGACGGCGCTACGGGATGGTTTAAGTTCAAAAATTTAACATTTCCATTAATCATGCCCTTTTTTACCATTAATATGGTGCTGTGCATGAAGAATTTCCTTATGGTCTTTGACCAGATTATGGCGCTGACAAAAGGAGGCCCTGCCCAGAGCACGGAGTCTATCTCCTACTTGATCTATAACAATGGCATGGCCGGGGGCCAGTTCGGTTTCCAGAGCGCTAACGCCGTAGTATTTTTTGTCCTCATCGTCATGCTCTCTGTGGCTCAGATGAAATTCAGCAGCAGTAAGGAGGAACAGCTCTAATGAAAAAAACAAAAACCGCAGAGCGGGTCAGCTGGCCCGTTACGATTCTGTTAATCCTGGGACTCATTACCGTGGTATTTCCCCTTTATATGGCCCTTGTCATCGCATTTAAACAGCCTTCTGAGATGACAAACAGCATTGCCGGAATCCTGTCCCTGCCTAAAGCCTGGAGCTTTGCCAACTTCAGCGAAGCCATGCGGGTAACCGACTTCTGGCGTTCCCTGTTTAACAGCTTCCTTATTACAGCAGTAAATCTGGCAGTGTCCATCCTGCTCCACTCCACCATCGGCTATGCTGTCGGCCGCAACAAAATGAAAAGCAAATTCTATAATTTCGTGTACCTTTACATTGTAAGCGGCATGTTCGTGCCATTTGCCATCCTGATGATGCCCCTGGTAAAGCAGACCGCACAGATGGGAATCGCCAATATGGCAGGCGTTATCTGCTGCTATGCGGTATTCTACATGCCTATGAACATGCTTCTCTACTCTGGATATCTGGTAAACATCCCAGTGGCTCTGGAGGAAGCCGCCAGGGTAGACGGCGCCACCACCTGGCGCACCTACTGGAGCATCATCTTCCCCATTATGAAGCCTATGCATGCCACAGTGGCAGTCCTCACCGCCCTTGGCACCTGGAATGATGTAATGACTCCTCTGGTCATCATGTCGGGCAGCGGCATGAACACCCTGCCGTTGGCTCAGATGACCTTCCAGACCCAATTCGGAACCAATTATAACCTTGCTTTTGCATCATATCTGCTGGCCCTTCTGCCTATTCTGATCTTCTACCTTGTCTGCCAGAAGCAGATTTTAAACGGCGTAGTAAATGGGGCCGTGAAGTAAAATGCCGTCGGAAAAGGCTGCATCACAAGATACGTGATGCAGCCTTTTCGGTTCCCAGCATACCAAAAACGCGCCCGTGACGCATTTTCCGGTTAAAGATTAATATGACAGCCCAAAACCCAATTCATAATAATTCCCGGCCTTATCCCGGTAAGCATACGCCTTCTTGTTCTCGTCTTTCATCTCTTCCGCCACATACTTATCCTTGTCATACCCAGGAACATCATTTGGGCTTGCACACACGCCGTTTTCGTCCACAGCAAGCACTTCGTCTCCCCTGGGCAGGGTAAACGGAAGCTTTCCTGCCGGCTTAAACCGCCCCAGAATCACATCCAGTACAGCCTGAGGGTAAGTGTCAAATCCTCCCACAAGCCCGTCTGTCAGCGGCTCCACACGTCCCATCTGCCATGCCAGGGTAAAATTAACCGCCCCGATTACTTTGCCGCCTCTGGCCCGGATGCTCCTGGAAATTTCCTCTATGCGCGAAGCCCCGGACAAGGTAGTCTCTTTATGGGTTTCGCTGACAGGAATCCCTTGGTCATCCACGTCAAAAACCGTCTTATTCTCACAGATGTCCAGTTCCAGAAGTCCCTTTGTGGCGGAAAAATACTCCCCGGAAGACGGGTAAAGCATCAGCAGGGCATAATCCGCCTCTTCAGGGGAATCCGTTAAGAAGTCCTCCTGAGAAAATTCTTGGGAGGTTTTTTGCCCCAGCATCTTTTTCAGCAGCTCTCTCAAATCATCTGTCCTCTGCCTGGCTCTCTCCTCATTTTTGGCAAATACCTCCGCATACACCTTTTTTCCCGCCAGTTTTTCCTTTGTCAGGGGAAGGACGCCGTCATTTTTCAGAACCACCACGCTCTTTCTGTGCCCGTCCATAGCCTGATTCCACAAAGTCTTGTCCTCTGCCACGGTTTTCGCATTCTGCGGGCTGCGGTATGGATTTTCGAACATGCCCAGGGCAAACATTTCCGTCAGAGTACGGCATACCGCCCGGTCTATGGCCTCCTCCGTCAGCACCAGATCCTCCGCCTCAAAGCCTTCCGGAACCTTGTGGGACTGATAATATCCATTCTTTCCCCTGTGGTACGCCTCCAAAGCGTACTCATGGTCAAAAAGGCCGCTGATCAGATCCGCGCCGCCGTGATTCAGGGCAAATGCCACCCGCTCCGGCTTATCCAGGGCCTCCACGCCCCAGCACATATTGTGGATAATGCCTGTGTCAGAATTAATATACCCGTCAAACCCCATCTGATCTCTCAGCAAATCCTGAATAAACTCTTTATTGTATGCAAATCCATAAGGTTCCATATTCAAGGGCCTGCCGTTTTTATCTTTCTGCACCCCGCTTTTATCCGCTGACGGCTTGGCGTAATAAGGCATAACGGAGGAAGGGTGAAGATCTACGGCAGCCTGGAACGGCGGCAAATGGTACTTCTGCAAACTTCCCTCTGTGGCATAAATGTTCCACTGCCCCTCTTTGTAATGAGGATCAAACCCGTTTTCCCTTGCTCCGCCGCCTGGAAAATGCTTTATTGTCATAGCCACTCCATCTAGAGTAACCCCGTCTTCACTGCCTTGAATCCTGGGCATGATCTCCTTCAATATCCGGCTGATCAGCTGCGGGTCCTCTCCAAACGTGCCGAATGTCCTCTGCCATCTTGGATCAGACATTACGTCTGCCATGTACATATATCCCTTCTTCAGTCCGGCAGCATCCCAGGTTGCACGGACTGCATCCGCAAACTGCTGCACCGTCTCCATCCCGCTGCCCAGAGCCGCGGCGGCAATCCCAAGGGTTCCCGGCCAGGCCGGAAATACCCCGGCGGCGTCGTTCATGCCAAAAACCGCCTCGCCGTTTTCGTTTCTGGAATTGGAGGCAGCACAAACCGGGACAAAGCGGGGGCACTCCTCCGCTACGGCGTGGAGCTGGTTTAAAAAGTCGGTCATATCATCCGGGGTGGCGTTGGCCCGCAGAATCAAATGCCTGGCAAACCATTCTTTTATAAGGGTCGTGGTGCCTGGAAGATCCTGCTGTCCAAAGATGGTCCTGCCGTGATATTCCGCCTCGTCCAAAGTTCCGGATTCGTCCAGTACCACCTGGTGAGGATCAGATATCGCGGCTGCAGCCCCTGCCGGCGGATATTTTCCCATGCGCCAGTCAGAAATAAACAGCTGTCCTGCTTTCTCTTCAAGGGTAAGTTCCTTCACATAGGCCTCGGCCCGAACCTTGGGAGGGTTGCGCCAGTCATTGACCGCAGAAAGCCTTCCGGTTCCGTCAATGTCTTTAAACGTCAGTTCTCCCTCTGTAAAAACTCCTCGGGTTACAGTGGTAATCAAAGGGCCCTGTTGGTTTTTATAACAGGTAATGTGGTCAGATGCCTTTTTTGCCATAATCACAGACTCCTTTCGTTTTGAAAACTCGATATGTATAGTATAACGGTTTTAATCAGAAATTTAAAAGGACTATTTCTATGACTTTTAGCATATTCTTTGGTTTCTTATGTTCACTGGCATCTTTGGTTGTCAAAAGGCGGGGACAGCCCCCGCCTTTCTATATCAGATTTATACCGCTGCTTCCGCCTTAATCCTCGCAATCTCTCCCTGAATCTCTTCCATCTTTTCCTTTGTCAAAGGATAAAATTTCATTGACACCAGATTCAGAACCCAGCCAATGGCCGGCATTCCAAGATAACAGAACAACGTGGCTGCCAGAATCGCACCGCTGTAAGGCGTCTCCAAAGTGGGGAGCGCCGCCTTAAAACCGATTATCGCGAAGATCACGGATACCAATGTAGACCCCAGGGAAGAAATCAGCTTATCCACAAAGCTGAACAGAGTCCCCATCAGTCCCGGCACATATCGGCCGCTGCGGTATGTCTCATAGTCCGCACAGTCCGCTGTCATAGGGATTACAATGCTTCCGCTTAAATTGGAAAATCCCTTCATGCCAATATACAAAAGCACAAACAAAACGCCAAACATGCTCCAGGAACCAGGCGCAAACAGACTTCCCCATGTGGACAGCTTAGTCAGAGAGAACGTGGGAAGCATCATGGAGGACGCCCCTCCAAAAGCCACCAGCGCCGCCAAAAGTCCTGCGCAGACGATTGCCCCGATGGAGCCCACTACCAGGCATTTCTTCTGCCCCAGGGAGCGGGCGATATACCCGATGCCAAACACGGAGAACAGCATAATGGGAATGCTGGTAATGGCCGAGTTGGAAGCATTAAACGCATAGTTGCCGCAGATAATGCCGAAGAGGCAAATGGTAACCGTAGAATTGCCGGTGCACTGAAGAGCCAGCTTGTCGCTTCCTGCCGCCACCACAAGCATCTGAATTCCTCTGTTATGGGCCAAAACATCTGCGTAATCCTTTAGTCCTACCTTCACCACCTTGCCTGTTCCAAAATATTTCAGCCTGTCCTTGCGCCACAGCCCTGCGATGGCAAAGCAGGCGAACACCAGGGAAATTCCGGCAAACACCAGCTGCATGTACTGCCACATCTCAGGATTATAGAAGGCGGAAAGGGTCTGCACCCCATTTTCCCCTGTTGTCAGCACATTGGCCAGGTTGGGGTTCTTGGCCACCAGAGCGGCAATTTTCTCCCCGGCCTCCGCAGTGGTTATGGTAAACTTAGGAACCAGGGTACCAGACAAATATACCGGGAAAAACAGGCTCATAAGGGCAATATTATAGACCGAGTCAAACATGGAAAATACCGGCCTCTGTTTCGGGTCATTGGTCAGACAGCTCTGGGCTGATTTCGTAACAACGCACTGGCAGGTATAGCCCACAATATAAACCGCATAGATAACAATAAATACCGCAAAGCGCACGGCGCTGGGAATCGAGGGTATCAGCCGGAACATAACCAGCGTAGACAAGAACATGATTACCTGTCCCGCCACAATAAAAGGCCGGTTCTTTCCAAACTTCCCATTGGTCTTATCCACGATATAGCCCACAAACGGGTCCGTCACTCCGTCCCACACCCGCATGATCGTGACGATAGAGCCTGCCAGAACCACACCTACGCCTACAATCCCAATTAGAAAGTAGGAGATGGAAGATACCAGCATCATATAAGTATTGGTAGACGTATTATTTAAAGCGTAAAATCCGATCTCCCACAATTTGGCGCGGTGAACGCCGTTTTCTTCAAGAGGTTGTTTTCCCATCAAAAATCTCCTTTCGTATGGGCATGCCCTATATTTGGCAGCCCCAAATCACGCAAACCGGCAGCCTGGCCTACAGCCTGGTATCCCATTTTCCGCAGAATACCGTGTCGCTGGCCGTTCCCTTAAACCGGCTTCTGCCGCATATTTTATCAATGGCGGCCCGGATGCTTGTCCTGGTGCTTCCATATGCATTGACAAAAGCATGGACTTGAGGGACATCAATCAGGTGATTGGTATAATTCAGGCTGATGCCCACTGTGGGAACTTCTGTCACATACCACGGAAGTTCACTGGAATGGTTGCAGCTCCACCGAAGCCTTACATTATTTTCCTGGGCATAGCCCTTGATGTTCAGCACCAAAAACACCACATCATACTTTGCGGCAAACTCTTTCATAGAGCCGCAGTTCATCATGGTAATCATATTCTGCGGCTTCACGCCCTCTGATACTTCCAGATCGTGAAAATTAGGCGCCACATCCACCGTAAACCCGGCTCTTTCCAGTTCTTCAATGACAATCTGTTTTACCGGGTCCTTTACATACCCCTTGCTGGTGGGCGTGGACTGAATAAACACCAGCCTGGCCCGCTTTTTAATCTCCGGGTTAATGGGAAGGTCACCTCTGGTATCCTTTACTAAAGTAATGCAGTGCTCCGCCGCCTCCTCTGCCAGCCGGAGATGCTCCTCACATCCCACTACCTGGTCTTTCAGCTGCGGCTCCGCCGTTACGTTCTCCTTTCGGTAAAGCCCCAATTTTGCCTTCAGGCCCAGTATCCGGTGCAGCGCGTCATCCAGCCGCTGGGCTGTAATAACGCCGTTTTCGATTCCTGCCTTCATGTAGGCAAAGTCCTCCTCCATATCATTGGAAAACAGGAACATGTCACAGCCGCTGGCAATGGCCTTCGGCACAGCGATTTCCCGTTTCTCCATACAGGCTATGCCTGCCATATGGGAAGCGTCTGTAATGACCACGCCGTTAAATCCCATTTCCCCTCTCAAAAGGTCTGTCAAAAGCTCCGGCGCCAAAGTCGCCGGCATGATCTCCTGATCCTTAATGCCTGGCCTCAGTTTCCGGCTCATTTCAGGAAGAGCGATATGTCCCACCATAATGCTCTCCAGTCCTTCGTCAATCATGGTCTGGTATACTTTCCTGAAGGAAGCATCCCACTCCTCCACACTTAAGTCATTGACTCCCAGAACCAGGTGCTGATCCCGCTCTTCCACCCCGTCTCCCGGAAAATGCTTGCAGCAGCAGGCCACATTACTCTGATGGATTCCGTCTATGTAGGCTCTGATATTCTCTATGACACGGTCGGCATTGTCTCCAAACGCCCTGGTATTGACAATGGTATTCCGCCAGTTCATATAAATGTCAGCACAGGGATTGAACATCCAGTTGACTCCCACGCTGGAAGCCTCCTTTCCTGCCACGTATCCCATATCATAGGCTGTCTTTGTACCTGCGCCTGCCGCCGCCTCCGCAGCGGTAGCCACAAAGGTTCCGTCACTAAGGCATCCGTCTCCCCCGTTGTCACAGTTTGCCGCAATCAGCAGAGGAATCTTGGAGTTATCCTGATACAGTTTGTTCTGATTGTATACCTGATTTCTGTCTCCCCCCTGCCAGCGCAGTCCTCCCTGATGATATTTGTTTAAAGTATTCTTCACAGTCTCCTCATCCAGGCTCTTTCTCATCTGGACAAAAAGCTGTCCTGCCTTTTCATCTAATGTCATGGAATCAATAGTCTCATTGACCCAGGCAATTGCTTCCTCATTAAGGCAGAACGGTTTTGCTTTTAAATCGACCATAACCAGCCTCCTTTTCTTTTATCCCTTATATCCGAAATCAGGAATGTTCGTCCAGCGTTCCCGAAGATAATGAGCCGCCAGTTTAGGCTTTCTGTCTCTGGTGAAGATTCCCTTCTTGTTTCCCTGAACCCGCATAATGCCCTGGCTTGTGGCAAAGTCCGCAAAATTCCACACCTGTTCCCCCACAAAGTTTTCCAGGCTGTCAACTACCTGGTGATTTACCTTATAGTAATCCACCTGATATTCCTCCGTAAACATAACGGGAACCGCGTCATGAAGCCCGCAAACCGTGTCTGCACCATACTCTGTAAACATAAACGGCTTTCCAAGGGAATTCCAAAAACCCAGTTCTTCCTCCAGCATGGCTTTGGCCGCCTCCAGATCTCCTCCGCAGGCATACCATCCGTAATAGCGGTTCAGGCAGAATACATCGCTGAGGCGGATGGTACAGTCCTCCTTATAATTTTTCATCTGCACGCTGACAATGGTGCAGGGACGATGCTGGGGGTCTGCTTCCCTGGCAAGGTCATATAAAGGCTTAAAGTATTCATATGCCCCCGGGCCTCCGGAATCCGACTCATTGGCAATGCTCCACATCACCACACACGCATGGTTTTTGTCCCTGGCAATCATGTCCCGAACCACCTCTTTGTGGTGTTCAAATGTACGAATCCCGCCTTCCTCTACAGGGTCAAAGGTGTTAACCCTTTTTCCGCCTTTAAAGTTAGCGCCGCCGCCGAAATTCAAGTGTACTCCCACAGCCGGCGTCTCATCGATCACCACGATACCTTCCTCGTCGCACAGCCTCATCATCTCTTCGCTATAGGGATAGTGGCTGGTCCGGAAACTGTTGGCCCCCTGCCATTTCATCAGGCTGATGTCCTTCACATTCATGGGCATATTCAGCCCTCTGCCTGCTGGATACGTGTCTTCGTGTTTTCCGTATCCCTTAAAATAAAAGGGCTGGCCATTAATTAAAAACTTTCCGCCTTCCACCTTCACCGTGCGGATACCGTAAGGCAATGTGTACCGGTCCGCTCCGAATGCGATTTTTATCTCGTACAGGTACGCATGCAGCGGCTGCCATAGATGGACCTGCTCCACCTTCAACACGCCGGCCGCCCCTTCTGTCTGGGCTACCTTCTGCCCTTCCCTGTCCCACAATTCGATGTGGACCGTTCCTTCTCCTACTGTCTCCACCTCATAGCTTATGCTGGCCTTATCCCCTTCTACCGAGGCGTTAAGCGTCACATCCCGGATGTATTCTGTAGGCGTCGTATAAAGCTTTACCGGTCTGGTGATTCCGCAGTAGTTAAAGAAATCAAAGTTCGGGGAATTTTGAGGTTTAGACCCTTTCCACGGGAACATTCCGCCTCCCAGGAGCCCTCCCCCTCCTTCGCCTCCCACCGGCAGAGTAGAGTGGTCAATACGGTTGTCCACGGCAATGGTCAAAAGATTTTCACCGTCTGTCAAATACTCATTGATCTCAGCCTCAAAAGGCAGAAAGCCGCCTTTGTGCTGGCACACCAGTTTCCCGTTGAGATACACCTTTCCCACATGAGTCACAGCCGCCATGCGCAGCACCAGACGCTGGCTTCTCATATAGGAAGGAATCATTAACTTTCTCTGATAGAATACCCATCCATAGTGGTCACGAAAATCTGCTCCGTCTTTTAAATCATTGTAAGAAGCCGGAACTGCCATGGTCATAGGGTTCCTTAAAGGCCTTTCATACCATTTCTCTTCGAATCCCTTTCCGTTATCCAGCTTAAAATCCCAAACTCCGCTAAGGTCCATCAGCCCTCTGGACTCAGTCTGAACCGGATATAACATATAGCCCACTCTCCTTTCTGCATCAAAACTCTCTACATCAATATCATTCCTGTCTCATCGGCCTTCATGGGAATCGCCGCCATCAGGTCAATGAGCGTCATAGCCACGGGAATTCCGCTCCAGCAAAATAAGAGATACAAGGTTCCCAGAAGTTTTTGTCCCGCATAAAACCGATGGGCGCCGCAAAACCAGCCGCAGCACAGGGCCAGCCTGATATAGGTCTTACGATTCACCTTTCTTGGACCTTTGCTTCTTCCGGTAAGCCAGCCGCCCAACCGTGTCCGCCAGGTTTCCTTTTCCAGGATGCCATACTCCCTTTTCAAATCCACCAGCTCCTGCTGCGCCAAAATAATCTCCATAGGATTGACTTCATCCTTATGTTTCGGTTCCTTTCCCTTGTTTTCCTTCATGGCATTCCTTTCTCTTCGAATAGCCCTACGACAAATTTTCCAAAAATTCTTGTTTCAGTTTTGCCTGGTACTCCCCTTCATAGCGGCCCTCCAAAAACCGGGGGAAAGCCTCCTGTACCAGCCGCCTCCAGGACCTTGATTCCTGTTTTACCAAAATAGGATAAAACAGCACCCCATTTTGGGCTGCCGCCTTTTCATCTCCCGGCGCATCCCCGATCATCAGCACATGGGACGGGGTATATCCTTTTTTTACCATCTCCCCGATGCAGTAGGCCTTGCTCCCTTCTGTCTGGGTCAGGCAGAGATCTACCCAGTCCATAAGGGAAAACTTCTCCCACTCTTCCACCACTGCTTCCCGATTCGCCGAGGATACAATGGCCACGTCCGCCTGTCCATGGATCATCTCCACACCTTCCTTTACGCCGCCAAAAGGCCTTTTCAGCTCTTCTGGAAGATCCAAAATCGAAAGGTTTACGGCCTGGGACCAGCACAATGCCTTATAAAAAATCTTTTCTCCTGTCTTTTCGTACTGGTTCTTTACTGTGGTATTGGACAACTCCCTAGCTTCTTTTGCCCATTCAGAAAACGCCTCTACCCCTTCGACCTCCGTGCAGGTCTTATGAACCCATTCCAGCACCATGGAAAGCGCCAGAAAGCGGTTTGCTCCCCTGGTCATGGTATACAGGTTTACCTGCTTCCAATGATCCAGAACCTTATCTTTCCAGGGTTCCAGTTTCCACTCCTCCACCACGCAGGGCCCAAAACAGCGAAAGTGTTTGCAGTCCATGGTATCCATGGCACATCCGTCAGAATCAATACATACCAGAAACTCTTTTCTCTTTAAAAAAAGTTCCAATTCGCTCACTGCCTCACCTCCTGCCCGGAATATACAGCATTTTCTACAGTTTTTCCAGAATAATTTTCATTGATTTTAGCATTATTTTATGGTAAACTAAATAAAGAGATGATTTTATGCTGTTTTTTTGTAAAAATGTGCTGAATTATTGCAAGAGGTAATGATATGCAAATAGATTTATTAGACTTTATGACAGAAACCTTGCGCCACGCCGGGATACAGGTGCTTTTGTTGGATGGCAGTTCCCAGCAGATGATGGCAAATATTGATTATGGGTTTCGCCACAAGATGACGCCTGACTTTGACTACTCCTTTTTCCTGGAAAAAATGAAGCTGTCTCTGGAAGAAGGCGTGCAGTATTATTTTGAAGATGATCTGAAATTGTGTTACTGTCTGTTTCGCTTTCCTTCCGGCACTGGCTTGCCAGATTCCCTGCAGATCTTAAGCATCGGCCCTATTATGCCCCGGGTTATTGATACAGGAACCTTTCGCTCCCTCCTGGACAGGCAGAAGGTCCCCCTTCAGTATCATCAGGATTTTCTCGAATTCTATAACCGGATTCCCATTGTCTCTGATCTGGACACCTGGAACCACTCTCTGAATTTCGCTCTGGAAAAGCTGGCAGGGACCTCCGTTCCCTACCGGATCATTTCCATGGATTCTATAGAACTGTTTGCCTTGGATTATAAAGACTATGCGATTCCCGATTATCCCGGGATAGCCTCCAACATCATTGAGGAACGCTATGAATGGGAGGAAAAGATGCTTTCCGCTGTTGCCGCCGGCAACCTGAAGGAGGCTGCAGAGGCCCATTACCATTTTCTCCAGTACAAGCTTCTGCCCAGAAGTTCTGATCCGGTAAGAGATAAAAAGAACATTCTTTTTACGTTTAACGCAATTTTAAGAAAAGCAGTTCAGGCCGGCCATGTCCATCCGCTGCACATTGACAATCTGTCCCGGCAGTTTGCCATCCAGATTGAGAATACCTTTACGTTAGAGCAGCTTCACAGCCTGTCTCAAACCATGCTGCGCAAATACTGCATGCTGGTAAACAACTATTCCCGGCAGGCCAACTCTCTCCTGGTGCGCAGCTGTATGGACTACATAGATTTTCACTATATAGAGGAATTATCCTTAGGAATCCTTGCTCAGAAACACTCCGTGTCTGCCAGCTATCTTTCCGGCCTATTCAAAAAAGAAACTGACATGACCATTACAGACTATATCAATACCACCCGCATACGGCAGGCCCTGATTCTTTTAAACACAACAAGCATGTCAGTAGGGGCCATTGCTTCCCGATGCGGTTTTCCTGACTCGAACTATTTTACCAGGACTTTTAAAAAACATCAAGGGATCACTCCCAGGGCTTACCGGGAAAGCATCGGGAAAGCTGCCGGATAAACCAGTCTGACGGCAGCTTTCCTATACAGAAAACTGCCGTCAATGATTTAAATCCGATTTTTTCTATTCTGATTTCAGGCTCTGCTTTGCAGTCCACTGCCAAAGATGATCCCCATTATGCACCGGCATATTAAGGGCTGTGTAAACCCAGGCCTCATGTCCTGAGTATTCATCGCCGTCAACCACAACGGAATCATAGGCCGTCAATATGGCATTGTCATCCTTCAGAAGATTATAAACCCGCAGCGCAGACTCCTCAAATTTTACCGTCTGGTCATTCCTGGCCTGAACCAGCCACAGAGGAATGTCTTTCAAAGAAAGCAGTTCCTCGTCAGTAATACGCCGTCCATCCCCATAGGTACTGATATTGGCTTCATCAATGGCAGGACAGACCGCTACTGCAGCCGCAAAAAATCCAGGATTTTTAACCACCATATCCAGGGTCATATATCCTCCGGCAGAGCAGCCATATACATAGATTCTGTCTGTATCAATGTTGTTGTCTCTCACAATGACATCCAGCAACCCCTTCACTTCCTCCAGGCTGTCTGACCATTCGTTAGGAACCTGGGGCGCCAAAACATAAGCTCCGCCGAAGATTTCCTGGGCCTCGCTTCCTGCAAAGGCTACTGCCCCCCGGTTTGCTTTCAGCTGAGAGGTATTATTGTACAGCGTCCCCCGATATCCTGATTCCCCGCCTCCGTGAAACCACACAATCAATGGGTGCTTTTGCCCGTCCCCTGCATTTTCAGGCTTATAGAGTTGGTATTTCACGCCAAATAACTGTCCGGGATTGAATTTTGTAATTTCATCATTTACAATCCCTCCCTGCTTAAACGTCAAAGCCGTCATCTCCCTGCCGTCCGTTAATCTCAGAGGCTTTGTCATGGTAATGTCATAATTCACATCCAGGGACAGGTTGCACCCCTTCAGCGTCTCGAAATTAGCAGTAAAATCAAGCGTAGATTTACCGGCCGTATTTTTCTCCGTTATCAGATCCAGCACTAGTCTGCCGTTCTCAACATAAATATCCTGAACCTGACGCTGCTCCTTATAAGGGCCCAAATGAGTAAGGCCGTCTTCACTGACCATCTGCACCGCCGGCCCTACAATGATTGCAGCCTTTCCTTCAGCCTCTACCTGAAACATGTCCGTTGTAAGACAGGACTCGTCAATCTCCAGATCCCCCATGTCAAAGATAACCTTATCAATAGACTCTCCATAGCTGTATATTGTAGAATGAAGGTCAAAGTTAATCTCCCTCTCTTGGGAAGCGGACGCATTGAAGCTGAACCCTAAACATACTGCTGATGCCAATAAAATCGTTCCTATCCTTTTCATTTTCTTCTCCTTGTCTCAATGTTCTCTCGTTCCATATAACTGCAAATTTCCTCTGCTCGTTACGATCCATCCATAGCCGGCACCCCCTGACTGAACTTTGCCTTCAGTTCTTCTTTTTTTTGTCTAAATCTTTCAGGATATATCCTGTGGATATACTCAAACACTCTCCGCCCGTTAAATGAAGTGTACAGTTCTTTTGGAACCACCTCCACAACGGTCAGCGGATTCTGAATCTTTTTTTGTACTCCGACGTATTCATATTCAATCTGATATTCCAGCAGCACCATATGAATGCCTTTATCCCCTGTAAACTCTCCTATGGCACAGGATTCCACCTGCCAGTCCCTCTCTTCCCCAACCGCTTTCTTTTTCATGTCCAGTGCAATAAGATTGGACATGACCCCGGCACGGTTGTGTACCAATTCCACATGAAACGGAGCTGTTTTATAATAATCCTTCAGAATATCCGATATCTTGCAAAGCACGCATCTGCCATTCATCCTGGTATAATCCGGCAAATCAATAATGTAGCAGGGTATGTTGATTTTACTGCACAGTCCTGCAAACTCGTCTTTCAGATAACCGATGTGAGGAGCCAAAAGAACCATATCGTTTTCCAGCATCTCCACTTTGGCACTGACCACATCAGCGCATCTCATGTGGTACTGATGATCCAGATCCGCTTCCTCCATCCTTTTCATCAGAAGGCTGGTTGACATTCCGGCCCCGCAGACCAATAAGATATTCTTCATCACACCTCGATCCTTTCTATGATATCGATCAAATTATCATAAGTTGGATGTTCCATAAGCTTCCACTGAACATGGGCATCACTCAACAGTGTAGATATAACTTTGTAAAATACGTCTAAGTTCTTGCTTACCCCCTGTTCAATGGAAGACAGCATTATGATCCTGACTCTGCTGTTCTTCCACAGCAGCGGCTTCTTTAACACGGAAACAGCTACAAAGGTGGTATCTGTCATGGGCTTACAGGCATGTGGAAATGCAGCCATTTCATGAAACTCTGTTGAGGACATCCGCTCTCTTTCCAACACAAGCTTCTCAAAATCCCATGGCAGTTTATAATGCATGCGGCATCTCTCAACGATTGTATGAATGGCATCTTCTCTGTTTTCAAAAGAGTCGGCAGCAAAAAATAACTCTTTTGGAAAATACTGTTTTATGTCAAACCTGTCAAGGGCCTTTAGCCTTTGAGTAATTTGCTGAGTGTCCTTGTGACTGACAAAGTGATCAATCAAAAACACCGGGACGGAGATCTGCTGCGTAACGGGTATGGTAGAAAACACACAGTCATACTGATCCACATCCTGCTCTTTCAGCTCCATTGCTGAACAAATTGTCAATTTACGGATATATGCTTTAAAATTCTGTTGGAAATAGTATTCCATCAGCTTTGCGCTTCCTACGCCGCTTGAGCATACCAGCAGAATATTCTTTTTCCTTATGTTATCCAGTTCCTTTTCCAGAGACAAATTAATATAAATGGCCAGATATCCTGTTTCATCTTCAGGCAGGACGCATCTGTAATGCTGGTTGATAACTCCTGCAGCCCTGACAGCCAGCTCATAAGCCGCCAGCAGTTTCGTCTTTATGTCCGTTAAAAGCGGGTTTTTCGTGTAGGTCTTATAGCGGATGCGCTTTATTAATGAAACCATATGCAAGGACAGGGTCATCCGCAGGTTCAAGTCTTCGGACAGCAATATATGCGCCTCCTGCCGCAAAATATCCATCATCTCATCTACCAGGCCGAATATTTCCTGGCTGACGCATATCTCTGCTTTTCGTCTGTTGTTTTTTCCGCACAGATGGAGAGTCAGATAGGCCGTTTCCGCTTCGCAGCACTCCATCTGAAGCATCTGACCCATCAGCATCATGATCCCGCATCCCAGGCTATACTCCTCCTGGGTTCTGGCTTCTTCCAGCCATTGTCTGTCCAAGTCAATATAGTTCTTGTCTTTCACCCGCACATACGCAATATACAGATAAAGCACAATGCAGCTTAATGCGTCATCGCTGACTTGGTAGCCTCCTCCTTCAAGACCGGCAATGGAAGAAACCACAATGGCATTTATCTTGTCAAGTATAGTTTTATCTTTTTCCAAATACTGCCAGTGAGCCATAGCCCGTCTCTTGTTGAATTCACTTCCGTCCAGGCACATGCCATAATGGGGTTTTGCGCGGATGGAAATACCATATTCTTCAAAGTAACTTCTGACTTCTTTTAATACCTGCTTTACGCTTGTCCTTGACAGATGCAGCTCATCACACAGATCATCGATCCTGACATAACCGCTGGTTTCCATAAACCGCTTAAACATATATTGAAAACGGTGGATTTCATCCTGCGGCTGATCTTCCTGCTGAAGGTATGATAGAAAAGCCTCCGGATCGATGATTGCCAGCCGATATCCAAACGAACCTGACTCAATCCTGGCGCCTTTAATACTGCAGGTAATATTTTTTATAATACTGTTTACGCTCCTGACTGACATCTGTATGGCATAAGCCAGATCCTGGCCTGATACGTATTCGTTATTCATTAATTCAATCAGGATCAATCGTTCCTTTTTGTTCATTGTTCCTCTCTGTATGCAGTCTCGTCCTGGATTCGAAAGAACGGATAGTATCCTGCAAAAGTAATGGCAGCCAAGACTGCCTGCCAGACTGCGCCGGATATGCCGCACATCAAAAAGCCGTCCAGCAAAAAGGGCATCCCCGGAACTCCTGCGGCAAGCCTGGGCGGCGCCACCAGTCCAAGTCTCATAGCCCCATAGGTAAGGAGAATAGCGGCCTGGGGAAGTGCAAAGAACGGGACAGCCATTAGGGGATTTGATATGATCGGCATTCCAAATAGAATGGGTTCATTGATATTGCACAGGGACGGCAGAATAGCCATTTTTCCCAGAGTACGGTACCTTTCGCTTTTGGAGAAAAAACGCATGAGCATGGCCAGCCCTATGGTAACGCCTGCTCCTCCAAGTGTCAGATACGCCACCAGCCCCATGGTGATAATATTCTGCGGAGGCTGTCCTGCAGAGAGGGCTGACTGATTGTCAGCCCCTGCTGCCATAAACAGCAGCAGGAAAACAGGCATCGTAACCTGAGCACCGTGAATGCCCAAAAACCATAACACATCTGATACAAATATAAGAAGGCAGTAAACCACAAGGCTGCTGCCCATATCCTGAAAAAGCCTGAGGATTGTATCATAAATCCGCTGGACGATCACCCCTGCACCATTTGCCTGGATGAGTCCGTGTACGGTCAAAAAGAATCCTATGGCAAAAGTCCCGGGAATCAGGGTATTTATCGCATTTTCTATGGATGCAGGGAAATCGTCAGGCACTTTTGCAGCCAGGGCCTTTTTCCCAGATTCATAGCACATCCCCACCAGTATGCCTACCGCCAGCGCCGTAAGCAATCCTTTGGAACCCAAATAACCTGTCTGCCTGCCAGCCGTCATGTTTCCATGTACCGCTAGGCAGTTAATCGGAATTACAATAAAAAAGCACACCAATGATACCAGGCCTGATGTAATGCCATCAGCTCTGTTCCCCTCTACATTTATATAGGAATAGCCGGCAGTAAAGGCAAGATATAATGACAAAAGATCAACTGTGAACTTAGACGGCAGTGACAGAAACGGCTTAATCCCTGTTGCTGCTATAAAGATCTGGTATGCTTCTATATCCAGATTATCCAGCAAAGCAAAGATACCTCCCAGAAAAATCATGGGCATAACCATCTCATAGGCTGCTGAAATCGTTCTTAAAGCTCTGTTAGAACCAACTTTCATGGCAAGAGATCTCAAAGTTTTGTGAATATTCCCGCCGAATTCTGCCATTCCCTCCCCTTTCTACAAGCCAAAAAAGTTGTGAGGATTCCATATTATAGTTTCTATATACAATCACTGATTATGATTATACATGGATTTCGCCACTTTTAAAGTCAAAATATTGCCCCTGACACCAGAAACCTTGTGCCCCAAACTCTTCTGGCTTTTCTTTTCCTTATCTTCCGAAGGCGCATACACAAATCTATGCTTTTTTCATCTGCCGGCACCGGCAAAAGCGATATCAGCACAGCCCAAGGCCAATGCTTCAAGAATGGAATCCGTTCAGCTTAAAGCGGTAAAAAAGCAAAAAATCCCGCCGTTCGTGCGAAAAACCTACAGTTGGCGACAGGTCTATTGAAAAGGAGCCCTGCCAGGTGATATCCTGAAAGAAAATTATCCTATGATCATGAGCAAACCGTGAGATATCACAAAGGCCATGACTCAACCAGGAGAATCAGGAGGCTGCCTATGGCTGTTACAAGATTAAAAACCTATGACGAAGTGTGGAAACTTGCCTGTCAGAAGGCCGGAGAGCTGATGGAGGAAGCTGCCGGGGACATGAAGTGGGAGGACATAATCGGAAGCGACAACATGACCATCTCCGATTTTGTGGAGAAACGTTTTATTGGCCTGGAAGACTACTTAGTGCGGCTGGCCCGCAGGCTGGGAGTGGCGGCCGAAAGGCTGAACCATGTGGATGACTCCCCAAGAAAGAGAGCGGCCGAGGCCCTGATAAGGGACTACCGGGTCATGTTTGAGGAACATTTAGACCAAAAGGCCGAGGCCATGGCCTTTGGGCAGGTCAATCAGCTGCTCTATGACAGACGGTATGAGATCCCTCCGGAAATCCGCCGTGAGCTGATAGAAAAAAATACCGCCAATGCAACAGAACTGGGCCGCACCAGCGAGGCCATGAGAGTTTACGACAGCCTGTTTGACTCCCTGTTTGCGGACAATGTAATCAAAGACCGGATGCCCACGGATCAAACGGAGATTGACGCAGAGCAGAGAGTCTTTCAAAGACTGTCCCGGGCCATCCCCCCGGGGCAGGATATGGAGCCCTTTAGAACCAGGGCGGGATACGTAAGCCAGCCGGCTTTAACCGTGATCCCCAAATCAGCGACCATGGTCATGGAACCCAGTGCGGCCACGGACGTGACAGCTGACAATTATATCAGCAAAATCCGCAGGGCAAAGCCGGACCGGGTCGCCAGGGAATGGGGCGCGGGGACCTTTGACCGGATGATGGAAGGCATTTATGCGGACAATGACCTGAAAGCGCTAAAAAACCGGGAAAACGGCTATCTGTCCAGCGTATTCGTGGACGGAAAGAGCCTTGCGGAATGGCTGCCTTACAGAAGCAATGAAACGCATCAGGAATACCAGGCAAGAGCCAAGTGCGAGGTTGTGGCCTATGCCCTGGAAGGAAAGGGAAAGGTGGACATCTGCCCCTATGTGAAGACAGGGGACGGATATCGGTTAAGCGATCCCATTCCCATGCATGTGAAAGTGAACCTAACTGAGGAGATCCCCGTGTGGAAGCGGGCCCTGCGGTTCTTCCACATCAAATCCGAGACGAAAAAGGAGAAGGCGGAGCGCATAAGCTTAAAAGAGCTTAATGAGGAGGAGCGCCTGGGCTCTGTGCGGGAACAGCTGGCAGGCATCCAGGAAAGGGAACGCAACCGCCAGATGGCCTTGACCGCCATAAGCAGGCATCGGCAGCATACTGTCAAGGACGATCAGGCCTACTTTGGTTTCCTGGGTGATTCCAGCGACGCCGTCATGAGCGGGATTAGAAAGGCCCTGTACAACGAAAAGCAGGACCGCCTTCTGGAAACTATGGAGCGGATGTCTTCCAGAGTAAATTTTGTGCGGCTGTATGCCCTGTCCAAGGGCATGACCATGGAAGAGGTGCTTTCCGACGACCCGGCCCTCCTTGACAGGAAGCAGGAAATCGGAAAGGAGATGGTGAACATGTTCAGTATTTCCGACGAAGCCGACTACCGGAAAGAGCACGGCGCCCAGGCGGACTATGAAGGCTACCTGACAGAAAGGCGCAAAGAGGCCTACGAGGTGACAAAACAGATTCTTCAGGCAGTGAAGCTCCTTCCCTATGAGGCAATGCCGGATCTAAGCCCAAAGACCCTTTCGGATTTTTATGCCAGGAACCAGTTTATGGGAGAAGCTATGGGGGATCTTTACCAGTGTACGTCCGACAATGGGAAGAACGTAAACCCGGCGGAATATGACACTATCAGCCAGGAAATGTATGATATGAGGGAGATACGCCATGCGGCGGATTTTATCAATGCCATGGCCAAGGACGGCTATGTCATGTCCCACTGCTTCCGGGCTGAGGATACCATGGGGATTGTCGACGGAATCACGGCAAGAGAAAATGCGGCCCGCTATCAGAGAGACACATCTGCCGTTACTTTATGGGGACAGATTCCCGGCTCCATTGATGATCAGTGGTTCTCCAATGCCGAAACATTAAGATACAACCTGTCTTCTTTCGTCTCCGAGCCAAAAAACAGGGCGGAATGCGGCCGCTATCTGGCGGACGGAAAAAATCCTGTATGCGTATACGACAAGGGCTCCAGACAGTACCATGTGGGAACAGCCGCTGAAATCCGGAGAATCACCCATGAGATTCAGCACGGGGCCGCAGATTGGCAGAATGAATTTGAAGATATCGGCCTGGACGACATACGCAACGCGGACAGAAAAGCGCGCATGAGAGCCCAAAAGGTGACAAAAGCCGAAGCAGCCCAGATACAGGAGCGGGAACGGGGACAAAAGCTGATGGCCCGAACCATCGAGAAGAGCGCCGCCTTTGAGGCTTTGGACGACATGGCATATTTTGGCGCCCTGGGGGAGACAAAGGAGGAGCGGGGAAGAAATATTCAAAGGCTTGTAGAGTATCAGGATGAACAGGATAATATCCGAGGCGAAAAAGAGCAGGTCCGCGTGGGCATGATCAACACCCTTCACCGCCGGGACTCCCGCGTAAGCATTGTCCGCGCCTATGCGCTGACCAAAGGCATGACTCCTGAGGAGATACTCTCAGACGATCCGGCTCTTAACAGCCGAAAGGCGGAGATCGGAAGGGAATTTTTGCGGCAGATCGCCGTTATGGAAAAGGATGAATACGCAAAAGTCCACGGTTCGGACGCAGGCTACAGCCAGTATGTGGCGGACAGGGAGCGGGAATGTTTTCAAATGGCCAAGGACATCCACCAAAAAATCATGGACTTCCCCTATGAACCTCTCTCCGACTTAAAACCTGAGACTCTGGCAGCCGCCTATGAGAAGAACGTGTTTATCCGGGATGTGTCCCAGGATTTTAACCAGATATTTGAGCCCATGGAGAAACACTACGGCGATCAGATGTCTGACATGACCGGAAAAACCCGGGCCATGGGAGAGATCCGGTACATGAAGGAGTACAGCGATTTCCTGGCGTCAGATTCCTATGTGAGGCCCGATACGGAAAAGATGACCGACAAATCAACGATTGCCAACGCCCTGTTTGCCAGGGAGAATCTGGAGCGGTTTGTGGAGGATACCAGGGGGCTTACCTCCTGCAGCCAGCTGTCAGAGAAAATCGGCGAAGCCTGGGGAATGTCGGCAGTCATGCTGCAGGTGCAGCTGGTAGACACGATTACGGCGGATGATAACAGCTACAAAAACGCAGCCCGCTATCTCACCACAGGCCAGGGAAAAATCTGCTATTTTGACAGGACTTCGGGGAATTATACCGTGGGAAGCCCGAAGGAAATTGAACGGATTCAAAAAGAGAAGGAGCTTAGCGCCGGCGGCAGGGTGAAGATGGATCTGGATGAGCTTGGCGGAAATGCACGGAAGAAGCCATTCCGCAGACCAGAAAAAGAGGATGTTAAAGTGCTGGCAAAGGAGGAGTTTAAGAAAGGGAAAGGCGGAATGGTAAAATCCGGGCCCAGATAGGCCTCACGCCTGTCAGTACATCGTCGCATCAGCTCTCCGCAGGAAAGGATGTGCGCGGCCTTTTATTTCCAATTGCTTTCAGTTTCGTAGACGCGATCATGAGTTTCTTTTCCAGCACTCTGGGAGTTATCTGCCCTGCCTCTGCCCGCTGGTTCCCACTCTGACCGCCACTGTCGGAATCAGTCCGCTTGTTTTTCTTATACGCTGCAGAGCCTGTAAATGCAGGCTCTGCAGCGTTTTCCTTACTCACTTTATTTCTTCTCAAATTCCTTTGCCACATCCACCAGCAGGTCCCGAATATGGAGATGCTGGGGACAGGCTTTCTCACACTTCCCGCATTTGATGCAGCTGCTGGCCTTGCCGCCCTGCTTAGTGTGAACCTCATTGTAATAATAGTCGGCATTCCAATCATGGTAAATCTGCTTTGTGTTCATAACGGCAAACAGGTCTGGGATGGAGATGTTCTGCGGACATCCTGCCGTGCAGTACCGGCAGGCGGTACAGGGAATCAGGTTCATGGAGCGGAAGACCTGGCGGACCTTTTCCACGGCTTCCGTCTCTTCCTGGTTCAGCGGCTTAAAATCTTTCATAAAGCCAAGATTGTCCTCCATCTGCTTCATGGTGCTCATGCCGGAGAGAACCATCATAATCCCCTCAAACCCGGCGGCATAGCGTATGGCATAGCTGGCAGGACTGGCATCGCCCAGTTCCGTGAATATCCGGGCAGCTTTCTTTGGCAGGTTGACCAGATTGCCTCCCTTTACCGGCTCCATGACGATGGCCGGCTTATTAAATTTCCGGCAGACTTCCAGGCACTTGCCGCTCTCCACCGCAGGGTCATCGTAGTCCACATAGTTGAACTGAATCTGCACAACTTCGATCTGCGGATACTCGGTGAGGATCTGCTCCAGCACCTGGGCGCGGTCATGGAAAGAAATGCCGAAATGCCGGATCTTCCCCTCCTCTTTCAGCTCCAGAGCGGTTTCATATGCGCGGCACTTTTTGAAAAACGCAAAATTTTCCACGCCCTGGGCATGCATCAGGTAGAAATCAAAGTAATCCACCCCGCAGGCTTCTAACTGGCTCTGGAAGAACGGACGGATATCCTCCTGTTTTTTGAAATAGAAGTTTGTCAGCTTGTCCGTAAGTATGTATCGTTCCCGGGGATAACGGCTGGTCAGGCACTCCCGCAAAGCCAGCTCGCTCTTTCCGTCCAGATACCCGTGAGCCGTGTCAAAGTAATTAAATCCCGCATCCAGAAAAGCATCCACCATCCGGCAGGTCTGGGGTATGTCTACCTGGCCGTCTTTCATAGGCAGACGCATAGCTCCAAAACCGAAATTCTTTTTGATTCGTTCCATGTCAAGTCTCCTCCTTGTCCCAATTCAGCGTTCCCGTTTTCAGGGCATTCTCGTATACTGCGATCTTGTTGTTTAACCGGTTCATGGCTGTCTCAATCTGCCGCCGCTGCTCCAAAAGATCCTTCTGCTGTTTTAGCAGGAGTGCCAGCCGGCTGGAAATCGTACTGTCACCAAGCTGCGTAAGCCGCACATACTCTGAGATTGCTTCTACCGGCAGTCCTGCGCTTCTTAGGCACAGGGCCAGTTCCACCCAGCGCAGGTCTTCGTCCTGATAGCTGCGGTTCCCTCCGGCTGTGCGGGAGACAGGGGGAATCATTCCTGCCCGCTCATAGTAGCGAAGAGTATCTGCGGATATTCCGAATTTCTTGCTGACATCTTTAATCGTCGTGACGCTTACCCTCCTTGTTTGTTAATAAGTCCATTATAATATTTAGAGTTCACTTCAAGTCAAGTGAAAATTGGGAATTTGTGAGAAAATAGGTTGCTATTCCTGGTGGGCAGCTAAATTTGCTATTTAGCTGGCTAAAGTTAAGGCGATGTTGTTGTAGAACCCGAGAGAAGCCATGTCCTGTCAGGGTTCAAGTTTGCCAAACGTTCCGAAAAGCCCCAAAAAGCGGGTCTTTTCTCCGCTGCAAAGTTGAAGCGGCGTCCGCCAAACCGGATGGGACGCCGGAAACTATCTGCCTGACTATTTACCCGCGCTCCGGCGCACCCGGGCTTAGAACAGCCATAAGCTGGACCGCCAGTTCATGGAGTTCTCCTGTTTTCATCTCATACTCACGCAGATAGGACGTGATGGAAGGGTCAAAAGAGATAAAGTCCGGAGCTCCCTGGGCGTATTCATTTCCACTCCAATAGGGGTGATCCAGCTCTATTCTCAGATAAAACTTCTCAAAAGGCTTGAGCCGATCTATATCCGGTCTGGGATAATAGTTTGAAGAATAGCTTTCACTTGTCTCCCCAGCCTTCTTTTTCAGCATCTTGTCCATCTGTTCCATCTGCTCATATTGCCTCTGATCACGCAAAAAACGGTCAATCTCAGGCCCCAGATTCCTGACCCGGTCAGGAATCGCGCTTTGATAACAAAACAGCCCATCCTTTGTTCCCTCAAATAAGAGATCCGAATCCTCCAAAACACAGAACGATCGAAGATTTGAGGCTTCGAATACAAGAGCACTGTCCTCTGTGCTAAATCTCAGAAGTCTTCGGCGGGCATCAAGAGAGATAGAGCCCCCAAAAATGCCAAAATCATACCTGTAGGATTCTCTAAAGGCGCTGCGCAGAGATGCGTTTCCGTCATAAAAAGTGGTGAATGCCCTGAATTCCTCCACTGTCATATTCTTCACGTTTCGATTGTCAGGCAGCTGAGAGGCCTTCTTTGCGCAGCTGCCGCAAAGGGGCTGTCCCTCCACCTTGGTCGGCAGCATCCAGGCCGCCGGATTTTGGCAAATAGGACACAATTTCTTATTTCCGCCAAATAATCCCATTCTAAGATCCTCCTTGTTTTTATGTTATATTCCCGCTTAACAGGGTTACGCCATCCATTCTCTTAAAATAACAAGGCGGCGGACACGGATATATCCGCATCCGCCGCCTTTGCCCCGGCCCAAGCGGCCAAAAGAGTGCATTTGGAAAGCGTCGGCATAAGGGAGGCCATATGTATGCATCCATTAACCTGTTAATCTATTATAAACATAATTAACACAAAATAGGACTCTATTGCATGAATCTCACTTAAAATGTATTGAATCGACAGCCATGCGGACAAACCGCCGCAGAATAACCAAAAACCGTCACGCCTCTCCCAAAAGCCAAAACTCCGCCGTCTCCGTGTCCTGGCTGTTCCTTTACCGGACGGGCCACGCTTCCTGCCAGGCGCAGCAGCCTTTTCAGCGTCTAAATACGCCGTGCCGCCAGATTAGCGCCGGCCACCGCCTCAGCAATGTTCCACGGTTTTGCGCAGTCTCCTACCGCATAAGTTTCCATGCCGCTTAATCCGTCAAGAAGTCCTGTATTTGGAAGCATGTCCATGGCCTCAATCACTGTGTCACATTTGACAACCATGTCTACGCCTGTCTCCCCGGCAATGGTAATCTCCCCGTCTCCCACGGAAACGATGGAGGCATTGGGCCATACCCGGGTACCTCTGGCCAGTATCATGGGATTTACAAAAGTCCTTACCCAGCTGGTCTGCTCCTTGTCCATCTTCTCCAGCGGATCAGGTGTGACAATGGTCACATGTCTGCCCTGAGCCTGGAGATACAAAGTCACGTCAATGGCCTGGGCTCCGCTTCCCACAACAGTCACATGTTCTCCCAAATCGGCCCCGGCAAAATCATCAATGGAGATCACTTTGGTTCCTGCAGTTGCGCTAAGCCCCAGGCTGTCTCTTAAACCGCCTGCTGCCAAAATCACTGCGTCAGGAGCTTTCTCTGCAATTAAATCCTGATTCACCTCCTGGTTCAGCACTACTTCCACATTATGAAGTTCCAGTTGGCGCACCAGATAGTCCTTATACCTTCCAAGATTTTCATGAGGCCCTTTCACCGCATTGGCAAATGGCAGCAGCCCGCCAAGAAGCCCGTTTTTCTCATACAGAGTCACCTTATGGCCCCGCTTTGCCGCCACTCTCGCCGCCTCCATTCCGGCCGGGCCTCCGCCGATTACCATTACATTTTTCACCTGAGCCGCAGGAATCTCCTCATAGCCCTCCGGCATGTCCTCATGGTAGGCCCTCATATGACATGCGTTGACACGGCAATGCTCATAAAATCCTCCGTTCTCATCCGTGTCAAAATGGCAGGACAGGCAGCGGTTGCAGATGCGGATTTCATCCAGACGCCCTTCTCTCAGCTTATTTACATATTCAGGGTCAGCAATCAGGGGACGGGTCATAAGCATAAAATCGATCTTCCCGTCAGCCAGTGCCTTTTCAAAGTAGTCCGGCGCTATAGCCGGGTCCATATAGGTCACGGTTCCTACGGGGATAGACACGGCAGATTTGATCTCAGCTGCAACATTCAGGAGAATCCCGCATCCTGAATGGCTGGCATCCAGTTTTCCCTGGAAATGGCGCGAAAAATCAAATTGAGTTCCAAAAGCCGTGGTCCCGTTAATGCCATAGCCTGTAAAGTACAGATCTCCGGCAAACTCAGCCACATGCATAGCATAAGGCCCGATACGGACATGGAGCGCGTCAGCCCCGGCTGCCTCCAGCATCTTCGCAATTTCCTTATTCTCCTCCACTGTGGTAAACAGCGTATTTTTTCCTAAGTCTTTATCATTCTCTTCAATTCCGTTAATAAGAATCTGCACCGGGAAATCCTGCCCGTTTACTTCTTTGATACCCTGAATGATTTCTGCCAGAAAACGGGTGCGGTTCTCGAAACTCTGTGGTCCGTACTCATCGTCCCTGGCGTTGCGGTTCCTGGATAAAAATGCCTGGCCGATATTGTTTCCGGCGGCATTAATTTCCACTGCGTCAAAGCCCTGTTCTTTTAAATATTTTGCAGCATCAATAAAATCTTCCTGGAGTTTTTTCAGCTCTTCTTTCGTCATCTGGTCAGCTCTGGCAGATTCATACTCTGCCGCCGCAGCCGCATCAAACCCGCTGAATGACGCCCCCATCAAAGACAGCTGATAGCCGCAGATGCTGCCCTGGGCATGAATTGCGTCGGTAAGCTCCCTCATATAAGCGTCTTGTCTGGTGTAGGTCTTATAATGAGCCGGGTAATTGGCATACAGATTAGCGAAATCCTCAACCCATATCAGGCTTACGCCTCCTTTTGCCCAGTTGGTGTACTCTGCAATAACCTCTTCCTTCAGCGCTGTAGGAAGGTATGCCGAACCGGCGGCTGACTTTACAATGCGGTGAGCCACAGTGAGTGCGCCAAATTTCCAGGGCGAAAACATGGCTGCCGCCGAAAAGTCTTTGATAGTATTACTGTAAAATCCGTCGTCTGTTGCCTGAGGATTTAAGTTCTCTGACAAAAATGCCTGTACATTTCCAGACTTTCCTGCCGTGCTGGTTGTCCCCTCTTTTGCTGCGGCTTCTGCGGCTGCCGCCGTAGTTTCCGTCTGAGTTTCTGCTGCCGTGGTTTCCGCTGCCGTGGTTTGGGACTCAGCGGCTGATGTGTCCGTCTCCCCGTTCGGTGCGGCACATCCTACAATCCCCATAGCCATAACGCTGGCTGCGCCGGCTGCCGCGCCTTTCAGAAAATCTCTCCGTGATAATTTTGTCATTGGTTTTCCTCCCCTTTCCTGACTGGAGTCCTGAATCTTCCCTTCCTGCCTCTTTGTCTTTCTTGCCTTTAGGTCATTGCGCTTCCAGGCTCCTGTGTGTATGCTTTTGTTAATATGATAAATATATCACAAAGCTGTTTCTATAGGCTATCAACTTTTTCTTGGACAGCCTTAACAAAAAACTGTAGCCCGGATCTTTATTTTCCTGTACAATTAAGGAACAAAGATATGAAAGGCATCAGCAGAAAATCAGCAGAAAGGGAAGATTATGGAATACCGCCAACTGGAATATTTTTTAAAAATATGTGAAGCCGGAAGCATCTCCAGGGCTGCGGCCAAACTGTACATCAGCCAGCAGGCCCTAAGCAAAAATATCGAAAACCTGGAAAACAGCCTTGGCCTGCCTCTGTTTTACCGTTCTCCCCGGGGGCTTACCCTGACCCGTTACGGCGAGGTCCTCCGCAGCGAAGGCGAACACCTGCTGCGCCGCCATGACGAAATCTTATCCCGTTTGAAATCGCTTCAGGACGAGTACATGCAGACGGTATCCGTGGCATTTTACAGCGGAATGCTGACCCAATTTCCTCCTGACTTTCTTGAAAACTTTATAGAGCGCCATAAGGATACCCGTTTTCATTTTTACAGTTATTATGACAATGAGCACAACCGCAGGCACATGAACACAGATGTGGATTTATTCTTTTCCTCCAACGCCATTACCCGGCCCGACATGGATTTGCTGTATGAATGCCACAGGCCCCTGTACCTGCTGATGGGGCAGGATCACCCTCTGGCCCGCCAGGACGGAATCCGTCTGTCGGATCTGAAGGGTGAATATATGCTGGGAATCAACGCTGACTATGACAGCCAGGATAAGCTGAATCAGGCCCTAAGACAGAATGGGGTTGTCTTTCAGACCCTTTTAAGCGATGCGGAGCAGACCTTCTCCTACTCCCTTATCCGTGACTTCCGCGCTATCGCCTGTTTTGCCGGCCCCAGTTTCCTGGTTCCCCAGGGCACGGTCCGCAGGCCTATTCTTGACGGCGAATTTACATGGAATTTTTATATCTACGGGCGCACCACTGGCCGCAGGCCTCATGCCGCCAGCGACCTGGTGGAAGAAATCATCCGGTTTCGGGAGATGGATTAGTCAGAGTGTGCGTAGCTTGCCTGTAGCAGTTCGGCCTGTCTGGAATATTATGTGTAATAGGAAAAGACTTGCCCAGCTGCAGATTCAGCCGTGGCAAAGGAGGATTTATATATGGAGAATCAGCTGATATGGAAAGATGAATTCAATACAGGAATAAAGATCATTGATGATGAGCATCAAAGGCTTTTCCGCATAATCAACAAACTTTTCACCCTAAAAGGGGAAGAAGCCAAAAGCAGGCGGGCATGCCAAGAAGGGATTAAGTACTTTAAATCACATGCGCTGAAGCATTTTGAAGATGAAGAAAAATACATGGAATTAATCTGCTATGAAAATATTAAGATGCACAAGCGCCTGCATCAGGACTTCCGGGAGAACTCCCTTCCGGCATTGGAAAAAGAATTGCTGAGGGAAAACTATTCTCTGACTGCAGTGGAACATTTTCTGGCTGTCTGCGCCGGATGGCTGATAGGCCATACCCTGACCGAGGATATGGCCATTACAGGAAAAACGACGAGCAAGTGGGCAGAACTTCTGCCGCAGGAGGAACTTGTTGCCATAGAAAAAGTAATTCTTGAGCTTTTAAAAAATATGTTCCAGCTAAATGCTCAGGTAATCAGCAATGCTTATGACGGAGAAAAATTTGGCAAAGGAGTATATTACCGTCTGGTTTACAGCAGAGAACAAGACGACAAAAAATGGGAAATCCTTTTAGTTTTTGAAGACAGCATTTTAATCAATACCGTGGGGAAGCTAATGGGAGTCAAATCTGACAAGCTGGATATTATGCTGCTTAATGCGGTCAGATATACGGCATGTCAGTTTGTGAGGCATGTTATGAATCATTACCCTTCTATCCATTCCTATAACATGACAGAGGAAAATCTCCTGACCTATGAACAATTCCATGACATCTTTGAAAAGAAAAAGCCCCAGGTCAGCCTTTTATTCAGCACGGATGAAGGATATTTTTCTTATTGCGTCTTTGCCCCCCATCTGCTTGAGAACAGCTTCTGGATTCCTCTTAATGTAAGCAATGCCGTGGCTGAAGTCGAAAAATATCTTATGGAGAAGGAAAAGAATACCAAGCGGAAAATTCTTATTGTAGATGACTCCATCACCATACGCCAAAGAATCAAACGGCTGCTTTCTGAGGATTACGATGTTTCAGATGCCAGTTCCGGAATGGCAGCAATCCGGTCAATTACTCTTGACAGGCCGGATCTGGTGCTGTTAGATTATGAAATGCCGATTTGCGACGGGGTCCATGTGCTGGAGATGCTCCGTTCAGAGAAGGACTTTGCGGATATTCCGGTTATCTTTCTGACCTGCAAAGATGACAAGGAAAGCGTAAAAAAGGTTCTGTCCTTAAAGGCGGATGGATATTTGTTAAAATACTTGAATCCAATAGATATTAAAAAACGAATTGACAACTTCTTTTAAAAGCATGGGTTCCTTGTTTCCCCGCCTCCCCCTGCACTTCCAAAAAGTAAATTGAATTTTTAGTGCCTCTGAAACTGTTTGAGTACAGTTACAGAGGCACTGGATTTTTGGAACAATGTTGATATAATTTTGCAAATCGTTTTAGAACCAGCATCTTTTTTTACCAGGCTCTTTCACCTCTAAAAAAAACATGATATAATTGAAAAGGCAAGTCTATTGCCCGCAGTGCGGCAGCCGTGGACAGAGAATAATGAAATACGGTGCCAATATATCAAAAATATCAGTTAACATAATATCCCATATAAAACGGAGGTTCCTTATGCCTGGATTTACCACACACTACATTCTAGGGATGAAAGCATTTAACGATCTTCCCTCCACCCCGCTGAAACACATTATTTCTAAATATCGCTGGCTCTATCAGCTTGGGCTGCAGGGGCCGGATATGTTTTTTTATAACATCCCCATTCTCCGCCACCGGGATTACCGCAATGTAGGTTCCTATATGCATGAACACAATGTAAGCCTGTTCTTTGATGTCTACCTGTCCCAGATGATCCGCATCCAGTCAAAGCAGCAGCGTGAACAGGCCTTGGCTTATTTCTGCGGATATCTGTGCCATTACATCGGGGACTCCATCTGCCACCCTTTTGTCTATGGCCGCATCCAGTATGACATTAACAACCCCAGCAGTCAGCACCATGGTCTTCATGCGGAACTGGAAAATGATATTGATGCCCTGCTTCTTAGAAAATATAAAAAGAAAAAACCGTCCGAATTTAACCAGGCAGCTACCATCTGCCTTAACGGCCAGGAAACCCAGTTTATCTCCCGGCTGCTTTCCTCATGCATCAATGAGGCCTACTATCCCCTATCCTATAAGAACAATTTTCAGGTTTCCCCCAGAATGGTTCACCGCTCCATTTTGGCGCTTCGGTTTGGCTGCCGCACCCTGTCCGATCCATCCGGTAAAAAGCGAAGCAGCATTGAATTCTTTGAATCCATATTTCTGCCCAATCCCATAGCTTCGCGGAAACTGGTAACGGATCAGGTAGCAAACCCCAGATGGAGCCTGAACCTGGATCATGAGGTATGGTGCAATCCCTGGAATAAGCAGATGGCTTCCACCGCCTCCTTTCCCGAGCTGTTTCGGCAGTGTCTGGCCAAGTGCCGTACCGTATACTATATACTGAATCGCGCCATCGCTGGCAGCAAGCCAGATGCAGAATCCGATTTTGCCTCTCTTATCCGGGAATTGGGCAACTATTCCTACCACAGCGGACTTCCCGCAGATTAATATGTAAAAACAGGGGAGCCTTACGGCTCCCCCAGCGCTATTCCATCTTCAGTTCTTTACACGGCTGAACCATGGACTCGCCTGTTTTTGATTTGTACTTCATTTGTACGATATCAGTATGCCCTTCTGTCACAGTCTTATGTATCATGTCATTATAGAGTTTTATCCATCTTTTCCGTATATTCCCAGTGCGGTTACCTATCTTGCATATACCAATTTTTTCATTTTTTTAGCTCCTCAAACATCCTGCCCTCCGGCTGGGCCTCAAACGTCATGGCCTTACCTGTGCGGGGATGAAAAAAAGTAAGCTTCCATGCCCATAGGGCCAAAGATTCCCCTGTTTTCTTTCCGCCGGCAAACCGGGGGTTGTACCGGCTGTCTCCCCAAATCGGCAGCCCATGGCCCGCAAACTGAACCCGAATCTGGTGGTGACGGCCTGTGGATAACTCTATCTCCACCAGGGACAAAGGCTCCGGAATCTCCACGCTGCCAATTACCTGATACCTTAATTCGGCACGTTTCGACCCTATTATCCCCTTTTCCACAATCTTCGACACATTATTCCGGCTGTCTTTCAACAAATAATCCACAAAGTTTTCCACATTATCCACAATTCTTCCGCAAACGACGGCCATATACACCTTTTTCATTTTCCGGCTCTGAACCTGCCCGCTTAAGGCGGCAGCTGCACTTTTTGTCTTAGCATATACCATCACTCCTCCCACAGGTTTATCCAATCTGTGGATAACTCCCACATAGGGTTCCCTGGATTGTGGATATTGACTGTGGATATGTTTCTTAATTTCGCTGACCATGTCCGGCGCAAAGGAAGAGCTTGACTGGGATTCCATGCCTGCCGGTTTTTTCACAACAATAATATCTTTATCTTCGTATAATATGTTCGGTATCATATGGCTGAATTCCTTACCTGTTTCTTAATATTTGAAAAAACCTTGCATTTTTCCACTCCTTAATGTATAGTATAAGAAAATGGATAATGTAGTTTTAAAAACTACATAGCAAGGTTTTGAACACTTTGTTTAAATAGATCATTTTTTCATTAAAAGGAGGTATTTTTATGAGCAGACTGCATATCAAGGACCCTGGAAGCGCCATTACCCATTTCATAGCCATGGTTCTTGCCATTCTGGCAGCTACCCCGCTGCTGTTAAAATCATACCATGATGCAGGCGGACTGGCCACTCCTGCGCTGGCGGTGTTTATTGCCAGCATGATTCTGCTTTATGCCGCCAGCACCGTTTACCACACCCTGGATATTTCCCCCAAGGTTAACAAGCTTCTCCGAAAAGTAGATCATATGATGATCTTTATCCTTATTGCAGGAACCTACACCCCTGTCTGCATGGTGGTTCTGGGCGATCGGACGGGGTGGGGGCTTCTGGCGCTGGTTTGGTCCATCGCACTTTTCGGCATCCTGATCAAAGCCTGCTGGATTACCTGTCCCAAATGGTTTTCCTCTTTCCTGTATATCGCCATGGGCTGGGTATGCGTGCTGGCCTTCGGAAAAATTGTCCGAGCGCTTCCGGCAGCTGCTTTCGGCTGGCTTTTAGCAGGCGGCATCATCTACACAATAGGCGGGATCATCTATGCATTAAAGCTCCCCCTGTTTAATTCCAGGCACCAGAATTTTGGTTCCCATGAGATTTTTCACCTTTTTGTTATGGGCGGAAGCTTCTGCCACTATGTGATGATGTACCAGTTCATAGCATAGCTAAGACGTCTTTCCCGTATCCAGAGGCTTCTCCTCCTCATCCGCAAACAGGGGACGCAGCTCCATATCCGCCGGCTTTTCTTCCTTGGGCATATATCTTTTAAAGATGCTGTTAAAAAGATAGGAGTTAAAAAATGCAATCAGCGCCACACCGAAGATCGTAAGCTGGGGGACATAGGTTAACGCCACAAATACTATAATTCCGTCTACTGCCAGCATCCCTATGGTGTTAAACACATGGCGGATGGACATGAAAAACGAATTAAAAATAGTCCGCTTCACAGGATTATAAAATCTGGACTGCAGAGGAAACACATACGTAAACATAGCCGTCCAGATAAAGGCCATAGCTAAAAACACGGTAATCATCACAGTCCGGAATGTGGAAACCGAAGCTAATCTGACAAAATAGTATATGTCAAATGCCAAAAGCGCCCCTGTAACCAGGAAAATCAGCCAAATAGCCGTAGCCTGCCTAAAATTCTCCCTAAACGATTTAAAAAAGGAGCGGATCGTGTATCCGTCATCATCCCTGGCAAGCCGCAGCGTAACGTAATACATGGCTGTAGTGGAGGCTCCTATGGTGAAAACAGGGATAGAGCACACAATCCACAAGAGATTGATAATCAGAACATCCCAAAATTTTCCGATAAACCGCCATACCGGATTGTCATAGTTAAAGAAACCTGATAGCATAGGCCTTTTCCTCTTTTCTTATTTTATATCCTCACGGATTCTCTCCTGCACCTGCTTTATGGGGCCGGTTGCCTTTTCATTATATCGGATATACGGGAAAAAATCAATTTCGCGCCCTGATTTCATAGAAATTTTATGAACAACGCACTGGAGGTGTGGTATAATGTACAGATAGCTTTATATTAATACGGGAATCGGGGGATTGCCATGTCTCTGAAAGAACAGTTAAAAAATGAGATCCGTGCGGAACGCCAGAAGTTAAAAGAGATGTCCCTTCAAGATAAGCTTTGGTATATCTGGGAGTATTATAAGTTCCATATAGGCGGCATTATAGCCGCTGCCATAATAATAAGCGTTATCATTACATCTGTTTATAACTCTACGATCCATCCTGCGCTGCACTGTATAATCATAAACAGCCAGTCAGAACTTGATACCTCTGTCCTGGAGGAAGATTTCCATGCTCTTATGGGGTTTGAAAAAAAACAGCCTGTCTATGCTGAAACCATGTTTATCGCCTACGGAGACGCCGCCACAGAATACAGCTATGCTTCTATGGCAAAGATTTCCGCCTTGGTAGCATCCAAAGATCTGGATGTTCTCATAGCCGACCGGGAGAGCTTGGAGCACTATGGCTCCATGGACGGATTGGCGGACTTAAGCCAGCTTCTTCCTGCTGATGTCCTCTCCGCAGCAGAGAGCCGCCTTGTCTTTTTCCCGGACAGCAGCGGCCAGTCTCTGGCAGTGTCCCTGGATATTTCCGAAACTGATTTTGCCCGTGTTATGAACCTGTCAGAAGGCGCCTCATACCTTAGCATCATCAGCAATTCCACTCATACAGAAACTGCCATTGCCCTGATCCGCTATATTTTTGGTCTTTAACCGTAAATCCAAGCTTTTCAGCCAGTTTTATGGACGCCTTGTTGGAGGCGTCTATTTTTGCATACAGGGAACAGTCCAGATGTTCCCTGTACCATTTAAGAATTCCTTCGCATGCTTCCAGGCCATATCCCTTTCGCCTGTATGGAGTGAAAATATGGTATCCAAGTTCAAGCGCATCCAAATTCCCAGCGCTCTTCCAATCTCCGGCAAGATTAATAATTCCTGCTTTTCCCACAATCCTTCCGCTGCTCTTTTCTGTTACCGCCCAAATGCCGTAGCCATAAAAGCCATACTGCCACTCAATGTATTCCTTTAAAAATTCCTTGTTCCGAAATGCCTGATAGCCTTCTTTTTCTTCTCTCTCCGGCGGCATCTCTCTTTCATCCCCCGCCTGAAACTCCCGAATTACCAGCCGCCGGGTTTGGGCTACTGTCCATGGCAGTCCCAGATGCCTCCGGACTACCTGCTCCAGATACTCCGAATCCAAATCATCCCAGGACTCCGCAAGGTATTTTGTCATGGACAGTTCCTGGCTGCCCTCCTTCTTCCACAAGCCGACAGAGGCTCTCCCAGCCGCCTTTGCGGCCAGGAGAGCCTCTGCCTCATCTGATACTGTCACTGTATGCTGCTGGTTTTCTATCATAACCAAATATTCTTTTGTCACGGCTTTTATCCCTCCCTGACAGCGCAGCAGTTTTTAGCAAACCTCTGGCATGGGATACTCAGTCCCCATGGTATCCACTGTCACAGACTGGATCTTCTGCTCTTTCATGGGACGATCTGCATAGTCCGTCTTTACGTCTGCAATCTTATTCACCACTTCCATCCCTTCCGTAATCCGGCCAAAGGCCGCATACGCTCCGTCCAGGTGAGGCGATTTCTTGTGCATAATAAAAAACTGAGAGCCTGCTGAATCCGGAGCCATGGAGCGGGCCATGGACAATACCCCCGGCTCATGTTTCAGATCATTGGCAAAACCGTTTTGGGCAAATTCTCCTTTAATCGAGTATCCCGGGCCACCGGTACCAGTGCCCTGGGGGCAGCCTCCCTGAATCATAAACCCGCTTATTACCCTGTGGAAAATCAGGCCGTCATAAAAGCCTTTCTTAATCAGGCTGATGAAATTATTAACCGTATTAGGCGCAGTCTCCGGATATAACTCTGCCTTCATCACATCGCCGCTTTCCATGGTGATTGTTACAATTGGATTAGCCATACTCATAAGTTCCTTTCCTTGTGTGTTTCGTTATTTTCCCTGACAGTATCTGGGAATTCCTACTTATTTTACCAAATGAGCCGCCTTCTGGCAACTGGCATTTTGTGTGCATCCCCCGCAAGGTTCACAGTAAACCCTTTTCATTCATGGCGGTGCCGAAAAGCGGCCTGCCCATTACAGCATCTGCAGCAAGAACACCAGCAGGCAGCATCCCATAGACACTGCAAACAGGCTTACTTTGCAATATCCCATAATCATAGCCGCCCCAAATCCGGCCAGAGAAATCCACAGCTCCTCCGTAGCCTCCAAAATAGCTGGAAACGTCATCACTGACAGCGTTACATAGGGCACATAAGTTAAAAACGAGCGAAATGTCCGGTTCTTAATCTCTTTCCTGAAGAACGCCAGCGGGATCACTCTGATTAAATACGTGGTCACCGCCATTACCAGAATATACATATAATTTTTCATGTTTCCTCCTCTGGTACCGGCATAAGCACAGCCGCCCCTATGGAAATCAGCAGGGTAAGAATAATGATCTTCATTCCTGATGAAATGAAATCAAATACTGGCAGCCACCAAACTGCGGCGCTTAATGCCATGGATATGAAGATAACCGGCAGCAGTTTCCTGTCTTCCCTTGCCGCAGGCATAAAGATAGCAATAAACATCCCATACAGAGCCATATTCATGGCATTTAAGAATGTCTGAGGCAGCATTCCGGTGGACAGCACTCCTGTCAGCGTGCCCAAAGACCAACCTGGAACCGCCACGCTCATAACTCCATAGGTATACCATGGGTCCAGTTTCCCTTTTTGGGATATTGAAAGCCCGAAAATCTCATCGGTTACCCCAAATGCCACAAAAAACCGATGATAAAAGGGCAGCTTCCCATCCAGTTTCTGAGACAGGGCGCAGGACATCAGGCAATATCTCAGGTTAATCACTGCCTGGGATATGATCATCTCAAAATACGGCGCCCCTGAAGCAATCAGGGCAAAAGAGGCAAACTGCCCTGCTGACGTATTGTTGGTAAAGGACATGACCGCAGCCTGCAAAGGTGTCAGATCAGCCTTCCTGGCAGCAATCCCAATGGTAAAGGACACTACAAAATATCCCAGCCCCACAGGAATCCCTTCCCTCAATCCCTTTATGTAATTCTGCTGATGCATAGATCAGGTTCCCCTTTTTCTTTTAAGTTATTCCACAACAGGATTGTCAATCCTGCCGATTTTCTCAATGGCGCAGCATACATGGTCGCCTGGTTTTAAAAACTTTGGCGGTTCAAATCCCATGCCTGCTCCTGCCGGTGTTCCCATAGCGATTATAGTCCCTGCCTTTAGTGTCATCCCCCTGGACAGTTCGCTGATAACATGATCAATATCAAAAATCAAAAGCCCGGTATTGCTGTTCTGCCTCAATTCCCCATTCACATAAGAGCGAATGCCAAGCTGCGGCGGATATTCAATCTCCTCCGCCGTAACAATACATGGTCCCATAGGAAAAAAGCCGTCCAGGCTCTTTCCGAAAAACCATTGCTGGTGCCGCATCTGGATATTCCGGGCACTGACATCATTGACCACTGAATATCCGAATATATGCTTTCTTGCCTCCTCCCTGGATACGCCTCTGGCATCCCTTCCGATAATCACTGCCAGCTCTGCTTCATAATCCAGGCTGTCCACCATATCCTTATGAGCCGGAATCCCTTCCTTATCCGCCGTGCAGCGGTTGACCCTTTTGGAGAAATAGATGGCATACGGGCGATTTCCGTCAAAGTCCTCATGCTTATAGCGGGCCGACTCTTCCCCATGCTCCATATAATTAATCCCAAGGCAGATAACATCCTGCCTGGGTTTCTCGATAGGCGCCAAAATCTTTGTCTGTTCCACAGGGACAGCCCCTCTCACCTCATAGGGGTCTTTCCCTGCCATATGGTTCAGAAGCTGAATCTCCGAATCGCTTATGCCTTCGATAACCTCCTGCATGTTTCGGTACTCCATGGCAAAACCTTCCAGGGGATAAATCCAGCTTTCCTCGCGGTTCCAGATGCCGACTTTCTTTCTGCCTTCTACCTCATATGTCAATATCTTCATATTACGCCTCCTAAACCTCCCACAGATCCTCCTTGGTTGTGGATACCGCATCAACTCCCGCCTGAAATGCCGCCATAATATCCTGTTTATCTGACAAAAGCCCTCCCGCAACAAGAAGCACGGACGTGTTCTCCCGAATCTGCCTGAGAATCTTGGGCATCATTCCCGGCATAATTTCCATAAAATCCGGCTGGAACGATGCCAATTGTTTCCTGGTGTTTTCCAGGGCAATGGAGTCAATGAGAAACGCCCTCTGACCGCCGATAAGCCCTAATTCCATGGCTCGTTTCACCATAGCGGCTCTGGTGCTGATAATTCCGTCTGCCCTGGTATGTTCCTTAATGTAGTCCACTGCCACTTCCTTTGAGCTTAACCCTACGATTAAATCCACATGTACTATGGCCAGCTTTCCATGCTCTTTTACCTTTTCTACAATTGATGGTATGCTGCATACGGTTCCATATAAAATAAATACAATCGCACACTCTTTTTTCATGGCGTGCTCCAGGCCAATATCATCCTTTACCGCTGTAATCACCGGAGAAGATACGAAAATATCTTCCAAGTTCATGTTCCACCCCTCCCAACCTCTCTATCATACACCAATCTCCTCAGAAAATCAAACAGCAGCAGATAAAAAGTCAAACGTCCTTTTTATCTGCTGCCTTTCCTTATCTTTTGTTCCTGTACTCAACCCATGCTCTGCAGACTGCCGGATAATTGGTAATCACGCCCTGGCATTCCCATTCATCCAGCCGCTCCAGTTCATCCATGGTGTTAACCGTCCAGACATTGATACCAATCCCATACTTTCTGCAGTTGTCCACCAGTTCCTTTGTAAGCCCTTTATACCCCGGATGGTACCACTGAAATCCCTGCGCATGGCAGTAATAACCTGCATTGCCCATTCCCGCCTCGCTTAGAAGAGCACCGCACTGGGCCTCCGGCTCCAATTCCTTTATTTTAACCAGGGACATATGATTAAATGAAGAATATAACACCTTACGTTCCAGGCCATGGCGCCGGACCACATCTATGATCTTCTTTTCAATTTCCTCATAATAGTAGCGTCCGGTCTTTATCTCAATATTAGTAAGCACGCCAGCCTCCGCCGCCCACGCGCAATACTCGTCAAATGTGGGTATGGGCTCAAAGTCTGTCACTTTTGGAAACTTCTTTGCGGCATTAAACTTTTTCAGTTCCTCATAGGTATAATCTTTTACCATGCCTGTACCGTCAGTAACACGGTCGATGACTTCATCATGGATAATAACCAGCACATCGTCCTTTGTCAGCTGAACATCCAGTTCTATCCCGTCACACCCGGCCTCTGCCGCTTTGCGAAAAGCCAGCATCGTATTTTCCGGATACCTTCCACTATAGCCCCTGTGTGCCCATATTTTCATCTTTTTAGAGTCCCTTCCTGTTTTCTACGCCGCCTATTATACTGCCATACCCCTGTGAATTCAAGGCTTTTTTTCTATTCCGCAGCGGCTTTCCAGCAAAGTTTTCATCTCTCCCAGAGACGCAAAGACTGCATCTGGTTTTACCTGGGATTTTTCCAGATCTTCCGCTTTCGTCTCCCCTGTCATTACCAGGAATCCCCATGCGCCATGGTTTACCCCCGTGGCCACATCCGTATAAAGGCGGTCCCCCACAAAGGCTACCCGTTCCCTTTCCTCTCCGGTCCTCACCAGCACCATATCCACAGTTTCCCGAAAAGGTTTGCCCAGATATCTGGGGTTAACTCCCGTAGACGCAGTAATAGCGGCGCAGAACGAACCGCAGTCCGGTATAAAGCCGTCTTCCGTAGGGCAGTTTAAATCCAGATGGGTGGCTAAAAACAGCGCTCCGCTGCGGATAAATCCACAGGCTCTGCACAGTTTCTCATATGTCAGCGTAGTATCGAATCCTACAACTACAATATCCGGAACAGGGTCCCCCTCTTTCCACAGGCAGATCTCCTCTTCCTGAAAACTTTTTCTCAGCGCCTCAGTTCCCACCAGATAAACCCTTTTACCCTCATAGTTCTCCTTCAGATATGCAATGGTCACATCCCCTGAAGTCATAATTTGATCTCTTGTAATAGGACAGCCCATATGAGACAGCCGATCCATATAAACTTTTGGCGATTGGGAAGAATTATTGGTAAAAAACAACACTCTGCGCCCCTTCTTCTCCACATACCGGACAAAATCAATGGCGCCTTCAATCACATGGCTGCCCAGATAAAAAGTGCCATCCATATCCAAAACAAATAACCCTATCTTTTCCAGCAGATCTGCCCGGTTCTGTGCCTGCCTGCCGCTGTCAGGCTTTTTATGTCTCTCCACGTTTTTCTCCATTCTGTCCTTTGGCTCCGGCCAGCAAAACGGCATCGGGAATATTTGGGGAAGTCCCGGTGCCGCCCAGCCGAAATCTATTATTAGGCAATCCGCAGTTTTCTGTCTGCTTAGCACCTGTGCAATAAAGGGGCTAATGGGGATGCAGACAGGCTTTCCTGCGTCTAAAGGCGATTTACGCTCTTTGTGGCAATGATATCCACGCCTGTCCCCGCACAGTCCTCAATAAGAACCTGCCCTAAGGCCACCGGAGCATCTGCCCGAACCGCCTGGATCTCTTTCATCACATCAAAGATTTTTGATTTTGGAATATCACTTTTTGTCTTTACAGATACTCTGGCAATGACTCCGTTATTTACCCTGATGCTGGAGGTCACGATCCTGGTAGGGCTTAAAACTTCCTTTTTGGCATAATCCGCCCCTCTCGGGCAGGTGTTGCCGGTTACATTAATATCATCCCCATCTATGGTTACCGTTACCGGGCAGCCCAGAGGGCACCCAATACAAATCAGGTTCCTTGTTCCCATCACTCCACCTCCGTACAAATCTTAATCTGCTTAATTTCCGGATATCCTTCAAAGCTGCTCCTCTTAAGGACTACCTGCTCCATCTCGCCTGGAGCAAGAACCTTTTTCTTCTTTCGGGAAATCAGCTTGTCATCATAGTATATGGCAATATAGCGATCCTTATAAACGTCAGCCACGCGGAAGCGCACTGTCACAGAGTCTTTCATCGTATCTACGTTTAAAACCTGAGGTACTGTATACCGGACGCCGTTTTCCGCAAGAAGAGGCACTTTATGGGCATTTTCCTTCTTTTTCCCCTCTTTTACATAGGCCGCTGCATTCTCACCTGCCAGAGCCGCCTCCTGAGATACAAAATCTACCAGATCATGCACATGGAGTACATTGCCGCAGGCATAAATGCCTTCCGCTTCTGTCTCAAGACAGTCGTCTACATTTGGGCCGGAGGTAACCCGGTTCATAGAAACTCCTGCTCCTTTGGACAATTCATTTTCTGGAATCAGCCCCACGCTGAGAAGAAGCGTGTCGCAGGAATAATGTTCCTCTGTTCCCGGAATGGGATTGCGGTTTGCGTCTACCTCAGCCAAAGTGATGCCGGTAAGGCGTTCCTTGCCTTCAATATTAATGATGGTATGGCTTAACTTTAAAGGAATGCCGTAATCGTCAAGGCACTGAACGATATTTCTCTTTAAGCCGCCGGAGTAAGGCATCAGCTCGGCTACCACTTTGACCTTTGCTCCCTCCAGCGTCATGCGCCTTGCCATAATCAGGCCGATATCGCCGGAACCAAGTATTACTACCTCTTTTCCAACGCAGTATCCCTCAATATTCATAAGGCGCTGGGCTGTTCCTGCAGAGTAAATTCCTGCCGGGCGGTATCCGGGAGTGTTCAGAGCTCCTCTGGGGCGCTCCCGGCAGCCCATAGCCAGAATTACCGCCCCTGCCTGAATCGTCACCAGGCCTTCTTCTTTGTTGATATATGTAACTTCTCTGTCTTTATTTATGTCAACTACAATCGTATTCAGCTTATAGGGAATCTTCTCCTCTTCAACCATGTCAATATAGCGGGAAGCATATTCCGGCCCGGTCAGTTCTTCTTTAAACGTGTGAAGCCCGAAGCCGTTATGAATGCACTGGTTTAAAATGCCTCCAAGCACTCCGTCACGCTCCAGAATCAGAATATCCTGGATTCCGGCTTTTCTCGCCGCCGCTGCTGCAGATAAGCCTGCAGGGCCTCCGCCAATGATTACAATATCATGATGTGTCATCTTTTTCCCTCCTATGCTTCTCCCGCGATCATCTCAGAGCCGGGCTGATTTTTACAGATTTCTTCCATGGGAATTCCCGCTTCCCGGGACAAAATTTCCATAGTCCTCGGGGTGCAGAATCCCGCCTGACAGCGCCCCATTCCCTGGCGCACTCTCCGTTTGATTCCGTCCAGGGATCTTGCTCCCAAAGTCCTGCGGATACTGTCTACGATCTCGCCCTCGCTGACATTCTCGCATCGGCACACGATAGTTCCATAGTCCGGACGCTCTTTGATCAGCGCTGCCCTCTCCTCCCTGCTCATGGCGGCAACATGGGGAATGCCTTTTCTCGTGGCAATAAAGTCTGGCTTTTTCTTTGCTCCTGACTTTTTAGCAATCATCTCTGCCAGATACGCTCCAATGGCCGGCGCACTGGAAAGTCCAGGAGATTCAATGCCTGCCGCATCAAAGAAGCCTTCTGCCGCTTCCCCAATAATGAATTCATCATGAGTTTCATGAGCCCTCAGGCCGGAGAAGGAGGTTATTACCTGGCGGTAAGGAATGTTTTTCACGCTGATTGCAGACTTCTCCATAGCCTCTGCCAATTCCCTTGCCGTAGTATAAGTTCCCTCTTTATCCTCAATATCCGTAGCTGTAGGCCCGATCAGAAGATTGCCGTGGATCGTAGGCGCAACTAAGATTCCCTTGCCGTATTTGCCTGGCAGCTGGAAAATGGTCTTATCCACATGTTTGCCGGCCTCCTGGTCTAACAGGCAGTAGTCGCCTTTTCTGGGGATAATCTGAATCTTTTCCTGGCTTACCATATTGTGGAACACGTCTGCGTAAACTCCTGCAGCATTTACCACAAATCTGGTGGTAATATCCTCTTTTCCCTTTACTGCCAGCTTATATCCGCCCTCTATCCCGGCAATGTCTGTTACCTCTGTGAGGAACCTGAATTCCACTCCGTTGTCGCAGGCGTTCTCCGCCAATGCGATCGTCAGTCCAAAGGGACACACAATGCCGCCTGTAGGAGCATACAAAGCTGCCACTGCTTCCTCCGTAACATTTGGCTCCATGGCCCGCACTTCATCTCCGCTTATAATCTTCAAATCCGGAACATGGTTGGCCACGCCTCTCTCATAAAGGGCCTGAAGAGCCGGTCTGTCCTCCTCTGAAAAGCATAAGACCAGAGAACCATTCCTGCGGAACGCAAAATCCAGCTCCTTAGACAATTCGCCCATCAACCGGTTCCCCTCCACGTTCATCTTAGCCTTCAGGGAACCTGTTGCGGCATCATAGCCGGCATGGACAATGGCGCTGTTAGCCTTGGAGGTTCCGGAACACACGTCTTCCGCCCTTTCCACCAGACATACTTTCAGCTGATACCTGGACAATTCCCTGGCCACTGCAGCTCCTGTTACGCCGCCGCCAATAATCGTTACGTCATACTGCAATCCACTCATATCGTCTCTCCTTTTTTCATGCACTGTTACGGCTTGCCCGTCACAGTATTTCTACATGCTTTACGCATACCATGCCTCGGATGCTTTCCAGGACATTATGCCTCTGGCTGCGGCTATGTACCTCAATGCAGATAATCGCATTGGGGCCTTCCCCTTTTATCTTGCTTTTGCTCAGTTCCATGTTGCAGATCTTCACTTCCATCTTGTGAAGCCTTTCCATAAATTCCGATACAGACTGATTGTTTGGAAATTCAATATACAGATCAAACACTTTTGCATACATAAGAAGCTTTATGTCCAGCCTGGTCAGAACTTTTAATGTGAACATCACCAGAATCAGGGTAATAAATGCGCCTTTCACAAAACCAATCCCCACTGCCAGTCCAAGGCAGGCACATGCCCACAGCCCTGCCGCTGTCGTCAAACCGCGGATCTGATTTTTGCCGGTAACAATAATGGTTCCAACTCCCAGAAAACCAACGCCGCTGATTACCTGGGCTCCCATACGGGCAATATCCATATTGCCTTCAAAGTTCATCTTAATGTACTGTCCGGTCATCATCACAAGCGCCGCTCCAAGGCATACAAGAGTATGAGTCTTGATCCCTGCTCCCCGCCGCTTAAGAGCCCTGTCAATGCCAATGACTGTACCGATGATTAAAGCAGAAACCATGCGGATGATCATTGCTGCGGTAGACCATCCTTCTGCTGCCGACATGAGTTTGCTTAACATTTTCCACCTGTTCCTTTCTCCTGCAGTATGAAGGCCTTCCCCGCTTAAGGGCTAAGATGTCTGCTTCTGTGGTGTAAAGCGAAAAAAAGAGCAAGGTAAATCCATGGATCAATTCCATAAATCATACCTTGCTGCTCTCATCTCACAGGTAATTATCTATCTGTTGGTTATCCTACCACATCTGCCACAATCCGTCAAGTATTGATAAAATTTTATCATATTTTTGAATTTCGGAAAAAATTTTATTTTTCTTCATCCTCCGCCCATGCCAGGGCGCACCTCACCGCCCGCTTCCATCCCTTCAGAAGCTGCGACCGCTGTTCTTCGTCAATTTTTTTGTCAAAGCATCTGTCAATGTGCCAGTTCTTTACAATCTCCTTTTTGTCTTTCCAGTACCCCACTGCCAGACCGGCCAGGTATGCCGCCCCCAGGGCCGTTGTCTCAATGCACTGAGGCCGGGCAATCCTGGCGCCCAGCAAATCAGCCTGGAACTGCATGAGAAAATCATTGGCGCTTGCGCCTCCGTCCACCTTCAGCTCTCTCATGGGAATACCTGAATCCTGCTCCATAGCTTCCAAAAGGTCGCTGACCTGGTAAGCCAGGGACTCCACGGTTGCCCGGATAAAATGTTCCTTGCTGGCCCCCCGGGTAAGGCCTACAATGGTTCCTCTCCCATAGGGGTTCCAATAAGGAGCTCCCATGCCTGCAAATGCAGGTACCACATAGACTCCTGCCGTATCCGGCACAATGCTGCAGTACTCCTCTGTCTGGGCCGCTGTCCGTATCATGCGGAGTTCATCCCGAAGCCACTGAATAGCGGCCCCGGCTACAAACACGCTTCCCTCCAAAGCATACTCCACATGATCCTCCATTCCTACGGCAATGGTGGTAAGAAGCCCGTGTTCTGATTTTACCGCTTTCCCGCCGGTATTCATCAGCATGAAGCAGCCGGTTCCGTATGTATTTTTCACGTCTCCTGTTTCAAAACAGCACTGGCCGAACAGAGCTGCCTGCTGATCTCCTGCCGCTCCGGCAATAGGCACATTTCCTGCCAGCACGGAACTGTTGGTATGGCCATAGATGCAGCTCGATGGCTTCACCTTGGGCATCATGGAAGCAGGAATCCTAAAATAATCCAGCAGTTCCTGATCCCAGCATAGCCTGTGAATGTCAAACAGCATGGTTCTGGCAGCATTAGTATAGTCAGTGACAAATACCTCCCCTTTCGTCAGGTTCCAGATAAGCCAGGTGTCCACAGTTCCAAACAAAAGCTGGCCTTGCTCTGCCTTCTTCCTTGCTCCCGGAACCTGATCCAGAATCCAGGCAATTTTGCTCCCTGAGAAATACGCATCCGGAATCAGTCCCGTCACTTCCCGCACCCTGTCCCCCAGCCCGTCTTCTTTCAGCTTGTCAATCATAGGCGCCGTTCTCCTGCACTGCCACACAATGGCATTATAAACCGGCATTCCTGTGGTTTTGTCCCACACAATGGTAGTCTCCCTCTGGTTGGTAATGCCAATCGCCGCAATATCTTCTCCATGGGCTCCGATATTGGCCATGGACGCCATCATGACACTGAACTGGGAAGACCAGATTTCCATGGGATCATGCTCCACCCACCCTGGTTCCGGGTAAATCTGCGTAAATTCTCTCTGGGCAACGCTTCGGATCTCCCCCTTTTCATCAAACAGAATGCACCGGGAACTGGTAGTGCCCTGATCCAAAGCCATTACGTACTTTGCCATTTAATGTCCTCCTCCATTGTTAAAAATAATTGTAATCCCCTGATGCCGACATAAAAAAGAGCAGAGAACCATACGGACTATCCGTACCAGCTCCCCACTCGTCTTCTCTCTTGGCAACGTTATATTAAGCCTAACATATTTTTCCGGCAAATGCAACCGCTAAATCCCTGTAATCTTCCTCCGGAATTCCCGAAGCACTTTCCACGCCTGCAGCACCACAGTAGGAAGAAATGCACATGCCCCTACTACAGCCAGCTGCCTGGCGCTTAAATCAGAAACCGCAAACAGCACCTGCAGACCCGGCGCAAACAGCACTGCCCCCAAAAGCAGCACTCCCGCCTCAAAAGCCATTACCGTGTAAAGGTTGCTTCTGATCCCCAGATGGAAAATAGAATGGCTGCTGCGGCAGTTAAATCCATGAAACAGTCTTGCCAATGTCAGTGACGCAAACGCCATGGTGCTTGCCACGGCATCATGGCCTTCCGTCAGCCCGGTGCGGTAGGCATACATGGTGCAGACCGCAATCAGCCCGCCCTGAATCAGAATGTCCCGAAGGAACCGCCTGGTCAGGATTCCCTGCTTCGGGTTCCTGGGCGGCTGGTTCAAAAGCTCTCCCTCTGGCTGCTCCATACCGATGGCAATGGCAGGAAGGGAATCTGTCAGAAGATTGATAAACAGCAGGTGAACCGGAGCAAAGGGCAGAGGCAGAGACATAACCGTGGTGTAGAGAACGCAGAAAATTCCCGCCATATTGCCTGACAGCAAAAACTCTATGGCGTTTCGGATATTCCTGTACACGTTCCGCCCATTGGACACCGCTTTTATAATGGTGGCAAAGTTATCGTCTGCAAGAATCATGGAAGCCGCATCTTTCGAAACTTCAGTGCCCGTCTGTCCCATAGCCACGCCGATATCTGCCTGCTTTAAGGCAGGGGCGTCATTAACTCCGTCTCCGGTCATTGCGACAATCTGTCCTTTATCCTGCCATGCCTTTACAATTCTGAGCTTATGTTCCGGGGAAACTCTGGCATACACGCTGATATTTCCTATTCTCTCCAGCAGCTCCCTTCTGTCCATGGAATCCAGCTGGGAACCGGAAACCGCCTCTTCCCCTTCCTTTATGATTCCGATCTGTCTGGCTATGGACATGGCTGTCACTTTGTGATCCCCTGTAATCATTACCGGCTTAATTCCGGCGCGCCGGGCATCCATAACTGCTTCCCTTGTTTCAGGACGAGGCGGGTCCATCATAGCTGCCATGCCAAGAAATACCAGATCCCGCTCCAGCTTTTTCTCCCCCAGCAGGACCTCATTTCCATTTAAAGGCCGGTAAGCCAGCGCCAGAATCCGCAGCCCCTGACAGGAACAGGTATCGTGAAGCCTTATGAGCTCCCTTTTATCTCCGAAGGTAATCGGACGCACCTTTCCCTTGTCATCAATCCGGGTGCTTTTTTCCAGAAGGATATCCATTGCCCCTTTTACAAGGAGCATCTGTCCCTGGGGAAGCTTATGAATGGTACTCATAATCTTTCTTCCGGAGTCAAAGGGAATCTCCCGGCTTCGGGGAAAACGCCTCCGCAGTTCATCTGGCGCCACGCCGCACCGCTGCACCAGATGAAGCAGCGCCAGCTCTGTGGCGTCCCCCACCTCCTGTTCCCTCTTTGCATCCGCATCGTTTACCAGCCCGCAGATCTGCAGAAAAAGGCGGTGCTGTTCATTTTCCTTTTCCAGCTGCTCCGGCGGCAGCAGTTTTCCGTTCAGTTCCACCTGCTTAACCGTCATTCGGTTCTGGGTCAATGTTCCGGTCTTATCCGTACAGATAACCGACACGCACCCAAGGCTTTCCACCGCTTTCAGGTCTTTGATAATGGCCTGTTCCTTTGCCATTTTCTGCGTTCCCATGGCTTGGACAATGGTTACGATAGACCCCAGCGCCTCGGGAATGGCGGCTACAGCCAATGCCACGGCAAACATAAGGGAATCCAGCATGGCCATGCCTCTGTACATGCTCAGTACAAACACCACCAGGCATATTACCATAATTGCCGCTGCCAGCCGGCTTCCGAACTGATCCAGGCTGACCTGGAGAGGAGTCTTCTTTTCCTCTGTGCTGCTCATCATGGAAGCAATGCGGCCTATTTCCGTATTCATCCCGGTTTCCGTCACAACCGCCACCCCCCGGCCGCCGGTTACCAGGGAGCCGCTGTATACCATGTTGGTACGGTCTGCCAAAGACATCTCCCCAGACAAGGGCCTGGTCTGTTTTAAAACAGCATCTGACTCTCCTGTCAGAGAGCTTTCATTAATCTGCAGAGACACGCTTTCCAGAAGCCTGCCGTCGGCCACCACCAAATCGCCGCTTTCCAAATACAGGATGTCTCCCGGCACTACTTCTCTCGACGGAATCTGGATTTTCATTTTGTCCCGCAGTACCACTGCCAGCGGGGAAGACAGCGATTTAAGGCTCTCAAGAGACTTTCTGGCCTTCTCGTGCTGAATGGTTCCCAGAACCGCATTGAGGGTTATTACTGCAAAAATTACAATCGTACTTTCCAGGCTTCCTGTCAGCATGGAAATCACGGCAGCGCCTATTAAAATGATAACCAGGAGATCCTGAAACTGCTCTAAAAATACTTTCCACACAGGTTTTCTGCCTGATTCTCTCAGAACATTCGGCCCATACTGCTTTTCCCTCCTCTTTGCCTGCTTTTCTGTCAGTCCCTGGTCCCCGGCGTCAAGCAGGTCCAGTGTCTCCCTTCCCGTACATTGATACCAATTCTTCATGCCAAATGCTCCTTTCCGTTATTCCATGTTTATGCGGGAACGAAAAAGAAAGACCACTGCCTTGTATTTTCCCCTGTTTTTCGATATACTTAGGATATCTTATTATGATATTGGATGTGCCGGCAAAATCCGGCATCAGGGGATTTTATGAATCCATTCCAAAGAAAAGGAGACTATTATGGAAAAAATAACCAGCTTCACCATCGATCATCTGCGTCTGCTGCCCGGAGTTTATGTGTCACGCAGGGATCAGGCAGGCGATGCTACAGTTACCACGTTTGACATCCGCATGACCCGGCCCAATTTTGAACCTGTAATGAATACGGCAGAGGTTCATACCATAGAACACCTGGGGGCTACGTTTTTAAGAAATGATCCCGAATTTAAAGACAGGGTTCTGTATTTCGGCCCCATGGGATGCCGCACCGGGTTTTATCTGCTTCTGGCTGGACATTACCAGTCCAGCGATATTGTTCCTCTTATGACGCGGATGTTTGAATTTATCAGGGATTTTGAGGGGGAAGTGCCAGGAGCCGCCGCGAAAGACTGCGGCAATTATCTGGATATGAATCTGCCTATGGCGAAATTCCTGGCGGATAAGTATTTAAAGCAGGTTCTCAGGCAGATTTCGGAAGAAAGGCTGGTTTATCCAGCTGATTAAACTATCACGCAGCAAAACCAAAGCCCCGCCCCCTTTCGGGTTTAAGTTTGCCGGATATTTGACAGGATCTTTAAAAGAGTCACTCCTTTATGGCAAAACTTCCCCGAGAGGGATGGCGGCTGACCTCTGGAAGCAGGATTCGCCTGCCCCGCCAGGTGATGCGTTCTGTACATTCCGTATCAGGTTTTCTCACGGATTTTTACATTTTATACCTCAAAAATCAAATCACCATAACTTGGAAATGGCCACAGCTCTTTATCCACAATCATTTCCAGCCTGTCTGCAGGCGCCCTGAGAGCTTCCATAACAGGAACTACCTTATCATGGTATGCGTGAGCCCGGGTACAGGCATCTTCAATTGCGCTGCATTTTGCCGTCACGTCTTCCAGGGAAGCCAGGGCTTTCTTCATATCAGAAAGCAGCGCCGAGGTTTCTACCAAAAGCTCTGTCTGTGCGCTGACATCTGCCGCGCCGTCCGGACATGCTTCCTTCACTGCGCTTATGGATTTAGCCAGTTCCGTGGTATATCTGATAACTGCAGGTATAATCTGCTTACCTGCCATATCGATCATAGTTCTGGCCTCAATATTAATTGCTTTTCCATAGGCGTCATACTCCACCTCTGCCCGGGACATCAGTTCCGCTCTGGTAAATACGTCAAAGGTTTCATACAGTTTTACTGCCTTTTCTGTAGTAAGAGCTGAAATGGCATCTACCATGGAACTGATATTGGGAAGCCCTCTGTCTTCAGCCTCCTGAACCCAGGCGTCAGAGTACCCATTCCCGTTAAAAATGATTCTGCGGTGTTCTGCCAGCAGGCTTTTTATCATGTCATGAACAGCAGACTCAAAGTCTTCCGCCTGCTCCAGTTCATCGGCTGCCTCTTTAAAGGCCTCCGCCACAATGGTATTCAGAACCACATTAGGCGGTGCAACGGAATCAGAGGAGCCTACCATGCGGAATTCAAACTTGTTGCCAGTAAATGCAAAAGGCGATGTACGGTTTCTGTCTGTGGCGTCTTTATCTAAATCCGGAAGCGTGGCAATGCCAGTCATCAATTTTCCGCCGCTTTTAGAATGAGTCGCTTCCCCTGTACTGCACAGCTGGTCAATAACATCCTCCAGCTGCTCTCCCACAAAAATAGAGATAATGGCCGGCGGCGCCTCGTCTGCTCCCAGCCTGTGGTCATTGCCCACATCAGAGGCAGACTCACGCAGAAGGTCAGCGTGAATATCAACAGCTTTCATAATGCACCCCAGAACTAAAAGAAACTGAATATTTTCGTGAGGGGTTTCCCCTGGATTTAAAAGGTTTATGCCGTCGTCAGAAATTAAAGACCAGTTATTATGCTTTCCGGACCCGTTTACTCCGGCAAAAGGTTTCTCGTGAAGCAGGCATGTCATACCGTGGCGGCCCGCTACTTTTTTCAAAGTCTCCATCACCATCTGATTGTGATCTACGGCCAGGTTAACTTGATCGTAGATAGGCGCCAGCTCGTGCTGGGCCGGAGCCGCCTCGTTATGCTGAGTCTTGGAGGTAACGCCCAGTTTCCATAGCTCCTGGTTTACTTCTCTCATATAGCCGCCGATCCGTTCCCGGATAGCGCCAAAATAGTGATCCTCCAGTTCCTGTCCCTTAGGCGGCCTGGCCCCGAACAATGTACGGCCTGCATAGATCAGGTCTTTTCTTTGAAGATACTTTTCCCTGTCGACCAGGAAGTACTCCTGCTCCGGCCCTACAGAGGGAACCACTCTCTTGGCGTTTGTATTGCCGAACAGTTTTAAGATGCGCAGAGACTGTTTGTCAATTGCCTGCATGGAGCGGAGAAGAGGCGTCTTCTGATCCAGCGCCTCGCCTGTATAGGAACAAAATGCCGTGGGAATGCATAGGGTAACGCCAAGTGTATCCTCCCTTAAAAATGCCGGGGAGGTGCAGTCCCACATGGTGTATCCCCTGGCTTCAAATGTGGCCCGCAGGCCGCCTGATGGAAAAGAGGATGCATCCGGCTCACCTTTAATCAGCTCTTTGCCGGAAAATTCCATAATTACCTTTCCTTCTGTATCAGGAGCAGAGATAAAAGAATCATGTTTTTCCGCTGTAACTCCTGTAAGCGGCTGGAACCAGTGAGTATAATGTGTCGCACCTCTGTCAATCGCCCAGTCCTTCATGGCATGGGCCACTGCATCCGCAATGGAAGGGTCCAATTCTGCGCCGTCCTCAATGGTCTTTTTTAGTTTCTTAAAAACGCCTTTCGGAAGGTAATCCCTCATAACCGTCTCATTAAATACATTTTTGCCAAAAATCTCCACAACATTTACAATCTCGCTCACGTTTTCTCCATCCTCTCCTTTTCCTGCTTCTTCATTCCATGTAAGGTATTGCGTGACGCCTATATAAAAAGTGGCGTTCTCCCCGAAATCAGGAGAACGCCGCTGTACATTACTTCGATAACACAATAACAGAATTTACTATTTTCTTCCGGCGGCAGCTTACGCTTTTCCTACGGAACCGAACAGTTCCATCTTCTCTTTCACCGTAGCCTTAATGGCCTCTGCTCCTGGCGCAAGAAGCTTTCTCGGGTCAAATCCCTTGCCCTGCTGATCTTTGCCTGCCTCAATGTATTTGCGGGTAGCTTCTGCAAATGCCAGCTGGCACTCAGTGTTCACATTGATCTTGGCAACGCCGAGACTAATAGCCTTCTTAATCATATCGGCAGGGATTCCCGTTCCGCCGTGAAGTACCAGAGGCATATCGCCTACTTTCTCCTTAACAGCTGCCAGAGTCTCAAAGCTTAAGCCAGCCCAGTTTGCCGGATATTTGCCATGAATGTTGCCGATGCCTGCTGCCAGGAAATCAATTCCCAGATCAGCAATAGCCTTGCACTCATCAGGGTCCGCGCACTCGCCTGCACCTACGACGCCGTCTTCCTCGCCGCCGATGGAGCCAACCTCTGCCTCCAGAGAAAGTCCCTTATCTTTGCAGATTTTAACCAATTCCGTGGTTTTTGCCACATTCTCTTCAATGGGATAGTGGGAGCCGTCAAACATAACAGATGAGAAGCCTGCCTCGATACACTTTAAACATCCGTCATAGCTGCCGTGATCCAAATGAAGCGCTACCGGAACCGTAATATTCAGCTCTTCCAGCATCCCGTTTACCATGCCTACAACTGTCTTGTAGCCTGTCATGTACTTGCCTGCGCCCTCAGATACGCCCAGGATTACGGGAGACTTCAGCTCCTCTGCTGTCAGCAGAATAGATTTGGTCCACTCCAGATTGTTGATGTTGAACTGGCCTACGGCATACTTGCCTTCTCTTGCTTTTTCAAGCATGTCTCTTGCTGATACTAACATAATCAAAACCCTCCATCTCTTATAATTGTACTTCATCTGCCGGCAGAGCCTGCATTTGTTTTAAGTATACAACATTCTATAAAATTTGAAAAGATGATTTAGAATTATATTCCTAAAATTTCCGCTACCGTTTTCTTCATTTCTTCAGTCTCACACTCTCTGGTATGACGGATCTGCGCAGAACGGATCTCCTCCACAGCCTGCGGAATCTCCAAGCCGGAAACTTTGTGCAGGCAGTCAATTACAGAAAACTCGTCTTCTGGCAGTTCTTCCCCTGCAATGGCTTCCATAACGCTTCTTGAAAACTTGTACGGGCTGGCTGTTGATGCGATAACTGTTTTGGTTGCATCAGAAGCATCCGCCCTGTATTTCCCATACACCGCACATGCAACGCCGGTGTGGGTGTCCAGTACGTAGCCTGTATCCTTATATACTTTCCTGATAGCGTCCTCATCTTCCTGCCGGGTAGCAAAGCCTCCTATAAAATCAGCCATCCTCTGCCTCATGGTTTCATTAACCGTGTAAGACCCGTTTTCTGCCAGGGAAGCCATCAGGTCTGCCGTCTGGCTGGCATTGCATCCAGTGCTTAAATAAACCAGTCTTTCCAGGTTACTGGAAATGAGAATATCCATAGACGGAGATATGGTCAGCAAAAATTCCCTGTTTTTGTCATAAATTCCTGTCTGGAAAAAATCATACAGCACCTTATTGTCATTGGATGCACAGATCAATTTATCAATAGGCACTCCCATCTGTTTTGCAAAATATGCCGCCAGAATATTGCCGAAATTGCCTGTAGGAACCGTTACATGAATCTTCTCGCCCTCATCAATCTCCCCGTGGTTCAAAAGCTGCCCGTAAGCATATACATAGTAAACAATCTGCGGAATCAGCCTTCCTATGTTAATAGAGTTGGCGGATGAGAGCACAAATCCCTTGTCAGCAAGCTCCCTGCCAAATTCTTTGTCAGAAAAGATATGCTTTACCCCAGTCTGAGCATCGTCAAAATTGCCGTGAATAGCCACTACAGCCGTATTATCCCCTTTCTGGGTAACCATCTGCAGTTCCTGCACCCTGCTGACTCCGTCCTTTGGATAAAATACAATGATCCTGGTTCCCGGCACGTCGGCAAACCCCGCCATGGCCGCCTTGCCTGTATCCCCTGACGTTGCGGTAAGAATCACAATCTCCTGCTCCACATGATTTTTTTTTGCAGCCGTTGTCATCAGATGAGGCAGAATTGACAAAGCCATATCTTTAAATGCAATGGTACTGCCATGAAACAGTTCCAGATAATATGCATTGCCTGCCTTTACCAAAGGCGCAATTACTTCCGTATCAAATTTATCGTCATAAGCGCAGTTTATGCATCTTTTCAATTCTTCTTCTGTAAAATCTGTAAGAAACAGCTTCATAACCTCGTATGCAGTATCCTGGTAGGACTTTCCGGCCAGCTCCCTCATGCTCCGCTCCAGCTTCGGTATCTCTGTGGGCATAAACAGCCCCCCATCGCAAGCCAATCCTTTTAAAATCGCCTGGGAGGCAGTCACATCCTGCTCTCCTCCCCTGGTACTCTGATAAAGTATATTCATCATGGATATCCTTTCTAAGCTTTCCTGATTGTTATTATAGATGTCGTCCATTTTAGCATGTTTCTATTGGGAGTGCAATGAAAAAGCTGTCTTCCATTCAAATACCAGGTTTAACAGCCACAGATATTCCTGGTAAAAAGGATGCCCCTCAAAAATTGCAAAGCTGTCCACCATGCTTTCATAATACCACGCCTGCAGTTTCTTGTCCTTGGCCCTGAACTTCTCCCAGATTTCGTCCCCTACCACCATATAGTCCTTTGCTGTACTTCTGAGATTACTTAACTTGTCCCCAAAGGCAAGAATCTTGTCCTCTCTTTGGGCATTGATCAGCCTGTTAATGGTTGCCTGTTTCCGCTCTATCCAGCTTTTCGTCTTATCCTCACTTTCCTTCTTAACCAGCTGCGCAATGCGGGTCCCGAATTCCTGCTCCAGTTTCTGGTAACTTACACCGGCATCCTCAATCACATCGTGAAGATATGCCGCAGCAATAATATCTTTATCGTCAGTCATCAATGCAACGATCATGGCCACCTCCATAGGGTGGGAAATATACGGAATTTTACTTCCTTTTCTCAGAGCACCTTCATGGGCCCTGGCGGCAAATTCTGCTGCTTTCCTAATCATAGGGCTCCTCTCTGTTTAATGTACTCCCGGAGTCTCTCTATGCCTGATTTTGTGAGATGATTTTTTGTCAGATGTGCATAAATTTATGAGGCGTACGCAGAACGTACATTGATTAAATTTATGTGCATATGACGGAAAATCTGCCGCAAAAACAGGTGCAGGAGAGATTCCGGGAGAACATTTTACGCTTACGGGGATTTTCACTGCCTGCTGCTTTCTCCAAACTTTTCTAATTCAAAGACTTAAACCGTTACATTATCTTACCACAACTTCAAAGAATTTAGAAGATAAACTTGTAAGAACCTCTGTTTTCTGATATGCTATAAGTTGTATATCTGCAAAGGAGGTCCTTCTTGTTATGAGCCAACATACATACCGCTCTTCACGTTCATCACGTCCATATAAGTGCAACAACTCATTTCCCAGCTCAGATCTGGTTCAGCTGCTGCTTTTTTTTATACTGCCTTTTATTGTAGTAAACAGCATTATTTTTTTTCTGGTTACCACAAAGCCCAAATACGAAGTGGTAATCGAAGGAACCAATGATTATCGGACTACAGATGTAACCTTTACCATTAAGTCTATTATGCCGCTTAAAGAAGTAACTATAAAAATGGATTCAGAGCCTCTGGATCTGGTTAAAATAGGCAAAAAAACATACCGCTCCACCATAAGCCATAATGGTTCCCTTGAAGTGTATATGAAAAACTTTAACGGCATGGCACTTCTGGAATATGAACATATTGATATCCTGGATGATGAACCGCCTGCCATAGAGGATTATGTTTCCGAAGACGGGCTGCTTTCCTTTACGGTTGTAGACGTCCAGTCCGGCATTGATTATGCTTCCATTGTCGCCCATACTTCTTCTGGACAGCAGATTCTGCCTTTAAGCGTAGATAAAGCTACAGGAAGGGTCTCCTTTCAAATGGACCCCAACGGACTGTCCGTATCCGTCAGAGATATGTCCGGCAATGAATACCTGACCACGTTCTCCCTTAATGAGCTGCCCCCCAGTGAGGCGGGAGAAGTTCCCCCGGAAAGCTCCGAAGGAACCGTATAGCATCTTTTTTCTTTACCGAAAATATGTTTCTGCCGGAGATTTGGCACCTATGCCGATCTCCGGCTTTCTGCATCATATTCCTCTGAACTCCTGCAGGCATATTCTTTCTAAAAGGCAGTCAGTTCTCCGGACATCTGCCGTAAACAGCATTCAGCTTTCTGCATCTTTTTCTGATCTCCGGCGTAAATTCCCCCTCTTTCATCCTCCATGTCCAGTTGCCTCCAAGAGTAGACGGCGTGTTGATGCGTCCTTCTTTTCCAATACACAGATAGTCCTGCAGCGGAACTACTGCTAAATCCGCCACGCTGGCCACAGCCAGCCGTATGAAATCCCAGGAAATTTCCTCTTCCGGCGTATGAACATTATTCAGGTATTCTCTGGTAAACTGCTTTTCGTCTTCATCCATCGTCTCATACCATCCCCGCACCGTATCATTATCGTGAGTGCCTGGATAAACGATACAGTTATGGTCATAAAAATATGGCAGATAAGTACTCCTCTCCCCGGTGCTGAACGCAAACTGCAGCACTTTCATCCCCGGAAATCCCGTTTCATCCAGCAGCTTATGCACACTGGGAGTTAAAAAGCCCAGATCCTCCGCAATAATGTTCACTTGGCCAAAGGTTTCCCTCATAGTTTCAAAAAGCTTAATCCCTGGACCCTTTTCCCATGTTCCGTTAACAGCCGTCTCCTCTTCTGCCGGAATGGCATAGTACTCATCGAATCCCCGGAAGTGATCCACTCTCACCACATCGTACAGTTCAAAGCTGTATTTCATTCTCTGCATCCACCAGTTAAATCCTGTCGCTTTATGATACTCCCAGTCATATAAAGGGTTGCCCCACAGCTGTCCTGTTGCAGAAAATGCGTCTGGCGGACATCCTGCCACTGCCTTAGGCATATTTTCCTCATCAAATTGAAACAGTTCCGGATGGCTCCAGCTGTCAGCGCTGTCAAATGCCACATAAATAGGGATATCTCCAATAAACCGGATTCCCTTTTTATTGGCATAGTCTTTCAGCTTCCTCCATTGTTTCAAAAACATAAGCTGCTGGAACTCATAAAATTGAATCTCCTCTGCCAAAAACTTTTTATACTCTTTTATAGCTTCCTCTTTCCGAAGCCTTATGTCCCTGTCCCACTGAATCCAGCTTGCTGCTTTAAAATAACATTTTAAAGCAGCGTAAAAGCAATAATTCCTCGTCTCCTCAATCAGTTCCCTCCCAAACAGGATATCAATATGGATGTTCTGATCCTCCATTTGACTCTTCCACCGCAAAAATGCCTTTTTCAGCAGCAAAAAACGGCTTTCATATAATTTTCCATAATCAATATGAGTGTTATCTTCACCGAAGTCTGACTTCCGGCATTCTTGCTTCGTCAAAAGCCCTTCCTTTATCAGCTGCTCCAAGTCAATAAAATAAGGGTTTCCTGCAAATGCAGAAAATGACTGATAGGGGGAGTCTCCATATCCTGTAGGTCCCAGCGGCAGAATCTGCCAATAACTCTGCCCTGCCTCCTTTAATTGATCTACAAATTCATATGCCTCCCTTGAAAATGCTCCGATACCGTATTTTGACGGCAGACTGGCTATGGGCAGCAGGATTCCGCACTCTCTCATACCCTGTTCCTCCTCTTCTCTTGCTTTTCTTATCATACCAGAAAATTTCACTTTTTTAAAGTATTAGAGCGTTTTTGATATCTCCGAATAAAAATCCCCAGGGCTGGAAGAAGAAACAAGATAATTCCCACTGAGAACACCACCTGCTCCAGGCTGATCTGCAATTTTGCCTTTTTCACCTGCTCTTCCTGTACGCATTCTGCCGCACCGGAAGTTTCCAAAACATGAAGCCGCCATGCCTCCTTCTGGCTGCTATCCGGCGCCGGTTCTGTCTCATCTGCTGCTTTCTCATATACTGCCTGCCAGGCCACACCCTGCACCGGCTCTAAAACCGCCCTGCCGCCGTAAACTGCCCTGCAGTCAGCCACATACTTTTCTCCTGATGCTATGGCATTTCTGTAAATCTTTCCGTTTTCTCCAATCCACGGTTCACCTGCCCACCTAACGTCCTGAATCCGATAATAATCAGGATTGATCTGTGCCAGCATCAGCAATTCGTTCTCATAGCCTGAAAACGGCTGTTCCTCCTGTGCCGGAACCTGCACCCCGTTTATCTCATAAATTCGGGCATCTGCCTCCTCTACTGTAATCGGAAGCTCAAATCCTGCTACCCATCTCCAATTATAAAACTGTACATCTGTTATCGGGAAACTCTCTTTATATTCCATGCCATATCTCTGGTCTGTCACCACAATCTCTGCTGTCTCAGGAAGAGTATCTGTCTGTTCCACCTCCTCATAAATGATCGTATCTTCCACATCCTTCGTTCCTTCTTCTGTCATGGCTGTCACTATCTGATAGGATTGTCGTATGTATTCCATATCTCCATAATAATAGGCTTCTGGCAATATTTCCGGCAGCTGACTTTCATCCTGGCATACATCTCCTGTCACTACCAGCTGCCCCTCCGGCTTCACTTCCACTGTCTGAGCATACGCTGAACCTGCTGCCATCAGTCCCACTGTCAGACTGACGCACAACATAGTTAAAAGCTTTCCGTTTCGCTTGCCTTTCTTTACCAGCCATGCTGCTAAAAGACACATCCCTCCCATATATGCCAGCCATTTGTAAAGGGCTGTGTCCTGACCCCTATCCCCCATTTTAGGAATTTCTAAATTTGTAAAACTTTGATACGACCTTTTTCCATGGGCCTCCATAATCGTCCAATAGTCTGTATATACTTTTCCTGTCTTCTCTGGTTCCTTTTTTACCTCCTTCTTTTCCTTATCTGGCGGCACATTGGGGTGGGATGGCCTTTTCTGGTTTTCAACTGCTATAGTTATGGTTTTGGCATCTTTTGGAACCGTAAAACGAATATTGTGCTCCAGCATCCGGTAGCCTGCAGGAGCCCTGTTTTCCCGTACAATGTAGGACTGACCTGCCTGTAGTTTTCCTTCTATCAAATAGGGAGTGTCGGTGCTGATCCAGGTTTCTGCCACCGATCCTTCTAAAGTCCTTATTTCCAGATCTGCCCCTTCCAAATGCAGTCCTGTCTTTTTGTCTGTCTTTGCGATTTTTACTTTTGTGGTTTCATCTCTCATAACCACGCGGTCAATGCTGCCGTCTTTAGAAACCGTAAATTTTATATCTGCTGCATAGGCGTAGCCGTCTGGTGCTGCTGACTCCCGCAATGTGTAAGTGCCTCCTGCCTTCAGCACGCCCACCAGTTTAAAAGGTTTCTCTGTGGAAGTCCATTGGACAATTGCCTTCCCGCTTTCATCCAAAATCTCCATTTGAGCTCCGGGAAGTTCTTTATCCCCTGTAATATCAGTTTTGCTGACTTCCACATGGGTAGGCGCATCTCTCATCTCTACCCTGTCAATACTTCCATCCAATGATACGGTGAAGGGTACGTCTGCGGTGTAGCTATATCCATCTGGTGCAGCCTCCTCATGAAGTCTGTAGGTTTCCCCTGCCCCCAGTGTTCCGACAATTTCATAAGGAATTGAACCTGAGATCCAATTCTCCACCACATTACCGTCTTTATCAAGAATCTGCATCATTGCAAATGGAATTTCTTCCTCGCCTGTAATATCCTTTTTGCTGAAGATCACACGGGTCTTTTTATCTTCCATTATAATTTCATTGACGCATTCTCCCTCTGCAGCCTGAAAAAGAATGTCTTCTACATAACCATAGCCTTTTGGAGCTGACTCCTCATGAAGGACATAGGTTTCCCCCGGTATCAGAACTGCCTTCAGTAAATGAGGTTCCTTCCCTGATACCCATTCTTCCAAAATCGTCCCATCCAATCCGCGTATCTGCATCTGGGCGCCTTCCAGTTCATCCTGTCCTGCAATGTCTCTTTTGCTGATGACAGTTGCCTGCTTTCTGTCCATGGCAGTTACACCCTCTATGGATACCTCATTGCCAAGGAAAAACCGCATTTTATAACTGTCCCTCTTGCTGCCGTCATTGTAATATGTGGTTTCCAGAATCTGATACTGCCGCCCTTTTTGAAAAACTTCTGTCTGTGTATTGTCGGTTACTTCTCTGGAAAAGAATGCACAGGCTCCTGTGTCTGCTCCTGCTTGTCCTTTTAAGCTCTGTCCTTGCTCTAAATCCAGAACTTCATAGTTAATATCCCGATAGAGCTTCCCTGGATCGATCATCACGAAATCATTGGCAGACAGAGTAAGTATATCTCCGCTTCGAAGGCTGCCTTTCTTGCTTCCGTCATAGGCATAGGTTCCCTTCATCTCCTCCCCTGACGCCTTGTATAAAAATATCTGAAAATCCCTCGGTTCATTGTTTTCGTCCTGTTTCTTCCCTGTTCCAGTCACCTCATAAAAGACGGTCAATTTGTTTTTCTGCAATATGGGGACGGTTTTCGTTTCCTCTCGCCTTTTTCCCATACATTCCAAGAGCACGGCTGCTGTCATCTCTTTTGTCTCAGGAAACAGCTGCGATGCAAATTGAACCTGCCTGCTTTCCCCAGGCCTGACCTGCCTTAATACATACTGGATCTGTCCATTTTCCAGTTTTCCCTCTCCCGGATCAATAACCATAACTCCTGATCCTGTTTTCACTGTCAATGTTATATCTGCAGGATTATGGGATGTATTCGTACAGGCAATAACTGTTGACACCATATCAGAAACCTTCAGGGCTCCTTGCCCGTGGTTTATGATGATTTTGGGATTTTCCGGCGCTGCAGGATTTTCTACTTCTATCTGCGGCATTATCTCTGACGGTTCCCACGATTTAATTTCTGTCCCGTCCTCATGGGTAAGTTTTACATTTACCTTGTCTGCCCTTCTGTCCGGAATTACCCAGGTTCCGTCTTCTGATAGATGGCATCTCCTTGTCATGCGTCTGGAAAGCTCCCTGGAACCGTCACTGTAAACCGTAGTTTCTGTCAGATGATAAATCTCATTTTCCCTGATGCCGTCTGCTGCGTTTAATGTGTGCCCGTCTCCTCCTGCTGTCCATGACGCAATTGCTTCCCCTTTTGCATTGCACAGTTCCACCTCTGCCCTTACCGCATAGCGTCCCTGTACCTTAACAGAACGGATAATGTCGGTTTTTTCATAAGTGTTAACGGTCACCATTCCCATCTGCCCGTCTACGGCACAGATTCTTCTGCCGTCTTCTGACAGTGTAAACACATACGGCTTCATCTGTTCATAACCTTTTGGCGCACTCTTCTCCAGTAAAACATAAGTCTCTCCCGCTGTCAGACCTTCCAGAACATGGCTCTCTTCCTGTCTGGTTATCCAGATATCAACCGGATTTTCTTCATCATAAACATATTGTCCCTGTTCGTCGCGGCCGGTAACACGGCAGATTGCCAGCTGCGCTCCTGCAACCCATTCCTTTGGGGATTCGAAATCCTGTTTTCTAATATAGACTCTCGTCTTTTCGTTTACTGCCTGAACTGTTTTATGCGCCTTCTGTCCGTATTCCCAGGAATCTCCGTTTTCATTAGGCTGAAACCAAAATGTACGCACCTTTTGATCCGATGCGTATCCCAGAGGGGGTATTAGTTCTCTTAAACGGTATCTGTAAGGTATAATCTCTCCGTCTTCTGACCGCTCCCCCACAGGTAAATTTGATATGATAATCTTTCCGTCCTGATCACTAAGCCTCTTTTCCAAAACCGGCTTCCGCTGCGTCCCTCTGTAAGCCGTAAGCTCAAATACTGCACCTTTTAGCAGCTTTCCTTCTTTATCTGTCTTGACTATTTCCAATTCTCCCTGAACAGGCGTATTCCATGCCCGGATAATTTGAACCTGCTGATTTTGATCATGGTTTATCTTTATCGGTTCCATCAAGGTATAATAGTCCGGGCTTTCCCGCTCTACCAGATAATAGATGCCGGCTGGAAGCTGAGTCAATTCATGAGGCCTTTTGTCTCCCTTTTTCCATCCTTCAGGAATGCGCCCATTTATCTGATCTGCCTCTGTATAAACGCCGTCTGAACCGCTGACCCACTCTGCAGCCAAATACTGGGGCTCCTGAATCAATTCCCCTTCTTCACTGCATCGGTATAGTGCCAGACGGGCTCCAGACAGTTCCCCCATGTCTTTTACTTGAGTTTCCTCTTCTTTCGCACATTTAGATATCAAAAGAACACTGCTCTGATTCAGCACACTGTGTCTCTGCACCTGATTTGTATCTTCAACTATAATCAGCCTGTCATCCGCTGCCCCATAGCCTTTGGGCGGTGTTGTCTCTGACAAAACAAAACTTTTTCCTGCCGGAAGATAATCTATGCGCCTCATGCCATCCTCTGTTATATATGAAACCGCATACTCATTTACATCAGGAAGTCTTCTGTAGTCAAACTGATATTCATAAGTAAATTGTCTTCCCTGCCGATTTTCCTTCTGATCATATACCACAATGCGTATTTCCTGTCCCTCCAAGGTCTGAAATCTTATATCTGCCGCAGTGGGAAATTTGGACTTTACTCCCCCTGCTTCTGAAGCGTCAATCTGCTTATGAGATATATAGACTGCTTCGTAGTCTTTTCCTTCAGCATTCCATGACACCTTCCGCCCTGAAGTTCCATGCTCCCGGTACATTTCTTCAAATGCAGTCATAAACCCTTTATAAATGGTTCCGTCATCGCTGACCCATGTATCAATCACCTTTCCTTTATTATATTTTGTGTTTCCGCCGTCAGACATTGCCAGTCCCTTTTCATCCATAACTGCCTCATAAAGGGTAAATCCGGCTCCGTTCATCAGTACCTTGTCCTGGTCTTCCAAAATGTATTTTTCAAACTCTACTTTGGTGTGGTCATTATATATCTTAAAATTCTGTACCTGCCCAATGCTGTCTACCCTTACTTTCACAGGTGCAGCCGCCACAAACCCTTCCGGCACCGCAGTTTCCTTCAGAATATAGCTGCCCTGCGGCAGTCCTTCTGCATACAAAGGTTCTTTTCCTGTTTCCCAAGTCAGAACTGCCTTGTCCTGTTTTGCGGTTCCATAAAGTTCCAGCCTGACTCCTTGTACCTGACCATGGCCAAAGCTGCCTTTCTTCTCCTGCAGGCTCCCTATCTCAGGATGGTTTCCAGACGAATCTGTTATATTCATGTCCAGCACTCCATAGTTGTACTCTGTGGTGCCGTCTAATTTTTGCATCATGATTTTTGTGCTGTCATCTTCCATAGCCGCTGTCTGAATTCTTGATGTCTCCTCTATGACCGCAGCTGTCGGGAGCCCCTTTACATATCCATCAGGGGCTTTCAGCTCCTCCATAATGTAGACTCCTGCGGGTACTCTTTTCAGAATATCTGCCTGTCCCCTTGTCATCTCCCTGTTAAAAGGATCATTGGGGCTTTTTTCTCCGGTTATCCATGTGTTTTCTGTTAAATAACTTTCCCCCATCCGGTGATATACAGGATCTTTCTGATTGTCCGGTTCATCACAGTTATTTACCAGGTAAGATGCCTTTTGGTAATCGCCTAAAAGATCAGAACTTTTCTGCCGTGTCAAATCGCCGTCTCTGTCATAGAGAGAAGTTTCCTTCTCATATTTGTTTTTGCTGGAAGTAAAATATAGCGGCAGCCCATGCTGGTCCAAGACTGGACGCATAAATTTCTCAAAGCTCCCGTTATTTTCATGATACACTGGTTCTCCGTCCATATTCTCTTTTCGGAAATTCTGTATCATTGTCGCCATCTTATGGCTCTCTTCTCCGTCATCTGGCTTCCAGGAACCTGTCAAATATCCTGCTTTGTGTTCCCCTGATTCAGCTACCCTGGACGTTGTGATTTTATCAACTCCGACTTTGCGTCCTGATTTATCTTTTGTAACTGTTACTGGCCATACATAAATACTGTCCGTTTCCTCCCCCTGCACATAAGCCATCCCCGTATAGGGATCTACCAGTGCGTCCCTGTTTCCATCCCTGTCCACATGATACAGCAACGCATTGCCAGGCATTGTTAAAAACTTGTCTCCAGGCTTATAGTCCATCTCCGTAAAGTCTCCTCCCGTCAGTTCCAGATAAGGCACTCCCCCCTTAAATGCAAATATGGAATGTTCTCTGTCTGTCCGGACAATGTTTCTCCTGTCTTCCTCCAGCTGCTCAAGTTCAACCAGTTCATGATTCATGTCATAGCCGAATTTTATGGTTACACCGTCAATCCGCATCTCCGTAAACACATCCAGATTCCCAAGATCATAGTACAAAATATCCGTATCCGGCCGCTCCACAGTCACTGCATCCCAGGTTCCGTCCTCAGTGCCGCTTTGATTATTCCCGGCTTGGGAGTCAGAAGAGGTGTCCAGAAATTCCGTATGTGTTCCCGCATACCCTCTCTTTACATACATCCTTGTCACATTGCCATTAACGCTGCGCTCAACAACCAGGCCGTCAAATCCATAGTCTTCTGTATCGCCTGAAGGTTTTAATTCCAGCCCCTCATACAGAGTCATTACGGCTCCTGCCACATAAGGATTTTCCTCCTTCCATTTCCTGGCATCCACTGTAACATAGCCATATCCGGCAAATGTCCCTCCATGGTAGACGATCTCTGTCGGAACCCCTGCGTCTTTTAGCTGTTTTAAATACTCCAGGACTCCTTTCTTCCATCCATAGCCAAGATATCTTCCCTGGCTGTAAGCATATTCATAGGCCGGATTGCCGCCAATCTCTTCCAGGCTTCCGTCTATTCGCCCGTCTAGTTTATAAGTAACCTGAGTACTGGGGTTCTTTTTCTTTTCAATCTTTAATTTTATTGGGGTATTCTCAATATAGATGCGGGCCAGATTTTCATCCTGTTTTAATAAAGTCCCCATAAGATCCCCTGGCTCCCCTGCCCTTTTATAAAGCGTGGCCAATACTCTGTTTTTCATATTTCCTTTCCTGTAATATGCTACTTTATCGCCATACACCTCCAAGGCCACTGGCTTTGTCCTGACATATCCTGCAGGCGGGCTTATCTCCACAAGAACATAAGCTCCTGCGTCCAATTCCTGAGGCGTCTCAAGGTATCCTGCATTCTGATCTCCATAAATGGTTTCTTTTCCCTCTAAATTTGCCATTGCACCGTCTCTGGTAGTAGTATAGGCCCTAAAATCTCCTGTCTTGCCCCCATAGTTATCCCTGAGAATAATCTGATCTCTTTCAGCACATACAGGAGTTCCCTCTGATACATAGCCGCTGTAAAGCTCTCCTTCTCCCAAAATATCCCTGGATTCCTGAGCTATATCAGATGCTCCCATTCCCTCAAGGAACTGTCTCGTTCCGGTTATCCGCGTTCTTTCCTTATAGAACTGGGCCTCTCCGGTTCCATACTGAGATTCATCCCGGCCAGCCTTGTATATTCGGAATATGGCCCCGTCATGAAGAAGGTTTTCATGGGTTTCCGAATCCAGCTTTTCTATCCGCAGTTTGCTCTTATACGGTTTGTCCGTAAATTTCCCGTAGGAAAAACCGCGGTAGCTGCTCTCCCCGCCTGAAAGGGGCCTCATATCTGATTGCTCATTATCAGACGCAGCCATGCTCCATGGCACCAGGGCCTGGGCATACTCTTTATCATGGGCCTTTAGGGCCCCCATCATGCTTATTCCGCTTCCTGTTTCCGAAACAGAGCTGTAACGGTAAACTGCAGAAATGCCTTCTCTGCCATTCATCCCCTCTGTCAGATAATATAATACGTCTCCTGCATTCCGGCTGTCCTTTTCATTGTAATAATTAGGAAGCGGCTTAAATTGACTTTGCGTCAGAGCAAAGTAGTCCCCGATTCCAGTATGGGCGGCGCCATTGGAAATCTTTCCCATAGACATGCCGTATTTATATATTTCAAAATCGCCGAAATTATTGTTAGCCTTGATTATGTGGTTTTCCTGATTAAACCGGATCTGATATCTGGCTGCCAGTTCTTCTGGCGAAAATTCCTTATGATATTCATAGTAGGCATTCATGTTCTCCGGAATCCTGATGGCCCCCTCATAACTTTCATAAACTGCAGGGACCTGGATTTCCCTGGGCAAATCTGTAGCATAATGCCGGTTTTTTAAATCTTCCAAGCTGGCATATTGGGGTTGCTGCTCTACCACCACATAAGTTCCGTAGGGAAGAGCCTGCGAAATGCCGGCACACCAGCCTGCCTCCTTGCGGTCAGCACTTAGAGTAGTTTTGTCCTTATCCTTCCCTCCGCCGTCTTCCCCATCCCACCTAATCGCATAGATAGCATCCAGATCATAAGCAAAAAACGGCTTTAGATAATTATCTGCTTTTTTAATAGCCTCCAGCAGTGCCTGATCATAAAGCTGATCGCTGTAGGCAATCCCAATCCCATCCTCTCTCAAACCAGTATTGCTATCCCCGCCGCTTACGCAGTCGCCGCTTTTTATAAGCTTTTCCACTTCCTGATCCAGATACCAGTCGATGGCAAACTGACGCACATGATCCGATGCTGCCATATTTTTCTCGGCGGCATCCGTGAGGTCTGCCATATTGCCCAGGGGACGGTGGGAGGTGTAAGACGGGGAGGCATCTTTCCATTTGTCTTTGTTAGCAACAGCAATGGCATCAAAAAACTTTTCGTAATTATACATGCCGGAATTCATCTCTAGAACCGCCGTATATCCTGAATTTCCCTGTCCGCTTATAAGTCCGCTGTCCAGCCCGTATAAATTTCTATTAACTATGATGCTGTCCTGAGGATTTTTATATAAGGGCGCGGTTTTATGGGCTGCTTTTGTATAAATTTTCGGTACAAGAGCAGGATAAGATTTATTCAGCTGGCCTGGTTCTGTCTCGTTTCCTTTTCTGTCCATCCATACCACATTTCCCATTTCATCACGGTAAAGGCGTTCCAAGTTACTCTTTAGATAGATTTTAAACCGGAAGTTTTCCATTGGTTTTATTTCTTGAGAATCTGCCCCGGAAACAGCTTTTGTCACTTTCACTGATTGTCCGATAACTCGCTCCTGAATCCCAACCGGAGTCTTTCTGGTGCCTTCTCCCGGTTTCCCGCTTCCGTCCTGAAAAGCATATTTCTGCCCTGCATAAATAAGGCTTACCGGTTTTACATACACGCCGCCACCTGTCATGGCCTGCTTTTCATAATCCAGATACACCTGAACCTGCGCTCCCACGGCCCGAAGCATATAATCTCCGAACCCTATGGTATCGCCCACGGCCAAGCCGCAGTCCGGCGGAAATCTGTCCAGATCCGTCTGGGTCAGGGTAATGTGTGTCTGCGGCAGTACCAGCTTGTATGTGGTAACCAGTGATTCCTGTTTATCACTTTTTATGGTTCCATAGGCGTCTGCAAATCTTCCAAGGCCATGTCCTGCAAGGCTTTGGTTTTTATATGTAACAGGTATCTCCGTCCAGGTATAAACTTCCTGAGTCTGTACTGTCATGTCCATGACATCCACCCATTCATAATCCTGTATAGGGCTTTTGTCAGGCTCCTGGAGAATTTCCCCTACTGCATAGTATACATTTTTCTCTATAGTCTTGGATTCAATGGTCCCGTCACCTAGCGCCCTGGCATCACTTACAAGAACAGCGCTGCACCGATACTGTCCCAAAGTCTGCCAGGATTTAAAATCTTCATATGTTCCAAAATTGTCCCCGGACAGACTGCCCCCATACTTTACATAAACCCATCTGGGGCTTTCTGTACTGATGTCAGGAACCCAAGGAATCCTGTGATAAATCGTATGCTCTTTTTGGGTTCTGCCCGGCACCACAAAGTCGGCGGGATTTCCTTTTGCCCCTGCATAAAGCCGAAACTGCCATCCCTTATCCGTTTCCTTATAATCATGAATCCCTCCAAAGCTGTACCATGGATTTCCTCCGTAAAAATCTACGATTGAAAGAACCGCATCTGCCACCGTTACCAGGCTTCCATCCTGCTTTTGCTTGGGAATTTCTATTGCAATGACAGGCTGTCCGTACACGGTTTTTTCCGCTGTTTCTCCTGGTGCGGCCCCTGATATTCCCAGATAATCCGGCTCGCCCTGACGTACCCCTTCGCTAAAAATCCCTTCTGTCCTCCCGGAATATTCGATGGTCTTGCTGTTTCCTGCTGCCTTTATTCTCTTTGGCGTTTCAAACCCACAGCCCCGAAGCGCTGCCTCCGTCTTCATTTTTATATACAAAAACTGAGAACTGTTCTTATCTCCGGACTCCAGAGGCTTTTGGTTTCCGTCCCAGTCATCCCCTCCGTCAGGATTGCTCTCCAGGATCTCCGCCACAATCGTTTCGTTTACAGACTGCAGATGCGCTGTACCCATAGCCGAGATCACAGCATTTATCGTAATCTCCTCTGTAACAAAGCTTCCATCAGGATTGCGTTTGGGATATGTATTCTCTGCATCCGCCCTCTTATAGATAGGCTGTCCCCATGCATCAAACAGGTACTTCTTTTCCTTCTGTCCTGTTGCAGTCTCTACCTGCTGTTCTTTCATGGAACTGTCCTTCCGGTAAAGTTTCGTTCCTTCTGGAAAGAGATTCAGGACAATATCATACCCCTTATCCCCCGTTTCCTGGGAAGTAACTGAAAAATTTACAACATTGGGCATAGTGTCTTCTTCTTCCCCAGAAGACTGAAGTTCCACATAAGGCGCCCTGGTAACGGCCACAGAGCCTTCCCCTCTGGGAACGGCGACTTCCAGGCTGTATCCGTAATTGCTTACAGGGTCTGTCTTTCCGTTTACAGAAAGTTCATATCCTTCGGATCTGCTTAATTCTTTTACATAGTAATTTCCAAGAAGCAGCGGTCTTCCTATCCAGCAGTTTCCATTTTCCGTCTCATAGTCTGTATACCTTCGGACATATGCTTTGTCAGCCTTGTAATCATCAATTTCCCACGTCTTTACATATAAGTTTTTCGGCGCTTTTTGATTCCAGCCCTCTTTTGCGGCAGACACAAAACCTGTTTTGTAATCATATGTATGGCCAGGTTCCTCTGTAATCGCCATAAAAGACGCATCTCCTTCCTTGTCTGTAGTTGCGACAGCTACCAAATCATTCTGTCTGAAAACCGTTCCTGTAACGCCGTCAGGATGCGCCAAATCATTGGCTGCAAATAAGCCGTAAACTGCTCCCTCCAGCACTGCATCTCCCTGTGTATCTCCATAGGAAGAATACCCGTCTTTTTCCTGCTCCTCAAGGGCCATGTCCCGTTTATTGATATGGATCTCTCCCTCAGTCCTATGATCATAGATCCGCCATGCCTCTTCGTCCCCGTCTTTTCCGCCGCCATGAGAATATAAATCTGACGGTCCCTTATGCACCATATCCCCCCGGCTTTCTGAATTCAGGGACTCCTCATATGCATTTTCGAAAAGCGGCGATTCCCCTCCCCTGTCTCTTATAGTGTCTTTTACCTGGGGAATAAACGGCCTGTTAAATGTAAAGGAAGCTTTTTCGGATACTCTCAGTGCATTGGAGGCAGTCGCCGGATTTGTCTCCGACCTGACAGCATCTGACGGAGTCTGTTTAGGAAGAGCTTCTTTTTGCTGTACGCCAAAAAATGCTTCTACCAGGCTTTTCTTTTGAACCTCCCAAATTCCTTCCTTCAAAAAAGCCCCTGTTGTCCCAAAATAGTCTGTTTTATCCGCTGTAACGTCTCCCGGCTTCCTCTGCAAATCACTGTCCATGGGGTACTCTTCCATCTGTATCACGGGTTTTAAGCCGCTGTAGTTCATGTTATTGCTGTATCCGCCTCCAAAAACCCCATTAGCCCCATTCTGGGAGGAGTCAGTAGTGATCATTTCGATAGGCACATCATCTCTGTGCATTCCATGAAGCACATACCCCTCTCTGGCTGCCTTTTCCACAAAAGTATAGCTGTATCTCAGGGAAATAAAATTCTTATAGGTTTCCTGGCAATCTTCTTTGCAGCCTGACTCCTCATATGCCCTATCGGCATCCGCACTTTCGGTACAGCCCACATCTTCTGTCCCTCCGGATTCTGCTGCGGCTTCAATGGCATCCATATCTACTTCATCCATAATCCAATGAAAATGGGTTCCGTCTTCCGCCCTGGCTTCACAAGCCGCAACACAGTTAAGCCATTCCTGGGCAAGCTCCGCATTATCGGCTTCCCCGCTTTCCGGGTCTGTCTCCTCATCTTGTCCGTCATTGTCAGTCTCGTCAAATTCTTTGCGGAATTTTCTTTTTATGCCGTATTCCTCTTCACTGCCCTCCCCTTCCATGCTGTCTCCTTCTATGTCTTCTCCTTCATTACCTTCCTCTTCATCACCCTCCAGAGCACCGCCAAATATGGGAGCCGGATGACCGTCGCAAAATGTCTTGTCATAATGGTATTTTTTCTCTATTTTATAAGACGCATGGCCTTGGGTATCCGTCCGGACAGAGGTCACCAGCCGAAATCCCTCCCATAATGTGGGCGAATGTCTCAGTCCCTCTTCATAGACTTGCCCGCTTCCGCTGTTTCCCTTGTTTATTTTGTCCTGCTCATCAAATCTTTCATATAAATCAAACACTGCCCCCTGCAGAGGCGCTCCGGTTTCATAATCATATTTATACAGCTGGACAAGATAATCTGCATCCAGATCCTCCTCATGGCGGTACATCTGAAAATGAATCTCCCCACCTTTGTTGTCCATCCCTCCGTTACCTGGAACTGCATAGTAAGCAGTCCCTGGCATATCGGTCAGTTCCATCCAGATAGTTCTCTGGTGATCTTCCAGAGAGTGGCTTTTCCCTCCTGTGGCATGGGTTCCTGCACATTCCACGCATTTCCACACCTGAAGCGTCCTGCTGTAGCACTCATCAGGAGAGTCATACCCTCCTGATGATGATGCGTAGTCGGTGCCTGACGGATCAAATTTCAGATACACTGGCTTTGCCTGAGGATTTGGATTTGTCATGCGTACCTGGGTACTGGTTTTTTGTATGTTCCATCCATTTATGCCGTCCGCAGTCCAGCTGGCTCCGTCTGCAGACATTGTAAGAGGAACCTTGGCCAAAAAGTCTCCGTCCTTTCCAGAGGGATCAAACTCCAGTACATACTCCCCGTCCGCCTCTGCAGCCTGTACCGCTTTTTCTAAGGATGTGGCATTCTGCAGCAGCACAGGTATGGATTTTTGGCTTTCTGTCTGACAAAGACCGTCTAAAAAGCCTGCCAGTCTCAAATACTGCTCCCCGTTGGCCACCGCATAATCCAGCCAATTATATTTTGCACGGACTCCGGGTGAATGGATTACCCCTTTTAAGTCAGCCTCTGACACTCCTGTCTCAATTGGCCTCAGCCCTAAAGCCTGTACTCCCTGATTAATAGCTGCAATTTTTCCCGCTGCCACAGGATCATGGCAGTATGATGCCTTAAATGACAGCATGGCCCAGAAAAGGATCGCCCGCTCTTCTGAATTAAGGCCTTCTTCCGTGCTGACCCGCATGTATTTGTCATTTTTTGTGCTTGCAGTATTGTGAGCATACCCTGAGCCGTCAATGCAGTAATGGTGCCAGTCCCCGCTCCACGCCAGAACAGTATTGCTGTCAGCCATAACGGTTTTAACCGGAATATGCAAAAAGGCCATGACGCATATCACTACAGCCACAAGGAAGCATATGGCTGTCTTCTGCAGCGTCTTATTTATCCTGTACACATGTATCTCCCCCTTGTATTAAAGATGTATTTCCCGAATTCCCTCTGCATCTGCATCACCTGGCTGTTCTTGGGAACAATTGTCTTATTTCTTCTGCACCTGCTCTTTCACGGTCCATTCCCCTTCCGTATTTACAAAGTACCCATCTGGGGTTTTTTTATCTTTCAAAAGAGCTCCCTTATTTCCGTCAGAATTTTCCTGGAAATAATAGCACCGAAGCCATTTATCATTTCCCATAATCCAGTTCCATCCTGTCATCATCCGGCCTTTGGTGTTGTCGGACATCGGATTCAGGTAAAAACGTCTTCCGTCCTTATCTGTGTACCATCCGGTTACCATTTTTCCCTGGTCATCAAAGCGAAACCAGTCCAAAACATTTTGTCCTTTCTCTGTATCCGCATAAGGATTTTGTGCGTACACCCACTCATCCCGGCAGAGCCGGCCATTAATGGTCAGAGTCCAATCGCCCTCTTTTGTTGTCTCCCAATTCCCTCTCCTGCCTTCCATGCTTATATCAGGACTTCCTGCGATCCCGTTCTTTATGCTGCTGCCTGTCATAATCCCCTCGACTCCGGGGCCGCTGTAAGAACTTCCTTTAATGCGCCTGGAAGAGGCAGATACAGGCGTTGTTTCAGTATGCGCTATGCTCTTATCTTCCGCAGTCAGATGAAGCGTCACTTCTATGGAGTCCTCTGCCTCCCCCTTTTCTGCTTTAGCACTTATGATCACCTTTTTTGTTTCTTCGGCTTTTCTGTCTTTCGCCGCTGACGCGGATTTCAAGGTTTCCTCAACCCATGCCGCATTTTGAACAGGGCTTATTTCACCGTCTTCTGTCACCTGGAGAATTTTCGAGTCCCCGCTGCTCCACTGGATATTCCCGGCCAATGGTCCGTAAACTTCCTCCTGCGGACATTCAGGAAGGATCGATGCCTGCAGCTTTGCCGTCTCAAATCCCTGGCAGGATACGACCGGGCTGGCGGTATTTCCGGTTTTAGTAACAAACAATTCATATACTTTCTGTAAAGGTTCTATTTTTATCTGCTCTGGCCAGATTTCTGTCTCATCTTCTGTAACAAACTCAATATTTACATTGCATTTAGCCGATACCACTCCATGAGTCTGGTCTTCGGCAACAGCTGTGACAGTCTCCTGATATACGGCGCTTCCCTCAAGTCTTCTATAAGGGTCCTGTTTCTTTATCTGATTGTCTGCCTGAATCACATTCTGAATCCACGCCGGGTTGGACTTTCCCTCCTCGTCTAACCGCACTTCCACACTGCAGTTTTCCTGATGCTCTCCGGACGGGGTCAAACGTATAATCTGGCTGCTTTCCTGATCCTTCCAGGCAATGTTTTTGTAGAATGGCTGTTTCGGGTATAAATCTGCAGCCAGGATCGCCATGTCAGAGCAGGTAATTTGTTCCTCTGGATTTTTCCTGTCCCCAGTCAGCTTTCTTGTAATCCTGCATGTCAGGCTGGCCTCATTCAGGTTCAGCCCTTCCACCCTTCGGGTGGTCTGATCCAAAATCTGCAGCGTTACGGTTACTTTACAATTTGCATAGACAGCCTTTTTATCTGCCGATGTCTCAGGGTTAGATGCCGCTGTCACAACCGCACTCTGTTCATACACCGTCGGGTTAATAATTTCCATATAGTCATTGTCCGCCTGCTTTTCTATTTCACGGTTCAGGATTCCCTGAATAAAAGAACTTTCCAAATTAGGCATAATGGCTGCATCTTCCTTTGTATACCCTGCCGGGCAATCAAGAATCAGCAGATTTGTGTCATCTACAGACCATTTCAGCGACTGATCTGCCGTATTTCCAATTTTGTTGTGTTCCCCATGTATCCGAACCGGCTGCACCTCCACCGCTGTATCCTGATTTCCGTTAATATACCTGGCAATTAAAACTCCCTCATTATTCCTGACTTCTGTGAGAACATCCGGATTCTTCCTGTCACCTTTTCTGGTCTGTGTTACAGAGAGCGTTGTCTCTGTCACATCCAGGGCAACATTGGTTGTTACCTTTATATATTCCCCGTTGATTTCCGTATCGCATTCCGGCATCTGAAAGCTGTAGGTTCCTCCGTTTACATAAGTCATAGGAACCTTTTCCCCTGCCTCGTTTATATAGGAAAGCGGCTTGACTCCCCCGGGCTCCGTGTCATCAACCACCATCTGATATCGGCTGCTGTCTGTATTCTTTGCCGCAGTTGCCACGGATACCGTAACCCCCGGCGCCACTGCGCCACTGTGGTCTTTCGTAAATGCCCGGTAATAGGTGTTGGAGCCTGACGGAATTGCAGACACAGACGCCACGTCCGTATCGTAAGTCCCGTTTGCATTTAGGGCATCAATCCTGGGGATTGACAGCAGATATCCTCTTACCGGCTCTCCCTGGTAGCCTGGTGCATAGTGATCCAGCTTATATGGCTGCCCTTTGGCATATCCCTCTGCCGTAAATTCATTTTTCAGTTTCTCAGTAACAAGATATCGGATTCCGTCTTCCAGTTCCTCATAAAAATACCTGTCGCCGCATCCAGTGCCAGTGATCCCTGCCACTGTAACATATTTTTTTCCGTTATCTGTCCAATATCCAATATGGGCGGAACCGGTAAACAGATTGTCATCGTCCTGATTGGAACCGAACACGTTCTTTACCTTGTCCGGGGTGTTGGCAAACAGATAAGAAATGTTGCTTCCCTTTTCTGTTCCATAAGTAAACACGCCCTGCCGTGCCCCTACAAATGTTCCTTCTCTGGATGCCGCCCCATTGCCTGTGCTGCTTATATCTCCTGCAAATCTTGCCAGTATCAGATTTCCGCTTTCATACATGCCTGCCATGCCGCCAACAGCTTTCGCTCCTCTTCCGCCAATTGTTCCCTCTACATAGGAATTGTAGAGATTGGCATCCTTCATGCGCCCAGTGATCCCTCCCACGCAGCCGCTTCCCTGGATACGGTCTGCCTTGCTGTTTTGGGTCATTACTGTATTGTCTACCAGGTCTGCTCCTGACGCCTGTCCGGCAATTCCGCCGGTAAAGCTGCCTTTGCCCTCTGACAGGACGGAGATTCCCTGGGCTCTGCAGTTTTCAATGGTTACCCTCCCATCCTTTCCTTCTGCCGCACCTGCAATCCCTCCTGCGTCTCCCCTGGCCCGCACATGTCCTGATACCTGAACATCACAGATGTGGGAATTGCCTGTAATGGCGCCTGCCAGAACTCCTACCCGATTTCCGCCATAGATTTCATCGGCTTCTATGGTCAGCCTGGTTACGCTTCCGCCGTCAATGAGTCCGAACAGGCCTGCATAGTCTGACACCATATCTGTATCGACTATTTTCAGGCCGGTAATCTTATTGCCGCATCCGTCAAAGTTGCCGGAAAAGCCATGAATTTCCCCCTTGGCCATACCCTCTTTTGACTCATACCATCCAATGGGATTCCAGCTTCCATTATGAATATTTAAGTTTCCCAAATCTATGTTTTGAACCAGTTCAAAGTACGTTCCTTCAAGGTTCGTTCCTGATGCCACAAGTTCTGACAATCCCATTAAATGGGCCAGGCTGTTTATCTGAAACGGACTTGTCTTGGACCCATCTCCCGGAAAATCCATATTCCCTTCCCAGCCGTCCCACAGATCGCCTATATAAGAGATGGCCGAAAAAGGCTGGCTGTCCTCCGGCACGGCTTCCTGCTCCATTCTTTCGGCATACGACGGTGTAGCTTTTGTGACTGTCTTTTCTTTTCCGTCGTCTTCCTCCTGCCAAAAATTCTGTTCCATTGCCCACAGCTTTGCTTTTAGCAGCTCGCTGTTTCCTTTGGCAATTGCCGGCATGCCTTTTGCGGACTTGCATATTTCGTCTTTTACGGATGCATAGATAGGTTCTTTTGGCATAAATGCCTGCAATATTAATCCTGTAGTCATAAGGCACAATAGCGCTCTGTTTTTTTTCATTGATTTTTCTCACTTTCTTCTGTATTGGGGTTTCCCGGAAAATCAGCTGCAGCAATAAGTGCAGAGGGCTTTCCCAGGCTGTCTTTGCTATCTCTGGTTTACCGTAAATGCCGGCCTGACTCCAGTGGTTCCTGTCACATCCAGTTCCAAATCCCCGCTCTCTCCATCCGGTTTTACTTTCTCGGAATGAATATTTCTCTCAGCCAAATCTACTATATAGACATTGGCCTCCCCTTTTTGGGCAGATGGGTTTCTAAGCCAATATCCTTTGCAGAAAGCGCTCTGCTGGCTTTCCGGATTTTCTTTCTCTGATCCGTTAAATTTCCACAGCCAGGAACTGTATTTCACCGCTTCATCTACAGAAAGTATAAACAGCCGGTCAATCATGGCCTGGCTTCCTATGTAAAACGGCTTCAGCTGATGTTGGGACGGTTCCTTTGTGCTCCATGGCTTTGTGCTGCCTTCATAGGCATAGTTTACACCTGTAGGAATTCCTGCGGCATCAGTAAAATCCTGTTCTGCGCCCTTCAGCCAAGCCCGGATGCGGGAATGCTTATAGCTGTCGGAATCTCCGAAAGACACCACGGGGCCAGGATAAAATTCATATCCATAGGTGCCGTCCGTTTTCTTTTCATAAGAATAGAAAGAACCTGTGTCTGCCGGAATTACCGAATCGCATAAAAACAGGGCTTTCTGTCTCCCGCTGTCTGTCTCGTCGCCGTAATTTTGGTCAATGCAGCGGAAACGATATGTAACTCCGTCTAAATCCCGCTGCTGTACATCGCCAACATTCCAATGCTGCTTTTCACCTGGGGACCATACATGTTCTTCCTCATAGGCAGGCGCTTTTTTATATATCTGAAATCTGGATAAAATATAGACATCTTCCTTCAGGGTCACCTTGCCCTCCACGGTATTGGAATATTCCAAATTATCGCCGTATACCTCTGCCAGCACGCTTCCCTCCGGAATATAGTTTTTGCCTATTACATAGAATGTTTTGTTTTCTCCTGGTTCTGTCTTGGCTGCAACAGATTTAAGCCGCATGTCACAGATGTCTTTGTTCTCTGCAAGGAACCTGGAGTCCGGAAGGCCGCCCAGGATGCTGTCTGAAAATAACAATTCCTGTTTTTTTGCCAGTTCCATGAATTCCTGCAGATGTTCCTTTTCCTCTCTCCACGGATCAGCTTCCTCGGCTGCCTTTCCGCATTCTTTATATTCCACATAGATGATTCTGTCCTGTGGCCCTGTAACCGTAATAACATAGGGTGCCTGCTGTATAGATTTCCAGATGCGGTTCTCAGAATCTACGATCTTAGATTGAAAATTGATAGTCAGATCTGTGCCTTCTGCTATGGTTCCGCTTTTAGAAGGCGCCAGCTGCAATTGATGGGTGGATGAATCTGTAAAATGTATTTTCCAGCGTACCTGATTTTCTCCGGCACTGCCTTGAGTCTGGTCCGCATTTGACTCACTGTCTGTTTCTGCTTTGCCGTCTGCCTTATTGCCGATTGGGGGCTGCCCTGTAAATTTAATTTCCGGGCTGCTCCCTGTTTTCTCTTCCCTGTCCTCTTTCGGGTCATTGCCTGTTTCAGCGTTTTCGTCCGGATCGCCATCCTTTCCGTTTTTACTGCTTTCTTCTGCTCTGTTTTCTGTGGTTTCTACAGTTTCCTGATTAAAATCATTTTTCTCCGCAGCAGCCGGCCCGGCCTGCTGGCTCCTTCCAGAGGATACGCCGTCTCCGCTTTTGATAATCAAGCCCCTTGTCCGGCCTTTGCTGCCCTTTTCTTTTGCTGTAGCAATGCCTTTTCCCGGCCGGTACACCAAAGAGCCGCTTTCATCTGTCCATGCTCCGCTTTTATTTACTCTGTAGCCATCAGACGTTCTCTCCCCTGCGTACATTGCCCCTTTGGGATATTTATCATCTGTTTTCTCTGACAGGTAATAGCAGTATCCGTCAATCCACTGCCATCCGGTCAGCATCTTCCCTCTGGTTCCATCTGATACCGGATTCAAAAAGTACCATTGGCCGTCTGTATCCAAATGCCATCCGGTCTTCATAAAGCCCTCTTGGTCAAACCAGTACCACTCACCCTCCGCCTGATACCAGGATGATTTTACCAGTGCCCCGGTATCCGGCATACGATACTGCCACTGGCTGCCGTTGCTCTGCCAGGCTCCATAGGAAGTGAAAACTCCCTGGAAAGCCATCTCGGCGGCACAAACGCACAGTGCGGCTTTTTTACATATCTTTTTCTTCATAGTCCTCCTTTTCTTTGAGATGCACTCTCAGAAATCAGCCGTAAAAACACATATGCATAGATATCCAAAAGTACTCTGACTGTGTGAAACACTTAATTATACGGAAAAACCTCGGCCGATCCGGCCATACATGACATAAATCTTATCGTCATAGACTTATCAGGAAAGAAATTCCCGAAATGTATGGTAACTATACCATAAAATCTTTTTAAATACAAGGGTTTTTTACATTTTTTCGCCCTATTTTTTCCCTTTCAAAGGAACATGAAAAAAAGATGCTGAGTATGACATTTTCTTATCATACTACAGCATCTTTTTATATTCTCATTGTTCGCCTGCCTGCTATCTCTGATGAATATCCACCTGCTGGTAGGGAATCTCAATTTCCGCCTCGTCAAAGGACAGTTTTATCTTCTCTGTCAGATCCCATTTCACGTTCCAGTAATCGCCTGTAGCTACCCAGGCCCTGGCTCCCAGCACGACGCCGCTGTCTCCCAGGCTGTCTACAAAAACCAGGACTCCCTCCTCCTGCTTCACCAGCCCATGGTTCTCAAACAGCATCTCCAAAATATCTTTGGCTTTCTTTAGGTCCGATTGATACCCAATCATGACTTTAATCTCCAGGCGCCTTTTTTCCTGCGCAGTCACATTGGTGAGATTGCTGTTGGAAAGGGAGCCGTTTGGCAGGGTAACCTGCCGGTTATCCATAGTGTGGAGAGTGGTGTAAACCAGTCCGATAGCTGACACAGTGCCCTCTTCACTTCCGCAGATAATGTAATCGCCCACTTTAAAAGGCTTCAGCATCAAAAGAGCAACCCCGCCTGCAAAATTCCCCAGCATATTCTGCAGGGATAAACTCAGCGCCAGCCCTGCGGAACCCAGAAGGGCTATAATGGAGGCGGAACTGATCCCCAGTTTTTCTGCCGCCACAAAGACTGCCAATCCGCAGATACAGGCGTACACTGCTGACAAAAGAAATTTCCGCAAAGAGACTTCCATCTCCATACGGCCAAATGTCCTGCCAAGCATTTTCCGCACAATTGCGGCAATCTTAAATCCTACTGCCAGGATGATGGCCACTGCCAGGAGCCGGTACCCCAGCTTTATAAGGCCGGGGAGCCAGCCTTTCATAGTACTCAGTATCACGTTAGGCTTCAGCTGCGCCAGATCCTGCTGTACCTCCTGGGCAATCTCCAAAGTCTCCGCCAGCCCCTCTGCCTCTCTCCATACCATTTGATCAGTCTCCTAATTTAGAATGTCATTTTGTTTCAGACTTTTTATTTTTCTGGCCTTTTGTGTCTGGCTTAGCTGCTTTATCCTGTTTTTCCGGCTCTGCTGCCTTTTCCCTATCCGTCTTGCTGCCAGTTTTCGTCTCGGCAGAAACTGTTTTCACACTCTTTTTCGGCTCTTCCGTCTTCTCTTCTTTTACCGGAGTACAGGTGAAGATCAGGACGCCCAAAGGAGCCAGCTGAATCTTTATAGACTCCTCTCTTCCATTGCACTCTTCTGCCTTGGAAGTCTTTACTCTTGGATTGGTCACGCCGCATCCGCCGTAAATTTCGCTCTCACTGTTGAAGATCTCTTTATATTTTCCGTGGAAAGGCACCCCTACCTGATAGTCATCATGCTGCACCGGAGCAAAGTTGCACACCACCAGCAAAGTCTCTTCCGGCTTGCTGGTCTTCCTGATAAAGGAAACGATATTGTCCTGGCCGCTGGTGCAGTCAATCCATTGGAACCCTTCCGGATCATAATCCAGCTCATACAGCGCCGGATACGTTCTGTACAGATGATTCAAATCCTTTACATATTCTTTTGTCTGTCTATGAATATCATATTCAAGAAGGTTCCATGGCAAACTTTCATTTTCATTCCATTCGGAAATCTGTCCCATCTCCTGTCCCATAAACAGAAGCTTTTTGCCCGGATGAGTCATCATGAAACCATATGCAGCCCTTAAGTTCGAGAACTTGGCCTCAAATGTGGCTCCGGGCATCTTTCCTGCAATGGACCCCTTCCCGTGAACCACCTCATCATGTGAGAATACCAAAATAAAGTCCTCGCTGTATGCATACAGCATGCTGAATGTCAGCCCGCCGTAATGGTGGCATCTGAAATAGGGATCGCACTGCATATACCCCAGGAAATCATTCATCCAGCCCATATTCCACTTATAGTCAAATCCCAGAGAGCCTTCTTTCACGTCTCCCGTTATCTGCGGCCAGGCCGTAGACTCCTCGGCAATCAGCATGGCGCCGCCTGCCTGTTTTTTGAAAATAGAGTTAAGATGCTTTAAAAATTCCACTGCCTCCAGATTCTCATGGCCGCCGTAAATATTGGCTACCCACTCTCCGGGATTCTTGCCGTAATCCAGATACAGCATAGAAGCTACGGCATCCATGCGGATTCCGTCAGCATGATACTTCTTGGCCCAGTAAAGAGCATTGGCAATCAGGAAGTTGGATACCTGGGGCCTTCCGTAATTGTAAATCAAAGTCCCCCAGTGAGGATGGGCGCCTTGTCTAGGATCTCTGTGTTCATACACACAGGTGCCGTCAAAGCAGGCCAGTCCCGCAAGATCCCTTGGAAAATGGGCGGGCACCCAGTCAAGAATCACGCCGATTCCCTGTCCGTGAAGATAGTCTACAAAATATTGGAAATCATCCGGCGTCCCGTAGCGGCTGGTCGGAGCGTAATATCCGGTTACCTGATAACCCCAGGATGCGTCGAGAGGATGCTCCATCACCGGCAGCAGCTCCACATGGGTGTATCCCATCTCTTTCACATATTCGGCCAGTTTCTCTGCAATCTCACGATAATTGTAAAACTCGCTTCCCACAATCTCATTGCCCTGGTCATCCACCGAGAAGGGTTTGCGAATCCAGGAGCCAAGATGCATCTCATAAATGGACATAGGCTTCTTTTTATTGTCTGATTCGGCCCGTTCCTTCATCCATGCCCCGTCGTTCCACTGATAGCGGTTAATATCCCAGACAACGGAAGCATTGTTGGGGCGAAGCTCTGCATAATTGCCATACGGGTCCGCCTTCAGCATGGCATCGCCGTTCTTAGCCTTCACCTCATACTTGTAGACCGTCCCCACATCCAGGCCGGGAATAAACAATTCAAATACACCGTAATCCCCAAGTCTTCTCATCTGATGACGGCGGCCATCCCACATATTAAAGTCTCCCACAACGCTGACACGCATGGCGCACGGAGCCCACACGGCAAAATACACGCCTTTTACGCCCTTGATCTCCATAACATGGGCGCCCATCTTCTCATATACGTCATAGCAGATGCCGGCCTCAAATTTCTTCAGCTGCGCCTCGTCAAACTGAGGTTCGTAGGCATAGGGGTCACCCATCTCCTGGGTCGTCCCATTATCATAGGATACGGCCAGCGTGTAGTCCGCCATGGCTTTCTCCGGAATCAAAACCGCGAAAAACCCTGGCTCTTCCATCTTCTCCATAGGGTATTCCCTGCTGTCAGATGCCATCTTCACTGTGATCGCCTGAGCCGTGGGAACAAATGCCTGTACCAGCATCCCTTCCTCTGTCATATGCGGTCCAAGCATGCCATGGGGATTCGCTGCCTCTGAATATACCAGTTCCTCAATCCCTGCCCAGTCCATCATGTCATATAGCGTTTTGCCCATAAATATTCCCCCTCCGTAATAATATCTTATTTTATATTTTACCATTATTTCGAAATGATTACAATGAAAACCTACGGTTCTTCTGCTCTGTGATAGGCCAGCATCAGATCTACCATCCTTCCGTAGGTCTTCACCCCTTCCTTCTGGTCATTGATTTTCAGATAAGCGTCATTTACCTGATTCGACACCTCCGCCACCTTCCCCTCGTATCGGTTCCAAAATTCCCGATTGTCCCTTAAATCTTCTGTTACCTGAGGAAGCAGCCTGCCGTAAAGTTCCCTGTAGCTGTCTATGTCCTGCTCTGCCAGGGCATTGCCTGCATAAACCCATCCGGTGAGATAGCCGCTGTACTTAAAGACCTTTTTGTCTGATTCAATACATGCCAGATATCCGATAAAATTTGCTTCATCTTCCCTCATAAACCCCCGAAGATGTGACAGCTCATGGCAGATGGTGTGCGGAATATTGTAATCTGTCATGGCTCTGTTATAATTGCCTTCCACCGTAAAGGGGGAGTAAACGCCGCTTAACTGCTGCACTGACAGAATCCAGGATACGGCGACAGGCTTGGCTCTGGGATAATAGCCGGAAAGACCAGGATATCGCTTCCCCAGCTCTCTCATGGCGTCCCTCCCCCATACCGCCCACTCCGCCCTGTATGGACTGTCATCTGCTGTCTCGTTAACTTTATCCGTAAGATATCTGCACAAAGCCTTCAGTTCCTCTACTGAAGATTCCCGCATATTCAGATTCAGTTCGCTGGAAAAAGGAGGGCGGTAGTAATTGATACCGCAGTTAAACGTATACAGAAACGCCGCTGCACCGGCAGTAAGCACTGCCCGCGAAGCAATACAGCGCCACTGTTTCCTTCTGTATACAACATACCAGGCTGAAGCGGCTGCCAAAGCATACAGGCCAAACTCCGACACAGATACCGGAATTACGCCGAAGGTTCTTCCTGACACTGCTACAATAACGGAATAGATATGTACAGAATACCATGCAGCAAATCCTTCAATGTTCCTTGCGGCCAGCTGGCCTATGGCAGCCAGAGCCAGCAGCGCCATGCCTGTAAACAATATAATTTTATTCTGTCTCTTCCCCTTGGTTCTCTCCATATATTTCCCCCATAAGTATAATACTCTTAGTTCTGTCACCCTCCCTTAATTTTACCATATCCGGCCATTAAATTTCATCAAAATTTTTCTTACCATTTTGTAAAAGTCCTTGCGCAAAACAAGGAAGTCATTTACACTAAAAAGATAAGATACATTGGACAGAAAGAAGGTACATTATGAACGAAAATCCTAATTCTACACCAAAAGAGCCCTTTAACTGGAAGGCTGAACTGTTTAGCTGGATTCAGGTTCTGGTAATCGCCGCCCTCATCGCCTTTGTGCTCAACCGTTTTATTATTGCCAACAGCAGGGTTCCCAGCGCTTCCATGGAAAATACCATTATGACCCATGACAGGGTCATCGGCTCCAGGCTTACTTACTATTTCAGCGACCCCCAGAGAGGTGATGTGGCTATTTTTTATTTTCCTGATGATGTGACGGAAAAGACTTATTATGTAAAGCGCGTCATTGGGGTTCCGGGGGACACTATTGATATCCGTGACGGTCACGTATATTTAAACGGATCAGATGTTCCTTTGGAGGAGCCTTATATCCGGGAGCCTATGGAAACCCCGGAAGAACTGCACTATGAAGTGCCTGAAGGGTGTTATTTTATGCTGGGGGATAACCGCAATTTTTCCGCTGACTCCCGATTCTGGAAAAATACATTTGTAAAAAAAGAAAAAATTATTGCCAAGGTGCTGTTCCGGTATTTTCCCAGCATTGGAAGAATCCGTTGAGCTGTCAGCAAAGACGCACAAATCCCCCCGCCGGACATTATGCCTGGCAGGGGGATTTGTTCACTCTTTTATATTGGGTTTAGCCAAGATATTTTTTCAAAAGCTCTGCTTTATCCAGTTTCTCCCACGGCACATCCAGATCGTTTCTGCCAAAGTGGCCATAGGCTGCTGTCTGCTTATAAATAGGCCTTCTTAAATCCAGCATTTTAATGATTCCGGCTGGTCTTAAATCAAAGTTTTCGCGGATAATCTCCACCAGGCGATCATCGCCTACCTTACCCGTGCCAAACGTATCCGCCATAACGGATGTGGGCTGGGCTACTCCGATGGCATAGGACAGCTGAATCTCGCACTTGTCAGCCAGGCCTGCCGCTACAATATTCTTTGCCACATATCTTGCGGCATAGGCAGCGGAGCGATCCACCTTGGTACAGTCCTTGCCGGAAAATGCGCCGCCGCCGTGACGGGCATATCCGCCGTATGTGTCCACAATGATCTTCCTTCCGGTAAGTCCGCTGTCACCGTGAGGCCCTCCGATGACAAATCTTCCTGTAGGGTTAATGAAAAACTTGGTGTTCTCGTCCACCATATCCGCCGGCAGAATTTCATCAAACACATACTTCTTAATGTCCTCATGAATCTGTTCCTGAGTCACATTCTCATCATGCTGTGTGGACAAAACCACCGCATCCAGCCGAATAGCCTTGCCCGTCTCATCGTATTCTACGGTTACCTGGGTCTTGCCGTCTGGACGGAGGTATGTAAGGGTGCCGTCCTTGCGGACCTTCGTCAGCTGAAGCGCCAGCTTGTGGGCCAGCGCAATAGGATACGGCATATATTCTTCCGTCTCATTGCTGGCATAGCCAAACATCATCCCCTGATCGCCTGCCCCGATGGCTTCAATCTCCTCGTCGCTCATCTTGTTTTCCTTGGCCTCCAGAGCCTTGTCCACTCCCATGGCAATGTCTGTCGACTGCTCGTCAATGGCCGTGATCACGCCGCAGGTATCGCAGTCAAACCCATACTTGGCCCTGTCATAGCCGATGTCACGGATCGTTTCACGGACAATTTTCTGAATGTCCACATAAGCTTTAGTCGTAATCTCTCCCATCACCATTACAATTCCTGTGGTTACCGCAGTTTCACAGGCTACCCGGCTCATAGGGTCCTGCTCCAGCAGCGCGTCCAGAATCGCATCCGAAATCTGGTCGCACATCTTATCCGGATGTCCCTCTGTTACGGACTCGGATGTAAACAACCGTTTTTCCATTAATTTATTTCCTCCTTGGAATCATTAGGTACAAAGAAAAGTCCGTAGTGCGAACTGCGGACTTGATTACTCTACATCAAATCCTCTTATTGTTCGATTTCTCGCTCAGGTTGGCACCTTCCTGTCTGATGCGCTTGTCTTCCACACCGTCCGGGGTTGCCGTGACTTCACAGATCCTTTGTATCTCCATCACTCTGAATAAGGG
>CAMUJH010000008.1 GCA_947089145.1 uncultured Hungatella sp. | reverse complement strand
CCACAATAAACTGCCCGGGGTGAGACATCACCCCTGCTAGAGCGGATTGCAGGTACAGGGCACCGCTATCTCCCCGGCTGCACGGAAACTTTATGACTTAGGTAGCGAGTTAAGTATACCCTGGACATCGCATTTTGTCAAGGTACAGATTCCTGCCGCCCAATAAATCAATGGGTTTAAACGGTTATTTCCCTTGTCTGGCGCAGCGCCTTAAAAAAGCTTTTTAAAAGGCCGGAGCATTCTTCGCCCAAAAGCCCTGTCTCCGCTTCCACCTGATGGTTAAGCTTATCCTGGTGAAATATATCAAGCACAGAGCCTGCACACCCGGCTTTGGGATTCATGCATCCTATGACCACCTTTGAAATACGGGCCTGCACAATGGCTCCCGCACACATGGGACATGGTTCTAACGTCACATACATAGTGCAGTCCTCCAGCCGCCAGTCTCCCATCTTTCTGCAGGCTTTGCGTATGGCAATGATCTCCGCGTGAGCCAGCACGTTTTTATCCACATTCCTCCGGTTATATCCTCTTGCAATAATCTCATCCCCGTAAACAATGACGCAGCCAATGGGAACCTCATTAAGAGCAGCTGCTTTCTTTGCCTGTCGGATAGCTTCTTTCATATATTTTTCTTCTTTTGTCATACAGGATTCCCCTTTTTAATTATGAGTACTCTTACGTATTCCCAAGATCTTGCCTGCCTGGGGCCTATGCGGCATGTGATCGGATTAAAATACTATTAATAAGTATAGCCGAAACACATTAAAATGAAAACACTGATTATGGATTTCTGTTATGAGCCAAGGCGTATATCTGTATACCAATATCCAAAACGGTCTTCTCCTGATGGCTGCACTTTAGATAAAACAAAATTTGGAAATCCGAACATGGCCGCCATATATTTTTCGTTGCTGTAATAATGGCCCGGTACCCCCAGAAGAAATCTTGGCCGGCCTTTGGGATTGTTCAGCCTTGCAAAAATCAGGTAGCGGTGGTTATAGTACCCGTGAAGAAGAAAGCTGTTATTCCCGTACCCCCATGTTTCTCTTGGAAGCAGGCCAATATCCTGGGGCTTAATCGTAATGATCTCGCACCCTCCATTATAATCAAATGCCTGTATTTTGGGATAGGTTTTATAAAATCTCTGCCAGACACTGTCAATTCCAGGTTCATCATCAGGGATGTGCTGTTCCGGCAGTACAGTTCCGGCCGGCTGGCTGGCCCGCTGAGAGTCAGGCTGGCCGGAGGCTGGCTGCTGGGCGGACTGCAAAACTGCCTCCTGAGGCTTTGTTCCTTCCGTCATTGGCTCTGACGCCGCTGCAGATTCCGTCACGCAAGACTCAGGAGACAAAGCTGCCTGATTGTCCGCAGTCAGATGCTCTCCCTGGTTTTCTAAATGAGGCTGGCTGACAGGTATCCGGAGCTCAGACTCAGAACCTTGATTATCCGGCTTTGTCTGCCCGCTTAAGCCTGGCCTGTCATAGATCGGCGCCTGCCCGCCAGGCTGTCCTGTTCTCATTCCCTGGCCTGTGCGGCCGGACAGAGGCTGGCTGCTTTGCTGGATGGGACGGTTCTGCCTGGTTGGACGCCCAAACCAATTAGGCGGAAACAGCATCCCTGACTGTCCCCACTGATTTTGCCTGGATGGCTGCGGCGGCGTGTTTTCCTGCAGCCTGGACGGCTGCCCTGATTGCTGTCCTGCCTGCCGGACAGGCTCCGTCATCGCCCCATTCTGCTGCTGGGGCATGTGGTTTAAAGCGGCCGTCTGCTGTGGCTGCAGCGGTGCCAAGCTTTCCTCTCTGTCCGCTGGCTCATTGCCCACGATTCCCGGCTGCGGCTGCATGGTCTTTGATTCCTGCCACAGCTCATATGCCTCCGCCTGCCCCGGTTCCTCAGGGCTTTCCGGTTCTTTTTTGTCAGGTTCCGGCTTTTCTTCCGGGGCGGCGCACATCTCGGGCATAATTTCCGGTTCTCCCTGCGAAGTTCCCGCATTTTCTGCTTCGCTTTCCCTGTTAAAATCTGCGGCCGTCAGTTCTTTGCCAATAGGGAGCACTTCCATAGGCCGTATTTCCATGACTCCCATATCAGCCGGCCTCAGTATCTCTTCCGGTTCAGCAGGAGGAACCACGGATGCAGGCTGCTCTTCTTCCTGCATATCTTCCTGCTGCCTGCCATGTGCCTCTTCCTCCTGTCTGCTCTGGGCTTCAATCTCCGCTTCCACAGCCTCTGCCACTAAGCTTTTCTCCGGCTCCTCCTTCTTCACCCTCTCAGAAGTGGCTTCCTCAAGAACCACTTCCGCTGCATGTGCCACCGCATCCTCCCAAATGGTGGTATAGCTCTGCCAGGAATCTGACAGGTTATGGACTGTAAGCCCATAGCACTGGTCTATGGTATGTCCGGAGCCAGCCACATTTCCAACAGAAACTATGGCTCTGAATTCTCCCGCCCCGTTTCGGATGAAAATCCTTCCTACCAGGATCTCTTCGGAACCGGATAAAAGATATACTCCTGTATCCTGACTTCCGATATAGACATTCCTAACATTAACCTGGATCTTACACTGTCCGTTTCTCACCTCTAATTTTGCAAAACCCACGTTTTTTCCTTTTATTCCGCCCTCGTAAGCATATATGTACGAAATCAGTCTGCGATAATTAGACATACAATCACCCCTTTGGTTAATATTCTATGTAATTACCCATTGAAAGTATGACATAAAAATGTTATCCTATATTGTGAAAGTATAAAAAAATTTTTTATGGAGGTATTTCTATGAGGGTGTATAAGGTAAAAAACTATGACGACATGAGCAGAAAAGCTGCCAATGTCATTTCTGCGCAGATTATTATGAAACCTGACTGCGTTCTGGGCCTGGCAACCGGTTCCTCTCCTATCGGAACCTATAAGCAGCTGATTGACTGGTATAATAAAGGAGATCTGGATTTCTCTCAGGTAAAATCTGTGAATCTGGACGAGTATAAGGGGCTGCCTAGAGACAATGAACAGAGCTACTACTATTTTATGTACAACAACCTGTTTAAGCATGTAAACATTCAGCTTGACAATACCAATGTTCCAAACGGCATGGAGCCGGATTCGGAAAAAGAGTGTCTTCGCTATGAGGAGGTTATTGCCAAACTGGGCGGCGTTGACCTGCAGCTTTTAGGCCTTGGACGCAACGGCCATATCGGCTTCAACGAGCCGGATGAAACATTCGGAACCATTACTCATTGTGTAGACTTGACAGAGAGCACCATTGATGCCAACAAAAGATTTTTCGCCAGCATTGACGACGTTCCCAAGCAGGCTTACACTATGGGCATTAAGACCATCATGAAGGCAAAGAAGATTCTGTTGATTGTCAGCGGAGAGGACAAGGCTGATGCTCTGACTCAGGCAGTCCACGGTCCTATTACTCCGAAGCTTCCGGCGTCTATCCTTCAGCTTCACAATGATGTTGTTATTGTTGCTGACGAAGCCGCCTGCTCTAAGATGCCCAAATAATCACGGCGTATCTATAACCATAAAAATGCGTATCTCTCAGGAAGCTGAGGATACGCATTTTTCAATAAATATCTTCTTTTGTTTAAACCGGATGATCCGCAAACCAGTCAGCCAGCTGGGCAAACTGCTTCAAAGTCAAAGATTCCCCTCTCACCAAAGGCGGCACTCCCAGGCTGTCTATGGCCTGGGCAATCATTTCTTTAGAATAAGAAAGCTCTGGAGAATTGTTCAGCCCGTTCTGCAGCGTTTTCCTCCTCTGGTTAAAGGAAGCCCGAATAATCCGAAACATAAGTTCCGGATTCTTTGTCTCAACAGCCGGATTGCGGTGCCTGGTAAGACGGATTACGGCGGAACCTACGTTGGGACGGGGAATAAAACAATTTGGCGGTACATTTGCCACAATATAAGGTTCTGCATAATACTGCACTGCCAAAGACAGAGCCCCGTAATCTTTGCTGCCCGGCCCCACCTGCATACGGTCAGCAACCTCTTTCTGAACCATGACCGTAATATTGTCAACAGGTACATGGCTTTCGAACAGCCCCATAATAATAGGGGTTGTTATATAATAGGGGAGATTGGCTACCACTTTAATGGCAGTTCCTCCATTGTAAGCATCCACCAGCTCATTGATATCAACCTTTATAATGTCCTGGTTGATGAGCGTAATATTGTCATATCCCTGCAGTGTTTCTTCCAGAATCGGAATCAAATTTTTGTCAATCTCCACAGTTACTACATGGCGGGCCAGTTCTGCCAGGCGCTGGGTCATAACACCGATTCCCGGGCCGATCTCCAGAACACAGTCCTCCTTGGTAATCTGAGCCGCATTGATAATTTTATCCAGGACATGAGGATCAATCAGGAAATTCTGTCCAAGCTTTTTCTGGAACGCAAACTGATATTTTTTAATCATCTCAATGGTTTTCTGAGGATTGTCCAACTGGGACTGCCTGGTCTGCTCCATAAATACAGGGTCCTTTCTCAATCATGAATACGGTACATGGCTTTAGCATTACTATTGGTTATGGATATTATCTCTTCTTCCGGAATGCCTTTTATCTGGCTGACAGCTTTTATTATATATGGCAGGTTCAGAGAGGAATTGCGCCTGCCTCGGAACGGCTCCGGGGAAAGATAGGGGCAGTCGGTTTCCAGCACCATGCGCTCCATTGGCATATACTCCACCACCTCTTTCAGCTTTCTGGCATTTTTAAACGTGACAACTCCCCCGATTCCCAGATAAAATCCCATGTTCAGATACTCTCTTGCCAGCTCTGCCCCATAGGAAAAGCAGTGGATCACGCCGCCCATGTCGCCGGCTTTCTGTCCTTTCATAATATCCAGCGTATCCTTTGCCGCATCACGGCTGTGAATGACCACAGGAAGTTTTGTCTCTCTTGCCAGATCCAGCTGGCGGATAAACCATTTTTTCTGTATCTCCCGCTGCGGTTCATCCCAATAGTAGTCCAGTCCGATCTCGCCGACTGCCACTACCTTTGGCTGTCCTGCGGCTTCCTTCAGCCAGTCCATCAGATGCTCATTCATTTCCCCGGTTTCGCTGGGGTGTACTCCTACGGCTCCGCAAATAAAAGAATATTTTTTTATCAGTTCCAGCGTGTTTTTTGTACTCTGGATACTGGCTCCGATATTAACCGCCATTTCGACTCCATGACTGGCCAAACTGGATAGCAGGGCATCTCTGTCCTCATGAAAGGCTTCATCGTCATAATGGGTATGGGTATCAATTATCATGGGGCTGTCTTCTCCTCATTTTATATATACTCCGGATCAGGTTTTCTATCCGGGAGTATTTTAACTGCTTTTTTCAAATATGCTCTATGGCAAAACTCTGTGGATTCCCGCCAGTATGAGAAGATGGGCAGGATAGCAGACATAGAAAAGCCACTGCCATTTCTTGTTCCCTTTTTCCCCGTTATACATACGGATAGGAATAAATGCCAAAGGCGCTGTTACCTCCCACAGCAGAGCCAGGCTGCCTAAAATTGTCTGCATCCTGGCATCTCTGCGGCAATAATACAGCAAAAGGATAAAAAACACGCCAAATGCTCCATAATCTGCTTTAAGAAACTGTGCCCCGCCGCAGCACAAAGCCATTGCCGCTGCCTGTTTCCACAGGCTTTGTTCCGCTTCGAATTTATGGACAGCCGCTATGGCAGCAAGTCCTATAAGCAGGGTAATAAATACGTTTTGGTACTGAGCATAAAACCATGTGTTAAAGATTGCCAGGTCAAAGGGAATCTCTGAAATAAGGGCAAATAGAAACAGCCTTTTGGCATACTTTTTTACATCACTTGTGTGAATAAATCCTTCCACAATCTGAAAGCTGAAAATCGGAAATGCCAATCTTCCTATAAGCCGCAGCACTGTATTCACGTTCCACCAAAAAGCAATCGTTTCCGAAGTCTGAGCAGCAATGTAATCAAAAGGGCCTCCCAAAATCCGGTTCTCAATCAGTACCACTGCTCCATGGTCTATAAGCATGGAAACAATGGCAATCATTTTTAGCCTGTTGCTGTTCAGGCACTGAATGGAGGATCTTGCCGGCATCAGCAGATCTCTGCTCCTGACGGCATAGGTTTCTCCGGAGTCATTAAAGCCAGGTTTCCTTCCTTATCTTCCGCGCATAAAAGCATCCCCTCAGACATAACCCCTGCCATCTTTCTGGGAGCCAGGTTCACCAGGACCATAACTTTTTTGCCTACCATTTCTTCCGGCTTGTAGTAAGCTTTAATTCCGCTGACAATCTGCCTTACCTGGCTGCCAATCTTTACCTGGCTGCAAAGAAGCTTTCTGGACTTTTTCACTTCCTCGCAGGCAATGATCTCCCCTACCTGGAACTGCATTTTTGCGAAGTCATCGTAAGTGATTTCCTCTTTGGCCTCTGCGTCTTCTGTTTCTTCCGGTTTCGTGCCTTCACTGCCGGCTTCCCTGTTTTCAGAGCCTTCCGCCGGTTTGTCTTCTTCTGATGCGAGCATTGCTTCTACCTTGTCCATAACCTCCTTCATGTCCATGCGGGCAAAAAGGATCTCCGGCTTTTCAACTACCTTCCCGTTATCAGGGTACAGTCCGAAGACATTCATCTGATCCAGTTGTCTTTTATCCGTATTCAGCTGGCTTAAAATCTTATTAGATGTTTCAGGCATAAAGGGCTCAAGGAGAGATGCGCCTATGGTAATGGCCTCCACCAGATTATAAAGCACTGCTGCCAGGCGCTGGCGGCTGGCTTCCTCTTTCGCTAAAGCCCACGGCATTGTCTCGTCAATATATTTATTGCATCTGCGGAAAATATTGAAAATTTCACTGATGGCATCAGCCACCCGAAGCTGCTCCATCTTCTCGTCTGCTTTTTTTACTGCTGCCAGAACCGTATCTTTCAGATCCTGGTCTACATCATCAGCAGCTTTTGTGTTCTTAACGGTTCCGCCAAAATATTTGTTTGACATGGAGATGGTGCGGTTTACCAGATTGCCCAGCACATTGGCTAAATCGGAATTAAGCCGCTCCACAATCAGTTCCCAGGAGATCACTCCGTCATTGTCAAACGGCATCTCATGAAGTACAAAATATCTTACGGCGTCTACTCCAAAAAAGTCTACTAAGGTATCTGCGTACAGCACGTTCCCCTTTGACTTGCTCATTTTGCCCTCTCCCCGCAGAAGCCAGGGATGGCCAAATACCTGCTTAGGCAGAGGAAGATCCAGAGCCATAAGGAAAATCGGCCAGTAGATCGTATGGAACCGGATAATGTCTTTTCCAATCAAATGCAGATCCGCAGGCCACAGTTTTTTAAACTGCTCCCCACTCTCCCCGCCGCAGTCATATCCAATACCTGTAATATAGTTGGTCAGCGCGTCCAGCCACACGTATGTCACATGCTTCGGATCAAAATCCACAGGAATTCCCCAGCTAAAGGACGTTCTGGACACGCACAGATCCTGAAGGCCCGGACGGAGGAAATTATTCATCATCTCATTTTTTCGGGAAACCGGCTGAATAAACTCGGGATGCTCTTCAATATGCTTTATAAGACGGTCCGCATATTTGCTCATTTTAAAGAAATATGCTTCCTCTTTTGCCGGCTGAACCTCTCTTCCGCAGTCCGGGCACCGGCCGTCCACCAGCTGGGACTCTGTAAAGAAAGATTCACAGGGGGTACAGTACATCCCCTCATAGTATCCCTTGTAAATATCGCCCTGGTCAAAGAGCTTTTTGAAGATTTTCTGTACCTGTCTCTCATGGTCTTCATCTGTGGTACGGATAAACTTATCATAAGACGTATTCATCAGATCCCACACCTCTTTTACCTGGCCTGCGACCTTGTCCACATACTCCTTCGGCGAAATCCCTTCTTCCTGCGCCTTCATCTCAATCTTCTGCCCATGCTCGTCCGTGCCTGTCTGAAAGAAGACATCATATCCCTGAGCCCGTTTATATCTGGCAATGCTGTCTGCCAGCACAATCTCATATGTGTTGCCAATATGGGGCTTTCCTGATGTATAGGCAATGGCCGTAGTCATATAATAAGGCCCTTTACACGCTTTGCACATAAATTTATTCTCCCTTCTGCGAAATAGAGTGTAGCTGGTTCTTAGTGTACCTTTTAAAATACTTTTCGTCAACATTTTTTCATTTGTTGTATTATTGGGAAATATAAATTATACTATTAACAATACAATAAAATTGGAGATTCTTTTATGATGAAAACTATCCGAAAATGCCGTTTCACTTTAATCCCTCTGCTTCTGGTCCTGTCCCTTTTATGCTCCTGTGCCCGCAGCTCCCCCAAGGACCCCTCTCCCTATGAAACCTACAGGGCTTCTCAAACAGATGAGGCCCAGGAGGCCCCTGGTTCCCTTTCTTCGCCTCCAGACTCTCCGGAAGTACAGAGAGCGCGTTCTGACTTTGACCAGTTATGCGGCAAGCTGTTTCATGACCAGCTGTCTGATAACTATTTGACTCTTCATTATACCCTTGCCGACCCTGCTGCATACGGCATCACGGACTGTAACCGGAATTTCGGTGATTTTTCCCTGGCTCTTCTCAAAGAATCCTCTGAAAGCCAAAAGGAAGATCAGGCGGCGCTGGAGGCCATTCCCTTTGATCTTTTAACGCCGAAACAGCAGCTGACCTACAGAATTTTGGAAGATGCCTACAAAACCGAAGCGGGGTTTCAGGGTCTGGAGCTTTACTATCAGCCGCTGGCTCCCACTGTCGGTATTCAGGCTCAGCTTCCTGTTCTGCTTGCCGAGTATATTTTCTATTCTAAACAGGATGTGGAAGACTATCTGGCTTTGCTGTCTACTATTGATCAGTATTACGGACAGATACTGGAATTTGAAAAGGAAAAGGCAAAGGCCGGCCTTTTTATGACTGACTCATGTGTAGACACCATTATCAGCGACTGTGACGCCTATTTGGCCGTGCCGGAAGAAAATTTTCTGGCTTCCACGTTTAATGAACGTATTGACGCCATGTCAGACCTTACGGACGAAGAGAAGACGTCTTATAAAGCGGAGAACCTGGAGGTTCTGGCCAGCCATTTTGTCCCTGCCTATAAACTTCTCCTGGACGGCTTAAATGAGTTAAAGGGAACATGCACCAATGATAAAGGAATGTGCTATTATCCCCAGGGCAAGCAATATTATGAGTACCTGGTTCATTCTTCCACCGGAACTACCTATGAAACGGTTGATAAGCTTCATGACGCCATTGAAAGTCAGCTTAATTATGATCTGGCTGCCATGTCAAAGCTGCTTCTGGATCATCAGGAATTGGGAGAGATGCTGGATGATTATCATTTCTCCTATACAGAACCGGAAGACATACTGGAACATTTAAGAGACGTGATCAGCGCCGATTTTCCGGAGCTGGAAGACTGCAGCTATACTACTAAATATGTGCCGTCGTCTCTGGAGCACACATTAAGCCCGGCATTTTTTCTGGTTCCTCCCATGGATCGTTATAAGGATTGCGTTATCTACATCAACCAGGGGTCTGTCAGCATCTCTGGTGATCTTTATACGACGCTGGCCCATGAAGGCTATCCGGGACATCTCTATCAAAATGTATATTTTTTGAGTAATTGTGATTCGCCTTTGAGAAAAATCCTTAACTTCAGCAGTTACAGCGAGGGCTGGGCCACCTATGTAGAAAATTATGCATATACCATGGACAATGGCCTGCCGCCGGAGCTTGGCAAGCTTCTGGCCCATAATGCCTCTGCTTCCCTGGCTCTCCACGCATTGCTGGACATTAATATCAATTATTTCGGCTGGGATAAGGAACAGGTTTCTTCTTACCTGTCCCAATATTATGATACCAGCGATGCTTCTGTCGTTGACCAGCTTTATAGCTATATGCTGGAATCCCCGGTAAATTATCTCAACTATTATGTTGGATATCTGGAAATCCGCCGCATGAAGGAACAGGCGGAAAGAGTCTTAAAAGACAGATTTGACTTAAAAGAATTCAACCGTTTTATTTTGGATATAGGGCCTGCGCCGTTTACGGTAATCAAACCTTATTATGAACAGTGGCTGGCAGGCTGTGCAAAATGAGTCTGAAAAAAGTGACGGCAGCATGGTCCCCTGCCTGATGCCGCCGTCATTTTTATTTGTTATGACTCTTCATAGTTTTCCGTAAATTCCAGATAGTCTCCGTCACCCTGGGCAGTCTGCGCGCTTTCATAGTTCTCCCCGTTGATCAGAAGCTTTAATTTATCAAGCTCATAATTCTCGATAAAGGTATTGGCAATGGCATTCAGCATCATGGTTTCCTCAGCTGCCCCCCATTCGGGAATTTTGGACAGGTCAAGGGTACCGATTCTCTCCCCTTCTTCCGCAGAGTCTACATCCATGCCTGGGCCGATTTTTTCGCCGCCTTCTATTTCAAGCAAATTCACTGTCGTGTCTTCATCCAGCACCCCATTTTCAATCAGGCAGTCAACCAGGGTCTGTTCTGTAATGCCCTCTATGTCAATTCTCTGCCGCAGCAGCTTTGTAAAATCGCTGTTGGGGACAAAAATAAACGCCATCTCATAAATCGGAGCCGCTTCATCAGCCTCTCTCTTTATGGCAGCATTGCTTTCTGCCACCATCTCCGGGGTTATGCCATCAGGATTGCGCTGCGTGCTCTGTACTTCCTGGCCCCCCTTGCCTTCAGCTTTTGTCTCCGATACATCAGTTGGCGTACATGCCGCCAGAGAAAATGCCATCATGACCCCTGCCAAACACATAATCAGTTTCTTCATAATTACAAATATCCTCCTTTAGTAATCTTGCCAGCTTCGAAACCATCGATTCAGCTTCGTCAAAGTCTTAACCAGCAGCTCCATCTCATCCTGACTTAGTTCTTGTGAAACACCGTCAATCATAGCGTGATGAAATCTGGCGTGATGCTCATACGCCCCTCTGCCCTTTTCAGATAAAGAAATATAGACTTCCCGGCGATCCATGGTTCCCCGCTGCCGAATCACATATCCTTTCTTTACCAGGCTGTTCATGGCTATGGTAAGTGTACCTACAGTGACAGACAGAAGACGGGCGATCGTTGACATGTTCTTAGGTTCCCCGGTTCCAATGGCCTCAATGACATGCATATCATTATTGGTCAGATCCTTATATTCTTCCGTAATGATCGCTTTTTGCTCAATGTCCATAATATCACGGAACAGGTTAACCAGCACTTCATTCAACGTTTGGTACGTATCCACAGTCTGTCCTTTCATCTGATGGTTCTTCAAAGCTTTCTTTCCACTATAATTACACCCCAAACAGGCGTGCTTTCTCATTATACATGATTTCCCCAAACAGGGCAACTGTTTATTCCTTAAAATCTCTTAACAAATTTAGGCGTTTTCTGGAAAAAATTATAAATATTGCCCCAATATGATACTCATGACAATTCCTGTAAAGGTTGCCAGCAGGGCTCCCGGCAGCGCATATCTTGTCTTTTTTATTTTTACTGACATAAAATAAATGCTTATGGTGTAAAATACGGTTTCTGTGCAGCTAAGCATTATGGACGTTATCATCCCCAGATGGGAGTCCGGCCCGTACTGACTGAAAATATCCAAAGCCAGCCCTGTAGCCGCACTGGAAGAAAACAGCTTTATAAGCGCTATGGGAAGCAATTGGGAGGGAAATCCCAGATTTTCTGTCCATTGTCCTAAAAAGCCCGCCAAAGCGTCTAAGAATCCTGATGCGCGAAGCACCCCTACCCCCACCATAAGGCCCACCAGCGTGGGCATGATTCCTGCTACGGTTTTAGCCCCTTCTTTAGCCCCTTTTACAAAGTCATCATATACAGGGCGCTTCATCAGCAGTCCAAAGCCCACGATGTAAAATATGGTCAGAGGGATCACAAAGTCAGATATGTAAAAAATTATTTTCATGAAAAAGCTGCCTCCTGTTTTTTGATTCAATGCTTTGCGGATCTTTTTTGTGATCCTGCGGCAATTATCTCTTTATAAAATATAACATTTTCTTAAAATTTATTACGCATCCCCTTCCCAATTGCCTGACTTTTATGTAAAATAAACATTGTTTATAAGGAGGTTATGAAACATGAGTTTATTATTTCTTCAATACCCGTCCTGCTCTACCTGCCGAAAGGCAAAGGCCTGGCTGGATCATAACAACACAGAGTATACGGATCGTCATATGAAAGACCAGAATCCGTCTGCAGATGAGCTAAAAGCGTGGCATAAAAAAAGTGGGCTTCCCCTGAAAAAATTTTTCAATACCAGCGGATTGCGCTATAAGGAGCTGAAATTAAAGGACAAACTGCCTTCCATGAGCGAAGAAGAGCAGATAAATCTCCTGGCTTCTGACGGCATGCTGGTAAAAAGGCCTCTGCTGATCGGAGATGATTTTGTTCTTACAGGGTTTAAGGAGGAACAGTGGAAGGAGGCGCTTAAGCTATGAATCAGACGGCAATAACCCCCGAAATATGGCAGCCGGATCTGAAAGAGTTTAAGGAAAAAACGAAAGCATTTTATGCAGGCGAAATGGACAAGGGGGCTTATAAAAGTTTCTCCGGCTATTACGGCAGCTACGCGCAAAAGGGCGGCAAAGCCAATATGCTGCGGCTGCGCATGCCTGGCGGAGTGGTTACAAAAGAAAAGCTGGCTTTTACTGCCGACATGATTAAAAAACACCAGATTCCCCGGGTACATTTTACCACCTGTCAGACCATCCAGCTCCACGACCTGGGGGCGGACTCCGCAGGCAGTATAATGGAGGAGGCACTGGAAGCGGGAATCGTAACTCTGGGCGGCGGCGGCGATTACCCCCGCAATGTTATGTGTTCTCCCCTTTCCGGCGTGGAGAAGGACGAATATTTTGACGTGCTGCCTTGGGCCCTGGCTGCCGGGGATTATCTTCTGACATTTATCAAGGCGGAAAAAATGCCCCGAAAGCTGAAAGTAGGCTTCTCCAACTCTGAGAGAAATCTGACCCATGCCACCTACCGGGATCTGGGGTTTGCCGCACGGCCTGACGGAACCTTTGACGTGTACAGCGCAGGCGGCTTGGGAAGTAATCCGAAATTTGGCGTCCAAGTGGCAAAGGCTGTGGCTCCGGAAAAAATCCTGTACTATATTAAAGCCATGTGGCTGACCTTCCGGGCTTACGGCAATTACCAAAGCCGCGCAAAGGCCCGCACCCGCTATATGCAGGATGCCCTTGGAGGTCTGGAAAATTACAAAAAGGCATTTGAGGAAAAGCTTAAGGAAGTGCTGGATTCCGGAGAGGATCTGACCATTGCCCCCAAAACAGCCCCTGCCGCAAAGCAAGGGGACGGCAGCGTCATAGACCATCCAAGAGCCCTGCCCCAGAAACAGCCAGGGCTTTACACGGTAGTATGGCACCCCATCGGCGGCATGGCTGACCCGGATACGGTGTGCGCTTTAAGCAGTATGCTGGCTCCTGTAGCAGATGCCCAGCTTCGCCTGGCCCCGGATGAAACCGCCTACATTGTAAATCTGACTGGTTCTGAGGCAAAAGCTGTTCTGGAGCTGACAAAAGACAGTGCCAATACGTTATTTGAAACTTCTGTCAGCTGTATCGGGGCTTCTACATGCCAGCAGGGGCTTCGGGATTCCCAGTCACTTCTGTCCGCCTGTGTTGATGCAGTGCGCAAAGCAGGGATTCCTGACGGCGCCCTTCCTCAGATCCATATCTCCGGATGCCCTTCTTCCTGCGGAACCCACCAGACCGGTTCCATCGGTTTCAGAGGCGGAGCAAAGAAAGTGGACGGGGTTATGGAACCTACCTTTTCTCTGTTTGTCAATGGCAATGAGCGCCAGGGATGTGAGGCCATGGGAAGGGAGGCAGGCGTTATTCTGCAGTCCGTTATCCCTGATTTTCTCGTAAAATTAGGAAATGCTGTGGCCGACAGCGGAATGGGTTATGAAGAATGGAATGATAGAAATCCGCATTTGATTGACGAGATTGCAAAGGAGTTTCTCGTATAGCTAAAACCTAAAAGCAGGATTTCAATACTGCTTTTGTTTCAGGAGATATATGGGCTGCCGTAATGAGGCTTTTTGTCCTCAATACAGCAGCCCATAAAACTGTGGAGACACTCTTACCGCTTCACACCCTTGGCTCCGGAAAGTGTCTGCTGATTCAAAATATTCGTCTCAAAGGTAAAGGTAAGGCTTTTCTCCTCCCGCTCCCTCTTCATGGCCAGTTGAATCATCCTGTCCAACAGTTCCGGATATTTTATGCCTATAGGCTCCCACAGATAAAAAGCCAGCGATCCAGGTATGGTATTAATCTCATTAAGATACAGTCTGTCCGTGTCCCTGTCAATCATAAAATCAATTCTTGAGACTCCGTTGCATCCCAAACACTGGAACGCCTTTATTGCCATGTTTTGGATCTCTTCCCGTCTTTCTGCCGAAAGCTCCGCCGGGATTTTTCTGGACACGCTGGCCATCCCTTTGGAACCTCCTTTGGCGTTGTTTAAGTATTTATCCTCATAGCTTAAGATATCATCTGAATGGAGAGGTTCTTCGCATTCCGAAGCAATGGCTTCATTCTCGTCTCCAAGTACGGCGCAGTTGATCTCCCGAAGATTCACAATTGCAGGTTCCACAAGTATCCTTGCAGCATAGGCGTAGGCATCGTCTATGGATTTCTCCAGTTCCGTTTTGTTCTTTGCCACGCTGATTCCCACGCTGGAGCCAAGGTTTACCGGCTTAATGATAACCGGATACCTGAATTTTTCCTCCACCCTGGCAATTATGGCAGCCACATCCTGGTAGTCTGATGCTTTAAAGAGAATGCAGTCTAAGACGGGAACCCCGTTGTCTTTCAGAACCGCCTTCGTATAATATTTGTCCATTCCCAAAGCGGCAGCAGTCACATCGCAGCCTACAAAGGGAAGCCCCAGGGTCTTTAAATAGCCCTGGAGGGCTCCGTCTTCCTCATTGGTCCCGTGGACAATGGGAAACGCAATGTCCACGGCAATGGCGTTATTTTTCCCAAATCTTTTCATGGGGACAGGCACCAGGGATATCTGGCCGTTTTCTCTGAAAAACATAACTTTCTGAGATTTTTTCAAAAGTTCCGGGATATTTTTGTAGGCTTCAATGTCGCCGGCCTTTTCCCCTGTATACATATCACCGTCTTTTGTGATATACACCGGGATAATCTCATATTTCTCTTTATCCATATTCATAATGGCCTGGATGGCTGAGATGATGGAAACCTCATGTTCCACGCTCTTTCCCCCAAAGAGTACTGCTACTTTTGTCTTCATAATCTCAAATCTCCTCTCAATCTCCTAAATTCCAGCAGTTTTTCTCAATAATTATCCGGCAAATCGTTTTCCAGCAGAATATATTTATGCTCCTGCTCTTTTACGGCATAGGCCCAGGTTAAAGCCTCCTCCAGTTTTTCCACGGTTTTACATTTATCCATGGAAAACCCGGAATCCTGAATCCCCCTGCGAATGGGCTCTGTGTGCTTTTTTCCTACCAGGGCAATATAGTCGCAGCAAGCAGCGGCGTAGGTGCCGAACTCATAATTATACCGCTCTTCTTCCGCCCCCAGTTCTACCATGCCTGGGGTAATGAGAATCCGCACCCCGTCAAACATGGCCAGGGTTTCCACTGCCGCCCTGGAGCCTGCAGGATTGGAATTGAACGCATCATCAATAATAGTCACCGGGCCTTTATCCAGTATCTTCATGCGGTGTTCCACCGACTGGAGGCGGCGCACAGGAACTTTTAAATCTTTGAGGGCAATGCCCAGTTTGTGGGACACTGCTATGGCCCCCACAACATTGGCCACATTGTGCGCACCGATAAGGCGCATCTGAAACTGCTCCGTTTCGCCGTCAGGAGCTGTGACTTTAAACTCTGTTCCAAGCCGGGACAGTCTGATATCAGAAGCATGGTAACTTTTGCCGGGTTCCAGCGCCCCTGGAACCCTGTCGGTGCCAAAGTCTGCGCCGTAAAAGATCCTGTTGCCATACATCTGGCCTTTTTCCTTTATATGGTCATTTATATAGGAATTGTCTCCGTTTAAGAACAGCATTCCGTCTTTTGGCAGGGCGTCAGCCAGTTCAAATTTGGTGGATTTTATGTTGTCCATATTGAAAAAGGTTTCCAGATGCTGAGGGCCGATGGAGGTGATGATTCCATGGTTTGGATGTACGATGTCGCATATTTCTTTTATGTCACCTACATGGCGGGCTCCCATTTCGCAAATAAAGATCTCATGAGCGGGTTTTAAGGAACCTCTTATGGTCTTGACCACACCCATGGGGGTATTATAGCTGGCCGGAGTCATCAGCACGTTAAATCTGCTTTGCAGAAGGGTATTAAGAAAATATTTTACACTGGTTTTCCCGTAACTTCCGGTTATGCCGATAACGGTCAGGCGGTCATTTTCTTTCAGAAGTCTTTTGGCATCATTGATATAGCGCTGGTTAATTCCCTTTTCAACAGGGCTGTTAATCACGTTGGCAGGCAAGAGAATAACCCCCTGGATGCACATAACAATGCCGGTGTAAACCCATAATCCCTGAATCTTTCCTGTCAGATACACAACAGGCAGCAAAATAAGGCTCAGACATATGTCTGTAGCTATAAGCCTTTTTACCCGGTTGGTATACACAAGCTTTTTCTTGGTATTGTTTAATCTTAACGTCCGGTAATACCATACAATCAGAAGCGTACAGGCCACACAAAGAGCCGCAGTAAACGGATTTGGAAAAAGACCTGCCAGAAGACTTACAAAAAGTCCGGCATAAAGCAGTCTCTGTTTTCTTTCATTTTTCCTCAGCCAGGCTGCATGTTCCTGATTTTTATAGCCGTTAAGCTGAAACATATGCATGTTGTAGCACATGGCGAAAAAGCTGGCCACTAAGCTCAGTATTATCTCCGCTGCCAATATAATCTTCATTTTCTGAACTAATCTCCCATATTAAAATATGATTCCATGATCCTGCGAAATACTGCCGGCTGATCTAAAAAGCTGAAATGACCTGCCCCCTTAATCACAGCCAATCCCGCCTCCGGTATAAGCTGCTCCATCAGCTTTCCGTCAGACAAAGGGGTTGCCGTATCGTTTTCGCCCCAAATAAGCAAAGTATCCTGTTTAATATCTTTTAAAAGGCCGGTCAGATCTTCATTAACGGCCTTTACCATGCACTGCCGCATCATAGGCGACGCATTGCGATAGTCCGCAGAGCCTTGACGGCTTTTCCAGTCGTCGATAAATTCGGGGCATATGGCATAGACCGGCTTCAGGCTGACGATTTTTTTTATTATCTTGTAAGTTTTTATTCTTAGTTTCTGCCTGAACGTCTTCTGGGGCAGGATTCCGGCGCTGTCAATGAGTACAATCTTCAAAATCTCAAAGGGCAGGGACGGCCTGGAGGCCAGTCGGATAATGACTCTGCCGCCGTAAGAGTGGCCTATGAGGGCGGCTTTTTTGATGTTAAGCATTTCTATAAATTTCAGGAAAAACCTGGCATAGTCCTCCACTGACCATGGTTCGCGGGGTTCATCGCTGTCTCCAAAGCCAGGGAAATCCAACTGTATGACTCTGTATTTGGAGGTGAGGCAGGACGCAACCGAATCGTAGACTGCCATGCTGGTGCCCCAGCCCTGCAGGATTACGGCTGTGTCTTCCCCGTCCCCGGATTCTTTGTAGGAAATTTTGTATCCATCTATGACAATCTCCATGTCTTAAACCTTTCTTTTTTTGGTTGTCTGCTATATTTTCACAGTTATTCCTATTCTAAGAGTTCTGGAGGTATCTGTCAATCCACAAATTCCGTAAAGAGCTTACTTATATATATGCCTGCTGGATCTGGCTGTGCAGCTTGATGAAGGACTTCGCATGTCAAGGGCGCCCCAAAGCCTTGTATCTTGATAAAATTAATTGCGTGCTGCTCATTGTGGCGGTTTGCTGATTTATATGCTATAATAATACGACATACAGTTTTTACATAATTTGTACAGAAATCTTGCTTAAATGGCTGATAAAAACACATCTGCTCCTACATAGTAAAAAGCAAAAGAAAGGCAAAATGAGAAATGAGTACAAATATCTCAAAACAAAAGCGAGATGACCTGCTTGCAAAAATCAGCGAAATTCGAATCTTTATTGCGTCTGCTCCGCAAGACGAAAATACTGGCAATCTGCTTACATATCTTGCCGAACTGGAAAAAGATGTGTACGGAAAAAAATACGGACTTGTGTTTGAAGAGCACAGAGAAGGAATTGATGAAGTACTTGATACCCAAATTCCCGTTTTAACAGAAGAAAAAGAGCTTTTTATCTCAAATGGCGGACAAATGAATTTTCTTGTTGAAGGAGACAATCTTGCCTCTTTGAAGCTGCTCGAAAAAACACACAAGGGAAAAATCGACCTTATTTATATAGATCCGCCATATAACACAGGAAACAAAGATTTTATCTATGACGATGTCTTCGTGGATAAAACAGATTTGTTTTCCCATTCCAAATGGCTTTCATTTATGTCTAAGCGCTTACTTATTTCTAAAAATCTGCTATCAAAAAATGGTGCGATCTTTATATCTATTGATGATAAAGAGGAAGCAGGCTTAAGGTTCCTATGCGATTCAATATTTGGTGAGAATTGTTTTATTGCAAATATTTCCTGGCAGCGCACTTATTCAATTCGTAATGATTCTAAAGGTATTCCTTTAGAAGTAGAACATATTTTAGTCTATAGCAAGCAAGAATATTGGGAACCGAACAAATTGCCAAGAACAGCAAAAATGGACGCTTCCTATAAAAACCCTGATGGTGACAGATGTGCTTGGATGAGCGGTTCCCCGATTGCTTCAGATGCCAAAACACATCAAGGAATGGTATATGCTATACAACATCCGTTAACAGGTGAAATGCTTTATCCTAATAACACTGCACATTGGCGATATAGTCAAGAACAGATGTTGGAATATATGAATGGATGGTGTAAATACAAGCTTGAAGACCTGCATGACGACGAAAAAAGAGCAGAGATCTGCGGAGTTTCTGTTTCAGAAGTGAGGAAACATGTAAAAGCTATTGTTTTGGAAAAACCGTTTGAGGAATCATATCCCTTAGCCAAGAAAGTTTTTGACAAAGGGCCTTGGCCTCGGTTTTATTTTACAAGCGGGGGAAAGGGTGGAATCCGTCGTAAAGTATATGCTGATTCCGTAGGCGGACGAATTGCCACTAATTATTGGATGTATGATGAAGTAGGTCATACAGATGAAGCAAAAAAAGAATTAAAATCTATATTTGATGGAATCATCCCATTTGATACACCTAAACCCATAAGGTTACTTGAGCGTATCCTTCAAATTGCGTCAAGCAATGAGAGTATTGTCCTAGACTTTTTTGCAGGTTCCGGCTCAACGGGACATGCTGTTATGGATTATAATGCCATAAATAAGGATAGTAAACGTAAATTTATCCTTTGTACTAATAATGAAAACAACATCTGCAAAGATGTTACCTATGAACGCCTTAGGCGGGTCATTGAGAAAAAACACTATGCTGCAACTCTTAAATATTACAAAGTGAATTATGTGCCCGTCTCAGATCGTCTGTATTATGAATATGCTGACGAACTATTAAAGCATATTCGTGAACTAGTGGAACTGGAAAATGGCATTAATTTTATGGAAAATTCTGAAATCGCTATTGTTCTTTCCGAAGAAGAACTTGATGAATTTATTGCACATATTGATGAAAACAGCAAATGCAGTAAACTATATCTAGGACATGATATTTTAATGGATTCACAGCAGGCACAGACGTTAAAAGACAGAAATATAAGAATAAACATTATTCCAGATTATTATTATAAGGAATTGGAGGGGTAACAATGGATATTGCTCTTGCAAATTTTCAGTTAAAAGCAATTGCTGATTTGATTACTGCAATGGAAAAGCCAAATAGAGATATTATCCTAAAAAGTTGTACAGGGAGTGGGAAAACAATTATTCTTACACACTTTATGGATGAGTATTTCAAAAGTAATTACAAATCTGTGTTTGTATGGCTTACTCCCGGCAAAGGTAATCTGGAAGAACAAAGTAAGGAAAAAATGGATAGGTATATTTATGGAAGTAAAACAAAATTACTTTCTGATATTATGACTTTTGGTTTTGAAGAAAATGATGCCTGTTTTTTTAACTGGGAAAAACTCACGAAGAAAGGTAATAATGCGCTTAAAGAAAGTGAACGAACTAATTTTATAGAACATATACGCAATGCACTTGATAACGGTTTAAAATTTAAAATTATTGTTGATGAATCTCACCAAAACGACACCATTAAAGCTGATGACATCATTGAACTTTTTCATTCTGACAAGATAATTCGTTGTTCTGCCACGCCTAAAAATTATAAAAACGCCACTTTAATTGATATTCCTGAAGAAGATGTTATAGCAGAAGGATTAATCAAAAAACTGCTTATTATCAACGAAAATTTTGAACAGCATATTAGTATTGACGATCAAATTACATATCTGCTTGATAAAGCGATTGCAAAGCAAAGAGAACTGCGAGCAGAGTATCTGAATCGGAAGGCACAAATCAATCCTCTTATTATAGTACAAATTCCGAATAAATCGGACGCTTTGCTTGAACGAACAGAAAAATATTTTGAAAACAAGGGAATTACCTATGAAAATAATACTCTCGCTGTGTGGCTTTCTAATAAAAAGCAGAATCTTGAAGATATCGAAGATTCAAATGCAAGGCCTATTGCTGTAATTATAAAACAGGCAGTTGCCACCGGTTGGGACTGTCCAAGAGCACAAATCCTTGTTAAGCTTCGAGATAATATGAGTGAAGTATTTGAAATTCAGACAATCGGTCGAATTCGCCGTATGCCCGAAGCAAGGCATTATGAAAGCGATTTGCTTGATAGCTGCTATCTGTATACATTGGATGAAAAATTTACTGAAAGCGTAAAGTTAAGTTTAGGTAAAGGTGCCCTTGACGCCTACAAAGTGTTTCTAAAACCTGAGTACCGTTCCATTATACTTATCAGTGAATATAAAACCGATGTTCCCTACCCACGTGATGGAAAATTATCGTTGAAAGTAATTTACAAGCATTTCGAAAAGAAATACCACATTGAAAGGGACACCTCCAAGAATAAGGCAACATTAACATCACATGGATACTCTTTTTCAAAAGATATTGTCGATTTTACAAAATCAGGTGCCGTAAGTACTTTGTCAAAAGAAACCATAGCTGAACTTAACAATATATCCATACATGAACCTCTTAATACACATAAGCATGGTAAAGAGTATCACCATTGTGTCGCCGAGATTGGGTATAAGGTTAACCTGGATTACAATAGTATGAACACCATTATACGTAAGCTGTTTCTTCATGGATTAAGGTGTGAATCTAAGATTCTCAAAATTGAAACAAGGGAATTATATGCTTTTGTCATTAACAATAAATATCTGTTAGTTGAGGATGTCCGCCAGGCTATGGCAGATGAAACTCTGCAGCTTTCCATGGCAATACCGAAAATATCAGAAAAGCCTATTGGTTTTCCGTTCGAAATGATTTTTACTTATGATGGAACTGCAAAATCGCAGGCGGAACTGACCAAAAATGTATATAAGGGCTACCTTTCCTCTGCCGAAAAGCGTTCAACGCCGGAAAAGCTTTTTGAACGCTATTGTGAGAGCAGTTCACATATTCAATGGTTTTACAAAAATGGGGATAAAGGTATTGAGTATCTTTCTATTGTATATGTAGATAATTTTGGAAAACAAAAATCATTTTATCCCGATTATATCGTTGGAGCGGATGATGGGAGTATATGGATAATCGAAACAAAAGGCGGATTTACAAAAACAGGTAATAGCGAGGATATTGACAAATACACTGCCAAAAAATTTGAAGTATTAAAGAAATACATAGACAAATATCATTTGTTGGGAGGTATTGTTCGACAGGATAAGCAAAGCAGTGAACTTTGCATTTGCACAAAAACTTATTCTGATGATATTAAGAGTGACAACTGGAAACTATTATCAGATGTGTTTTAAATAAGCTGATTAGATAATGCTGAACATTTCTTACTCACATGGAAAGCTTTTTTGAGGCTGCCGTACTAAAAACCCGCCCGTTTCAGCACGGCAGCCTTTCCCTGTCAAAACTCCTCAATGGAAGGCACATCCTCCTCAAACGTCTCCTGCCCCAGTTCATTGATGGTAGTCCTGCCCGCTTTCCCATATTGATAAAGCTGATCCAGAAATTCAATGGCTGCCCGGATCTTCGTCCGCAGGAGATACCCGCCGGATCTGGTAGCCTCCGCCAGGGATTCTGCAGATACATTGGGAGTCCACCCATAGGCCTGTCCGTGAAAATCCTGTATCTTGCAAAGAGCATTGTGAATCTCATCTTTTGTTAACGGCATAAGCTGAGGAGCCTTAACCAGCATATCCAGAACCGTCCGCGCCGGCTCCTGACTGATAGGGTAAATATTCTCCAGATTCTCATAATCATGTTTTCCCTCGATCACATCTTCCACGTAAGAAGAAGTAAGGGCAAACAAGGTAAACGTAGATTCCGGGCACAACTCAGGAAGAAGGAACCTGGCCATATTCCGATATGCGTTAATTCGGGCCTTTTTGCTCAGGCGCCCCATAAGCTCGGTTTCGTCAATAAGGATGACCCATCCGTCGTATCCCATCTGAGTAAACAGATGGCTCATAAAAGAAAAATAATCTCCGCAGTGCCGCGTCTTGGTAAAATTTTCATTATATTTTACAACCTGCCCGAAAATCCTCTTGTAGATTTTCTTCAGCGATCCGTTGGCAACAAAATCTCCCTCCAAATCCGCAAGGAGAAGAAATTTCTCATCCGAATCCTCCGTATTCAAATAAGAGCGAAACAGATAGTACAGTTTATCCGTCTCCAGATATTTAGCTGCAAAAGGGAGCATTTCTCCGGCTAAAGGGCTGTTGGGAGAAATCTTATCCAGCTCATGCATAAATCCCGGCTGCTGACGTCCCGGCAGGTACAGGTTCTGCAAAGCCTTCTGATACACCAAATGCAGCTTGTCCATTGGCGTCTCTTTGCTTAAGCACAGATAAGAAACCACCATATTGCTGGAATGGGCCAGATTAAAGATCGTATTCAGAAGATGTGTTTTTCCCTCACCGTACTTTCCGCTGATGATCATTCCGTTAGATTTTCCCTTTTCCCGCACCATGTCCAGCCGCCCGGAAATATCCTTCATAATTTTAGGCCGCGCTTCGGAAAAATATTGTCCTACCGCCCTGGAAGGAACGCCGGAACGCAGTGCCTCAATGACGTGTCTGGCTTCCATATCATACATCTCCATGCACCTCCTCCATGGCAATCTGAATCAGCCTGGGGATACCTACAGCCCCCGTCCGCGCCTGAGCCGCAATCTCCTTTGCAGCGTCCATATCCAGAGGAGCCGCCGATACATGTTTCTTAACATGGGCAATACTTTCTGACATGGCAATAATTACATCCGGCGTATATTCCTGGGCTGCCAGCAGATCCAAATCCACCATGTCAGCGAACCGGTTAAACCGCTCGCCCACGATCTCGTTTTGTATCCGCATCCAAAGAGCCTGATAAGCCTTCAGCCCTGCATTTTCATGATCCATCAGTTCCCGGTCAAATGCATAGATAAACATAATGTTTTTCATGGAGTCAATATCGTCAATCAGCTGGCGAATGCTCTCATAGGTATCCTCCCGCTTCATCTTCGTGTAATGGATCGGTTCCAGGCTGGACCGGCTGATAAGGATTTCCAAATCATCAATGGCAATAAAAAGCCCGGAAAATCCGCTTAACCGAACCACCTCCGCCAGAGAACGCAGCATATTGCGGGCATTAAACTTAGTAATGCGGCTGGGATAAAAACCGAGGGACCGCAGCTGAGAAAGCTTTACTGTCCGATCTCCCTCCAGCCATGCAAGAAGCATGTCCCTGCTGGAATCCTCCAAAATAGGATACCCCAGAATACTTCCTGTAAGCATGGAGCAGGCCAAAGCAAAGTTATTGTCAAGCATAGGATTATCCAGAAACATCTGTTTCAAAAGCAAACGGATCTCCCTCTTGTTTATGGCATCCCCCATGCCGTTTTGGGAAAGGTAATCAAAAAATTTCATCCCCTCCGGGATATCGCCATGATCAAACCCCATATCCTTTATCACCTGCCGGCTAAGGATTTCCAGGCAGTCTAAAAGACCGGATTGATGAAAGATTTCCACATACACCTCTTTAAAATCATGCATCCACACATTTTTTGCGGAAAACCACACGGTTTTATAATTTTCCTTTGCGGCAATGGAAGTCATCAGATGCAGAAAATGGGTCTTCCCGCTTCCAATCCGTCCGGTTATAAACTTAATCTTGCTGCCGCCGTTTTTGATGTATTCCCGAAGATATTTTTCCTCCCAGAAATCCGTAAGAAATTCTATCCCGCAGGAAAGCGTAGTCTCCAAACAATCGGAGACTACGCCTTCCTGATCCATATTTTCGCCAAATTCCGACATCATGCAATTCACCATTCCTTTCCAGGTATAAACACGTTTGGAGGATGCCTTCACTCTCTGCAGTTTTATTTCAGACGCAGGCAGGCTACGAAGGACATGTCCGTGCTTATGCCTCTTGATTATAGAAGCAAATGGTGGACAGAAAATATTCTTTGCCGTTTCCGTCCAGTATCCGAATGGATTTATTACTCTCCCTGCTGGGGCCAAACTGGAACTTTCTTCCGTTTTTTGTCTCCTCAATCCCGGAAATATATAGTCTGGCCAGGTCAAAGGCAAAGCTCTGCTGATCATAGTCCTTCCTGAAACGGCTCATGGGAGCCAGATATTTGTAAAGGCTGTTTAAATAAATATCCGCACCAGACTGCCGCTTCATCTTTAGGATGGCAGTGTCATAAGCATCCGCCAGTTCGCTGGCAAAAGCACCGGGATTGAAGGCCGCCTTATTCAGTTTTTCCTGGCTGCTGCGGACCGTATCTACGAAGCTTCTGGGCCGCATGCACTGGATCTTTTTCCTGTCAAGATAAACGTCTTGATTTTCCATATCCAGCTTTATACGATAAGGGAACATCTCAAAAACAGGTGAAGATCCACGGACGTCAACGCCTTTTTCCTGACAGGCATCCAGCATCTGCCGGGCAAATTCTCCGCTTTCAAAATATGCTTTTGTGTCAAATCCGCTGACAGCATCTCTCATGGATTCTAAAACAGAGGAGAGAACGGCTGTGGTTTCAGCCATAGAATCCAAGTCTTTTAAAAGGTTCCTGATATCTCCGCTGTCAGTTTCCTTTGCAGCAGTTTTTGAAAGCTTCTGTAACAAGGCAAGACTTTCTTTTAAAGATTTATGCCGGGGCTGTAAAGTTTCATAGAGATTCTCATAGTTCATAAGTGGGTTTTCCTTTGCAATAATATTTTTATTGTGGTTACAAAATATCAGTAAGCAGGTTCGAAGCGTAAGGTTGCGGTTATAAGCAAAACTATAAAAAGTATAAACGATACGTGATGAGTTTTCAACAATTTCTTTAAGAATGGCGAACTTTCTTTCTATAGGTATTAGATACTTTCAGAAATGCCACGGATATGGTAAAATTAAGGCATGATACTTTTCGGAGACGCAGACAGGTGGCAAAATGGAGAAAAAACTGTATAAATGGCAGAAGGAATGTCTGGATCTGTGGCAGTCTAATGGCTGCCGCGGGATGGTACAGGCGGTCACCGGATCGGGAAAAACGCTACTGGCCCTGGCGGCGGCGGACAGGCTGCTAAAAAATGTAAACCCTGATCTGAAGGTCAAAATTGTGGTTCCAACAAGCGCACTGATGCTGCAGTGGAGCCGTTCTATAAAAGAATTTTTAACCAAATCTCAGGAAGGATCGGAAATCTGCCGAACCGGCAGTCTTTTGAAGGAGGACGCCGGAATCAGCAGCCAAAGATGCAGAATCGGACTGCGAGGCGGCGGATATAAAGACCCGGCGGAGTGCCAGTATATGATCTATGTAATCAATTCCGCCCGTTATGAACTGGCCAGGCAGATACTTACAGAGCTGAAACAGGGAGAAGCCGTTTTCCTTATTGCAGATGAATGCCATCACTATGACAGCAGTGAGAACAGCCTTATTTTTGAGTTCCTGCCATTTATAGAGCCTTACCGGGCGAATTATTTCACCTTAGGGCTTTCCGCTACCCTGCCGTCAGGACAATCACGGCAGTTTCTGACATCTGCTTTGGGACGCAGGATATACAGCTATGGAATGGCGGAGGCGTCCAAGCTGGGAACTGTGTGCCGCTATGACGTTTTCCATATACGGCTTTCCTTTCAAGGGGAAGAACGGCTGGAATATGAGGAGCTTACAGATAAAATGACTCTGCTGTACAGCACTTTGGTAAATGCCCATCCGCTGCTGAGAAAAATGGATATAAAAGAACAATTTGACCTGCTTCGGAATCTCTGCAGCAGTAAAGATATAAAGATTGCGGAAGCAGCGTCAGCATATATGAAGCTGTCTTATAAAAGAAAGAGCCTTGTGTGCCTGGCGTCTGACAGGATTTCCTGTGCCTGGGATTTGGTACAGAGGCTCGATGAACATGAAAAAATCCTCATTTTCGGAGAGCGAATCCGCCAGGCGGAGAAGCTGTACAGGCTTTTGCAGGAACGGTATCCGGGAAGAGTGGGACGGTATCATTCTGAAATGGGAGATCAGGCCAACAGAAATACACTGGAACGGTTTCAAACCGGACAAATACGAATCCTCATTGCCTGCAGAGCCATGGATGAAGGCGTGGACGTGCCGGATGCATCCATTGGGATCATCCTGTCAGGTACTGCCGCCAGACGGCAGCGCATTCAAAGGCTGGGAAGGATTCTGCGTATCAGTAAAGGAAAAGATAGGGCGTCTCTGTACTATCTCCATATTGAAGAGACATCCGAGGATGTGTGCTTCCTGCCGGACGGCAAGGAGAATACGGTAATCGAACTGGGATACGATTCGGGCTGGAGAAGATTTTTTAACCCTGTTTACGATGAGGCAGCCACAAAGGTGCTTGAAAATCTGGCAGATGCCGGAGCAGGCGAAGATAAACTTAGGGAGGCCGAATATTGTTTAAAACTTGGAATTGTCCGGGCAGACTGGAAACGAGGGCCGGATTATGCGGAAGGGCAGATTAGGCGTGCAAAGGGCACCAGGGAGAGGAATTACTGGGTCTGCGTGAAGCGGCTGGGGATGATGCTGGGTGGGGAAGTGTAGAGCAGTCATTCATTATACTTTCAGCAGAAAACAGCTTTATGGAGAAAACGCAAAAGAAGGCATCTGGCAGAGGACGGCCACCATGCCGCCCTCTGCCAGGCTTTTAGCAGTCCCTCTTTCCAGTCCTTAAGGCGCAAAAATCAGTTCCTCAATATCCACATCCGTCTCTATCATCTGATTCTCTTTCATAAACTGTTCTGTTTTCTTCATAGCCTCAATATCCGAATCCTTTATGGTCATATTAAAGTCATATAAAGGATACATCTCTTTCACGGCTTCCACTGTCAGCTCTGTCTCTTTGGCTGCGGCTTCCATGGCCTTCTCTTCCTCAGCATCTATATAATCCAGCACCTGTTTCTGGGCCTCCAGGAATGTCTTTATCTCTTCCTGATGCTCTTTCGCATACTGGCCCCCAACAGCTACCACGATAGTAGCCTCTGTCAGCCCCTCGCCGTCCGTCACCACATTGAAGCCGTCCTTTTCCGTGTTATAGGCCGCAGGCCCTGCCAAAAGGGCTGCATCCACGCTGCCGCCCATGAGAGCTGCCTGGGAGTCCGGAATGCCCATGGACAAAAATTCAATATCCTGTTCCGTCATTCCTGCACTGGCCAGATATGCTGTGAGCAGTTCATGGAGAATGGTTCCCTTGGGGCCTGCCACTTTCTTGCCCCGCAAATCCTCCGGCGACTGAATGGCCCCGTCCTTGCTGAAAAGCTTAAAGGCTTTTGGGGAACGGCTGTATGTGCTTATAATTTTTATATCCAGCCCATTGGACGCCGCCAAAATTACGGATGTGGCTCCCACTGCATTCAAAAACTGAATATCCCCTGAAGCCAAAGCCTGGGTCTGTTCCGGCCCTGTAGTTAAATCTGAATATCCCACCTCATACCCCAGTTTCCCAAAAGCCTCCGTAAAGATCTCCTGATCCTTTTCCACAATTGAAGGCACATTAAGAGGAGACTTCACATATGTCACCATAATCGTTCCTTTAGGTTCAGTTTTTGCATCTTCCTGAGATCCGGTTTCGATCTGAGAATCAGACTGGGTCTGTGCTTCTGTCTCTGTCCCCTGCTCACTGCTGCTTTCCTCCTGCCTGGCTGCCCCACTGACCTGATCTTTCTGCTGTCCGTCTCCGCATCCTGCCAGCATCCCGGCGCTCAATGCGCCAGCCAGCATCCATGCAATTGCTTTTTTCAAAACCTTTTCTCTGAATTTCATCTTCTTTTACTCCTCCATTTTCAAAAATCATTGTTTGATTATGTCAGCCTGTCTTTCAAAAACGCCGCCTCATGGTAACATTCCAATTTCACCGGTCTTTTCCATCTCCTCAACGATCCCCTTCTTAATCTTCCCAATTTTCTCTGAAAGCAAATCCCTGGGATAAGGAATATCTCCCAAATCGTACTCTTTCCTGCATCCCCCGTCTTCCAATATAACCACCTTTTTTCCAATGGTCAGCGCCTCATCAATGCTGTGGGTCACAAACAGAATCCCCTTTTGTTCCGCCTGATGAATCTTTAAAAGTTCTTTCTGCATCTGACTCCTGGTAAAGTAGTCCAGAGCCGCAAAAGGCTCATCCATCAAAAGGTAATCCGGCTTATAAGCCAGCGCCCTGGCAAGAGCTGCCCTCTGCTGCATTCCGCCGGAAAGCTGGGACGGATACGCATCTTCAAATCCCTTCAGGCCGGTCAGATCCAGCAGATAATCGAGATGTCTGTTCAGAACTCTGTGCCTGCCTCTCCCCTGTCTCTTTCCGGTTCCGAAAAGAATATTGTCTCCTACCGTAAGCCAAGGCATAAGGCGAGGTTCCTGGAAAATCACTCCCATCTTTGCATCTGATCCCATTTCCACACTCCCCCTGTCTGCCTGTTCCAGCCCTGCTGCCAGACGGAGAAGGGTGGTTTTTCCGCATCCGCTGCGTCCAAGCACCACTGTGATCCCATGGTTATCTACATCCAGGTTCAGGCCTTTCAACACTTCAATGCGCTTTGCCGCAACCTGATATTCCTTACACAAATCCCTGATTCTCATGCCCTGACGCTCCTTCTGCACTTCCCCTTACAGCCATCCGGCCAATCATCACCTGAAATACTTTGTCACAGGCAATCCCCACAGCCCCTATGGTGAGAATCCCTGCCACCACTTTATCGGATCTTGACATCTGCTGGGCATCCAGAATCAGATATCCGATTCCTTTGGATGCCGCAATCATTTCTGCGCCGATAATGGCCCGCCAACTGTATCCAAGTCCCACTTTCATGCCGACGAGAATATCCGGAACCGCCCCAGGAAGGACAATCCTGATAAATTGTCTCCATCTTCCAAACCCAAAGGCCTGCCCTACCTCCAAAAGCTTTTTGTCTATGGAAACAAAGCCTTTTCGGATATTGAGATACATGGGAAAAAAGGATGCCAGCACAATGATGATAATTTTAGAAGTCTCTCCAATGCCAAACCACAAAATCAGCAGAGCGATTAAACTGATTGGCGGGACGTTTCTCATAAACTCCAGAAATCCCTTGTAATACTCTTCTATTCCAGGCAGCTCATAAGCTGCCGCTCCTCCAGCAAATGCCAGCAGAAAAGCAATGGAAAATCCCTGGAAAACCCGTTTCAGGCTGACAAATATGTGCTGCCACAGCACTCCGCTTTCCATCATTGTCCACAAAGCTTTGGCCACTTTGCCTGGCGAGGGGAGAATGTATGAACTCCATATGCCAGACCAGGATGCACCCTGCCAGATAACTGCCAGAAGAATAATGCCAAGGGCCTGTTTCCCCCACCGATTCATGCTCTGCCCCTTTTTTGCAGCAAAGCACAGATATCGGGAAACGGTTCCAGACTTCGCTGCAGGATTCCATGAACATGGGCAATGAGGATTCCGTAGTTTGTCATGGGGATGTTCTGCTCCCTGGCACAAGCCTGACGATACTCCATTTCCCGCTCATTAAGCATGCACCCGCCGCAGTGGACGATCAAGCGGTACGGGGAAAGGTCTTCGGGAAACTCGGTTCCTGAGGTAAAAACGAACCGGGGTTCCTTTCCTGTATACTGCCCAATCCACGCCGGAAGTTTTGTGGTGCCGATATCGCCGCATTGGCGGTGGTGGGTACACCCCTCGCTGATGAGAATGGTATCGTTATCCCGGATCTCGTCCAGCCCGCAGACGCCTTCTACAGCCTGCCGCAGGTTCCCTTTGTATCTGGCAAACAGAATAGAAAATGAGGTAAGGCGGATTTCCCTTGGCACCATGGCCGATACCTTTCCAAATGCCTGGCTGTCCGTAATCACCAGATCCGGTTTTCTCCCAAGACTTTTAAAAGCCATTTCCAGTTCTGTCTCACGGACAGTCACAGTCATGCACCCGTGATCCAGCAGCGCCCGTATGGTCTGCTGCTGGGGCAGGATCAGCCTTCCTTTTGGTGCGGCCTTGTCGATGGGAGTTACAAGGATTACCAGGCTGCCGGGATTTACCAGACCTTCCAGCAGATCCCGCTCCTTCCTTGAGGGGATCATAGAACCTAAAAGGTTCTTCAATTCTTCGATTCCTGATTTGTCGACAGCGCTGACCCAGAGGCAGTTTTCGGATGGATGGGCGCTTTCATCTGACCGGCGTTTTTCCCATACCAAGTCTTCCCTGCCCAAATCCGCTTTATTAAACACCACCACATAAGGCACCTGTTTTTTCCGAAACAGATCTGCTATCTGGTAGTCCTCTTCTCTCATTCCTTCCTGGCCGTCCACCACCAGAACTGCCAGATCGGTTTTGTTCAGCACCTGGCGGCTTTTCTTTACCCGAAGCTCTCCCAGTCCCCCTTCATCGTCGATTCCAGGGGTGTCAATCATGACCACCGGTCCCAGGGGAAGCAGTTCCATAGACTTATAAACCGGATCTGTAGTGGTTCCCTTTACCTCAGAAACTACAGCCAGGTTCTGTCCGGTAACCGCATTCATCACACTGGACTTTCCCGCATTTCTCCTTCCGAAAAACCCGATGTGGATTCTCTCTGAAGCAGGCGTCTCATTTCTTCCCATTTTCTTGTCCCTCTCTTTTTGTGTAATGTACTCTCAGAGTCTCTTTATAGGCATCCATTGCCGGATTCAAATCCTAAATCGCTTTCCTAACATATCCGGCCCGATCCCCTCTGCCGGACACTACTCTGTAGCCTATGGCCTCCATGGAGCGTTTCAAATTGTCAAGATTTTCTGCCGCTTCTGATCCAGTGCATAATTTTCCGTCGTAAAGCTGATACTTGTCTCTCACATTTGACGGGGAAAGATTAGGCATAACCACATTGGCCCCTGCCAGCATCCCCCTTTCACGCCCGTCCTGTTCAATGGTTCCCAGCGCCGTGGTGGCAGGAAGAAGGACCTGGGGAAGAATCAGCCGGACAACAGCTAAAAGGCGTAAAGTCTGATCCACTGTTCCTGCCTTTTGGCCGTAAAACGGTGTTTCGCAATGGGGGATAAATGGGCCGATTCCCACCATGTCCGGCTGCAGTTCCTTGAGAAACTCCAGATCTTCCAGTATGCACTCCACCGTCTGTCCCGGACTTCCCACCATCATGCCGGCTCCCACCTGAAAGCCGATCTCCTTTAGATCCCACAGGCACCGTTTTCTGTTTTCCAGAGACATCTCTTTTGGGTGAAGCTGTCCGTAGTGAGCATCATTGGCCGTCTCATGGCGGAGAAGATACCTGTCCGCTCCAGCCTCATAGAACATCTCATAGGATTTCCGGCTTCTCTCCCCTACGGATAGGGTCACGGCGCAGTCCAGGTAAGTTTCCTTTATGGCTGCCACAATCCGGGCAAGACGCAGATCCGTAAAGAACAAGTCTTCCCCGCCCTGAAGCACAAAGGTCCTAAATCCCAGTTCATATCCCGTTTTACAGCAGGCAAGGATTTCCTCCTCTGTCAGACGATACCGCAAAGCCTTGTTGTTGCTTCTGCGGATTCCGCAATAGTAGCAGTCATTTTTGCAGTAGTTGGTAAACTCAATCAACCCGCGGATGTATACATCCTTTCCATACCAGTTTTCTCTTGTCTGTCTGGCCAGGGCGTACAGCTGCTCCTCAAGAACCTTATTTTTTGTCTCAATCCATTCTCTCCACTGCTCCCTTTCTCCGGTTGTTGCCATTATCACACTTCCTTTTTGTCCAGGTTCTTCTTGTTCAGCTTTTAGAGCGCGTTTGAAATACTATGGCGCCGCTTTCTGGAGTTTCTTTTACCAAAATGACTTTTTAATCTGCCTTTAGACATTTCAAAGCAAAGACACTCTTCCACGCAAAAAAATGTACCCAAATGGGTACACTGACAGACTTATCCTGGTTATTCGCAATTTTACTCCTTTGCCTTCCTACTTGGATTCTTCCTTGTGTCAGTGCATGGGTTTGGTTTTTGAATCTTCCTTGGCTTTGGGGTAAGGATACGCACTCACGCCTCAGTTACAGGAATCTTTATTATTTTAAATTAATCGGGATGTAATGTCAATGGGGAATTATCTGTGAATTATTTATGAACCTGTTCATATAAGATTGACAAACAGATCTTTGCTGATTATAATATAAATGAACCCGTTCACAAATAAGAGAAAGAAGGGAGAGATATGAGGAAAAAGGATGATACCCTCCGCAATACGCTGCTGAATCTGTCCCATAAGATTGCAGACACAGAGGGCATTGAGGCTGTAAATATCCGCTCTATCGCCAGGAAAGCCGGGGTGGCCACAGGAACAGTATACAATTATTTTTCCAATAAAGAAGAGATTCTTCTTGTCCTGACAGAGGAATACTGGAGGCAGACCCTGGCGGAGATGGAAAGTTCTGTTACCGCTGACTCATTCTGCGGGCAGGTAGAAGAGATGTTTTTCTTTTTGAAAGAGAGGATTGACCAGTCTGCAGGAAAGCTGATGAACAGCCTTAGAAGCGTGGAAACGGCTGGACTGGCACGCATGGCTTCTATGCAGTCTGCCCTTGAAACCGCTTTCGTGTACCGTATAGAACAGGACCCGGAGATCCGTAAGGACGTGTGGAGTGAGACATTCACCAAAGAGCAGTTTGCAAGATTCATTATGGTGAACTTAATGATGCTGTTAAAGACGAAAGCGCCGGATATTGACTTTTTTCTTGCCATTATCAGACGCACCATTTATTGAAGTCAAAGGAAGGGGAAATGATAATGCCGCAGGCGATTGGAGAAACTGTTTTTGATATTTTATACCTTGGCTTCGCATTGATTGCAGGGCTTACTATGGCCGTGAAAGGAAAGACCCGGCTGGTGAAAAAGGCAGGAATTATGGCTGTCCTTCTTGGATCTGGTGACTCGTTTCACCTGGTTCCCCGCTCCTATGCCCTCTGGACCTTAGGGCTGGAGGCAAATGCAGCTGCTCTGGGGATTGGAAAGTTTATCACTTCCATTACCATGACAATCTTTTATGTGATCCTGTATTATATATGGCGGGAATATTTTCAGGTGAAGGACAGAAACGGGCTTACTAAAGCCATATGGGGCTTGGCTGCGCTGCGCATCGGTTTATGCCTGCTTCCCCAAAATCAGTGGCTTTCTTACCGTCAGCCGCTTCTGTTCGGCATCCTGCGCAATGTGCCTTTTGCACTTATCGGAATTATCATTATCGTTATTTTTGCTCAAGAGGTGAAACGGATCGGTGACCATGTATTTCGGTTTATGCCTCTGGCAGTTGGGCTCTCTTTTGGATTCTATCTTCCGGTAGTGCTGTTTAGCGGGACGGCTCCCATTGTAGGCGTCCTTATGATCCCAAAGACAATGGCTTATGTGTGGATTGTATTAATGGGCTGGAAACTTTATAAAAAGGAGGAGGATTTATAGTCATGGTTAAGCGTTATGCGAATCTGGCTTTGGTTTATGGGATTGCAGCTATGGTATTTGGGGTGTTTTACAGGGAATTTACCAAGTTCAGCCGTTTTTCCGGCAGGACGAATCTCTCCGTGATGCACACCCACTATTTTCTGCTGGGAATGTTTTTCTTTCTTATGCTGATGGTAATTGAAAAGGTGTTTGCTTTTTCTGATAAGGGAATTGGAAAAACAGTTGCCGTCTACCAGGCTGGGTTGAATATTACAGGGATTGGTTTTCTTATCAGAGGGCTGACTCAGGTTTGGGAAACACCGTTAAGCAGGGGAATGGATGCTTCGATTTCCGGAATTGCGGGGATTGGGCATATTTTGATGTGCGGTTCTATGATTATCCTGTTGGTAAAGATAAGGAAAACGGCAAAGTAAATCTGCTGCCGATTGGTCAGAAAAGCAAAAGTCGATTCCCTTCTTGAAATTTTCGCCGCACCATGCGATAATGAAACTTACAAATCTCTTATTAGCCTGGCAGCGCTGCCAATAACTGTCAATATGTGACGGGCACATCTGCCATCCCCAAATGCAGGCCGCCTCCCAACGGCAGATTTTAGAGCAAAGTAAGCAGAAAGGAATCGCCATGACCCCACCTATCCTTCACCAATACACCATCCTTGTAGATTTTCTGGGAAAAGCGCTGGGCCCGGATTATGAAATCGTACTTCATGACATCACTGCCGAGCCAAGCAGAATCATCGCCATTGCCAACGGCCACATAAGCGGCCGGGCCATAGGAAGCCCCACTACCAATTCCGCATTGCAGACATTGGCTGCCAACCCCTATAAAACCAATGATTTCCTGTATAATTATCAGATATCCACAAAAGACGGACGTATTCTCCGGGCCTCTACCATGTTTATAAAGGATGATGACGGAAATCCCATCGGACTTCTGGGAATAAATTTTGACGATGCCCGCTATCGGGAGCTCTGTGCAAAAATGCTCTCTGTCATCCATCCTGACCAGTTTTTAAAACCATCCCTTACGCCCTTTCCGGCTGTCCCTGCAGCCCCGGAGGCTATTTCCCTGCAGCCCTATACCCTTGCGGATGATTTTTCCATGGATATCTCTACCTTGATGGAAAAATCCTTTGACAGCGTTACCGCTTCTTTAAGCACCCCAATGGAACGTTTAAACCAGCAGGAAAAACGTGATATCGTCCAAAAGCTTCAGGAACGGGGGATGTTCAAGCTAAAGGGGGGGATCTCTTTTGTGGCTAAGCGGCTTTCCTGCTCCCCTGCAACCGTGTATCGCTACTTAGGCGAACTGGAAAATTAAATTTAGGCAAGTTTCACCTTTTCTTATATCTGCCGCCCTTTGGGCTTTTCCCAAAAGGCGGTATTTTATATGTTTTCCATATTTTTTGTGGGAAATTTCTGCTTTTTCTGTACTTTTTACCTCATAAAAATATAATAAAAACTTATTATGATGATATTTTTCTTATATTTTTGTTGACTTCTTACAATCAATATAATATAATTTCCTTAAAGAGATGATAAAACAGCCAATCTTATGCATGCGAGAAGGAGGATCGCATCCATGTGCCAGTCTCAATTGAACCCCAAGGGTTTTCAGGTAAGTTTTTAAGGACCTGTATCTGGCCGCTTCCCGCGTCTCCCTGCAGGAAACTAAATGGATAACATTTAAGATTTCCATGGGCTGGCGGCCAGGTAAAAAATGGAACCGAATTTTGCCTGTACATTTGTTATTATGTGGAATTTTAGTGAAAAACTAAGTTTAAGATTAAAAACAGTCAGGAGGAAAAACATATGAAAAAAAAGTTAGCGCTGCTATTAGCATCATCCATAGTTCTTACCACACTGGCCGCCTGTGGAAACGGTAATAACAGTAAGGCCGATAATCCTGAGTGGAAAGGCAGCGTGGCCATGGTCATGCCTGGCCTGATTACGGATGAAGCATTTAATCAATACACGTATGAAGGCATGGTAAGAGCCAGCAAAGAACTTGGCATCAAGACAGCCTACAGAGAGGAAGTTGCGCAGGATGAGCAGATTGAAGTGCTCCGCCAGTTTGCACAGCAGGGATACGAGACAATCATTGGACAGGGCGGGCAGTTTGGCGAGGCCCTGCAGACGGTAGCCAAAGAATTCCCTGATAAAAATTTCATTTTCAGCGTGGCGACAGACACTGGCGGCGTTCCCAATCTGACGGCTTCCACAGTCAGCTACAGCCATGCAGGTTATTTAGCCGGCATCATGGCCGCATCGGCCACGAAAAATAAAAAGGTGGCCTTTGTCACAGGCGAGTGGTATGACCCCCATCGTCAGATGGAGGCAAGTTTCTACAAAGGTGTTGAATATGTTGACCCAAGTATTGAGTCAACGGCTATAACCACCGGTTCCTGGTCCGATGTTACCAAGGCCAGGGAGGCATCTCTTGCATTGATTGCCAGCGGTTATGATGTACTCTTCTTTAATCTGGATGCAGCTTATGTAGGCGTTATTGCGGCAGCGCAGGATTCCAGCGATGTGTATGTGGTTTCCGCCGTTGTGGACTCGTCTGAAATTGCGCCTGATGTAACCATTGGAAGCGTTGTATTTAACTGGGAGGAACTGGGATACCAGGAGTGTACCGGCTCTCTTGCAGACGGAGGAACCCACGTACTGGGCATTGCTGATAACGGCATCCTTCCCGTGACCACGGATTTGCTCTCTGACGAAGGCAAAGCAGCTGTGGATACGGCTGTAGAAGACTTAAAAGCCGGAAAAGTCGATATTGATCCTTGACATCTTATACTGTAGGCAGCATCCTTTGCGGATGCTGCCTACATGTACTCTCGTAGTCTCTCTCAAAGGCAGGTGCAGTAGAGATTCCGAGAGTACATCTATTAAAAAAGGAGGCGGACTCATATGGAAGAACCTAAATTTGCTTTACAGATGACTGATATTACAAAGCGTTTTCCCGGCGTTCTGGCAAATGACCGTATCAGTCTTGATTGTAAAAAAGGGGAAGTTCTGGGGCTGTTGGGAGAAAACGGCGCAGGTAAAACAACGCTGATGAATGTACTATATGGAATGCATCAGCCAGACAGCGGGAAAATCCTCATAAATGAAAAGGAGGTAGAAATTACATCTCCGTCAAAGGCTATTGAGCTTGGTATCGGCATGGTTCACCAGCACTTTAAGCTGGTGGAAACCCTTACGGTTTTAGAGAACATTGTCCTTGGCATTCCTTCAAACAAAGTGTTTCTTGACCTGGAGCCTATACGCAAACGGCTTTTGGAACTTTGCCAAGAGTATGAATTGTATGTGGACCCGGACGCCGAAGTGTGGAAACTGCCTGTGGGCCAGCAGCAGTGGGTGGAAATCTTGAAAGCCCTGTACAGAAATGCCCAGGTTTTGGTGCTGGATGAACCTACTGCTGTTCTGACCCCTTCTGAGAGCGACCAGCTGTGCCGCGCTATCCGGCGCCTTACAAGTGAAGGCCGCTCTATTATTTTTATCAGCCACAAACTGAGGGAAGTGGTGGAGATTACGGACAGGGTTACCATAATCCGTGACGGCAAGCTGGTGGGAACCATCCCTACTTCCGAGGCCACTCAGGCAAAACTTGCCCACATGATGGTGGGGCGTCCCGTTTCTATCGACCGCCGTCCCCGCCAGGCTTTGCAGCAGAAAAAGCCGGTACTGGTTATGAAAGATGTAAATGCTCTTGACGAGCGGGGCATTCAGGCTTTAAAAAACTTTAACCTGACGGTCCATGCCGGCGAGATTGTTGGGGTTGCCGGGGTGGACGGCAATGGGCAGAAGGAACTGGCAGAATGTATTTCCGGCCTTAAAAAACCGGTAAGCGGAACGATTTCTGTCAATGACACCCTGATTACCGATGTTGTGGCGGACCCGAAGTTTATCGGGTTTATTCCTGAGGATCGCCAGAAAACCGGGCTTGTGATGGATTTCAGCGTTGCGGAAAATCTGATTATCAAAGAGTACGATAAGGAGCCTTATGCGGAAAAAAGGCTGCTTAATCTTCAGAATATCAAAAAACATGCCCAGGACATGATTAAAAAATACGGCATCAAGACCCCTACGGACACGGTTAAAGTAAGCACTCTCTCCGGAGGCAACCAGCAGAAAGTCATTATCGCCAGAGAACTGGACTCGGAACCGATCCTGGATATCGCATGCCATCCCACCCGCGGCTTGGATATGGGGGCTGTTTCAGGGGTTCATGACGTGTTAATGAAGGAGCGCGAGCGCGGGGCTGCCGTCTTGTTTGTCTCTGCGGAATTGCAGGAGATTCTGGCTTTAAGCGACCGCATCATTGTATTATTCCGGGGGGAAATCATGGGCGAAGTAGATGGAGATACAGCGGATGCCTTTACCATTGGCCAGCTGATGTTAGGACAGGCACTGGAGGAAAAAACATGAAAACAGAAAAAAAGGCAAACATTACTACGATCCCGTTTTTGGGAGACATTATCTTATCCGGGTCCCGGACCCTCATCGGCATCGCCCTGGGACTTTTGACCAGCGGCATTCTTATTGCATTGTCCAATGCCAATCCTCTTGTGGCTTACGGGGCTATGATCAAAGGCGCATTTGGAGATATCTACGCATTTTGTAATGTGCTTGTACGAGTATCTCCTTTGCTTTTAGGCGGCATGGGGGTTGCCATCGGCAATAAAGCAGGCATCTGGAATACGGGTATTGAAGGGTACATGTACCTGGGGGCTATTGGTTCAGGGCTTGTGGCGATCCAGGACTGGGGGCTTCCCTCTGCCCTTCATATTCTCCTCGCTGTCATTGCGGGGATGGCTTTTGCAGCTGCCTGGGGACTGATTCCCGGATACTTAAGAGCCCACAGGGGCGTCAATGAAGTTACCTGCACCATTATGCTGAACTATGTTGCAATCTACCTGACCAACTGGCTGGTATCAGATGCCGGATTTTTTGCGGAATCAGGTGCGTTTTTCCCTATGTCTAAAATATTTCAGGACAGCGCGCAGCTGCCGATTTTGTTAAGAGGCACAAGCCTGCATCCGGGAGTTTTTGTGGGGATTATTGTCTGCCTGATATTTTTCTTCCTTTTGAAGTACACTCCTTTTGGTTTCCGCACCCGCATGCTTGGAGGAAACCCCAATGCAGCGCGCTACAGCGGGGTGGATATTAAAAAACAGATTATCCTTGTTATGGTGCTGGGCGCAATGCTGGGCGGCCTGGGCGGAGCCATTGAGGTTATCGGCTTAAGGCACCGGGTGTACAGCGATTTTGTTACCGGGGTCGGCTATGAATGTATCGCTGTAGCGCTTCTGGCCGGAGGAAATCCTGTCGGCGTTATTTTTGCCGGTTTCTTCTTTGCGATACTGAAAGTAGGCGGCGCCACCATGTCCATTGAAACCGGCGTCAGTTCATCCATGACCAGCATTATTATGGCTTTATGCGTGCTGTTTGTCATTGGCGTCGGATTGACAGACAATCATCGGGTTAAGAAAAAATCAAATAAAGCTGACGCCGTGGCTGTCGTTAAACAGAAGGAGGAATAATTATGTCGTATGATATTATCATTAGCTGGCTGCAAGCGACTCTGCGCTGGTCTGCTCCCCTGCTTTTAGTAGCTGTCGGCGAAATATTTTCTGAGCGTTCGGGAATTATCAATATGGGAATTGAGGGCATTATGCTGTGCGGGGCATTGTGCGGCATTGCCGCTTCATTCTATTCGGAAAGCATCCTCGTGGCAGTGCTGGCAACCATAGCCCTTGGAGCCGTTATGGGCCTTGCCGTGGCGTATCTGACCGTATCCCGCCGCACAAACCAGGTTGTTACGGGACTCATGGTAAATATGCTTGCCACAGGGGCAACCAACCTGCTGTTTGCCATGATGTCGGAAACCCGCAGCACCCGTGTAGGCACATTCCCCATTATTTTTCCTCAGGCAATGCAGAGAATACCGATCTTGGGCGAAATTTTCTTTTGCCAGCCCATTAGTACCTGGATCGCCTTTATCCTTCCTTTTATAGCTGCGGTTGTGCTGTATAAGACGAAATGGGGGCTGAATGTACGGGCTGTGGGGGATCATCCTCAGGCAGTTGCTACAGCCGGTCTTTCTGTTATAAAGATTAAGTATCAGGCGGTTATCTGCAGCGGTATCTTCGCTGCTTTAGGAGGATGCGTGCTGACTCTGGGAGAGGTAGGCTATTTTGCATCCGGCGGCATGACCGGAGGAAGAGGATTTATCGTAATGGCTGCCGTTGTGGTTGGAGGATGGGACCCCCTTAGAACTGCCATTGCCTGCATTATTTTTGGTGCGGCGGATGCGGCGCAGCTCCGTCTCCAGGGAATGGGCTCTGTGATCCCGTATCAGTTTTTGCAGATGCTTCCTTATCTGATTACTGTTGTCGCCCTCACTGGCATGGTTAAGAGTTCCCATGTGCCGAAAACCTGGGGCGCTGCCTATGACCCTGACAGCCATTAGAGAACCTTTAAGGAGAGAAATGAAACGATTACTGATTGTTAACCCAAACAGCTCTGATAAAATGACCCAGGATATCAGAAACACCGTATCCTATGGGATTGATAAAGATTTTTCAATTGATGTGACTAAGACCCCAAACAGCCCTGATGTTTTGGAAAGCTTTGCTGATTATACAGAGGCTGGCAGGGAAGTGATCGCTTTTCTGAAAAATATGACGGCCCAGGGGGTATTTCCATATGACGGAGTGTTATTGGCCTGCATGGGCGATCCCTGTTTATATGGGGTTAAAGAGGTGTGTCCTGTCCCTCTTATCGGCATTGCGGAAGCGGGTATTTCTACTGCGCTTTTAACTGGTTACAAATTTTCTATTCTGGCTTCTTCCAATAAGGCTAAACCTATGATGGAATCCATGGTCATGACATATGGACTTATGGCCCGCCTTGCTTCTGTCGAGACGTTTGGCGTTCCGATTGAGGATTTTATGCAGGATGAAAAAAGGCTGTGCGCTTATATTAGGGAAGCCTCGAAAAAAGCTGTCAGCAATGGAGCTGATGTGCTTTTGCTTGGATGCGCCGGCATGACCATGGTTCAGGACAAGCTTTCTGAATTATCGGATATTCCGGTTATTGACCCGATTAAAGCCGGCCTGGAACAGCTGAAAGGGATTTTAAGAGGCGGTTTTGCTGTTTCCCGCAGCGGCCTTTATGCCTGAACCGCACTGTAGGATGGCGGAAAGAAAGGAAATGATTATGTCAAAAATGATTATTAAAAACGGCGCCCTGGTATCTTCCAGCAAAGTCTGCCAAAAGGATATTTATATTGAAAATGGAACGATTAAAGCCATCGGAGAGCCCGGCGATTTTCTGGATGAGGAAAAGAATGCCGAAGAAATTTATGATGCAAAAGGAAATTACGTGCTTCCCGGACTTATAGAACCTCATATGCATATAAAAGCGCCTTTGGGAGGGATTGTTGACATTCTGGATTTTGACAGCGCCAGTGTATGCGCAGCCTATGGCGGGGTTACTACGTTTATGGATTTTTCTTCTACCCTTCCGGGGGATTCCCTGAAAGCCGCTGTAAAGGCGCGGAGGGAGGAGATGCAGATCTCCAATCTTGATTATTCTCTCCACTGCAAAGTGGTAAATCTTGCGGATGCCCAGGATATTGCCGGCGCCATGGCTGCGGAGGCTGCCTTTGCAAAGGATAAAAGCGAAAAAAACATGGCCGCAGTTAAGGAGGCAAATGAACGGGTTAATTCCCAAGTTAAAGCCAGGCTGGAAGAAATACCGGATATTGTTAAAAACGGAAAGATCCCTACATTTAAGCTTTTTATGACGTACCGGAAAGCCAATGTCATGATTGACGATGTTTCTATGCTTAAGGTCATGGCTGCGGTCAGGGATGCAGGGGGCCGGTGCGGATTCCATGCAGAAAGCAATGCCATTGCAGAGTATAATGAAGAACTTTTTGAGAAGGAAGGCAAGCTGGATTGGAGCTATTTTGCAGAATACAAAGGAAATCTATGCGAGGCGGAAGCTGTCCGCCGGGTGCTTTACTATGCACAGCTTCTCAAGGCTCCCGTGTATTTTTTCCACCTCTCTACAAGAGAAGCCATTGAGGCAGTAAAAGAGGCGCGGAAAAAGGGGGTTGACGTGATTGCGGAAACCTGCTGTCATTATCTGGCTTTTACCAAAGAGAAAAATGAAGGGAAAGACGGAATCCTTTATCTCATGAGTCCTCCTCTGCGCACAAAAGATGATCAGGAAGCTTTGTGGCAGGCTGTTAAAAATGATGATATCAAGATTGTAAGCTCTGACAACTGCACATTTCCCCGCGCCATGAAGGAAGCTCCTTTGACGGACAATAAACCGGATTTCCGCAAGCCTATCAGCGGCGTCTCCGGCCTGGAAGAACGGTTTGGGGTTCTTATGAGGGCAGTTAATGAGGGGAAAATCGGAATTCAGGATTTAGTCCGTGTTGCCTGCGAGAATCCTGCAGTCTATTTCGGATGCGGAAACCGCAAGGGATTCCTCAAAGAAGGATATGACGCAGATATTGTTATTGTGGACAGAATGAAACGGGTTACTTTAAACAGGGAATCTCTTCATTATCCTGAGCAGCTGGAATATGCCCTGTATGAGGATTTTGAGGTCATGGGTTATCCTGTCACGACGATCCGTCGGGGAGAGTATCTTGTGAAGGACGGCGTTTATAATGAAAATGCCTCCCTGGGGCTTTTTATTGAGAGGGATCTTGTTTAAAATCGAGAGTCGGGGGCTGTTCCATTTACATGGCAGCCCCCTTTTCTTTTTATGTACTCTCGGAGTCTCTCTGTGCCTGATTTTGTGAGATGATTTTTTGTCAGATGTACATAAATTTATGAGGCGTACGTGGAACGTACGTTGATTAAATTTATGTGAATATGACGGAAAATCAGCCACAAAGGCAGGTGCAGGAGAGATTCCGAAAGTACATTTTATGCCGATTTTTCTCTATTTCTGAAATACACATAAAGCCCAACGCAGATTACCGCTGAAAGCAGGGACCCTAAGGGCGCTGCCCAGCCCATAGGGTACAGGTTTTCAGGAAACATCCTGCTGGCCATGTAGGAGCCTGGGATTCGAATCAGCAGAATGGATATGATGTTATGGATAAAGGAGATCAATGATTTCTGGTCCCCGCAAAAGTAACCGCTGAAGCAGAAATGCACTGCCGCAAAGATACAGTCAAAGGAGTAGGATCGCATATAGGCGCAGCCTGCCGCCAGCACGGCCTCTTCTTTGGTAAACAGTCCGATCAGCGTGTGGGGCAGAACCTGATTGTACAGGCAGCATAAGATTCCCCAGCCAACGGTTATCATCAGGCCGTAGTACAGGGATTTTCTGGCCCGCTCCGGTTTTCCGGCGCCCATATTCTGGGCAGTGACCGCGGAAATGGCGGACAGAAAGGAGGATGGCACAAGGAACATAAATCCGATAAGCTTTTCCACGATCCCCACGCTGGCCGCCGCAATAAGGCCCCGGCTGTTAGCGATTATGGTGATGACCACAAAGGCCACCTGGATCAGGCCGTCCTGGAGGGCAATGGGAGCTCCAACTTTCAGGATATCGGACAGGATCTGGCGGCTGGGCTTCATGGTCTGACGGTTCATGGCAAAGCCAAAGTCTTTTTTCCGGAGCATTAAAAGGGCTGTCAGGACGCTGACTGCCTGGCCGCAGATGGTCCCCAGGGCGGCTCCTGCGGCTCCCATGCCCAGGAGACCGATAAAGGCGAAGTCTAGGACAATATTGACCACGCAGGCTACCGCTACAAAGTACATGGGGCTGCGGGAATCTCCGGCCCCCCGAAACAGGCTGCTGATCACGTTGTAAGCAGTGATAAAGGGGATTCCCAAAAAGCAGATGCGCAGATAGACGACAGTCTGAGCCTCCGCCTCCGGGGGAGTCAGCATGATGCGGGCGATATTTCCTGCCAGCAAAAACAACGTCACGGTCAGGACACAGGCAAACCCGATAAAAAATACGGCGGTGGTCCCCATGGTCCTGGCTGCCGCCTTCCCGTCCCCGGCTCCTACCGCATGGCCGATGCGCACCGTGGTCCCCATGGCAAATCCCAGCAGGATAACCGTGAGCATGTGCATGACCTGGCTTCCGATGGACACGGCGGTAATGGTAGCGGAACCGTTATACAATCCGGTGATAAACAGGTCGGCCATTCCGTAAAAGGTCTGCATAAAGCTGGACAGCAGATAGGGCACGGCGAAAAGAATCAGTGTCTTTCCTACGCTTCCGGTAATCAGCTTATTTTTTTCATTCATCGTTTTCTTCCTCCCCGCAATCCCCTGATAATCATTCTGAACTAAATTAAAAACGGTTCTCATTATAACATAGTCCTAAACAACTTTCAATGAAAAAACTTTTATACTTTAAAGCAGTAGTTGCTCTAAAGTATTTTACAAAGTACATTTTCGTGTGTTTGAAGTTGAAAGACCTGCCAACATTTTGTATAATGTGACCAGATGGGTTTGTGGCCATACAGAAATTAAACGGACTTGTGGAGAGTTGTACATGATGGAAAAAGCGAAAAAGCGTTCACAGAAATTAAATTTGGAAATGGTATCTGTTATCATGGCTCTGGCGTGGCCTACCATGCTGGAGCAGCTGATGCAGACTGCGGTTCAGTATATTGACACTGCCATGGTGGGCTCTCTGGGAACCCAGGCAACGGCTGCTGTCGGGGCTACCAGCACTGTAAACTGGCTTATCGGAAGCACGATCTCGGCCCTGAGCGTGGGATTTCTGTCTTTTATCGCCAGATCCTGCGGGGCAGGGGATGAGGAGGCAGCAAAACGCTCTGTGTCCCAGGCGGTACTAGCAGTGGTGGTTACGGGGATATTTTTTACGGCTCTGACTCTGGCTTTGAGCCGGTATGTGCCTGTGTGGATGCGGGTGGATAAAAGCATCCAGGCATTGGCGGCCCAGTATTTCTTCATATTGTATATTCCCATGCTTCCCAGGACGGCCAGCATTATTTTCGGCACGGTTCTGCGGGCGGCAGGGGATACGAAAACCCCCATGAAAATCGGAGTGATTGTCAATCTGATTAATGTTGTACTGAATTTTCTTCTTATTTATCCCACCAGGCCGGTAAATGTGCTGGGTATTTCTTTTTCTATGCCCGGGGCCGGTATGGGGGTTATCGGGGCTGCCGCTGCCAGCGCCGCGGCATTTACCGCAGGCGGCATCTCCATTACGGCTGTGGTCTGGAGGCATCCAAAAATCTCACCTAAAGGGCAAAGCTTCCGGCCTGATGTCAGGATTCTCAGGCCCTGTCTGCAGGTTGCGTTTCCCAATATGCTGCAGCGGTTCGGAACTTCTCTGGGATATGTGGCCTTTGCTTCCATGATCAATTCCCTGGGGGAGGTTTCTACTGCGGCCCACACCATAGCCAACACCGTAGAATCGGCTTTCTATATTCCTGGGTACGGGATGCAGACTGCGGCGGCAACCTTGGCAGGCAATGCCTACGGGGCCAGGGACGGGAAGCGGATGAAGGAACTGGCAGCCATGTTTATTCCCATCGAAATCGGTCTGATGATCTTCTCCGGAAGCGCTCTGTTTTTGCTGGCTCCCGGACTTATGAGGATCTTTTCCAGCAGTGAGGACGTAATTTTGCTTGGGAGTACAGTGCTGCGGATGGTTGCCGTCTCAGAACCATTTTACGGATTTTCCATTATCATTGAAGGCTTGATGCAGGGGGTCGGAAAAACAAAGGAGCCTTTCGTCTTTAATATTATCGGCATGTGGGGAATTCGCATCGCAGGGACTTTCATCTGTACCCAGATGTTAGGGCTGGGCCTGGTGTCAGCCTGGGGGTGTATGATCGCCCATAATCTGTTTCTGTTTGCAATCTTTTTGTACTGTTATGTAAACGGGGTGTGGAACCCTCTGCATAAGAAAGCATATAAACCGTAAAAAGCTTCTCTCTTCATGGAAGACTTTTCTCCAATGAATAAGGCATGGCAGACTGCTATGGTGTCCGGGTTTCCCTCAAATACTCGTCAATCCCTCTGGCGCCTGCCCGCCCCGCCTCCATGGCAAGAATCACCGTGGCAGCCCCGGTCACTGCATCTCCTCCGGCATACACGCCCTTTTTGCTGGTCTTCCCGTTAGCCTCTTTTGCCACAATGCATTTTCTCCCATTCACTTCCAGTCCCTCAGTAGAACTGGAAATCAGAGGGTTTGGCGAAGTTCCCAAGGACATAATAACCGTATCTGCATCAATCACAAATTCAGAACCCTCGACAGGTACCGGCCGTCTTCTCCCGGAACTATCCGGCTCGCCCAGTTCCATGCGGATGCACCGCATTCCTTTCACCCACCCGCTGTCATCTGTTAGAATTTCCGTAGGGTTAGTCAGCAAATCAAAGATAATCCCTTCTTCCTTGGCATGGTGAACTTCCTCCGCCCTGGCCGGAAGCTCTGACTCACTTCTTCTGTACACAATATGCACGTCAGCTCCCAGGCGCAGTGCTGTCCTGGCTGCATCCATAGCCACGTTGCCGCCGCCCACTACGGCCACTTTCTTGCCTGCCGCAATAGGCGTATCATAATCATCCCGGAACGCTTTCATCAGATTGCTTCTGGTCAGATACTCATTGGCTGAGAACACTCCATTTGCATTTTCCCCAGGAATCCCCATAAACATGGGAAGACCCGCGCCGGAACCGATAAATACGGCGTCAAATCCCTCTTCCTCCAAAAGCTGGTCGATGGTCACCGATTTTCCGATAATCACATTTGTCTCAATCTTTACGCCCAACTTTTTCACATTTTCAATCTCCGGCTTTACTACGCCTTCTTTTGGAAGCCGGAACTCTGGAATCCCATAGAGCAGTACGCCGCCGGCCTCATGGAGGGCCTCAAAAACCGTTACCTCATAGCCCATCTTAGCTAAATCCCCGGCGCAGGTCAGTCCTGCCGGACCAGAGCCGATGACAGCCACTTTCTTTCCGTTGGTATGTTCTGGCTTATCCGGCACAAATCCATTTTCTCTGGACCAGTCCGCCACGAACCGCTCCAGTTTGCCGATGGAAACCGATTCCCCCTTTATTCCGCGGATGCACTGTCCTTCGCACTGGCTTTCCTGCGGACACACACGGCCGCACACGGCGGGAAGAGATGAAGATTTTGCAATGATCTTTGCCGCTTCCTGAAAATTTCCTTCCTTGACCTGCCAGACAAATCCTGGTATGTCAATGGCTACCGGACAGCCTTTCACGCACTTGGCATTCTTACAGTTTAAACACCTGGAGGCCTCTTTTACAGCCTCCTCTTCATTATATCCAAGACAAACTTCCTGAAAATTTGCGGCCCTTGTTTTCGGATCTTGTTCCCGAACCGGAACTTTTTTTAACATATCCATAATCTCCTCCATTCCATACAAAACATATTTCCGAAATCTGAGTTTATGTGCTTTTGGGCCTAATGGCAATGGCCGCACCCTCCATGATGAGTATCTCCTTCATTCAGTTTCAGCACAGCACGCCCTTCTTCTGTCCGGTACATTTGCTGCCGCTTCATAGCCTCGTCAAAGTTCACTTTGTGGCCGTCAAATTCCGGTCCGTCGACGCAGGCAAATTTCACTTCATCCCCAACCGTCAGACGGCAGGCCCCGCACATTCCCGTACCGTCTACCATAATAGGATTCATGCTGACGGTAGTAGGGATATTCAGCTTTTTCGTCAGCAGGCATACAAATTTCATCATGATCATAGGGCCGATAGCCACGCAGGCATCGTAATGCCTGCCCTGATTTTCTACCAAATCCTTTACCAAGTCAGTAACCATGCCTTTTTGTACATAAGAACCGTCGTCAGTGGTTATGTAAAGGTTCCCGGCCGCTGCCTTCATCTCTTCTTCCAGAATCAGCATATCCCTTGTCTTTGCCCCCACCACAACGTCTGCGTCAATGCCATGGCTTCTTAGCCATTTGACCTGGGGATATACAGGAGCCGCTCCCACCCCTCCTGCCACAAACAGTATTCTTTTTTTCTTCAAAGCTTCCAAATCCTGGCTGACAAATTCTGACGGCCTTCCAAGAGGGCCTGCAAAATCCCGGAAACTATCCCCGGTTTTCAGCCCAGCCATTTTCTGGGTAGAAGCCCCTGCAACCTGGAATACGATGGTAACAAGTCCTTTCCCTCTGTCATAATCGCAGATAGTCAGAGGAATCCGCTCTCCCGCTTCATCCATTTTTACAATGACAAATTCTCCCGGTTCACAGGCCCTGGCCACTCTGGATGCTTCCACTTCCATGAGATAGATTCTCTCTGCCAGCTGCCGGGCTTTGACGATCTTATACATCTGCTTCCTCCCGCCTTTCCATACAAATGCAAATCTAATCTATGCATCCTCCCAGCCGCTCCATATCCGTGATTGGCTGGGAGATACATCAATGGTATTTATTTTGTTTTCTTATAATATGTATCCTGCAGCGGCATTGCTGTCCGCAGTTTTCCATCCAGCCGGTAATATGCATGGGCACAGGCAGCTCCTGTGGGAATCATGCATAATTCCCCGCATCCCTTCGCCCCGTAAGCCAGCGGAATCTTCCCCGGCCCCTGAACCAGCTTTACTTCAAGCTCCGGCACGTCTGTTGCCCGCATCAGTCCCAGCGTGCCCAGCTTGGTTTTGCAGTATCCATCCACGCACTTAAATTCCTCTGTCAGGGCGTATCCCAGTCCCATAACCATCCCGCCTTCAATCTGGCCTTCCACGGACTGGATATTTACCGGCGTTCCCACGTCGTAGGCAGCCACCACTTTCTCAATCTTTCCCTTTTCATCCGGAAGCACCACCTGCACTCCGTAGCTGTAGCTTACATGGCGCACGGGAAATTCTTTGGTAGAAGTCAAGCCGTCTGTCATAGGATGATATTCGCCGTAATACTCCTTCCCCTCCAGGTCGGCCAATGTCTTTCCCTTTTCCAAATCCTTCCTTAGCTTCTCAGCAGCTATTCTTGTGGCCTCCCCGGTTATCACGGTCTGGCGGGATGCGGTGCTGGTACCGGAATCCGGGGTTGTCAAAGTGTCTGCATCCTCATGGATGACCAGGCTTGGATCAATGTCGGCCGCTTCACAGAGAATGGTCTTGCACATTATGGCGATTCCCTGGCCCATACAGGCTGCAGAGGTAAGCACATGTACTTTGCCGTCTTTTACCTCAAGCCTGCACCGCCCGCTGTCAATAATGCCAACCCCTTTTCCGCTGTTCTTCCATCCAAGGGCAATGCCGGCGTTAGGATTGGACTCGAAAATTTCTTTCACCGCTTCCAGGCATTCCACGGCTCCTGTACTTTCATCCGCAATCTGGCCGTTTGGCAGGATCTGGCCCGGACGGATGGCGTTTCGGTAACGGATCTCCCATGGAGAAATGCCAGCCTTTTCAGCCAGAAGATTCAGGTTCTGCTCCATGGCAAAGTTACTCTGGGCCGCTCCGAATCCCCGGAATGCTCCTGACACCATGTTGTTGGTGTAAACCGACATTCCTAAGATATCCACGTTCTGGTAATTGTAAGGTCCTGCCGCATGGGTGCAGGCCCGGTCAAGGACGGGGCCGCCCAGGGATGCATAGGCTCCTGTGTCAGCGATGATAACTGCCTTCATTCCGGTCAGGATTCCGTTTTCATCACAGGCTGTCGTAATTTCGATTTCCATTGGATGGCGCTTGGTGTGGTAAGCCAGGCTTTCCTGCCTGGTAAACTTTACCTTAACCGGCTTTTTGGTATGCCAGGCCATCAGCGCCGCATGATGCTGCACGCTCATGTCCTCCTTTCCCCCAAAACCGCCGCCTACCAGCATGGAATGGCAGCGGACTTTTTCCCTGGGGATTTTAAGCATTCCTGCGATCTCGCGCTGCTCGTCATATACGGACTGTCCGCCTGTATACACAACAAGCCCATCTTCGCCCTCCGGCAGCGCAACGGCACACTCCGGCTCCATAAATGCATGTTCCTGATGGGGCGTCTTATATTTCTTTGTGACCACATATTTTGAATTGGCGATAGCCGTCCTCACATCCCCGTTTACAAGAGTGGATTTGCTCATTATATTTCCGTCCTCATGGATCAGGGGGGCGTCTCCCCGAAGGGCATCCTGGGGCGTTGTTATGGGAGTCAGCTCCGTGTAGTCTACCTCAACCAGGGAAACCACCTCTTCCAGGCTTTCCTTCCTGCTTACTGCCACCAGAGCCAGGCAGTCTCCCACATATCGGGTAATATCGCCCTCGCCCAGCAGCACGTCCCAGTCCTTTTTCATATGTCCAATCACATTATCCGGCACATCCTCTTTCAGCAGGATGCGGACACAGTCCGGGTGAGCCAGAGCCTTGGAAATGTTGATTTTATTTACTTTTGCACGGGGGTATTTGGAGCGCACTGCCTTTGCATAAAGCATCCCCTCAAAATCCAAATCATCTGCGTATTTTCCGGTTCCGTTTACTTTTCCTGCTGCGTCCGGACGGTTAAAATGCTCATTCATGTGCAGCGTTTTCGCATCCTGGGGGATTGCCAGGTTCTCCCGGAAATATTTCCCGGCCATAAGAATGGCCTCCTCAATCTTTTTGTACCCTGTACAGCGGCAGATATTTCCTCTGATTGCCTTTTTCACATCAGCCGCTGCAGGGTCTGGGTTTTTATCCAGAAGCCCCTTGGCGCAGATTACCATGCCGGGAATACAGAACCCGCACTGTACTGCGCCTGCCGCTGCGAAGCAGTATTCATACACTTCCCGCTCCCGCTGGCTTAAGCCTTCTACTGTCAGAACGGATTTTCCCGCAAATTTGGAGACCTTCTGAACGCAGGCTTTTACGGCCCTGCCGTCCACCAGCACTGTACAGGTTCCGCAGGCGCCTTCGCTGCATCCGTCCTTTGCCGAAGTAATCTTCAAATCATCTCTCAAAAATGACAGCAGGGTTTTGTCTGTCTCGGAATATACGGTTTTTCCGTTAATGTATAATTCGAACATTAGACGCTCCTCCTTAAAATAATTAAAATTTATTATTGTAATAATTTTTTATTTTTTCTCTTGAAATTTTCTCTGCCCCATGGGATAATAAAGAAACCTTATTTTTGGCTGATAGAATGACTATATTAAATCAACACATCAGAAAGGAATCTTTCCCATGACCCCTTCCATCCTCCATCAGTACACCCTGTTAGTAAACTTTCTGGGCAAGACCCTTGGCCCTGACTATGAAGTGGTACTTCATGATATTACCTGCGAACCCAGCAAAGTTATTGCCATTGCCAACAGCCATATCAGCGACAGGACTGTTGGCAGTCCTACCACCAATGCCGCCCTGCAGATGCTTGCCGCCAACTCGTACAAGACCAACAATTACCTGTATAACTACCAGGTATCCACAGAAGACGGGCGTATCCTCCGCGCCTCCACCATGTTCATTAAAGATGACGACGGCAGCCCTATTGGCCTTCTGGGGATTAATTTTGATGACAGCCGATACAAAGATTTCTGTAAAAAGCTGTTTACCAATATTCACCCGGATGATTTTTTAAAAGTAATCCCTGCTTTTTCCCCAACTGCCTCTGTCTTGGAAAATCCGGTAGCCCAGCCGGCCTCTCTGGCTGATGATTTCTCCATGGACATCTCCACTCTAATGGAGAAATCCTTTAACACTGTCACCGTCTCCTTAGCCACTCCATTGGAACGTTTAACCCAACAGGAAAAAAGAACTATTGTCCAAAAGCTGCAGGAACGGGGCGTATTCAAACTGAAAGGCGGCATTTCGTTTGTTGCCAAGCGGCTTTCCTGTTCTCCGGCCACTGTGTACCGTTACTTAGGCGAACTTGAAAACTGACAGAGCCTTAATCCATACTGATACTGCCTTGAAAAATTCATGGAAATGAACCCAAGGCAGTACCAGAGTGTGTCTGAAAAAAGCTTTCTGTTAAATGGCTGTCACATAATTCCCTTCGCAGGCCTTCTCAATCATGCCGTCCCTTGCAGCCAGCATTCCCCGCAGATACACCTGCTCCGCCCTGCCTTTCAGGCGCATTCCTTCTAAGGGGCAGTAATCGGACGCTGACTGCTGGGTCTTTGCTGACAAAGTCCATTCTGTCTGCGGATTCCACACCACCAGATCCCCGTCGCTTCCCGGCGCAATGACGCCTTTTTGGGGGTACAGGCCATACAGTTTCGCCGGATTCTCCGCAAGGCAGCCGCACATCTGCTCCAGGCTTATCCTGCCCTGGCTTACTCCGAAATGGTAAATCAGTCCCGGCCGTTCTTCTGCTCCAGGCATTCCGCAGGGCGTCCTGGAAAAATCCTCCGCTCCCATATTCTTCTGTCCTGTTGTAAAGCTGCAGTGATCCGTGGCAATGGTCTGAATCTGTCCCTCCGCCAAAGCTTTCCACAGAACCTGCCGATCCTCTTCCCCGCGCAAAGGCGGGGCAATCATGTATTTTCTTGCTTCCCGGTCTGTCAGATCATATCGGCTCTGATCCATCAAAAGGTACTGGGGACAAGTCTCGACAAACACCTGCTGCCCCTTCTGCCTGGCCTTCCTTATCTCCTCATACCCTTCCTTAGAGCTTAAATGGACAATTATTACAGGCGTATCTGCACAGGCAGCAATTTTCAAAATACGGCTTATTGCCTCTGCCTCTGCAAGCCTGGGTCTGGTCCAGGGGTAATCAGAAACCTTTTTCCTGCTGCCTCTGTCTTTCAGCACCTGCTCCAGCCGTGCGTCAATGATTCCCTTATTCTCGCAGTGTACCCCGGCAATCCCTCCCAGTTCCTTCAGCCTGGAAAAAATCTGGTAAATGGTTTTGTCGTCAACCACCATGCCGTCATAGGTAGTGTACAGTTTAAAAGAACGAATCCCGTGAGCTGTCACCGTCTCCAGCTCACGGCTCACGCTGTCATTCCAGTCAGACAAAGCCAGATGAAACGCATAATCGCAGCTTGCTTTTTTGTCCGCTTTTTCATGCCAGCGGTCAAGGGCATATTTAAGGCTCTCTCCCCGGTTCTGCGTGGCAAAATCCACAATGCAGGTAGTTCCCCCTGAAAGCTCCGCCTTTGTCCCAGTGTCAAACCCGTCGACAGTTACCGTGCCGGACACCTCCAGGTCCATGTGAGTGTGAGCGTCAATAAATCCTGGAAAAATATATTTCCCTGTCACATCAATCCGTCCAGCGTTCCCCGCCTCCAGGTTCATTCCAACCGCCTTAATCTTTCCGTCTTCCACCAGGACATCGGCTTTTCTGACCTCGGTCCCGGAAACCACCAGACCTCCGTGAAATAATCGTCTCTCCATAAATAAGCCCCCTGACCATCAAACAATCAAATATCCAGCAAGTAAGCATAGTCTCTGCAAACCGTCTCCATCACCATCTCAAGCCCCTTTTCCAGCCGGCTCTCCTGCCCTTTTTTCCAGGTAAACTCCTCTCCCAGGTACCTTACCCTGCACACCACGTTTTCTTGATCTAAAACTGCAAAGCCCTGGTTTTTGCTGTCAGCCATGTCTTTCTCGCTGGCAAACAAAGTAAATTTATCCAGATACGGTGCGCTTGCGTAAGGACAGAAGCTCCTGCAGTTTCCGCACTCATTGCACATGTAATCCACATGGACAATCTGGGGCTGCAAAAGTCCCGGCACCTGAATAGCCACATTGGCCCGGTTGGGGCAAACATCTGCACAATTTTCACATACGGAAGAGCATCCCAGGCACCTTTCGGCCTCGCTGCCGCTGCCAGGTTCAGCCAGAATTCCCTTTCTTTCGTAGATGGCATCCGCATCCACAGGCTGGCTCATATCCTCAGATACCCGCCTGCCTGCAATGGCCTCTGCGGCCTTCATGGCATCCGCCATTCCCTTAACCACCAGAGACGGGCCATACAATCCGTCGCCAATCACGTACACGCCGTCCAAATTAGTCTCAAGACTGGAACTTACCAGAGCCCTTCCTCTCTCATCCACACGGATTTCGCTGCTCTCATAAAAATCTGTGGGAACCTTCTCCCCTACTGCCGCAATCACCGTGTCTGCAGGAACCGTCTCTGTGTCCCCTGTGCGATTCACGCCGGCTCTTCCTGAAGCGTCCATGGCTCCCAGGGCCATTTTATTGCACAGCAGCGTGCCGTTTTCCATTCTGACAGGGGCCAGAAGCTCTTTAAATTCCACGCCGTCTTCCACGGCAAGCTGCAGTTCCTGTTCATCTGCAGGCATATATCGCTTCGTGCGGCGGTAAACAAGGTAAACGTGTTCCACACCTTTGCACCTTTTGGCAGCCCTGGCCGTGTCCATAGCCGTATTGCCGCCGCCGATGACAACTACATTTCTCCCCAGATCCACATTTCCCTTATTCCTGTTGAAATCCTCCAAAAAATCCAGGGCATTGCGGGCCTGTTTTCCCTCCAGCTCAAGCTGTCCCCGTTTGCAGGCGCCTACAGCCAGAACCACGCTGTCATACATTGCCCGCAAATCCTTTACTGCCGGAGCCTCTGCCCCGCACCGGATATCCACACCCAGCCGGGTAAGCAAGGCTGCATCCTTTCCAATGGCCTCATCGTCAATCCGAAAATCAGGAATCACAGCGCTTACGATGCCTCCCAGCTTTTCCCGCTTCTCATAAAGCGTCACTTCCACGCCCGTTTTGGCCAGATAGTAAGCCGCCGCCATGCCGGAAGGCCCGCCTCCTACCACTGCCGCCTTCTTGCCGCAGGATTTTCCCGGCTTCAGTGTTGCCAGCACCTTGTCATAGGCCTTCTGGGCACATAAAAGCTTGGTATTGCGGATTTCTACTGAAGACTCATAGAAATTGCGGGTACAGTGGCTCTGACACCCGTGGGCGCAAATGGTTCCTGTAATAAAGGGCAGTGCATTTCTATTTAAGATTACCTGCAGCGCCTCCTCATACCGCCCTTCCCCTGACATTTTCATGTAAGTGGCAATCTCCTGGTGAATAGGGCAGGCGTCCTGGCAGGGAGCCGTAAAGCATCCGATCAGCGGCACTTTTTCCCCGGACTTCCTGGACACGGGCATTTTGGCCGGCTTTACATGGTGCTTATCCGTCACGGCGTCCTTGGCCGTCTGCCTCAGCCCATCCACGTCAATTCCTGTAAAGGGCTTCACTCCCATGTCATCCAAAAGCTCTGCCATCTGCTTCAGCCTCTGATAACCGCCTGGCTTTAAAATGGAAGTGGCAATGGTAACGGGCCATACGCCGGCTCCCACGATCCTGCAGATATTAAACGCATCCGCCCCGCCGGAATAGGCTATGCGAAGTTTCCCGTCAAAGTCCGCCGACAGCTTTGCCGCCAAGGCAATGGACAGCGGGTACAGGGATTTCCCGGACATATACATCTCCTGGCTGGGCAATTCCCCTGCTTTCACGTCTACAGGGAATGTATTGGTAATCTTCACGCCAAACTCCAGCCCCAAATCACCGGAAAGCTTCATGAGCCGTCTCAGCATGGGCACTGCATCCCTGTATTGCAGATCATCTTCAAAGTGGAACCGACCAAATGCAATGTAGTCATACCCCATCTTATCCAGGGTTTCCCGTGCAAACTCATATCCCAAAAGGGTAGGGTTGCATTTGATAAATGTATGCATGTTCTTTTTGGTCAGCAGATAATTGGCAATGCTCTCAATCTCCTGAGGCGGACATCCGTGGAGCGTAGAAATAGTTGCCGAATTGCATATTTCTGGAGAGATATGTTCGATATCTTCCTTTCTCATGTGCTTAAACTCTCCCGCATGGGCCAGAAGAGTTTCCCTGCACTCCTTAAAAACCGGAGTCTGCCCGGCATTTTTCATGTTCTCAATAAAAGTGTCTATTTTTTCAGATTGGATACCCTTCAAATCATATCCAACGCTAATGTTAAACTGGAATCCATCCATGCTTCCCAGGCCATATTCTTTTGCCATAAACGACAGCAAGAACCAGGCCTTAATATATTCGTCCTGAGCCTGGCCAACGTAAAGCTCTGTGGACCACTCACAGTTGTAGCACTCGTCATCTGCCTTGATACAAGGCTTATTCACACAGGCAGCCAGTTCGGCTCCATCCATGATCTGCACGGTCTTCAGCTCAAAAAATCTGCTTCCCGCATAATAGGATGCCGCAATATTCTGGGCCAGCTGGCTGTTCGGCCCTGCCGCAAGCCCTATGGGAGTCTCCAGGCTGCGCCCGAAAATCACCTGGCTGTTTTTTGAATCCCCTATGTAAGGCCTTCGCACTCCAAAGACAGAGTTCTTCTTATGGTGTTCTGTCCGCATCCAGTTTAAAAGCTGTCCAAAACTCATACAACGCATCATATCGCTCATGCTATTCTCCTCCTATCCGTTTATGTTCTTCCACAGCTTTGCAGATTCTTCCCTGCATTTTGCCATGACTTTCTCGGTATCCGCCACCTTGACTTCCCTGTCCTGCATAAGGACTTTTCCGTTTCCAATCGTGGTAACCACATCTCTTCCGGTCATGCCGAACAAAATATGGCCGTTAATATTATTTTCGTCTAAATAAGTAGGCGGATCATAGTCCACCACGATCACGTCTGCCGCAGCCCCTTCTTTCAGGACTCCAAGAGGAGCCTTAAAGTACCGGCCGGCAATGGCGGCATTGTTTTTAAACAGCATTTCCGGTACTTCGCTCCAGGCGGCATTGGCATCGCACAAATGGTGTTTGTGAAGCACGTTGGCCACCTTATAAGATTCCGTCATGTCATGGGTATACCCGTCTGTTCCTAGCCCTGTCAAAATCCCCCGGTGAACCAGTTCCATGACAGGCGGACACCCGCAGGCATTTCCCATATTGGACTCCGGATTGTGCACTACCATGGTCCCTGTATCCCTGATCAAATCCATCTCATGGGAATTAATATAGATACAGTGCCCGAGCAGCGTCTTTTTCCCCAATATGTTCCAGTCCATCAGCCGATCCGCTATCCGCTTGCCGTACTTTTTCAGACAGTCATGCAGATCCTCAATCCCTTCTGCCACATGGATATGATATCCTGCCTCCTCCGGCTTATTGGCTGCCGCCAATTCCATAGTGGCATCCGAAATGGTAAACTGAGCGTGCATCCCCATCATCCCTGCAATCATATCCGTATCATCTTTCAATGCAAATCGGATAAATTCCCCGTTCTCCAGAACTGCCTCTTTCGCTTTCTCCGCCCCGTCCCTGTCCGAAACCTCATAACAGAGACAAGCTCTTATTCCCAGCTCCTTAGCGGCCTCCGCAATGGTAAACAAGCTGCCCTTAATGTGGCCAAAGCTTGCATGATGGTCAAATATGGTGGTAACTCCATTGCGGATACAGGAAATCATCGTATCCATGGCGCTGTACCTGATCTGCTCCAGGGTAAGTCTCCGGTCAATGGTCCACCACTGGCCATCCAGTATATCCAAAAATCCTTTAGGGTTATATCCTTTAATGCTTAAGCCTCTTGCCATAGCGCTGTAAATATGCTCATGGGTATTAATAAACGCCGGCATAATAATGCGGTTTTTGGCATCTATGTAATCAGCGCCCTTATATAAGTTTCTCAAGTCTGGCGTGGTTCCGACTTTCACGATTTTCGTTCCGTCAATGGCCAGGGCGCCGTTTTCAATAAACGGCAACTTGCTGTCCCTTGTTACTAATTTTCCATTTCCTACTATCAGCATAGATATCCTCCCGTTTTAAAGTTTTTATTTTGTATTTTTTGCATCTCTTCCCGGCAAAACAAGATTCAGCACAATTGCCGTTATTGTAGCCAATACCACCGGCGATTTTCCAAAAATTGTTGTGACCCAGGCCGGGAAACTCCCCAGCGCCGCATTGGCCTGCGTAATCCCCATTCCCAACGCAACAGCCAGCCCGACAATGGTGGTATTCCGATAATCCATAGGAGCAGCCGTAATCAGTTTCACTCCTGTCATGGCAATCGAAGCAAACACGGACACAGTAGCCCCGCCTAAAACGCAGTTGGGGATCGTCAGCAGCACCGAAGAAAATTTGGGAATCAGCCCTGCAACCAAAAGAATCCCTGCCGCCATGCCGAACACCCTCTTGGCCACTACCTTAGTAGAAGATACGATCCCTACATTCTGGCTGAAAGTAGCAGTAGGAAGCCCTCCAAACAGCGCGCTTATAATGTTGCAGCACCCGTAAGCCACAATACCGCCGTTCAGCTCCTCGTCTGTTGGCATTCTGTCCATACCGCCCGTGGTGGTAGCTGTAAAATCCCCAATCGCCTGAATGGAATTGATGGCAAACAGAATCCCAATTGCAACGCAGGCTGAGGGTTCAAAAACCACTCCAAAATGCAGAGGCATGGGAAGCTGAAAGAAAGACGCTCCGGAAACCGCGGAAAAATCTACTATCCCAAAAAGGAGCGCCACTCCATACCCTGCAAAAATCCCTATTAAAATAGAAGACAATTTCCAGATCCCTTTTCCGTAGTGGTTCAGTCCTGTAACGATAATCAGAGTAATAATGGCAATCACCCAGTTCTGCCATGAACCGTACTGAGGGTTTCCCACTCCTCCCGCCATGTAATTAATAGCTGTGGGATACAGAGAAAGCCCAATGGAAAACACCACGGTTCCTGTAATCAGAGGCGGGAAAAACTTCCGAATCTGTTTAATGAAGATTCCCACAAGAACCGCAATGATTCCGCCCACGATCTGGGCTCCCAAAATTGTTCCCACGCCAAAGTCACCGGCAATGGCCTGCATGGTAGGTACGTAGGCAAAGCTGATGCCCATTATCACCGGAAGCCCGGACCCAATCCGTACCTTTCCCTTTTGAAACGGATACAGCTGCACCAGAGTGGTGAGAGCTGACAATACCAGTGCCGCCTGTATCAAGATAACTGAATCTTTATCAGAAAGCCCTCCCACCCCTGCTACAATAATAGCCGGGGTCACGCATCCTACAATCATGGCGACTACATGCTGCAATGCCAAAGGGAATGCCTGACTGGCAGACGGCTTTCCATACAAATCAAATAACATAGCGGATGTCTGTTCCTTTGCTCCTCCATTCATTTCCTGTTTCTCTCCTCCTCTTCCTGCTGCAGTGATTTTTTTGTTAATCTGCTGCATATTGGTATCTTCATCAGGGAGACGATTCCAATACTTTGGGAAATTTTAACAAATTCACATCCCATTACTCCTATCTTATCATGGGTTTTCGCTTATTGCAAGCATTTTTAATAATTTTTTATCGTAATAAAAATTTTTTATTTTTCTGTTGATTTTTTAAAATTCCATGCTATAATGACCTTAGGGAGACGACATAATAACCAATTGAAACGCTCAATTTCAAAGGAGGATTGTATCATGTGCAACTCACAAGGGGCTTCCATTAAGTGGACCCTCAACCATATTCCGAAGAGCGATGACAAGCAGCTTCCGAATATGTCTCTTAAGGAAATGAAGAAAGCCAGCGATTTTCACAAAAGCTTTCCTCAATATTCCGTAACCCCTCTTACCCGGCTTTCAAGTCTGGCTGAGTACCTGGGACTGAAGCGTCTTTACGTAAAAGACGAATCTTACCGGTTCGGCCTTAACGCATTTAAAGTACTGGGCGGCTCTTATGCCATTGCAAGGCATATTGCCCAGGAGCTTGGCAAGGATGTAAGCCAGGTTCCATACAATGTCCTCACTTCTAAGCATTTAAAGGACGAATTTGGCCAGGCAACCTTCTTCACTGCCACTGACGGAAACCATGGCCGGGGTGTTGCATGGGCCGCCAACAAGCTGGGACAGAAATGCGTAGTCAGAATGCCAAAAGGAACCACTCAGACCCGCCTGCAGAACATTGCCAAGGAAAATGCCACGGTTACCATTGAAAATCTTAACTATGACGACTGTGTCCGCATGGCTGCCAGGGAGGCTTCTGAGACGACACGGGGCATTATGGTACAGGACACTGCCTGGGAAGGGTATGAAGAGATTCCCACATGGATTATGCAGGGCTACGGCACTCTTGCCATGGAAGCTGACCAGCAGCTTTCTGCAGACGGAAGCCGCCCTACCCATATTTTCATACAGGCCGGCGTAGGTTCTCTTGCAGGTGCTGTAATCGGTTATTTTGCCAATCGTTTTAGAGAAAATCCGCCAGTCATGGTGGTTGTAGAGGCAAAAGCTGCAGATTGCCTTTACCAGTCCGCAATGCAGGCCGACGGCACCCGGGTCAATGTCACAGGAGATATGCTTACCATCATGGCCGGACTTGCCTGCGGGGAGCCCAACACGGTTTCCTGGGATATTTTGAGAAATCATGCGGACGCATTTGTTTCCTGCCCGGACTGGGTAAGCGCCAACGGGACGCGCATTTACGGCGCTCCCATAGGTAATGATGAGCGGGTAATTTCCGGTGAATCCGGCTCCGTAACTCTGGGCCTGGTTCATGCGCTGATGACCAATCCCCAGTATGAAGAGCTTAAAAATGCGCTGAAGCTGAATTCCGGTTCTGAAGTCCTTCTTGTATCGTCCGAAGGCGACACCGACCCGGAACGCTACCGCGAGATTACATGGGAAGGATTGTGCGGGACTGAGAAAAAGCCCTTTGCGGATTTGGAAAGCTAAACAGATTTAAAAATTATAAAAGGAGATACCTATTATGTCAGATTTTGCAAAAATCAAGGAAGCCGCCCAGAATTACAGCGGGGATATGAATGCGTTTTTAAGAGCAATTGTAAAAAATCCAGGGGAGAGCTGTGACGAAAAAGCTCATATAGAAACCATTGCTGCTGAAATGAAAAAGGTCGGGTTTGATGAGGTTCAGATTGATCCCCAAGGCAATGTTATCGGATACATGGGAACCGGGGACAGGATCATTGCCTATGATGCGCACATTGATACTGTGGGCATCGGAAATATCGAAAACTGGGATTTTGACCCTTATGAGGGTTATGAAAATGAGACAGAAATCGGCGGACGCGGAGTTTCCGACCAGTGCGGCGGCATTGTCTCTTCTGTATACGGCGCAAAGATTATGAAAGACTTGAATCTGATTCCTGAAGGCTGCAAGGTTATGGTAGTGGGAAGCGTGCAGGAAGAAGACTGTGACGGGCTTTGCTGGCAGTACATTATTAACGAAGATAAAGTCCGCCCAGAATTTGTGGTATCCACGGAACCTACGGACGGCGGCATTTACCGCGGCCAGAGAGGGCGCATGGAAATCAGGGTGGATGTAAGAGGCGTTTCCTGCCACGGCTCCGCACCGGAAAGAGGAGACAATGCCATCTATAAAATGGCCGACATTCTTCAGGACATCCGGGCTTTAAATGAAAATGACGCAGACGACAAGACAGAAATCAAAGGCCTTGTAAAAATGCTTGACCCCAAGTACAACAAGGACTGGGAAGAGGCCAGGTTCCTTGGAAGAGGCACGATTACCACCTCCCAGATTTTCTACACCTCCCCAAGCCGCTGCGCAGTTGCTGACTCCTGCTCCGTATCTTTAGACCGCCGCATGACTTTCGGCGAGACATGGGAAAGCTGCCTGGAAGAGATCCGCTCCCTTCCCAGCGTGAAAAAGTACGGTGACGACGTGAAAGTGTCCATGTACAACTATGACCGCCCGTCCTATACCGGATGCGTGTATGAGATTGAGTGCTACTTCCCCACCTGGGCCATTCCCAAGGATCACAAGGTGACCAAGGCTCTGGAAAGCGCCTACATAAGCCTTTACGGAGACAAGAGAATCGGCGCCCAAGAGACTCTGGAAATGCGCCAGGCCCGCCCTCTGACTGACAAATGGACGTTCTCCACCAACGGCGTTTCGATCATGGGAAGAAACAAGATTCCATGCATCGGCTTTGGACCAGGTGCAGAGGCACAGGCTCATGCTCCCAATGAGAAGACCTGGAAGCAGGATCTGGTTACCTGCGCAGCCGTGTATGCGGCCCTTCCTGCAGAGTATTTTGCAGAGTAAGCCTGCATACGCCCGGCAGAAGGCGCACCGCCGCACATGAAAGCCTGGCGGGCGCACTTGGCCTACTGAATCCATGCAAATCCATTTTATTTAAATAATTACTATAAAGCTTATCAGGAGGATATATGAAAACATTACAGGATTATATTGACAAATTAAATAAATTAAACTTTAAGGACATGTACAACGGCGACTTTTTCCTTACCTGGGAGAAGACGGACGAGGAGCTGGAAGCAGTGTTCACCGTCGCTGATGCCCTTCGTTTCATGAGAGAAAACAACATTTCCACCAAGGTGTTTGAAAGCGGTCTGGGCATTTCTCTGTTCCGTGACAACTCTACCCGCACCCGTTTCTCATTTGCTTCCGCCTGCAATCTGCTGGGACTGGAGGTTCAGGATCTGGATGAAGGCAAATCTCAGGTGGCGCACGGCGAGACAGTCCGCGAAACTGCCAACATGATCTCTTTCATGGCTGACGTCATCGGCATCCGTGATGACATGTACATCGGAAAAGGCAACAAATATATGCACGAAGTGGTTGACGCCGTGACACAGGGCAATAAAGACGGCATTTTGGAGCAGAAGCCGACTTTGGTTAACCTGCAGTGCGATATCGACCATCCTACGCAGGCCATGGCCGATATGCTCCACATTATCCACGAGTTCGGCGGCGTTGAGAATTTAAAGGGCAAAAAGCTGGCCATGACCTGGGCTTACTCTCCCTCCTACGGGAAGCCCCTGTCTGTTCCCCAGGGCGTTATCGGACTGATGACCCGCTTTGGCATGGACGTGGTGCTGGCTCATCCGGAAGGCTATGAGGTGTTCCCGGAGGTTGAGGAAGTGGCTGCTGCCAATGCGAAGAAATCCGGCGGCTCATTTACCAAGACTAACAGCATGGCAGAAGCCTTTAGAGATGCTGACATCGTATATCCAAAAAGCTGGGCTCCATTTGCAGCCATGGAGAAAAGGACAGAACTTTACGGCAACGGCGACACGGAAGGCATCAAGGCTCTGGAGAAGGAACTTTTGGCTCAGAATGCGCAGCACAAGGACTGGGCCTGCACAGAAGAGCTTATGGCCACTACGAAGAACGGAAAGGCCCTTTATATGCACTGCCTCCCGGCGGATATCTCCGGCGTCAGCTGCGAAGAGGGGGAAGTGGATGCGACGGTATTCGACCGCTACAGAGATCCGCTTTACAAGGAGGCCAGCTTTAAGCCTTATATTATTGCAGCCATGATTTTCCTTGCAAAATTTGCCGACCCGGCTGACGTTCTCAAAAAGCTGGAAGAAAAAGGGACCCCAAGAGTGTTTAAATAATCTGTACTGATATACAGGCATTTGTGAAAACCGAAGTTGTCTCGAAGCTTTCCGTTTTGCAAATGCCTGCGGTATTTTTTGAAAGGAATGGAACGTTATGTCAAAGAAGAAACGAATCGTCATTGCCCTTGGCGGAAATGCGCTGGGCAACACGCTTCCTGAACAGATGAAGGCCGTAAAGATTACGGCTAAAGCTATTGTGGATTTGATTGAGGAAGGATGCGAAGTTGTAGTCGCCCATGGAAACGGACCCCAGGTAGGCATGGTAAATAACGCCATGATTGCCTTGACTCATGAGGATGCTGACCAGCCTAACACGCCCTTGTCCGTATGCGTTGCCATGAGCCAGGCCTACATAGGGTATGACTTGCAGAATGCTTTAAGGGAGGAAATGCTGAACCGGGGTATTGAGAACATCCCGGTTGCCACCATGATAACCCAGGTAAGGGTGGATGAAACTGATCCGGCATTCAGCGCTCCCTCGAAACCTATTGGCAAGTTCGTGTCCGCCAAACAGGCTAAAACGATGGAAGAGAAATTTAATTATATTATGAAAGAAGATTCTGGCCGGGGATACCGCCGTGTGGTTGCTTCCCCCAAGCCCGTGGAGATTATTGAGATCGACACCATTCGGGCTATGGTGGAGTCCGGGGATTTGGTTATTGCCTGCGGCGGCGGCGGCATTCCTGTTATCCGTCAGGGAAATCATCTGAAAGGAGCCAGCGCCGTTATTGACAAAGACTTTGCCAGCTGCCTCCTTGCCAAGGAATTGGATGCGGATTTCCTGATCATCCTTACCGCCGTGGAACAGGTGGCTCTGAATTTTGGAAAGCCGGATGAGAAATGGCTTTCAGATGTGTCTTTGGACGAAGCTGAAAAATATATAAAGGAAGGGCACTTCGCACCAGGATCTATGCTGCCTAAAGTACAGGCGGCTGTGGATTTTGCAGGGTCAAAGAAGGGAAGAACAGCCCTTATTACCCTGCTTGAAAAATCCAGGGATGCGATCCAGGGGAAGACAGGAACTATGTTCCATCTGTAAAAGAGACGATCCCTTTCTCGTCTGAAGAAAAGCGGCAGCATTCCCATTCTGAAAGTTCAGAAGGAATCTGCCGTTTTTATCTGCCGCAGCGTAATCTTCCGATAACGGCGATCCCCCTAGAGCGTGTTTGAAAATTCATTCCCGCCATCTGCACGCCCCACTTTGCGGGAGATCTGGCCCTCATTCGGTCAACGTAGCCCACTACGCCTCCCTCATTCGGGCCAAATCTCCCGCAAACTGTGACGCACATCTGACGGAAAGCAATTTTCAAACACGCTCTAAAGTCTTTTTCTCAATATAAGCACATTTTCCCCATCCTTATGCTTATACTCCACACTGTCCACGCTCTTTTTCACCATATAGATCCCAAGCCCCCCTACAGGCCGCTCCTCTGCGGAAAGGCTGACATCCGGATCTTCTCGCTCCAGCGGATTATAGGGCACCCCCCTGTCTATAAACGTAATAACCGCCTGCTCTAGTTCCTCCTGCTTTTCCACCTCCACGCGGACTGTGGCCATGCCCGCCGAAGGACTATAGGCATAATTGGCAATGTTCACATAAATTTCTTCCACAGCCATCTGCACCTGCATAAGAGCCTTCGTATCACAGCCTGTATGTGCAAGCTGCTCTTCCACAAAGCCCATAACCTGCTCCAGATTTTCTGTATTTGCCTGAAGCCTTAACTCTGCCATAACCTTATCTCCTGCCTGACTGCTCAATCATGTTCAATCGTCAGGACATGGGAAAAGCCTGTCATCTCAAACACTTCTAAAATTGTCTCGTTGGCATTTCTCACAACCATGGTGCCTTTCTTTGCATTCATCTTTTTCTGAGTGCTTAACAAAACTCTCAATCCGGCACTGGCCAGATATTGAAGTTCTTCCAGATCAAAGATCACCTCATGGATATCATCCAGCAGAAGCACCCTCTCCAGCTGCGGGGAGGTCGTAGTATCAAGTCTCCCGCTTAGTTTCACTAACAGCCTGCTGCCGTCTTTATTTTTTGTAATTGTCATTTAGATATCATCCTCTCTTTCTTTTCCTGTCCCGATCCTGATAAAAACATCCCCATGTATCGCGTTTAATGCCTGCAGCAATATGTGATCTGTCATATTTTCTTTTTATGGAAAAATGACGGGTTATGTGGTAGACTGTAAAGGAAAACCATATGTAAAAGGAGGCCCCGCCTATGGAAGCAAATGAATCAAAAATGGTACGCTTTGCCGAAGATCAGGTGATCCTGGAGCAAGGTTCCACAGAAAAGGTGCTCTACAAAATCATACACGGAAAAGCCATTGTCTATCTCAATTATGGGCAGGAAGACGAGTACATTGTGGGAATCCTGTCCGAACAGAGATGTTTCGGAGAATTTACCATTTTGTGCGGTAAGCCCAGCATCTACACTGTAGTCGCTTACAGCGACGTCCTGCTTCTTCGTATTCCAGAAGCGGACTTCGACGATTTCATCCGAAATAACAGCGGCAACGCCATAGACATCATGCGCAACCTTGCCAACACCCTGGTCACACTCAGCTTCAATATGAATCTTATACTTGAAGAGCTGGAACAGGCAAAAAAGATCGAGCCAGAGAAATACAAAGATATCACCAGGAAAATCCAGTACTGCACCGCATTAGATCCAGATAATCAGTTTCGTTTCACCTCGTCTGTCTGACCATGAAGGACTTTTTTTGTTTATTGAGGAGCTGCCTTTAGAGGCAGCTCCAGCTTTCCATATGTCTTATTTTGTTTTTCTCTCCAGCCTAACAAGATACTCTGAAGTACCTTCCTCCAGTTTTCGCTTACCTGTCAGGCAAAACCCATGGCGCTGATAAAACGAAACTGCTCTGATATTCTTTTCCAATGCCCACAAAGACTCCGCATGCAGTTTGGTTACCGCATATTCTATCAGCTCTTTTCCAACTCCCTGGCTCTGAAAAAACGTGTCCACATACAGTTTACAGATTTCCTCTTTATCCACCTGGATAAACCCTTTAATCACCTCATCCTCATACACATATAAGTTCTGCCTTATGTCATCCCTTCCAAAGTATTCATTCGCCAAGGGAACAACCTGCAGTTCTCCAAAAGAAAATCCGATGTCTTTAAAAATCGGAAAATAGTTTACTCTGTTATTGAATACGTAAATTTCAGAGATCCGTGAGAGATCATCTGATTTTGCCTTTCTAATGATCACTGCCTTTTGCGTCATAAATACCCCTTTAAATTTAGATTATAGCACTTGAAATTTTATATATCAATTCTTTTTTCCCAGATAACCATGTCAGATAGCCATGCTCTTGGACTTTTGCATAAACTTTCTAGCCGAATCTGCAAACTCAAAATTTGACTGACGTCAATGAGTTTTCAAACATGCGCTATTGCTGCTTTACTCTCATATGCCCATCTCATCCATCACCTTCTGAAGATACCTCCACTCTTCCTTCATCCGTGCCAGCTTCTTTTGCCCCTGTTCAGTAATTTTGTAATATTTGCGGACAGGCCCTTTTGATACCTGGCCTTCATATATGGTTGCAGCCCCTTCTTTATGGAGCCGCCTCAAAATCGCATAAAAAGTACTCTCCGTCACTTCCGGGAAAAATCCGTGCATATTCTGTATAATATCATACCCATATAAATTTTCTCTCTCAATATAATTGAGAATGCACATTTCCAATATTCCCTTTTTTATCTGTGCGTCCATAACCTGCGCCTTCCCATCAGACTTAAGTATAATTTGAAAGCAGCAGCAATCACCAGCCCAATCCCGCAGTATATTACAGGAAATAAAAATTCCATCTGCACCTCTTCTGTCATAAGAATATTCATGCTGTGAAGGCAATTTCTCACATTTACTGTAAACAGCATCACCCCTAAAGCATATGCCACATCCGGCAGATATCGTATGGAAACCGCTGCTGCCTTTTTTACCATCCATACAATCATTAGCAATATGATAAATTGAAAGAAGACGTATTCTCCGTCGATCACAAATCCCATAGGAATACTTCCAATATGAGACGATACCCTGTCCGGACTTTTTACAAGATATTGTATCCTTGCCTCTAACAAAACAACTATCAGTGTCAGAAAAACATAAGCTGCAAAAATCCTTTTAGAGCAGTCTGTTTTTATTAAAAGATGATTTTCGATTATAAGCTGCCCTTGCCCGTGCAGAAAACCAAACACAAAGACAGGAATCAGAATCAGAAAAATGTCCTGACTGACAAAGAGTAAAACAGTAAGGGCCAAAAGCATGGACATTCCCCAAAAAGCCAGCCATTTATAAAAATATCTTTTCGCCTCAGGACTTTCTTCCAGCAGGGCCCTCAATACATGCCCGGGAGTCCCCCACTGCTTCACCATATGTTCCATAGACTCCTCTTCTTTTCCTGCTGAAACGTACTCCTGATAATCACTCAGAATTTCCAAAACCTGCTTTACGGGAAAGAATAACAGTAAACACTTTCCCAGCCTATGTAAATATTCCTGTTTTGGAGATATCATGCTTCCTCTCTTCATTTTACTGATATTCATGTCCGACTCTCCCTTTTTCTTTAAAGTTTAAGCTATTCCCATATCTACTGTTTATTAATTAGTAGTTGTATTTATTATAACACTGCTGATTCATTTGTCAATGGTTTACCATTCCCAATAAAGACAGCCAGACGTTCCTTTATCAGAACATCTGGCTGGATATAGGCTATTTATACTCTTATATACTTTTTTTCTCAAAGTCGGATGCAGGGTGTTTGCACAGCGGGCAGACAAAGTCCGCCGGAAGCTCCTCACCCTCGTAGATATAGCCGCATACAGTGCATTGCCATACGGTTTTCCCAGCAGAGGGCTGCTGAACCGGCTTCGGTTTGATCTCATTCTGATAGTAGGCGTAGGTTGCCGATGGATCTTGGGAGAGTACCTCCATATCATCCACAATGGCAATGAACAGCATGTGGCTGCCCAGATCAACAGACTGCTCTACTGTGGCACTAATATAGGCGTTGGTTCCGGCAGTGATGTAGTAAAGACCATTGGCGCTTCGTCTGCAGTCTGGATAGGCGGCAAATTTATCTGCATCCCTGCCAGACTGGAATCCAAAGTGCCGGAAGACTTCAAAGCCAGCTGATTCGCTGAGAATCGAGAGATTGAATCTGCCGCTCTTTTCTACGAGCTCCCTCGTAAAATTCGCCTTGTTCACCGCAATGCTGATACGGTTTGGATCACTGGTTACCTGGATGCCGGTATTGATTATACAGCCGCTGTCTTTTCCCTCAAAAGCAGAGGTAAGTACAAACAGCCCATAACTAAACTTATACATCGCTTTTTTATCCATAGAAAAACCTCCTCGTTAAAATAATGATTTCTTTTTCTATTTACATTATATATTGAAAAGAGGATGCTGCAATGATTTTTTCTAAATTACTGCACCATCCTCTGTATATTCTGCTTTTTCACTCTTTTACTATATAAAGTCCGACGACGCCTAGAGCGTGTTTGAAAATTGCTTTCCGTCAGATCTCCCGCAAAGTGGGGCGTGCAGATGGCGGGAATGAATTTTCAAACACGCTCTAGGCGGCATGCATTCCGGGATGCCAAATGCGCCCGCCTGACTTTACTGCGTGGTGGTGCATCCCCGGCCGGGCACATGGGGGATTCCCATTAAATCCTCCATCACCTGTTCAACCGTCTCAATCCTCTCTGCCTTCCAGGCATTGCTCCCGCAAAACAGCAGCGCATCATTCAGTTCCCCCTGAGCCGCATGTACCAGGGCGCTGGTAATGCAATAAGGAGTAACCGAGGGTTCACATTTCTCCAAACACCCATAACACCGCTCCGGCGCAATCCGTCCTTTTGCCGCTCTCTCCAGAAACGGATTTAGAATGGCCCTCCCGGGCATACCCACGGGACTTTTCGTAATTACAATATCTTTTTTCTCGGCCTTTATATAAGCCTTCTTATAGCTTTCCGGCGCATCACATTCCTCTGTAGTCACAAACCTGGTAGCCACCTGGACGCCGTCCGCTCCAAGGCTTATCTGGCGAAGCACATCCTCATGGCTGTAAATCCCCCCGGCTGTCACCACGGGAATATGCCTCCCATGCTTCTCCTCATATCCTTTCACCACATTTAAAATATTTCCAATCTCACGGTCATACTCTTCACGCTTAAAGCTGGCTTCCACATCCTCCGTGTCGGCCCCGTATTCCCCTAATTGTTCCCTGGAAAATCCCAGATGCCCGCCGGCCAGCGGCCCCTCAATGACCACCAGATCCGGCGCTTTTCCATATTTCCTGTCCCACATCTTGCAGATTACATTGGCTGATTTTGCAGTGGAAACAATGGGGGCGATTAATGTCCGTTTTTCTATGCCTGATTCCCTCTGTGCTTCTTCCACATACTCCGGCAGAGAAACCGGAAGCCCGGCTCCGGAAATAATCAGATCCGCTCCAGCCTTTACCGCTGCTTTTACATACTCCTTATACTGCCTGGTAGCTACCATAATATTAAATCCAATTACTCCTCCAGGCGCTATCTCCCTGGCCTTACCAAGTTCCAGGCCAATGGCCCGCAGATTGGCCTCCATAGGATTGACTCCAAAATCCGGCTCCCGAAAACCAATTTGCGCCGCAGAAATAATTCCCAGGCCGCCTGCTTTGGCCACAGCCCCCGCCAGGCGGTGCAGGCTGATCCCAACCCCCATCCCGCCCTGGATCACAGGCCTTTCAACAGTAAAATCCCCTATTATTAACGGCTTTATCTTTCCCATATTATCTCCTGCTGCCTTCTGCTTTATTATGAAATCAGATATCCATCCTAAATCCCACAAAATCTTTCATATCTCTGCTTCTGCAGATCTTCACTTTCCAGGTTCCCGTACTCTTCCAAAAACCCGCAGATCTTCTCCTCCATATACCAGGCAATCTCCTTCAGATTATCGCCGCAGGCCGGTTCTCTCTCCGGGATCACTTTATCAATAACCCGAAGTTTTAAAAGGTCTCCCGCCGTAATCTTCATTACCTCGGCAGCCTCTTTGGCTCTCTTGCTGTCTTTCCACAAGATTGACGCAAATCCTTCCGGCGACAGCACGGAATAAATGGCATTTTCCATCATCCAGACCTCGTTGGCTACAGCCATAGCCAGGGCTCCGCCGCTTCCCCCTTCACCGATAACGATGGACAGAACAGGCACCTTCAAATCTGAAAGCTCAAACAGATTTCGGGCAATAGCTTCCCCTTGTCCCCGCTCCTCCGCTTCAATGCCGCAGAACGCCCCCGGCGTATCCACAAAACAGATAACCGGACGGCCAAACAGTTCCGCCTGTTTCATGAGACGGAGGGCCTTTCTGTACCCCTCCGGAGACGGCATTCCAAAATTCCGGCTGATATTTTCCTTGGTTGTCTTGCCCTTTTGCTGCCCGATCACAGTCACAGCCTGACCGTGGAACATGGCAATTCCTCCCACAACCGCCCCGTCATCGCCATAATATCGATCCCCGTGAAGCTCTATAAAATCATCAAACAGTTCTTCTATATAGTCCAATGCCGTAGGCCTGTCCGTCCGGCGGGACAACTGCACATGTTCCCAGGCAGTTTTTCCGCTGGCAAATTCATTCTCCGCTTTTTGCTCAGATCCATTTCCTGCTGCTTCGTTCTTCACGGCTGTCTTTCCGCCATCCGCCTTTTGCGTCTCTCCGTTTCCAGCAGCCATATCCGCCTCAATACCGGATTTTTCCCCGCATACTCCGTCAAGACGCCTGGCGCCGCTGACCTGGTGCATATGAAGCAATTTTCCCAGCGTATCTCTCATTTCCTCTCTTGGTACAATCTTGTCCACAAACCCATGATCCAGCAAAAACTCCGACCTTTGGAAACCTTCCGGAAGCTTCTGCCCGATGGTCTGCTGAATCACCCGCGGCCCTGCAAAACCGATGAGAGCCCCCGGCTCCGCCAGAATCACATCCCCAAGCATGGCAAAACTGGCTGTCACTCCGCCGGTAGTCGGGTCCGTCAAAACACTGATAAAGAAAAGCCCAGCCTCATGATGTCTTTTCAAAGCACCGCTGGTCTTGGCCATCTGCATCAGGGACACACACCCTTCCTGCATCCTTGCGCCGCCGGAGCAGGCAAAAATAATTACCGGAAGCCTCTGCTCGGTAGCCCGCTCCACCATCCGCGTAATCTTTTCACCTACCACATGGCCCATGCTGCTCATCAAGAACCTGGAGTCGCAGACCCCAAGAGCCGTCTTCTCCCCGTTGATCAGACATTTTCCCGTGACAATAGCCTCATTGAGCCTGGTCTTTTCCCTGGCCTCCCGCACCTTATCCTCATACCCCGGAAAATCCAGAGGGTTGCCAAACTCCATAGCGCTGTCCCATTCCTCAAAACTCCCCTTATCCGCAGTGATCTCAATCCTTCTGAAAGCGTGAACACGGAAATACGCCTTACATTTCGGACACGTGTACAAACTGTCCATGACGTCATCCCGATAAACCGGCTGACCGCACTTTCTGCACTTTCTCCACAAACCCTCCGGAACATTGGGTTCCCTGGTCTGACCTTTGTACTTTGTATCAATCAATGTATATGTTTTCTTAAACATATCCTTCAGCATATTCCGGTTTCTCCTTTCAATCTTCCGCGATCACACCCCTACTTCCCATACTGGGGAAAATAAGTGGGAATAAAATGGGTATCAATATCCCCCTTAACAAATGCCTCATGATTCAAAATCTCATACTGAAAATCCAGGTTCGTCTCAATTCCTTCAATCACCAATTCCCCCAGGGCGCTGCGCATCTTGGCGATGGCTGATTCCCTGTCCTTCCCGTAAACGATCAGCTTCAAAAGCATGGAATCATAATTAGGCGGCACCCTGTAATCACAGTAAATGTGGCTGTCCACCCGGATGCCGTTGCCTCCCGGTGTGTGGACATTAGTGATCAGGCCCGGACAAGGCATAAAATGTTTTGCCGGGTTCTCCGCGTTAATCCGGCACTCAATGGCATGGCCCTGAATCCGAACCTCATCCTGGGTCACGGACAGAGGTTCCCCGGCGGCAATCCGAATCTGCTCCTTGATCAAGTCCATACCTGTCACCATCTCCGTCACCGGATGTTCCACCTGAATCCTGGTATTCATTTCCATAAAATAAAAATTTTTATCTTTATCTAAAAGGAACTCAATGGTTCCTGCATTTTCATATCCAACCGCCCGTGCGGCCCGGACAGCCGTCTCCCCCATTTTCTTCCGCAGCTCCTGAGAAATAGCAATAGACGGAGACTCCTCCAAAACCTTCTGGTGCCGTCTCTGGATGGAGCAGTCCCTCTCCCCAAGATGCACCACATGGCCCTGTTTGTCCGCCATAATCTGAAATTCGATATGCCTTGGCTTCTCAATATACCGCTCCAGGTACATGGTATCATCGGAAAATCCCTTCACCGACTCCATCTGGGCATTGAGAAAATTCGTCTCAAAATCATCAGGCCCGTAGGATATCCTCATGCCCTTTCCGCCGCCGCCGGAAGAAGCCTTGATCATCACAGGATAACCGATCTCCTCTGCCATGGCTTTGGCTTCCTCGGCCTTGTACACCGGCTCCCTGCTTCCCGGAACCACCGGCACCCCGGCCTCTATCATAGTCTTTCTAGCTTCCGATTTGTTGCCCATTTTATTGATTAAGCCCGCCGGCGGACCGATAAACGTAATGCTGCACTTCTCACAAAGCTCCGCAAACCTGGCATTCTCCGACAAAAAACCAAATCCCGGATGAATAGCTTCCGCTTTCATTGCCACAGTAGCCGAAATAATCCTCTCCATGTTCAGATAACTCTTATCTGAAGGAGCCGGACCGATGCAGATAGCCTCATCCGCCAGAAGGGTATGGAGAGAATCCCTGTCAGCCTCCGAATACACGGCCACTGTCTTGATACCCATCTCCCTGCATGCCCTGATAATCCGAACCGCGATCTCTCCCCGGTTGGCAACCAATATTTTCGTAAACATAAGGCATTCCCCTATCCAATCATAAAAGTCAATTCCGCTGTCACGGCAACTTTGCCGTCCACCGTAGCTGTGGCCTTTCCGATACCCATAGGCCCTTTCTGCTTGATAATCTCACACTCCAGCCGAAGTTTGTCCCCCGGAACCACCTTTCTCTTAAATCTGGCATGATTGATAGCCCCAAAATACGCGGTCTTGCCTTTATTCTCCTCCACGCTCAAAATCGCCACAGCCCCTGTCTGGGCCAGAGCTTCCACCACCAACACCCCCGGCATTACCGGTTCTTGGGGAAAATGTCCTTTAAACTGAGGCTCATCGTAAGTGACGCATTTATATCCCACAGCCCTGACCCCCGGCTCCAGCTCCTCAATACAGTCGATTAAGAGAAATGGATGACGATGCGGGATGATTTCCTGAATTTCCTTAATTCCAAGCATATGATTTTTCTCCTTTTAACGAATTCTGAACAATGGCTGATTGTATTCCACCACATCTTCGTTATTGACTAAAATAGCCTCAACCACTCCGTCATACTCACTTTCAATCTCATTCATCAGCTTCATGGCCTCAATAATTCCCAAAACCTGACCCTTTTTCACAACATCTCCCACCTTTACGAAATTCTCCGCATCTGGGGAAGAAGCGCTGTAAAATACGCCCACCAGCGGCGAAACCACCACTTTATCGGAGCCAATGGCTGCCGGAACCGCAGCTGTCTGTCCTACAGCAGCAACTGCCACCGCAGCCTGAGCTGCTGCTCCGGTTCCAAAAATGCCTGCTGCCGGTATGGAGGATACCGCTGCATCTTTGCCGCTCAAAGTTCCAGCTGTCCCCGGAACCATGGCGACATTTCCAACCGTTCCCGGAATCACTCCAACATTTGCTGATGCCCCTGACAGAACAGCCGCATTTCCAACTGCCCCAGCCGCTGCCGGAATCACAGCCGGTTCTCCAACAGCCCCCGGCCCGATTCCTCCATTTCCGGCATTCACCGCACCTGAATCTGTCACCGCAGTCTGAACCATCGTCCCTGCCGAAGCTGCTCCTATCCCGTTTTCCCCATGCGCTGCCGCCGGGGCGCCGCTAAAATTATCTTTTCGAAGAGAAATCTTAACACCGTGATCCTCCACATCCAGCGTCGTAAGCCCGTGATCCGTAAAAGCCTGGATCAGCGCAAGAACACTCTGTATCTCCATCCCCGATTCCCCCTATTCCTCAAATTTCTTAATAAGCAATGTGGCATTATGGCCGCCAAATCCCAGTGAATTGCTCATGGCGTACCGGATATCCGCCTTTATGCCGTCACCCTTGGTGTAATCCAGGTCACAGCCTTCATCCTCTGTCTCCAGACCAGCCGTGGCATGGACATATCCCTCCTCTATGGCTTTTATGCAGGCAATAAACTCCACACCGCCTGCTGCTCCTAAAAGATGCCCCACCATAGATTTTGTAGAATTAATATGAACCTTATATGCATGCTCTCCCAGAGCCAGCTTTATAGCCTTTGTCTCAAACAAATCATTGTGATGAGTCCCGGTTCCGTGAGCATTGATATAATCCACATCCTCCGCCTGGATACCCCCGTCCTTCATAGCCATCTCCATTGCCTTGGCTGCGCCGCTTCCATCCTCCGCCGGAGACGTAATATGATAGGCATCACAGGTAGCCCCGTAGCCAACCAGCTCCCCGTAAATCTTCGCTCCCCTTGCCATGGCATGGTCCAGTGACTCCAGAACCACCACTCCGGCTCCCTCACCCATAACAAATCCATTTCTCTCACTGTCAAAAGGAATCGACGCCCTTAAAGGGTCCTCCGAGGTAGACAAAGCCGTCAAAGCCCCAAAGCCCGCAATGCTTAAAGGCGTAATGGAAGCCTCCGTGCCGCCTGCCACCATGACATCTGCTTCCCCATACTGAATCGAACGGAACGCCTCTCCAATAGAATGGGTTCCCGTGGCACAGGCTGTAACCACATTAAAACATTTTCCCTTAAGGCCAAACTGAATAGCCACATTGCCGGCAGCCATATTGCCAATCATCAGAGGAACCAGAAGGGGATTCACCCGGCTTGGCCCTTTATCCAGAAGCTTCTTATACTCCCTCTCAATAGACTGCAGGCTTCCGATTCCCGAACCGATGCACACGCCCACACGGTAAGGGTCCTCTTTCTCCATCTCAAGGCCAGAATGTTCCAGAGCCTCCTTAGCCGCCGCAACCGCAAACTGGGAAAACCGCTCCATCCGCTTGGCTGTCTTCGGGTCCATGTAATCCTTGCCTTCAAACCCTTTCACCTCAGCTGCCAGTTTCACCTTGTAATTCTCAGTATCAAAAACCGTAATAGGCCCGATTCCTACCTTCTTTTCCTTCAGCCCGCTCCAAAACTCATCCACGCTGTTTCCAATAGGCGTAATCGCTCCCATTCCGGTAACAACCACACGATTGCTCATCATTTCATTCCTCCTCGTCTTCTGCCGGGTCGTGCCCCGCCCAAACATCCCTTGAAATCCGCAAATCAAATCGATACGTATCGGCTACATGGCCATACCGCCGTCCACGCACAGCACCTGCCCTGTGATATATCTGGCTTTATCCGAAGCCAAAAATGCCGCCGCCTCTGCAACATCCTTTGTCTCCCCAAACTCCTTCATAGGAATCTGCTCCCTGGCTCCTTCCTTTACCGCATCCGACAGCACTTCTGTCATCTCCGTATTAATAAACCCCGGCGCAATGGCATTGACCGTAATTCCTCTGCTTGCCAGCTCCCTGGCTGCAGACTTGGTCATGCCGATAATCCCTGCCTTGGAAGCCGCATAGTTTACCTGTCCTGCGTTGCCCATAACTCCTGACACTGAAGAAATATTGATGATCCTGCCGCTTTTCTGCTTTAACATCTGCCGGGCCACATGGCGCATACAGTTAAAAGCCCCCTTCAGGTTTGTCCTGACAACCCTGTCAAAGTCCTCCTCCGACATGCGCATCAAAAGCCCGTCCTTAGTAATCCCCGCATTATTTACAAGAATATCTATATGCCCGTAATCCTTAATCACCTGCTCCATAAACTTTCCGGCTCTCTCAAAATCAGACACGTCACACTGGATGGCCTCTGCCTTACCGCCGCCGTCCTCAATCTCTTTAACCGTGTCCACCGCCCTCTGGGCCGAACCATTATAATTAACAATTACCGCAGCCCCCTCAGCCGCCAAAGTCCTGGCAATCTCCCGGCCAATTCCCCGGCTTGCCCCGGTAACCACTGCCACCTTGCCTGTCAGCATCTGTTCCTTCCTCCTCTGTTACATTTAAACGAATCCCGCAAACGTGAACCCGGACAGGAATGGCATTCTCCCTGGCTCCACAACAGATTCGCTATCTCACTTTCTCCAAATCATCCATCTTCTCTATATTAAGAACCGTAACGTTCCTGTTAATCTTCTTCATAAACCCGCTGAGAGTCTTCCCCGGTCCAATCTCCACAAAGGTATCCACGCCGTCCTTAATCATAGTCTCCACACTCTGCTGCCATCTGACCGAAGAATAAACCTGCTGCATCAGCAAAGGCTTCACCAGCGCCTCATCTGTCACATACTCCGCCGTCACATTGGCTACATAAGGAATCTCTGGTTTCGATACCTTCACGCCCTCGAGTACCTTCCCAAGCTTCTCTCCGGCCCCTTTAAGCATATTAGAATGGAACGGCCCGCTGACATTGAGCGGAATAACCCTCTTAGCCCCGGCCTCCTTCAGCTTCGCTGCGGCCGATTCCACAGCTTCCTTTTTCCCAGAAATCACAATCTGACCAGGACAATTATAATTGGCAATCTGGACGTCCTGAATATCCCCAATCACCTGCTCAATCTTCTCAGCATCCATGGCCAGTACCGCAGCCATAGCGCCAACCCCCACAGGAACCTCGCCCTGCATCAGGATTCCCCTCTGCCTCACAGTAGTAATGGCATCATCCACAGACATAACGCCTGCAGCTGTCAGCGCACAATATTCTCCCAGGCTCAGCCCCGCAGCCACATAAGGCCTGATATCCGTTTTTTCCGTCAGCACCTTCATCATGGCAATACTGGCAGTTACCATAGCCGCCTGGGTGTACTCCGTAATATCCAGGCGGTCATTGCTCTCAAAGCACAGCTCTGGCATAGAAAAACCCAAAAGATCTGACGCCCTGTCAAAAATCCGCCTTGCAGTCTCTGTATTATCGTAAAAATCCTTACCCATACCAACAGCCTGCGCTCCCTGTCCTGGGAAAATAAATGCAACCTTATTCATGAAATACTCCTTTTAATAATCTCAATTAATCCCGCTTCATCAGCGTTTTGGCCTGCGCCATCATTTCCTCAATCATCTCTTTGCAAGTCTGCTCTTTCGTGATCAGCCCCGCAATCTGTCCTGCCATAACCGTTCCCCTAGCCACATCGCCCTCCTGAACTGCCCGGCGCAAGGCTCCCAGAGTCATATACTCCAACTCCTCAAAGGATTTCCCCTCTGCCTCCATTTTCACATACTCTCTGGTCATCTCATTTCTCAGACAGCGGATGGGATGTCCATGGCTTCTCCCGGTTACTGCCGAATCAATATCCTTTGCCTTGATGATTCTCTGTTTATAATTCTCATGTACCACGGCTTCCTCGGACACCACGAACCTGGTGCCGATTTGAACCGCCTCAGCCCCAAGCATAAAGGCCGCCGCAATCCCTCTTCCGTCGCCGATTCCCCCTGCCGCAATCACAGGAATCTCAACCGCATCCGCCACCTGGGGAACCAGGGTCATGGTGGTCTGCTCCCCGATGTGGCCTCCCGACTCACATCCCTCAGCCACAACCGCATCCGCCCCGTACCGCTCCATGCGCCGGGCCAATGCCACCGAAGCCACCACGGGAATCACCTTAACGCCTGCTGCCTTCCATATGTCCATATATTTCTCAGGATTCCCGGCGCCAGTGGTAACCACCTTAATGCCTTCCTCCACAATTACCTTGGCCACATCATCTGCATAAGGGCTCATAAGCATTACATTCACCCCAAAGGGCTTGTCCGTCAGCTTCCTTGCTTTACGGATTTCGTCCCTGACCGCTTCCCCCGGCGCGTTGGCCCCGCCGATAAGCCCCAGGCCCCCGGCCTCAGAAACCGCAGCCGCCAGATGATGTTCCGCCACCCAGGCCATACCTCCCTGGATAATCGGATATTCTATTCCCAAAAGCTCTGTAATCCGTGTTTTCATTTTACTCAACGCCTTTTTCCTTCAGATAATTCATTACTTCGCCTACAGTCAGAAGATTCTGCAGATCCTCAGCCGGAATCTCCACAGAATACTCATCCTCCAGGGCCATTACCAGTTCAAACAGATCCAGAGAATCCGCTGCCAAATCATCCTTAAAATTAGAATTCTCCGTAATGGAATCCGCATCCACACTCAGCTGCTCCGAAATAATCTCCTTCATCTTCTCTAACATGACTTTACTCTCCTCTTCTCATTTTTTTAATAGTAGTCTATATAGTAAGCATTCGACAAAAATCGAAAAACTTTGACTATCAAATTATTTTTATAAAAAAATTTTCCTGGCTTACCTCTCTATAACGCCAGCACTGCCGTCTACCACTGAACCAGCATTGCTCCCCAGGTAAGGCCGGCGCCAAATCCAGCCAGAACCACCTTATCACCCCTGCAAAGCTTCCCCTGCCGGTTCAGCTCGTCAAGAAGAATAGGTATGGTAGCTCCTGAAGTATTGCCGTACCGATCTATATTCATAGGGATCTTGTCCATGGAAATCTTAAGCCGCCTGGCAATGGACTCACAAATACGATAATTCGCCTGATGCAGCACAAGATATTTCACCTCATCTATGTCCGTACCCGCATCTCTCAGCAGGCTGTCCACGCATTCCGGTACCTTTTTCACCGCAAACTTAAAAACCTCCTGGCCCTCCATAGCGATATATCCTGGTTCTGGCCTGCTCTCCGTAAGAAAGTTTCCCATAGACCTGGCCTGGCATGTGAGAACCGACGCTTTGCTCCCATCAGAACCTAGCTGGCTGCATATCACACCTCTATCACCGCTTTCGCAGGCTTTCACTACCGCTGCCCCTGCGCCGTCGCCAAACAGCACACAGGTACTTCGATCTGACCAGTCCACAGTCTTGCTGAGATTATCAGCCCCAATCACCAGCCCTGTGCCGTATGTTCCTGTTTTAATCAGCGCATCCATGGTGTGCAGGGCAAAAATAAATCCGGAACAGGCTGCACTCACATCATACCCGACTGCATTCCCTGCCCCCAAAATCCCCTGAACCTCACAAGCAGTACTAGGAAAGCAATAGTCAGCCGTAGTGGTAGCTGCTATAATAATATCAATCTCTTCCGGCCTTACGCCTGCATCTTCCAGTGCCCGCTTCGCTGCTTCCGCCGCCATCCAGGTAGTCCCCGGCCCTTCTGAAATACGCCTCTGGACAATTCCGGTCCGGGTTCTTATCCACTCATCACTGGTATCTACAATCTCCGCCAAATCGTCATTGGTCACGACCCTGGGCGGGGCAAAAGAACCAGTTCCTATAATCACTGTCTTCATTCTTAGATTTGTCCTTCAAAATATTTTGATTTTCAAAATAATACTATATAAATATCCATATTTTGTCAAGAGGAAATTTAACCTCCCCGGAAAATTTTGCGATAAAGCTTTTGCCGCAGAATAGGCGGCATAAATTCAGAGTTGCTGTTCACCCATTACAAGCAGCAAAAGAACGCCGCAAGTTTCACACTTGGGCGTCCTCTTTCATGAAAAAATATATATGTAAAATCATTTGGCTGGCTAAACCTTAGCCCCCTGATCCAGTATTCTGTTCAACCGGGAAAACAGCATAAAGGCTGTAACCGACGCTGCCAGAATATCACTGACAGGTTCTGCCACAAAAACGCCGAACACCTTATTAGAGAGAATCATCGGGAGAATAAAAATCAGCGGAATCAAAAGCACCAGTTTTCTAAGACACGCCATAAGCAGACTGATTTTGGCCTGTCCCAGAGCCATAAAAGTCTGCTGGCAGGAGATCTGCACTCCTGTGGAAAAGATTCCAGCCATATAAATTCTCATAGCCCATACTGTAAAATCTACCAGAGAAGAGTCGCTGCTGAAAATATTTGCAAATACTTTTGGAATCATAAGAAAGAGAATCCACAGCAATGTGGCATAGCCTGTACATGCCAGAAACTGGCAGGCAAATGCCTGCTTCACCCGTTCTTTTTTGCCGGCTCCGAAGTTAAAGCTCATAATAGGCTGTCCTCCCTGGCAGATTCCCTGCAAAGGCAGGGTTACCAGCTGGCTGCAGGAAGAAATGATAGTCATAGCTCCTACGGCTACGTCACCTCCAAAACGGGACAGGCTGCTGTTAAAGCTGATATTTAAAAGACTTTCCGTGCTGAGCATGACAAAAGTGGATATTCCCAGAGCCAGACAGGGGAAGATAATCTTGGACTCAAGTTTTAAGTCGGCAAGCGTAAGCCGAAGCATGGTCTTTTTTCCTCTTAAGAAGATCAAAACCCACACGGCGCTGACAGCCTGACTGATTACTGTAGCAATGGCGGCTCCCTGAACCCCCATATGGAATCCGAAGATAAGAATAGGGTCCAGAATAATGTTGCACACTGCCCCCATAACTGTGGTCAACATGCTGAATTTGGCAAACCCCTGGGTAGTGATAAAAGGATTCATTCCCAAAACAATCATCACAAAAACAATTCCCAGGATATAGATGCGGGCATAGGACAAAGCGTAAGGCAGCGTTACATCGCTGGCGCCGAAAAGCCTTAAAAGCTGAGGCGCAAAAGTATAAAAAACTGCAGTCAGCATCACTGCAAAGACCATAAGCACACAGAAACAGTTCCCCAGAATCTTCTGGGCATTTGCCTGATCATTCTTTCCCATGGCAATAGCCGCTCTGGGCGCACCGCCGGAACCGGCCAGCATGGCAAAAGCGTTAATCATCATAAGGATAGGCAGAAACAGCCCGACTCCTGTCAGAGCCGAAGCCCCTGCATCAGGAATATGCCCGATATAAATGCGATCCACAATATTGTACAGCATATTAATAAGCTGGGCCACCACTGCCGGTATAGCCAGGTTCAGCATTAATCTGGGAATGCTTCCGCTTCCCATGTCCTGTTTTGCTTTTGACTGTGCCATAAAATGTTTTCCTCCTGAATATTCAAAGCTGACATCCCTCTTACAAATCGACTTCTATTCCTGCACTAAAATTTATATGGTAGGCGTCCAGTATTCGCCGTATCCTACATATGCGCCTTGGGGATCTGCATATCCGGTCTGCCCATCCATATTGACGATTACCCACTGATGAATATTCTGATTTTCATTTTTGTGTGTCCACGAAAATCCCATAAAATCCAAAACCCGGCCAAGAGCTCTTGTCTCCCCGGCGCAGGAATAACTCTTTGTCACAAACACCCCGTATGGAGAACGGTAATCTCCCTCGGCAGTATCCTCATAAGCGGGTTTTAAACAGTACAGATTAATAAGCTGGGCCGCCTCCGTTACTTTCTTCAAGTCCGTATCATTAGCCGGATTATTGAGAACGATTGATGCCAAAAGCTGGGCATGAAGGTCTGCCTCTGCGGCCTGTTCCTCGCTTAAGCCTTTATAATAATTATGGCCATTATCCCCTGGATTCTCCACCGTAGGGACTGACGGGCTGTAAACGCCGTTTTCATCAAAACGGTAATGGCTAATAGTTGTATTCACTGCCATAGATCCGTCCGTTGTCATATAGTACCACTTTCCCTCATACGGCACCCAGCCTGTAACCATCCAGCCGTTTTCCTGAAAATAATACCACTTTCCCTGATCCTGAATCCATCCTGTTGCCTTTGATCCATCATCTTTCAGATAAATAGATTCCTCCCCCTCCTTTGACCATCCTGCTGCATAGGCAGGTACTGATGACGTGCCGATGTATATGGCTGCAGCCAAAGACAATAGAACTGTTTTCTTCAATTTCATTTTACGCTTCCTCCTGCTTAATCAGATCATTTTTAAAGACTAATCCATGCGCCGCTTTCATCAAAAAAGCCTTCCTCTCTATTCCAATCATAATGGGTAAGTACAGAAATCACGCTGTCTCCCTGAAACACTCCCTCATGGGTACAGGAAAAAATAGAATAATCATGTCCATTGTAAGTAAATGTTGCATAATGCCTGTCTTCAAAAAGGGCGGCGCCTATGGTAATCTTTACACCAAGTACTTTTTCCAATTGAGCGCAGGTAATCGTATCTGTTCCGCTGCAAGTAAAAAATGCGGCAAAAGGACCGTTGGCATTAATACAGTAACTATCCTTGTTTGTTGCGCTGTCAATATGAAAAACCACACTGGGGCAGTTCTCAAACGTATAGAGCTTGGGTTCCCCATAGATTCCCATGCAAGGCTGAATCTGGCCTAAAGCCTTCACCATGTCTTTTTCATATGCACCTACCTGAGCAGAAAGTCCCGTATCTGCAAGAGTAGGGGCTTCTGCTTTAATTGTAGTAGGGTAGAAAGGAAACAGTTCCTTCTCACCGCCATCGTATACGATATGTTTCCCATCTTTTGTCTTTGCACCGCTTCCATCCACGGTACTTCCGTCCGGCGTAGTCGTATTCATAAGAATATGTCCGGTTTCGTCAAAATAGTAAAGTTTCCCATTAATAATTTCCCATGTATTATTAGGCGTTGTCCCGTCCCTGTTTACAAATGTCCATCCGGAAGAATCATTAACCCATGTTCCTCCTGAAGGAGCAGCCGCCATAGCAGTAAAAGCAGAGACAACGGTTAGACATAACGTAAAAGCCATGGAAAAAAACACTTTTTTCATCTATCTTTCCTCCGAATAAAATAATATACTTTATTTTATCACTAATTATCAGAATACTCAATCCCCGGGCTGTTCCCGCTTTCCCATCAGTTTCTGATACACGTCCCTCCTGCGGATTCCCCTGTCCTTAGCCGCCATCCGCATAGCTTCTTTCCGTCCCATCCCCAGATTCTCATAATAAGCCACATGATCTTCCATGCTCATTTCATCCCAAGCCTGTTTTTTCTCTTCCTCTTTTTCCTGAAGACTCTTTCCCTCTATCACCAGAACGCATTCGCCTTTAGGTTCCTCCGACTCATATCTTGCAAGGGCCTCTCCAACCGTAGTCTGCTGCGCCTCCTCATACTTTTTCGTCAGTTCCCGGCACAAAGTCATCCTTCTGTCCCCGAGAACCTCCCGGATCTCCTCCAGGGTCCTGACAAGCCGGTGAGGCGCCTCATACAAAATAATGGTTCTGGTTTCCTCCCTCAGTTCCTCCAGAATTCTCTGCTTTTCCTTTTTATCCGAAGGCAGAAATGCCTCAAAGCAAAACCTTCTGGTACTCATCCCGGACAATGTCAAAGCCGTGATACAGGCCGCCGGCCCGGGAAGAGAGGTAACGGGAACTCCCGCCCCATAGCACTGCTTTACCAGTTCCTCTCCGGGGTCTGAGATCCCCGGAGTCCCGGCGTCCGTTACAAGGGCCACATGAACCCCTTCTTTCATCTTTTCCACCAGATATCTGGCCTTGTCAACTTTATTATGCTCATGATAACTGGTCATAGGAGTCTTTATCTCAAAATGGTTCAGCAGCTTAATACTGTGCCTGGTATCCTCCGCTGCAATCAAATCCACTTCCTTTAATGTCCGAACAACCCGAAAAGAGATATCTTCCAGGTTCCCAATAGGGGTCGCACACAAATACAACATTCCAATCCCATTATCCCGCTCCACTGCCATCTCCCTTTACCTGTCCTAATACCCATAGACCTCATAAATCTCATCCGTGTAAACCCCGGCATCCCTGTACACCACCAAAGGCGCTTCCACTTTAATCATAGATTTCCCGCCTCTGACCGCTTCGATCAGCACCATATTGGCATCTTTATCTGCAAAAGGATGCACCATCTTCATCCTCTTCGGCTCTAACTTATACTTAACCAGCATAGAGATAATCTCAATCAGCCGATGCGGCCGGTGCACCATGAAAAACCGTCCTCCCGGCTTTAATATCCCGGCTCCCTCCCTGACCACGTCTTCCAGGGTACACAGAACCTCATGCCTGGCAATAGCCTTCGGCAGTTTTGGATTTTTAAGTCCGTGGGCGTCATTCATATAAGGGGGATTGCAGGTCACCACGTCAAACACAGCCAGCCCGAACAGATCCCTGGCCCTGCAGATATCCCCCTTCACGATCTCAATCTTTTCCTCCAGGCCATTAAGCCGTACGCTTCTGGCCGCCATCTCCGCCATATCTTCCTGAATCTCAAGCCCTGTGTAATGTTCCCCATCATACTTTGCCTCCAGCAAAATCGGTATAATCCCAGTCCCGGTTCCCAGATCAATAACCCGTTCTCCAGGCTTTACCTGGGCAAAACCGGACAAAAGCACTGCGTCCATCCCAAAGCAGAATTTGTCCCTGTTTTGAATGATCCGATACCCATTTCTCTGAAGGTCATCAATCCGCTCATTTTCCTTTAATTCAATATGTGGCTGTCTTGTTCTTTCGCCCTGCATTTTTTCCATTAAACGAACCTGCCTGCCGGCTGACTGCTGAAAACTCATCCTTCCCCCAGCTTAGACTTCCTGTCCCTCTTCTCCAAAGCTTCCAGCTTCTTCAGCTCATCATCCTGAACATGAACCTTCTCTTTTTTCTTTCTTGGCTTAAACCGAAGCTGCTCTACCTTGTATTCCCGAATCTCCTTCTCGTCCTTGTCAACTGTCACCACAACCTTAACCAGCTGCCGCAGCACATTGACACTGTGAACCTCTCCCCGGAGATTATCATCTGTAGTCACATAGTCTCCAATCCCCGGAAGCTTGCTGTTTAAGTACTCATACGTCTCTTCCTCATTTTTCAGACAGCACATCAGCCGCCCGCACACGCCGGAAATCTTAGTGGGATTCAGAGAAAGATTCTGCTCCTTAGCCATCTTTATTGACACGGGAATAAACTCTGACAAATAGGAATGGCAGCACAAAGGCCGTCCGCAGATCCCCACTCCTCCCAGAATCTTCGTCTCATCCCGCACACCTACCTGCCGAAGCTCAATCCTTGTCTTAAATACAGCCGCCAGATCCTTCACCAGCTCCCTAAAATCTATCCGCCCGTCTGCTGTAAAATAAAACAAAATCTTATTATTGTCAAACGTGTACTCCACGTCAATAAGCTTCATCTCCAGCTGATGCTTCCTGATCTTTTCCAGGCAGATTTTAAACGCTTCCTTTTCCTTTCTCTTATTGGAAGCTTCAATCTCCTCATCCTCTTTTGACGCCATGCGGATAACTGACTTCAACGGCTGAATCACCTTGGACTCCTCCACCTGTCTGCATCCCAGAACCACATATCCGTACTCAATCCCCCTGGCCGTCTCCACAATTACATGCTGTCCGGCCTCAATTTCATAGTTCCCAGGGGCAAAATAATATATTTTCCCCGCATTCCTGAATCTGACCCCAATCACATCTATCATTCTGATTTTAATTCCTCTCTTCTTTTCAGCAAAACTAATTTTCTTTCATTGTCAAAAACATCAGTTCCAATGCAAGCTCCATATTCACATTAGCCTCCAGACGCACCTTGGCTTTGTCAATAGCCTGCAGAATATTTTCAAAACCATCATAGCCTGTTTTCTGGCTCAACTCATTGATAGCGCTGTATTCATCCTTAAAAATCAGCAGATTGGCATCCTTAGTCACCTTAAACATTAAAACGTCACGGTACCATATCTGCATAAAATCCAGGCACTCAAAAAGATCCGCATCCTCTTCCTTCATTCTTTTAATGTAACTTAACAACATGGATATATCCATATCCCGAATATTTTTCAGCAGATACAAAAGCCCATCATACAGATGCTGGAAATCCTCTGACTGGGCAATCTTCATAGCCCTCCCCAGATTTCCTCTGGCAAACGCCGCATAAACATCCGCCTTGATTTCCGGAACCGCCATATTATCCGTCAAAAAATCCCGAATTACAGAATCCCTTAAAGGCTTCATTTTCAGCTGGACGCATCTGGAAAGAATGGTAGGCAAAAATCCGTCCGGATTGCTCGTAATAAGAATCATTACTGCATATTTGGGCGGCTCCTCTATGGTCTTAAGCAAAGCATTTTGAGCCTGCACAGTCATTTTCTCTGCCTCATCCACAATATAAATCTTATAATTCCCGCTGTACGGCCGAATCATAATGGTATCATTGATCTGCGCCCTGATATCGTCCACGCCTATGCTTGCAGGCTTTTCATGGGTAACATAAATTAAATCTGGATGATTGCCTGACAGCACCTGTTTACAGCCGTGGCAGGACAGGCATGGATTCGCACCGCCCTTTTCACACAAAAGCGACAGCGCAAATGCATTCGCCAGAGACTTCCGGCCTGTCCCTGCCTCCCCTGATAAAATATAGGCATGAGACACTTTATTGTTCTCAACCGCTTTTTTAAAATGAATCTTTATATGATCCTGGCCTTGAATATCCTGAAAGCCTGGCATGGCAATTTCCTCCGTTTTTCATTTTGTGCTGCACACATTGCCGTATTGCATCGATCAATTACTGATTTCTATTGTACCTCGTTCATAGTTTCCATGCTGCGGACAAGTGATACGTCTCTTAATTATATCATGAAACCTTTTCAATTCAAATACCTTATATTTCCTCTGTCAAACAATTTAAAGCCGTTTTTTTCTTCTCCCTATACTCTGTCATCTAAATTACAGATGATTTTCTCACAGATTACAAGGAACCATCAACGGCCATTTCTCCAAGATCACCTTCTGAATCCTGTTATGAATCACCTCAACAGACTCCATGTTTCCCTTATCATCACAGCATTGTATATTCCTCCATCCATACTTCTTCCCAACAAGAATGCTGTTCTCATAAGATCTAACTAAAAAGTCCCGGTTAGACTCATGAATATCTTTTTCAGATTTATGAGTAATCTTATTTTCCCTGCCTTTCATCATCCGAAATGCAGTATCCGGTAAAACATCCAGAAAAAGTACCAAATCAGGAACCGGAAGCCCGCCTTTTACAAACTCAAAATCATACTCCCAGTCCAAAAACGCCTCTTTTTCCTCCAACGATCCCAGCTTTGAAGTCTGATGCAGCATATTGCTGGTCACATATCGATCGCAGATTACGACTGCATCCTCTGATGACTCATAAAAGCTCTTCCAATTTTTAAGATAAGAGGCAAAACGATCCACTGCAAAAAAGGAAGCTGTCACATAAGCATTGACGCCATAAGGATCATGGCCAAACTGACTTCCTAAATACATTTTCACCAAAGAAGACGATGGGCTGTCATAATCAGGGTAAGAAACCATCCTTACCTTTCTCCCCTGTCCCTTTAAAAAATCAAAAAGAAGCTTTGTCTGAGTAGCCTTTCCGCTTCCGTCACTTCCCTCAATCACAATTAATTTTCCCATTTCTGACTACCTCCATTATCTTATTTTCTCTATCCTTTAATCCCTGCACCAAAAGCCCAAGCCGCCTGTACCGTAAAATCTCCTCTAAAACTTTTCCGGTAATCCTCTCCCCCGGAACCACGATGGGAATCCCAGGCGGATACAGATACACAAATTCCCCGCTAATTTTCCCCTCACATTCCTCCAATACGGCCTGTTCCTTTTCCCCCTCCCACGCCTCATAAACTGTCATCACCTGTTCTAACTCCAATTCCCACTTCTTCTCACAGCCGCCGCTTTCCTGATCTGCATCCTCTCTCTCATTTCCAGCCAGACCTGCATCAATCTCCATCAGTCCGTCCCTTAGCCTTCTTAGCCCCTCTTTTGTATCCATTACCGTAGTAATCGCTGTCACGTAATACTCTGTACACATTTCCAGCTCAAGGCCATATTTTCGCCGCAGTTTTTTGCACAGCTGTACTCCGCTTATATTTGTGCCTCTTGCAGAGACAATGATTTTAGAAATATCCAAATCAAAAATATCCCTGGTTCCCACTACGTTTCTCCCAAGAAGCCGCAAGTGCCTCATACCCTCAAGTTCCCGCCGTATGGCAACCAGTTCCCGGGAAAATTCCTTTATCCTTTCCTGCCCATCCCCGTCCATCCACCTTATTCCCTGTTCAATCCCCGCCATCAGAATGTAGGAAGGACTGCTGCTCTGATAAATCTGAAGAAACCGCTCAATCCTTTCCCTGTCCACATACCCTTCTTTTATGTGGAGAATGGCTGACTGGGTAAAACAAGGCAATGTCTTGTGAACGCTCTGAATCACCACATCCGCCCCCAAATCCAGGGCGGACACTGGAAATACATCGCTGTACCTAAAATGCGCTCCATGGGCCTCATCTACGATCAGGGGAATTCCATATCTGTGACATATGCTTCCAATAGCTCCAATATCTGATACAATCCCATCATAAGTAGGAGAAACAACAAATACAGCCGAAATATCCTGAAATCTTTTCAACATTTTCTCGATCTTCCAAGGGCTTAATCCACATTGCACCCCATATTCCTCCATAAATTGTGGATAAACATACCTGGATTTCATCTGATTGAGGAAAACCCCATGATAAACTGCCTTATGGCAATTCCGGCTCATAAGAATCGCCCCGGATTTGCCTGCAACACTGCTTACCGCACTTAAAATTCCGCTGCTGCTTCCATTTACAAGATAATATGTTTTATCTGCCCCATACACAGAAGCCGCCCATTCCATAGAATCCCTGATAATCCCCTCAGCATGGTGGAGATTATCAAATCCTTCTATTTCTGTGATATCCAAAGCATACGGGTTAGGGAAATGAACCGCCGGCCCGATGGACAATTGTCTCTTATGGCCAGGCATATGAAATGGATAGAAATCCTTACGGCTATATCTCTTTAATTCTTCATACAAATGAGGCTCTGTGTTCCGTTTACTCTTATTCATTGACATACTCCTCTTTATCTTGCCTTTCGCAGTAATTTCTCCGCATGCCATTTGAGATTATCAGCTATAAACATAACCCCCGATACGCCCGGCTGGGTATGCACCCAAAATGCCAAAAGCGGGCATTTTCGCGCCATACGGTCAGTGGAGCATATGCGCAGACCTACCGTAAGGATTCGCTACTTTTATAGTAGCATTTTAACACACAACCATTTATACGGTCAAAAATTTATATTTACAATCTTCTATTATTTTTCTATAATAATACAAATGAATAAATTACCTTTAAAACGGAGTCTTTTATGAGAGAAATTGAATTTAAAATGGAACGTCCTGGATTGGTGGAGGCCGGACAGGCAGTAGAAATCACGGAGCATGAAGCTCTCAGCGGATGCAGTTATATTATCGAACCTGCAGTCGCCATGTCAGCCTGCTATAAGGGCCGTGACCGTTTAAAGTCTGACCATGGCATTGTCAAAGAAATAAAGCATAATGACCGGGGTTATTATGTGATTGTGAATTTTGATGAATAAAATTATCAGTCCGAACAGGATCGGATCTGTTACGCATAAAAAAATTACAGACTATTCACCACCAATATACAGAAAGGAACATCATTCTATGAAGCGACTGCTGAAATACGCTTTATCCATTGCCGTCATGTCCGGCCTGGCTGTCACCCCTGTATTTGCCCAGACTGAGATCCATGTTCTGGATGTGGGACAGGGTTTGTCTGTCCTTGTAGAATCCCATGGACATTATATGCTTTATGATGGAGGGGACAGAGATAAGTCCAGTTTTGTGGTATCTTATCTGAAAGAAGAGAAAGTTAATTCCCTGGACTATGTCATTGCCAGCCACTATGACGCAGATCATTTAAACGGCGTTGTGGGCGCTCTCAATGTATTTCCGGTCAAACAAGTATTCAGTCCGGATTATGCTGCAGACACAAGAGTGTTCAATTCTTTTCAATCTGTAATAGAAACAAAAGCCATTGACAGAAAACAGCCTCAGGTCGGTACAACTTATCAATTAGGTGATGCATCCTTCCAGATTCTTTCTCCAACAGGAGATAAATATTCTGACCCCAACAATTATTCTATTGGCATTCGCATTACAGATGGGGACAGCAGCTTCCTCATAACAGGTGATGCTGAATCTGACAGTGAAAAAGAAATGTGCAAAACCAATCTGGAACTGGAAAGTGATGTATATATTATGGGGCATCATGGAAGCGGCACCTCTACCAGCTGGGAACTTTTACAAAAAGCCACCCCGGAATATGCCATTCTCTCTTGCGGAACGGGCAATACATACGGACATCCGCACATAGAATCCATGGAAAAACTCCAGGATATGGAAATCCAGCTGCTTCGCACCGACAAACAGGGAACTATTATAGCATCTACTGACGGAACTTCCATTACCTGGAATACAGATCCTTGTAACGATTACAGCGCCGGAGATATTAATGATAAACCGATACAGCCTCAAAAGCAGGGTACTGAAAAACAGAGTTCTAATGTAACTGCCAATCAGGCCACCATAGGCACAGAATACATTCTAAATACATCCACAAAAAAAATACACTATCCTGACTGCAATAGTGTAAAGCAGATGAAAGAAAAAAATAAAAAAACTACTACTGAAAGCAGGGATTCTCTGATTGCTCAGGGATATAGCCCCTGCGGAAACTGCAGGCCATGATGATTAAATCCTAAAAGAACAGGGGCTGTACAAATGCGGTATTCACATACTGGGTTTGTACAGCCTATTTTTCTTCGAAGACAAAATATTGAAATAAAAAAATCCAGCAAAACTGGATTCTTCCATGAGCGTGCCGGGGTTCGAACCCGGGACAACTTGATTAAAAGTCAAGTGCTCTACC
>CAMUJH010000007.1 GCA_947089145.1 uncultured Hungatella sp. | reverse complement strand
TAGCCTGGTATCCATTGTATCTAGCCTGGAGTCCATCTTATCTAGCCTGGAGTCCATTGTATCCAACCTGGAGTCCATCTTATCTAGCCTGGTATCCATTGTATCCAGCCTGGAGTCCATCTTATCTAGCCTGGAGTCCATCTTATCCAGCCTGGTATCCATCTTATCCAGCCTGGTATCCATCTTATCTAGCCTTTCATATACAGGCTTGTTTATTTCTTTTACAGTTTCACTTACAACTTCAGCTATCATTTCCAAATCTTTCTTTTCTAGCATTTTTTATCCTCCTATGATTTTTGTTTAATTTTCTTCCGCTTTCCCCAACATCTTCCCTAATACAATAATCCCGTCCTCTTGACCTGTAAGCGGTGGGTATTCCGGGTTTACAGAAACCAGCCCATTTTCCACGGCTTTTTTGATGTAGATGTTATTGCCCTTTTGAAAGATGCCTATGTCTCCGGTTTCTATATGATCAGTCTTCTGGACATATACTATATCCCCATTAGAATATTCAGGCTCCATGGAATCGCCATTCACGCCGATGACGAAGTCGGCATGTTTATTTAGCTCATTTTCCGGATAGGCCCTGACTCCGGCAGCTTTGTCGGAAAGCTTCACGCTGGTGCCTGCGGCGGCTATCCTGCCAAAGTAGGCAAAAAAGCGAGGAGGAACGGAGCATATGGATAATTGCTGCCGGAGGCGCTCTATGGTGTCAGCGAATCCTTCGGGCTGGGGGATGCGTTCGAGTTCCCTATCTAGAATATAATCGACGGTCTGCCGCCCATAGGAGTCTAGGGAACGGTATTTTTCTATATGATCGTATTCAGATGCTTTAAGCTCATATGAGTAAAGGATTTCTTTGTCTTCCTGTAGGCCTAAAATAAAATCAGTGGAAACATTAAATTTCTTGGAAAATCTTATTAAAAACTCAGAGTCAGGTTCTCTGGCCCCTGTTTCGTAATTATTGTATGTTGTGTATTTAATGCCTATATACTCGGCAAATTCTTTTTTGTTCATTCCAGTTCGTTCACGCACTTCTTTTAATTTATCCTTTATCATGCCTAACCTCCTCGTATAATACCTTTATGTTATTACATATTTTACGTGTTGTCAATCTAATAATTTACAAACTGTAAAAATATTTACAGATAAGTGTTAAAAAATATACAAAACGAGTAATATTGGTGGTAAATATTGAAATATCCTAATAATAGAAACTGAAAGAGCCAGGATTGGTATGTTAAAGGATGATTTTGTAAAAAATTAGGGATTGCAACAAAGACATATTACAACGGGTTTCCAAGCCTTTTGGATTGATCGGTATTTAAGAGAAAGCAGGCGAACGGATATCCATATGATGGTATTGTACGCCGCTTATATTGAAAGCGCAAGGACTTCTTTGAAACGGACAGCCTGCGCCATAGAAACGGAGACATTCTTTTTGGCGATTCGCCCTCCATGGAGTGAACGAGTCATGCCAGGGCATGCATCGAGAGCCAAAACGTATCCGATGAAGTTTTATGCATCTCATACTGCTTCCCCTGACCTATAAGGGCGAGGAAGAAACTAAGAACTATATTAGGAGCTGTTAGGTTTGACGCAAGTTGGAAAGGTGCTGATGGATGAGGGCAGACGGGAAGAGTCCAAAAAGAATGCTAAAAATATGCTGAAAAGAGGAGATGCGCCACAAGACATTGCCGCCGTCCTGGAACTTCCGCCCGAGGCAATCAAAGCTTGGGAGAAAGAATGTTTTGCAACAGTATAAAAGTAATGTACCGTTTCTTTTAATCTTTTAGGAATTTTTCAGAACAGAATAATCTCAGAATTCAAGGCTTTATCCCATATAAGATACAATTATTTGCTTTGAAGGAGAGCAGGAAATCATTGGGGATAGAGCCTTAAAATGCGCTTATTGGGGAGTGTAAAATAAAGTGTGCAGTTAGATTTGCGGTATTTCCAACTTACACACTTTATTTTACACTCACAATTTCTGCGGCCTTGTCATTTAAGGATACAAACTCACTTCCTTATCATATGAATTCTAGATTGAGTCTTATATCATATCACAAAGAAAGCGAGTTCGCATTTTATAACATTTTATACTTTCAGCTTATTTATCATCTGCCCATATTTCTCAGTATTCGTCATATGGAAGCTGCCGCATATTTTCCAGCAAAACAGCTTCTGCCTACACCAGATTCGTATACCCCATCAAACTTCTGTCCACCTCTTTGGCGGCCTCCCTTCCTTCCCGGATGGCCCACACCACCAAAGACTGTCCTCTGTGCATATCGCCGGCTGTAAACACCCTGTCCACGTTGGTCCGGTATTCCCCGGCAGCTGTCTTCACGTTGGTCCGCTGATCCACAGCCACCCCGAAGGCGTCCGTCACATATTTCTGGCTTCCCAGAAACCCTGCCGCAATAAGTACCAGGTCTGCAGCCGTCTCCTTCTCGCTGCCTTCCACAGGCACCATCTGGGTTTGCCCCGTCTTAGGGTCTTTCTTTGCCTCCAGCTTTACCAGAACCACGCTGCAAAGCTTGCCGTTTTTATCTTTTTTAAACTCCTTCACCGTAGTCTCATAGACCCTGGGATCTTTTCCGAACACTGCGGCGGCCTCCTGCTGCCCGTAGTCTGTTCTGCACACCCTGGGCCACTCCGGCCAGGTATTATCCCCGGTTCTTTTATCCGGCAGCCTGGGCATCATCTCCAGCTGCATCACCGAGGCGCACCCGTGGCGGATACAGGTTCCCACGCAGTCATTTCCCGTGTCGCCGCCGCCGATGACCACCACTTTCCTGCCTTTTGCCGACACAAACTTCCCGTCAGTCAGGCCGGAATCCAGCAGGCTTTTGGTGGTTCCTTTTAAGAAATCCACTGCAAAGTAAATCCCCTCCGCCTCCCTTCCGGGCACCTTAATATCCCTGGGATTGGAAGCCCCGCAGGCCAAAATCACGCTGTCAAATTCCTTTAAAAGCTTTGCCGCCTTGTACTCCCTGCCCACATTGACATTGGTTTCAAATACAATCCCTTCCTCTTCCATCACCTGGATCTTCCGGTCAATCACATGCTTTTCCAGTTTCATGTTGGGAATCCCGTACATGAGAAGGCCGCCGATTCTGTCATCCCGCTCAAACACAGTGACGCTGTGCCCTCTTTTGTTCAGCTGGTCAGCAGCAGCCAGGCCTGCAGGGCCTGACCCTACCACGGCCACTTTCTTTCCGGTCCGCAGTCTCGGCGGCCTGGCAGCAGCGGCGCCGTCCGCGTAAGCGTGCTCAATAATGGCATACTCGTTTTCCTTAATGCTTACCGGCTCATCATACAACCCGCAGGTACAGGCAGCCTCGCAGGGCGCCGGACATACCCTGGAGGTAAACTCCGGAAAGCTGTTGGTTCGTTTCAGCCGGTTATAGGCCTGGGCCCAGTTGCCGCTGTATATCAGATCATTCCACTCCGGAATCAGATTATTTAAGGGGCACCCTGACACCATACCCTTCATCATCATGCCTGACTGACAGAACGGGACTCCGCACTCCATGCATCTTGCGCCCTGGCGCCGCTGCTCCTGTTCACTTAAAGGGGTATGGAATTCATGATAATCCTTGATCCTGGCCTTTGGGTCCCTTACCTGGCTGGCAGCCCTGTCAAACTCTAAAAATCCTGTTGGCTTTCCCATGTCTTCACTCCCCTTTCTACTGCTCTCTGGTATTGGCATAAAATGCCTCGATCTGCGCCTGTTCGCTGCTTAACCCCTTCTCCTCCATCTGCACAATGGTGTTCATCATGCGCCGATAGTCATGGGGCATAATCTTCTTAAACCTTGGCAGGTATTCCCCGAAATGCTTCAGGATCTCCTTGCCCTTGGCAGAGTTGGTGTATGATACGTGCTCCTGAATCATTTCCTTCAGCTCCAGGACATCATACTTGCCTGCCACTTCCTCCAGGGATACCATTTCCTTGTTAAGACGCTTATACAGGTCATTGGCCTCATCCAGCACATAGGCAATACCGCCGCTCATGCCGGCTGCGAAATTCTTTCCCGTGGTTCCAAGCACCACCACTCTTCCGCCGGTCATGTACTCGCACCCGTGATCTCCCACGCCTTCCACCACTGCCGTGGCCCCGGAATTGCGGACGGCGAACCGCTCTCCGGCCACGCCGTTAATAAACGCCTTTCCGCTGGTAGCCCCGTAAAGAGCCACATTGCCGATGATAATGTTGTCCTCCGCCTTGAATTTCACGCCTGTAGGCGGATACACCACAAGCTTGCCGCCGGAAAGCCCTTTTCCGAAATAATCATTGCTGTCACCCACCAGTTCCAGAGTCAGCCCCCTGGGAATGAACGCGCCGAAGCTCTGTCCTCCGCTGCCCCTGCAGCTGATGGTAAAGGTATCCTCCTCCAGCCCGTCCGGGTACATTCTGGTGATCTCTGAGCCGAAAATGGTTCCCAGAGTCCTGTCCACGTTGGACACGTCCATCTGAATGCTTTTTCTCTGCCCCAGGCCCAAAGCAGGTTTTAACTTTTTCAGGATTACTCGCTCATCCGCCGTCTCTGACAGCTTAAAGTCAAAGACCTGCTTCTGTTTGTATCCGGCCAGCTTGATCCCGGCATAAGGATTGCCAAGAATATTGCTCAGATCCACCTTGGCCGCCCTGGCCCAGGGAATATCCTGCTTCTTCTTCAGAAGATCCGTTCTCCCTACCAGCTCATCCACGGTGCGGATTCCCAGCCTGGCCATATATTCCCTCAGCTCCTGGGCCACAAACCGCATGAAGTTCATGACATACTCCGGTTTTCCCTTAAACCGTTTCCGAAGTTTGGGATTCTGAGTGGCAATGCCAACCGGGCAGGTATCCAGGTTGCACACCCGCATCATGACGCATCCCATGGCAACCAGAGGAGCTGTGGCAAATCCGAATTCCTCCGCCCCAAGCATGCAGGCAATGGCCACATCCCTTCCGCTCATCAGCTTTCCGTCAGTTTCCAGGATCACTTTGTCCCGAAGCCCGTTCATGATCAGGGTCTGGTGGGCCTCAGCAACCCCCAGCTCCCAGGGAAGCCCTGCATTGTATATGGAATTTCTGGGCGCGGCTCCGGTTCCTCCGTCAAAAGAAGACACCAGAATTACCTGGGCCCCTGCCTTGGCCACGCCGGCGGCCACGGTGCCTACGCCGGCCTCAGACACCAGCTTTACGGAAATTCTGGCCTGAGTGTTGGAATTTTTCAGGTCGTAAATCAGCTGGGCCAGGTCTTCGATAGAATAGATATCATGGTGAGGCGGCGGCGAAATCAGCCCTACGCCGGTGGTAGAGTGGCGGGTCTTGGCCACCCATGGATACACTTTCCTTCCCGGCAGCTGTCCGCCCTCCCCGGGCTTGGCGCCCTGAGCCATTTTTATCTGAATCTCCTTTGCGCTTACCAGGTACCTGGACGTTACGCCGAACCGCCCGGATGCCACCTGTTTAATTGCAGAACATGTGTCTCTGCCATTAGGGCCCACATCCCCGGCTGTGTCCAGCCGCTCCAGGCTTTCCCCGCCCTCGCCGCTGTTGGATTTGCCGCCCAGGCGGTTCATGGCAATAGCCAGGGTTTCATGGGCCTCCTGGGAAATGGAGCCGTAGGACATTGCCCCGGTCTTAAACCGCTTAACGATAGAGTCCGCGCTTTCCACTTCCTCGATGGGAATGCCGCCTTTGTCATCATATTTAAAATCAATGATGCTGCGCAGGTTAACGCTCTGCCCTTCTTTGTGAAGAGCATGGGAGTACTCCTGAAACGTCTTATAATCACCGGTTCTTACGGCCTCCTGAAGAAGATGGATTGTCAGAGGATTGTAAAGATGCTCCTCCTGTCCCGCCCTCGCCTTATGGCTGCCTGAGCTGTCCAGCGTCAGATCCACGTCCAGTCCCAGGGGATCAAATGCGGCCGAATGAAGGTGATCCATGTCATTTGCAATATCTTCCAGCGTTATGCCGCCAATGCGGCTTACAGTGTTGGTAAAATATTTGTCTACCACATCCCTGGAAATGCCTATGGCCTCGAATATCTGGGACCCCTGGTAAGACTGGATGGTGGATATGCCCATTTTGGACGCAATCTTCACTATGCCGTGCAGAACGGCCTGATTGTAATCGCTTACTGCCGCATAATAGTCCTTATGAAGCATTCCCGACTCAATCAGGTATTTCACAGACTCCTGGGCCAGATACGGGTTGACGGCGCAGGCCCCATACCCTAGCAGGGCGGCAAAATGGTGCACCTCCCTCGGCTCCCCGCTTTCCAGAATCAGGGCTACGCTTGTGCGCTTTTTCGTCTTTACCAGATGCTGCTGCAGGGCTGAAACCGCCAAAAGGGATGGAATGGGCACATGATTCTCGTCAATGTCCCTGTCTGACAAGATAATAATGTTAGCCCCTGCCCGATGGGCTCTGTCCACCTCCAGAAACAGCCGGTCAATGGCCTTTTCCAGGGATGTATTTTTATAGTAAGTGATGGGGATTACCTCCACCTTAAATCCCGGCTTCTTCATGTATTTGATCTTCAGCAGGTCGGTACAGGTGAGAATGGGGTTATCCACCTGGAGAATCTTGCAGTTCTCCGGCTTATCCTGCAGTACATTGCCGTCCTCTCCCACAAACACGGTGGTGCTTGTGACAATCTCCTCCCTGATGGAATCAATAGGCGGATTGGTTACCTGGGCAAACATCTGTTTAAAGTAATTAAACAGCGGCTGATGCTTCTTGGACAGCACTGCCAGAGGGCTGTCAGCGCCCATGGCAGAAGCCGGCTCCGCCCCGTTTAAGGCCATGGGCAGAATCATGGTCTTGTACTGTTCATACGTATAGCCATAGGTTTTCTGCAGCCTTGCCCTCTTCTCCCTGGTCATCTGGGGCACTCCCACATTGGGAATGCTTAGATTTTTAAGCTCAACCAAATGGGAATCCAGCCATTGTCCATAGGGCTTTCTTCCCGCATAATACAGCTTCAGTTCCTCGTCAGTTATGATCTTCCCTTTCCTGGTATCTACAAGAAGCATTTTCCCGGGACGCAGCCTTTCTTTTTTCAGCACATGGGACTGGTCAATGTCAATGGAGCCCACCTCCGAAGCCAGAATCACATACCCGTCATCTGTAATATAGTAGCGGGAAGGCCGAAGGCCGTTTCGGTCAAGAACCGCTCCCAGCACATCCCCGTCGGAAAATACCATGGAAGCCGGGCCGTCCCAGGGCTCCATCATGGTGGCATAGTAATGATAAAAGTCTTTTACCTCCTGAGGCATGGATTTATCATACTGCCACGGAGCCGGGATCATGATCATCACCGCCAAAGGCAGATCCATTCCGCTCATCATCATAAACTCCAGGGCATTGTCCGCCATGGCTGAGTCAGACCCCTCCTGGTTAATAATGGGAAGGACCTTGTGCATCTCGGCTTTGAAAAACTCAGATTCCATGGTTTCTTCCCTGGCCAGCATCTTATCCACATTGCCCCTGATCGTGTTGATCTCCCCGTTGTGGACAATGATCCGGTTGGGATGCGCCCGCATCCAGCTTGGGTTTGTGTTGGTGCTGAACCGGGAATGAACCGTTGCCAGAGCCGACTCATAGTCCATATCCTGCAGATCCGGAAAGAACCTGCGCAGCTCCTTTACCAAAAACATGCCCTTGTAAACGATGGTACGGCTGCTTAGGGAAACCACATACGTGTTGTCATTGCTCTGCTCAAATACCCGCCTCGCCACATAGAGCCTGCGGTCAAACTCAAGCCCCTTTTCCATGGACTCAGGCTTCTTCACAAATCCCTGCAGAATACAGGGCATTTTTTCCACTGCCTTTCTGCCGATGAGCTCCGGCTTAACAGGAACTTCCCTCCAGCCCAGAAAGGCAAGCCCCTCTTTTTCCACGATAATCTCAAACATTTTCATGGCCTGGTTTCTGGCCAGCATGTCTTGGGGCAAAAAAAACATGCCGACACCATACTCTCTCTCATCTCCCAGTTCTATCCCAAGAGGCTTTGTTACCTTCTTGAAAAATTTATGGGAAATCTGAAGCATGATACCGACACCATCGCCAGTTTTACTTTCTCCGTCTTTTCCTGCCCGATGTTCCAGGTTCTCTACAATGTGCAGCGCCTGTTCCACGGTTTTATGGGTCTTTATTCCTTTCATGTTGACCACTGCGCCGATGCCGCAGCTATCGTGCTCAAATCTTTGGTCATACAGGCCAGGAAGCTCTGTCGCCGTGCCTGTCCCTCTCGTTTCGGCCGTGGCCGCGTATGTCCCCGTCTTGCCTGGCGGCATCTGAAGGCTGCCTAAAGCCTCCCCATGGCCTGCCGCCGGCTTATGTCTGCCTTGTTCCATAGTTTCTCATTCCTTTCGTATTTTTACTAACCAGGTGATTGCGAAAGTCAAAATTAGATTCCTGTGACATTTTTTAATTTTAATGTATTAAAGTATCTTTCGGAAATGATAATACTACTTTTCATGCAGTTTGTAAATAGGTTTTTACTTGTTTTTGCAATGAGTTATCAGATTATTCCAAAAAGGCATATTTTGCGTTATATTTTGCAAATATTTGTTGTTTAACTATATTTATTCTGAATATTCTACAAATTTGAACCGGGCAAATGTGGATTCTCTTGATTCTGCAAAAGCCCCGAAATCCCGTTCAAATCATTCTGTCACCACTTTTATGGCATTGGGATAAATCCTCATCAGCCTCTCGTCGTCAAACCGCTCATCCATAATCTTCTGCCACCCGGAAACCGCCTCAATCCCTCTCGTTCTCTCGTCTCCGCGAACCAGGGCCATGCAGGAAACCGCCACGTTGGCACTCATAAACAGAATCATGATCCAGGTCAGAACCGTGCCCGCCTTTTTGGGAATCCGTTCAATCCGGGAGGATACTGCCGGATAAATCCCCTTAAACCACACCACTGCGGCAATGCCCCAGAAAAAGCAGTACAGAAGGTTAATCCTGCCTCCCAGGTTAAAAGGGATCTGGCTGTAATCCCAGAAAACCGTCCCGAACACCATCTCCGTAAAAGCACTGCACAGATATTCATAAGCGCCGCCCAGCGCGGTCCCCATCAGAAACAAAAACCGATCCGACCTCTGCCGGTACCGGTACAAAAGCACGGTCGCCGCCGCCACTCCCAGGCCCCACACAATGCTGAAAGGCCCCCAGACCACGCTGCTGCGGCTCATCCACACTCCCGCAGTAAGCCTGCAAAAAACTGTCTCCGTAATGTCACCCAGAAAGGCTCCGATAAAAAACAGCCACGCCACCTTATAAAAGCTGCAGCCAAACGCAAAAACCGTCTTGTCTCTGGCCTCCTCCTTTACAGCCAGCCTGGGATAAGCGTTCCCGATTCTGCGGTTTACCAGGCCGTACACCTTAACCCCAAGTCTCCAGCTTACCTGGGCAAACCAGAAATCAATCCTCTCCCAGCCTTTCGCCGCCTTTGTCTTTCCTGACAAAATCACCATTGTGGCCGCTGCGTCAACCAGGATTCCGCAGAGCAGAATCCAGACGGCCGCCTTTCCGAAAGCCTTCGGGATCAGATGAAAGACCCTAAGCCACAGGCTGTTCCCCCACCTTATGGCAGCCACGCCCAGAATCCCCCAGACAAGGGATGCGGGAAGGCATATGTACCCGTCCAGATTCCACCTGATACCAGAGTAATCCCACCATTTCTCGTGGTACAGCTGCTCCAGCAGATGGCCTGCAATCCACTCCGCCACTGTGGACACGATTGCGCAGCCGCAAAACAGCCAGAATCCAGTCAGCTCCCTGCAAAAAAACGACAGCAATACCAGCACAATGCCATACATCACACAGAAGGGCCCGTTTACCAGCCCCCGGTTTACAAAACGCCGGCGCCTTGCGGCGGCCAATGCGGTTTCCAGCACCCATCCGCTGAAAGCTCCGTTCAAAAACAGCCATAAGATCTCATAAACTGTCATAGAGGCTTCTTTCCTTTCTATTCCATAAATAAAAATTTGAACAACATAATTTTAAAGCCGCCCTTGCCCTTTTCAGCGCAAAGCCAGTTCCCTTTATGAAACTGCCTCCCTATATGGATTTCCCTCTTCCTTCCCTTTCAGTTCCAAATCAAAAACCTTATATTTCTCCACATAGGTCATGACCGTCCTCCCCTTTTCTTTTTTTAGAACGCTCTCAAAACCCCCTGGCGTCCAGCTTTTATGAGAATGCCCTTTTAAACTTCCTGTAAGTATTTTAACAATACTTATCAATATTCTCAATATATTTTCTAAATTTAGCATTTTTTGCCACAGTGCGCAAGTTACGGTTCACTCCCAATGTCACTTAGTTAAGCGAATTCTGCCTTTGCCATACCTAAATATAAAAAACAGTTGAGATATATCAGAAAAAGCTATATAATGTAAAAAGCCTTTATAAGTTTCCTGTCCGCTGCAATTCTATGCCAGCCCGCAGCCGCTTATAAAGCAAAAATAAAATACAGAAAGCAGAGTAGGCCCGTGCGCGTTAAGTGCCGGTTGGACGGGGAGTTGCCAGCCGGACGAAAAGACTGATCTTGCGGTGCACAGGCCGCATCCCGCTGCAATAGAAGATAGGATTATCTCCTGTTGTAGTAAGAGGTCTGCAAAGGAGGTAATTTTTTATGAAAAAATTGGCAACTTTGTTTCAGGATTCTTACAGAGAGTTAAAAAATGCAGGCACCATCACCACCATGGCCATGTTTGGGGCCATAGGCGTCATACTTGGATCTTTGACCATACAGATTGGCGATTTTATTAAAATCGGGTTTTCCAGCATCGCCAATCAGTTTGTGTACTATCTGTTCGGACCGGCAGCAGGGTGTTTCTATGGAGGAGCTTTAGACATCTTAAAATATGTGGTCAAGCCCACAGGAGCGTTTTTCCCCGGATGGACTATAAGCGCCATGGCGGCAGGAGTGATTTACGGAGTTTTCTTTTATAAAAAAAAGTTGAGCATTCTGCGGGTACTGGCAGCGGAACTGACCGTGTCCGTGGTGTGCAATATGATTCTTGGAACCCTCTGGCTGAATATGATGTATGGAAAGGGATTTTTTGTTCTTCTGCCTGTAAGGGTCATAAAAAACCTGGCTATGTGGCCCATTAATTCTTTTCTGTTCTACACCATGACATTTGCTTTGGAGCAGACCGGAATATTCCGGGCGCTTCGCAGGTCAGCATAACAGGGAATGTATGAAATATGATTCATTATTTAAGAGGCCAATACGCCTAAGTTTAAGAAGAAACAGAGATACCGCAATGAAAGTCCCGCCGCCGATTAGGCGTCATGCATTCGGGTATGCCAAATGCGCCCGCCAGACTTTCATGCGCAGTGGCGCGTCCCCAGCCGGGCGCACGGAGGTTTGCTATGGAATTGATTCACGCGGACGATAAGGCAAGGCTTGACCGGATCGAACTGCTGTACCTTCAGGCATTTCCAAAAAACGAGCGGAAGCCTTTCTGGCTCATATGCAGGAAAAAAGAGGAAGGAGTCTCCCATATTCTTTCCATCGAAGAAAACAATGAATTTTTAGGTCTTGCCATTACCATGATCTATAAGGACATGGTTCTTTTAGACTATTTCGCCATGGACCACAAAAGGCGCAGCAAAGGTTATGGCTCTGCCGCTCTTCTGGCTTTGACGCAGTACTATCACAAGTACCGCATGATTCTTGAAATAGAAAGCACTGCCCAGGAAACCGATGACTTGGAACTGCGGCTGCGCCGAAAGAACTTTTATCATAAAAACGGCATGACTGATCTGGGCCTTACGGCAGATTTGTTCGGGGTTCCTATGGAACTTCTCAGCAATAACACTGCCGTTTCTTTTGATGAATACCTGGAACTGTATGTGAAAACTTATGGCGACAGGATGAAGGGATACGTGAAGCTGATTTGTCAGCTGTAATGTTAAAGCGTGTGGGAAAAGCCTGGGGAGACAGTCTTCCCAGGCTTTTCTCACACAGAATAGAATGTTTTTGGCATCAAAGCTTACTGCCTTTTTCTGGCCGCCACATCCCAATAGGAAAGGCGAACCTCATTATTGCAGTATCTCTCATAACGCTCAAGCTTTTCAATCTCCAGATTATACCGCTCCATTAATTCTTTCAGGTCATCAATGTCCAAAAAAGCCCATTTGTTTGAATATTCCGGCACATAAACAGACTTTCCTCCATCACTGACCTGCTCGCCGGAAGAATACAGATCATCAAATTTTGTTTTAAAATTTGCGATCAGATATCCATTGTCTTTAATAAGCGGAACCAGCTTATCCATAAACGCAATCAGCAGTTCATACCCTGCGGACCAAATCACCCCTGCTGTTAATATAACGTCAAAATATCCTTCTGGGTAGACCTGGCGCTCCAAAATATTATCTTTTGTCAATTTCACCCGGTTTACTAAATCCTCCCCAAAATTATATCGGGTCGTATCAATAGCATCCTCGCTGATATCAATGCCATAGACATCATATCCTAAATCTGATAAAACCTTTAAATGTCTTCCGCCGCCAAATCCAAAATCCAATGCCCTAGCCTGCGAAACGTCCTGATACGTTGAGGCCGCCCCAGACGCATAAGCTGCCATCCTCTCAAACGGATATTTAAATGCATAATTGCTGCGTTTTAAATTAATTCCCATAACTGTCTCCCATACCTTTCCACAAAAACTTCATAAACTCCTTTTTATTTTCCTGCGGAGTACTTGTGGGCCTGCCCAGATTCTCCCTTGCCCCCACTGCTGCCTTTACCTCAACAAAACTGGGCCCGGCCTGTTCCTTCACCATCTTCAAAACCGCTGCCAGCTCCTCCCTGTTTTGTACACAGTAAACATTCCGATAGCCGCACCCCTGGGCAATTTTCCACAAATCCAGAGAGGCTGCTGCTGTGGGCATTCCCCCTACGGATTCATGAGCCCCGTTATTAACCACAAGGTGCACCAGGTTCCCAGGCGCTGCCTGGGCAATAACCGCCATGGCTCCCATATGCATCAGCACCGCCCCGTCGCCGTCAATGCACCACACCTTTTTGTCCGACTGATGCAGGGCTATCCCCATTGCAACGGAAGAACTGTGCCCCATGGACCCTACGGTCAGAAAATCAAGCTGATGTCCCTGGCCCCTGGCCTCCCTGATCTCGAATAACTCACGGCTGGCCTTCCCGGTAGTGGTAATCACAGGATCTTCCCCTGAAATGTCCGTTACCTGGCAGATAATCTCCTCCCTTGTCATTTTTTTAGAAGGCAAAGATCCGGCATGGCTGTTCTTGCAGATTCTGTCATAGCTTAAGGCCCCGGTTTTCACAAGAAACGCCACATCCTTTCCCTGGTTCAGAACTTTCCGAAACTCTGCCATAGCCGCATCTGCATCCTCCCAGACCGTATCCCTGTCCAGGACAAAAATTTCTACTCCCATAAGTTTAAAAAATTCCTCTGTGATTTCCCCCTGATAAGCATGCTGCGGTTCATCCTGCACTCCAGGCTCTCCCCGCCATCCCACTACAAAGATTACAGGAATCCCATACACATGTTCATTTAAAAGAGACGCCATGGGATTCATGGCATTTCCCTCCCCGCTGTTCTGCATATAAACCACTGGAATCTTTCCCGTAGCCAAATAATACCCAGCTGCAACAGCTATGCTGTTCCCCTCATTGGCCGCAATAACATGATGTCTCGGATCTTGTCCATACATGGACAGAAGACAATCACACAGAGCTTTCAGCCTGGAGTCCGGCACTCCTGTGTAAAATTCCGCCCCCATGATTTCAATGAATTTTTCCACTTTCATTTTCTCACCGTTCCTTTCCAGGCAGCATGTCATAAATCCCGCCTACAGTTCGTCAATCAGCGTAATAATATCCTTAATAGGCAGCAGCCTGTCCTCAGCCTCCAAGGCCCGGTGATATTTTAGAATATCCTTTGCAGTCTGCTCCATGGCCGGAAACGCACTTCTGGTAAGCTGATTGGCATAAATAACAATATTGACCCCATGTCTCATAAGCTCCGCCTCTGTAATCGAATGAAAGGATGAGGGAACCACCACAATCGGCGTATCCTGATCCTCCCTGCGGAACATGTCGCAGAATGCAAGGACTTCGTCCGGCTCTTTTTTGCGGCTGTGTATCATAATGCCGTCTGCTCCTGCCGCCCTGTAAGCCCTGGCCCGCCTTAATGCATCCCCCATGCCCTGCTCCAGAATCAGGCTTTCAATTCTTGCAATGATCATAAATTCATCTGTAAGCTGAATTCTTTTTCCTGCGGCAATTTTCTCACAGAAGTGTTCAATGGAATCCTGCGTCTGAGCCACCTCTGTACCAAACAGAGAATTTTTCTTTAATCCGGCCTTGTCCTCAATAATAACCGCCGATACTCCCATCCGCTCCAGGGAACGGACCATATACACAAAATGCTCTGTCAGCCCTCCTGTGTCGCCGTCAAAAATCACTGGCTTTGTGGTAACTTCCATAACGTCATCAATGGTGCGGAACCTGGATGTGGCATCTACCAGCTCAATATCCGGCTTTCCCTTAGCTGTAGAATCACAGAGAGAGCTTATCCACATGGCATCAAACTGGTCAAGTTCTCCGTCGCCTGCCACAATGGTCTTTTCTGCAATCAGCCCCGTAAGCCCGCTGTGAACCTCCAGCGCTTTTACAATGGGGCACAGCTTCAGCAACCTCTTCAGCCGTTTGCGCCTGTATTCCGGCATGCGCAGCTTCTCCCTTGTCCGCATCTCCATGCGCCTGGTATTCTCGCTGTATGTATAAGGCACATCTATGATCTGTCCTCCATAAGCCTCCAAAAGTTTCTCTACATTGTCCCTTATGGCCTTCATAGGTTCCTCTTTCCAGTTATCGCCGTGGATCACATAGTCAGGATGGAGCTTACGGATAATGCTGTCATACATGATCTCATTTTGTATAACCACGTCAGACACGCCTTGGATTCGCTTAATCATATTTACCCGCTCCTCAAATTCCAAAGCAGGAAAACGGTTAAAACGAACCATGGCCTCATCGCTTAAGACTCCCACAATTACCTGGCCGTACTTCATCGCTTCATGAATAATGTTCATATGCCCCTCATGAAGCATGTCTGTGCAAAAACAGGTATAAACTGTCTTCAAAATCATTCCACCTTCTGTTTAAATGTTTTTTTCAATAACCTCTCTCACCAAAAATCCGGCCGCTTCCTCAATTTCCTCATATTCCACCTTTTTCATCAGTGTAATGCCAAAAGCATCTTTGCATTTCCTGATTAGCTCATCCGTATAATAAAGCCTTCCGTTTTCCACATTTTCAATGCCATCCAGATAGATGGATTCCCGGTTTTTCCTTCGCATGTCATCCAGGGTAAAATACGTCTCTTCCAGATAGGATCTGACTTCTGCCCCGGTTCCGTCAAGGATTAAGGGATAACCTCCCAATTCGCCCAGTACTCCTGGACAGTGAAGCTTCCTTTTCTTCCCCTCACCTGCTGCCGCCAGAATCCCCTGTATGATCTCAAAATTGCTGGACGCATTCATCATGTTCCGCTTGGCATCCACAGGCATGGGAATCCGGCATGCCGCAAAAATCCGGTTTAAATCCGGTTCCAGCCTTTTGCCGCCATACCGGATATCAATAAGCTGGCTCACATTTTCCGTATGGCCCTCCTTGCTGATTACCACATCATGGAAATGGCTGACTGCATAGGTAACATCAATGTTCCAGTAATCCTCCAGCCCATACTCCTTTGCCACGGCAAATTTAATTCGCGGAATCAGATGATTAATGTTCCCGCTGCCAAAGTCAGGATACGGCTTCCCCGCAGATTTCAGCCAGGGAATCACTGCATCGGAATAAGACGTATTAATCACCACGGCGCTGCTGTGCGCCTGCTCATGGGCCTCCATAATGTTCTTTGTGAACTTTATGGCCAAAGGGGCCCATATGCCGTATGCCCTTACGTTTTTCCAGGATATGCTTCCGTATTTCAGCCCTGGATAAGCCCGGCTGGAATTTACCACAATATCCGGCTTATAGGCTTTAAAGCAGTCAGCTATGGAATCAATATCCTCAAAATCAATATTTCCTGCGATGGTTACCTCTGTCCTGTTTTGACCCCGGATCAAGGCCGCAACTCTTGCGATATTTACATCGGAAACCATCTTTGCTTCCCTGCGTCCCACAACGCATACTTCCATTCTGTCATTCCCGGCCGAAAGGAGATAGTCCAAAAGATAGGCCCCGACACTGCCCAGCCCCATAATCATAATCTTTGTCTTCTGTCCCGGCAGATTGTGCCGAAGCAAGTTCAGCTTTTCATCCAGTGTCTTCATTCCCCGCCCTCCTTTATGCTCTTATAGTCAGAAAGGGTATTGCAGTTTATCCATTTCCGAAATGTGACCATATCATACTGATCCTTTTCAAGGCCTCCGAAATACTCCTGTATAAAAACAAGATTTGTTCCCTGCCATGCCTTCTCACTGATCTTGTCCATTACCTGCCTTACACGGAGTCTGTCCGCAAACTTCCATATCTGTCCGGAATTGAAAATTCCCGTAAACGGCTCTCTCACTTCCAGAATCTGATGATCCGTGTCATAGATGTAATGAATTCTTCTGTTTTGGTCAAAGTAAAATGCAACCGCCTTGCTGGCCAGTATGGCCTCCTGGCTGCAGGTAACCGCGTTTCCCGGACAGTCATACAGTTTCCGAAAGCTGTTCCTGTCCACATATAAGTCCCCCTCTGCAAACACTGCCTGATCAAAATCCATGTTACGGATCTGGCTTAAGCCTAAATAAAGGCTGTAGCCTGAGCCGTAATCCTCATAATGGTCATTTTTCACAAGAATCAGCTTTTTCTTAAGTTTGCGGGATATTTCCTCTGCCGCTGCTTTCAGCTCCTCATATAGAAAACCGCCTACCACAACATAATAATCAAATTCCCCGTCCTGATTAATCATCTGATAAAGCAGCGACTGCTGGATTCCGTCCTGGCTGTAAATGCATTTCAGGCAGGGATGCCCTACAGACCGGCTGAATCTGCCGGACAAGCCGGCAGCGGTTATGATCAATACTTTCAAAACTTCATCTCCTCCAGACACATGCGGATTCCCTGTTCCAGGGAGACAGCCGGCTTCCATCCGGTCCGTTCCCTGATTTTATCTGTATTCAGAATCCTTCTTTCAGGATCTGACTCCCGGTAACCTGAAAATGTAATCTCCGGATTTTCGATTCCCGCCATTTTTGCACATAGCTTAACCAGGCTGATAATGGATATCTCCTCGTTTGTAGCCACATTATACACAGAACCGTCCAGAGCGTCTTCTGACTGGATAAGTGCCAGAACCGCCTGACAGCTGTCTTCATTGTGGAGGAACGTGCGCCGGTTCACCCTTGAATTTTCCAGCAGCTGAACGCTTCCTCCTTCTTTCAGCTGATTCAGAATATAAGGGATAATGTGTTTTGGATACAGTTCATTTTTGCTGTACACATTGGCAAACCGGACAGAGCAGCCCTTTATCCTCTTTTCCGCTACTGCATCTTTCATAAAAAATTCAGTCAGCAGCTTTCCGGCGGCATAGCTGGTCCTCTGACTGTGTTCCGCATGGGCCAGTGTAATATAGTCCGACTCCCTGACGCCCTGCTCTTTCCAGGAGTTCATGGAATAAACCTCAGATGTGGAGCAATTAATAAAAATATCCGCCTGAAGGCTTACAGCCTGATCCAAAAACGATTTCATTCCCAATACATTGGTTTCAAATGTCCTGCTAACATGGTAAAAATGTTCCGTGTGCACCACTGCCGCACAGTTCACATAAATAAGCCGTCCCCCCGTCTTTCTTTGCAGCACTTCCTGTTCAAGGCAACGCATATCCTCCTTTTTGTTTATATCATATTCATGAAAGAAAAATCTCTCGCTGTCCAGCAGATCTTCAATGGTGCTGACCGAAGACGCAAAAAAATTGTCAAATCCAATAACCAGGTTACCGGACGCAAGAAGCTTTCTTGACAACTCGTTGCCTGTCATGCCGGCAGCCCCGCTGATCACATACAAATCCATAGACTAAATTCCCCTTTCCAGTCTTTCGCAGTAAAAGTCATCCACCTGTCCGCAAAAGGCCGACTGTTCTGCGCAAATATCATACTTTGCTTTTTCAAAGCTTATACGTTCACTATCCGTATCCACCACTGCAAACTGAGCCATATTGTTTAAATTTCTGGGCTGCCCCACAGAGCCGGGATTAATGAAGATTATTTTCTTTTTGTTCCTTCTCCTCTCGTCCTGACAGTCAACAAATTTTTCCAGAAAGCACGGCACATGGGAATGGCCGGAAAATACATAATCATAATCCCCATAAAGCCCCGGCGCCTCATAAGGCTCCATGCTCCCCCAGTATTCATCCCTCAGGCTTCCATGGACTGCCAGGCACTTTTTCCCGTTGTACGCAAAGCAGGCTTTTCCCTCTGCCGCCATCTGTTCAAGAAGATAGCTCCATGACGCCTGGCTTAAACTTTCCCTGGTGTATTTTGCGCTTTCCCTTCCCCGATTCGAGGAAAAGCGGCTGTAATCCTCCCGAATCACCCCATCCTCGTGATTTCCCCGTATGCTGCAGATAATCGGGTATGGAAGCCTTTTTATGATCTCTATCACCTCATTGGAATGCATGCCATAGTCGATCACATCCCCTAGCAGGATACATGCCTGGATATCCACATGCTCCGATGCCTTGGCCAGCACCGCCTGAAGAGCTTTCTGGTTGCCGTGAATGTCTGACATAACAAGAATACTCATAGTTTTTCCTCCACAATCCCATGGCGCTGAAAATGTTTTGGAATGGCAATATTGTCATTGGGAAACTCCCAGACGTTTTTATGGAGATATGTCACATATTCCTCAATGTCAGCGGGAACCCAAAACAGCTCTCCCTCATAGGAAACCTGCTTTAGGGGAAACACACACTCTCTCGGTATCCATCCGCCTTTATGGTAAGAACGGAAATTTGCCAGATTATCAACTCCAAAATAAAGGTTACTGCTTTCTTTTACCACGTTTTTTTCGTTTTCCTGCTTCGCCCTCTCCACGCATGCCTCTTTTTTCTCCCGGGACATTCCGGCCATGCGCCACTCCCGCCTCATCCTTCCCACCAGCTCCATAAGTTGTTCGAAAGAACAATTCTGGGAATAGTAATCTATGGGGAAAAAATCCACTCCTATGCTGTCACCGTCAGGAAAGGTTACATTAACCTGGAAATGATTTAAATGATCCAGCCAATAATAACCTTCCAATCCTCTGTTAACCTTTTTAACCTTCCTTCCTGATTCCTCTTTCCTGTTATATTCCTCTTTGGAATACATGTGGGAGATGCAGTATTCTTTTAACCTTTCGTACTCTTCCCGTATTAAATCAAAGTCAATGTCATCATCCCATGGAATAAATCCTCCGCTTCGCAGGTACCCCAGCAGGTTTCCCCCGGTCAGATACGGCCTGATTTTCAGGCTTCCAAGTCTTTCTATCAATTGCGCCGACGCCCTGACCGTTCTCAACTGTCTTTCCCGAAGCTTTCCTGTGGCCGGCTTCATGGAGCGGATATCGCTATGGCGCTTAAAATAATCTATTTCCAGCCTCAATTCGCGAACCTTATCCCTATAAAACTTCATCTTTGCATAGATCCTGTTTGACGGTTCTTGAATAGAGGCAAGCAGCCGCTCTCCGTTTTCAAAAGAATCTCTCATGGTTTCATAAACCAGAAAATCCTCAATGCCGTCTTCCTCGCACTGCCGGGTAATCTGATCTGCATTTCCCCGGTCAGCTGATATGATAACAATGGCATCCCTGTAATCCTTTTTTAGTTTATCGAAAGAAATAACAGGTTTTCCGCACTTGGTCTGTCCTGCAAAATCAGGATTATTGTCGCAAAAGCACTGAATGTTTTGGCTGCCAAGAAACTCACATGCCTTGGTTCCGATTTCCCCGCATCCAAAAAGTATGATCTGACCTTCCATCTGTTGACTCCCGCCCTTTCTCTCCTCATTCCGTCGCTTCCGGCGATTCTCTGGAAAAAGCCTTCACTGTGCACCGCAGCCCTTCATCCATAGAAACCCTTGCCCTCCAGCCAAGCTCCTCTAATTTCGATGCATCCAGCATGGCTTTGGTTGCCGTCGAATACCCCCGCCGTTCCTCTTCCTCCGGCAGTTCAAACACCACTTTGCTGCCTGCGATCTCAGCCAGATGCCCTGCCAGCTCTTTTAAAGTTGTATCCGACGCCTCATCCGCCACATTGTAAGCTTCCCCAGGTTTTCCCAATGCCATCGTATACAAGATCCCTGCTGCTGCATCCGTTACAAATACATAAGAATACTTTTGGTTCCCCAGGCTTTTCAGCACAATATCCTCTCCCGCCGCCGCCTTTTTCACAAACTGCGACACTGCCTTGGAATCAGACGGAAGCATCGTAGGCCCATATACCCGGGCCAGCCTGGGAATCACGAAATCAAACCCATAGGTTTCCCTGTATGCATTGCACAAAGATTCCCCTGTCCGCTTGCTTTCCGGGTATCCCGCCCGCAGCGTATTGCAGTCAAGATATCCGCAGTAATCCTCTCGGAATTTTTCCGTATCCCCTCGATTCTCCCCGTACACCTCCACAGAAGACACGAAGCAGAAATGCCTGGCGCCCTGGCGGATTCCGTAGTCCAGCAAGTTCTTAGTCCCTATGACGTTGGAGGCAATGGTTCCCACAGAATCACTGGAGTACAGCTGCGGATGGGTATTGCTGGCAGCGTGGATCACGTAATCCGCAGCCCCGCAGCAGGGTATAAAGTCATTTACATCACAGGAAACGTACTGAAACAGATCCTGATCCCAATACTCCCCCAGCCGCTTTCTGGCCTTCTCCTCATTCCTGCTTAACGCAATAACCTTGATCCCTTTTTTCTCCTCTGCTCTTTTGCCGCTTACACGGTTTCGCAGCATCACCAGATCCACAAGACATTTCCCTATCATTCCCGTGGCCCCGGAGATCAGAACTGTACTGCCCTCCATCTCCCTCCACAGAATCTCCTGTCCGGCAAGCTCGTACAGTTCCACCATATACCTGTCCCATGTGTCTTTTCTTTCCTGTTCATAATTTCTGTTCATGGTTGTGCTCCCCGTCTTTTTCCATCAGATTGTCCGTTTCTTAAATCAGCATACGCCGTCCTGTATGCGCAGTCATAAAATCCCGGCCATGATACATAAAATACAGCGTTGTCAGATTTTCTCCCAGATAACCTATGTACCGGTCCGCCCGCTCCCATCCTCTCGGAACACTCAGCTCCTCTGTTCTCTCTAAAATCGGAAACAGCCAGTTACAATATCCCTTAAACACAGATTCCCTGGCAATCACCATATTAAAATTATAAAAAAAGGGCTGAGAAAAAACATGTGGCAGATACCGGGCGTACTCCGGCTCCAATTCCTCCAGCGCCGCGACCATTGCCTCCCAGTCGCTGTCTTTCAGGTACCTTTTATGGTGTTCCTCAGCAGACGGATAGTGGATGCTGGGGTATGGAAGTATCACATCAATGCCGCTGCCTCCAATGCGCAGCAGATCTTCTTCGGATACATCCAAAACCCGGCGATAATGAAACAGCCCAAGATAATCGCCTTTTCCATGTTTCCCGATCCAGTACAAAGCAGAAAGCTCGCTGTAATTGCAGTTCTTTTTCGAGATGTTTTCTCCTATGTCATCCCTCATGTCTGCAATCCGCCCCGGCGCCAAAGCAGCCCCGGCCTGTATTGTATGGACCCACGGCGCCGGTTCATAGGGATTCTCCAAAGGCTTGTCCTTATAAAATCTGGCCATATAGACATCCAAAGAAGCCTTTATAGCTCCGGCCTGAAAGGAACCAAGAGCAGGAAATCTTCCAATGCTGTTATAATACCGCTCCATAAGCGCCGCCTCGGTTCTGGAATCAATGCACACATAATTCCTTAAGTTTCTCTGCTCAAGCCCGGAAACAATCCCTCTGTGATGATTTTCCGGCGTTGCGACTAAAATCTTCACGTCAGTCTGGTTGTATTCCTCAATCCCTATAACCGGAACCTGATCAATCGCTGCCGGGTTTCCTTCCCTCTGGCTTACAAGGAAGCAGACAACCTTGCATTCTTTGTACAAGGTTTTTATGGCGTAATAAACGCTTACCGCCACCATCCCCCCGCCGTAAATTGCCGCCTGTTTTTTCCCTCTCCCTTCAAGCCACTGCCTCAGGCTTTCTAAATTTTTGTTTAAAGCCGGCATTTACTTTATCCAGTCCTCCCTCTCCGTGTTAAGAAGCGCCTTGAAAACCTCAAGATCATCAATGGTGGTGATTTTTACGTTTTTTTCCGTCCCCCTGGAAAAATACACTTTCTCCCCAAGGTGAAGCATCAGTGTATTAATATACACTTCGCCTTTGATGTTCCTTCTGGCCGCCTCTGCGTATGCCCAGCAGGCTTTTCCGTATTTGTATGCCTGAGGCGTCTGCACCCGCATGATCTCCTGGCGTCCGATATTTTCATCGCCGGACACGCCGTCCCCGGTTCTCACAATGGTTTCCTGGCACCGGACCGCGCTGAGGCCGGAGCCTTTTGTCTGGCATACGAAAATCGCATCGCTGATTACCTCAGGCGTAATAAACGGACGGATGGCATCATGGACGATTACGATGTCGTCTTCCTTGCACACGTCCTTTAATGCCTCGATTCCTTTCTGAGTGGATTCCTGGCCGTCCCCGCCTCCGTTTACGATCCAGCGGAGCTTCTCAATATGATATTGCCTGGCATAAGCCCTTAAGACCTGGTGCCATCCCTCCAGACATACCACTGCAATCCCGTCAATCTCACAGTGGCGCTGAAAATTTTCCAAGGTATAAATAATAAGCGGCTTATCATATACATTTATAAACTGCTTGGGAATATCCTGCTCTGTCCTGCTGCCGTATCCTCCTGCCAAGATTAATGCAACATTCATCCGTGTTCTCCTTTGGCTTTCTCATTCTCTTCGGGATGCTTCATCCGGTATAAAGCCCGAAACATTTCCACATCCTCCACAGTATTGATCTTCAGATTCAGATCAGAGCCCTTGGAAAAGTAAACCTTTTCACCCAGATTCGTAAGCAGAGAGCTGTTATCCCAGGCGCCCAAACACTGTTTCTCAATGGCCCGGCTGTGAACATTCCAGATGAATTCAAAATCAAACGCCTGGGGAGTCTGGACCTTCATGATCTCATACCGGTTAATGCTTTTATACCCTTCCTGCCCGTCCCAGGAATGCATGATGGTATCCATAATATAAGTAGCCGCCACGCCCATGCCCTTTTTCCTGCACATCTGCATGCTCCTGGTAATGATCTTCTCTGATACCATTGGCCGGATAGCATCATGTATCACCACCATGTCTCCTTTTCCCATCCGTTTCCGCAGAAGCTTTAAGCCCTCATAGGTAGATTCCTGGGCATCCTTTCCTCCTGAGATAATCTCCCTCAACTTTGTAATTCCAAATTGCTTTCCGTAGACCCGGACCATCTCCTGCCATCCGTCAACGCAGGTAACTATGATTTCATCGATATCCTGATGATTCTGGAATATTTCCAATGTATAGACAATCACCGGCCGGTTGTTTACATTTACAAACTGTTTCGGAATATTCATCTGAAATCTGGGATCAAGGCCTCCTGCCAAAATCAGCGCCGTATTCATAATAGATTCTCCCCTTTTGTTATTCCCCGCATAATTCCCCGTGTACCTGCATCCCCACATTATAGGGAAAAGCCATATAATCCCCATACTGGTAGCTCAACATGACATCCATATTGCCAGGCGCCCAAAACTCGGCGGATTCAAACCTGACCTTCTTAAGGGGAAAAACAGCCTTTGTCGGAATCCATGAGTCTGCATGCCTCAGCCCAGGATAGCCGTCAAGATTATCAATTCCCGGGAAGAAATGTTCTGTCTCTTCCATGCTTATCATCGGGTGGTTTTCCCGCTGGGTTTTCAGAAACCTGACCATATCCCTGACATTGTCGATGTCATGCTTTTTTAACGTCAGTTCCTGAAGATACTTCATATGATCGGTGATCTCATACCCGCTTTTATAGAAATCATAAATCCAGATATCCAGCCCCAGAAAGCCTCCGTCTGCTGTATGCTTATAAACTCTTACTGCGTCCGGGCCTATGTTAATAAAATACTGACAGGGATGAGCATTTATAATTTCTTCAATCTCATCTTTTTCTTTCTCAATGTCAAGGCAGCCTACGATGCACCTTTCCCTGGCAAACTGCATCAGCGCTTCATAATCCTTTCGGAGAATTCCGAAATCCAGATCATCATCCCAAGGAACAAATCCCCCATGCCGGAAAGCTCCCAGCAGATTTCCAAAGGTCAAAAAAAACTTTATGCCCAGCCCTCCGGTAAAGTCGAAAAATTCCTCCGCAAACTCCACCAGGTCCAGCTGCCTTTTCCGCAAGCTTCCGGTTGCCGGCTTCAGTGTGCGAATATCCGTATGGCGCATTAAATATTCCAGCTGCCCCCGTGTTCTCTGAAGCAGGGCTCTGTAACAGCCAAGAAGCATTCTGTCCCGCTCCTGTCTGTCTCCCAGCAGTTCCATCAGCCTGTCTGCCCCTTTTTCCAGCATGTTTGTCTCTTTCAGCACATTATAGTCAAAATAATCATAAATGCCTGCTTCCTCCAGCTGGCCGCACAGCTCTGTAACATAATCAATTCCCACGCAGACCATAATGACATACTGCTTATGTATTTTCCTTAATGTCTGGAACGATATTATCTTTACTCCGAATTTCTCCCCCTGGGCCTTGCCTGTTATCTTATTGTCACAAAAGCAATGCACATGGTTCCTGCCAAGCCTGGAAAGGGCTTCCTCCCCAATTTTTCCTGCTCCGAACAAAATAAGTTTCATTGGTTTTCACCCCTCTTTCTTTTCCCATGCCCCGTAAATCCTTCTGGCATCTGCCTCTGCGGACGGTTTCCAGCCATAAGCGCCTGCCTTTACCCGCCATTTTCATAGAACTCCTCCAGCTTTGCTGCTGCGTGGCGTATCTCATATCCATTTTTTATAAGCTGGTTTTCTGCCGAATCCCTTAACTCACAGGGAGTACATGCTGCCAGTTTCTCCGCCCACGCCGCTTCCCTCAGAGGCAGGAAGCAGACAGAATCCGTAACCGCGATTTCCCTGGTAATGGTATCCGACAGCAGGCAGGGAAGGCCTGCTGCCTGGGCCTCCACTGCTGAGATCGCCAGTCCCTCAAATTGAGAAGGAAGGCAAAAAACATCCATAACCTGCAGGTATTCTTCAATATGCTCCTGCCATCCTAAAAAAAGCGCCTGTCCGCCGATTCCAAGCCTGTCCGCCGATTCCTTTAATTCCGCCATAAGTTTCCCCTGCCCCATCATTACAAGAAACAACGCGGGATTTTGGCTGTAAGCCCTGGCAAAAGCCGACAGCAGGAACTTTTGATTTTTCTGATAGCAGTATCTGCCTATATTTCCCACGATGACCCGGTTTTCAAGTCTCATTTCCCTGCGCCCCCGCCTGCGCGCCTGAGGATCATATCCGTAACGCTTTGTGTCAATGGCATTTGGCAGAATCCGTATCTTGTCCCTTGGAATCCGGCGGCCGTAAAGCCAGTCGCCTGCCAGTCTGGAACATGCGCATACGTCCGTTGCGTACTCAAAGCTGAATTTTTCCTTAAACGCATTATGCATTATAAGCCTGTCCATGCGCTCCCCGTCATCCTCCTCGTCAATTCCCGTGCTGTGGGAATGTACGATTACACGCGGGACTTTCATCTCCATGGCAACCTGCTCAATCAAAAAGCCCCGCCAAAAGCTTGTATGCAGATGTACGGCGTCATATCCTTCCCTCAGAATCCTTTTGACTTCGTCCCGAAGCCCATCGGGGTTGTCCCGCTCCACGTTGCAAAGTCCATGAACCGGAAATCCGTACTTCTTAAACTCCCAGGTTCTGCAAAGATCCTGAGGGTTCTTTGTTAAAAATGAAAATCGGTATTTCTCCAGGTCCATGTACTGCATGTGATTAAAAATATACCGATAAACTCCGTTCTGAATATCCGGCGGAGTCATGTGAAGTATTTTTTTCATATTGTGCTTCCTCTTTTTCCTTTTCCCTTTCCATGTATTCAATCATCCGGCCGTACATTTCCGAAAGGCAAATCTCCGGCTTCCATCCAAGCCCCTGCAATTTTGCAGTATCCAGATTCATCTTTAAGACAGGGCCATAGCCAAACCTCTCCTGCACATCCTCCTCCGGCTCTATTCTTACGGTTATCCCGTCTCTGCCAAGCGCCGCCATGCCGGCCATCTCCTTTATGCTGCAGTACGTAGCCTCATTTGCCGCATTATACGCCTCTCCCCTTTCTCCCTTTGTCATGGCTGTCAAAATAGCCGTGCACCCGTCTGCAAGGTAAAGGTAGCTGCGTTTCGTCTCCCCCTTGGTGTGCAGGACAATGTCTCTCTTTTCCATGACGCACCGGGCAAACTCCGCAAATACACGGGAATCGTCATAGGCCGTTCCAGGGCCAAAGGTCTGGGTCAGGCGCAGCACCGTAGCCGGCACCTGATACTGGGTCCAGTAAGCAGCACACAGATTCTCACACAGCCTCTTGCTTTCCGGGTAGGAAGAGCGGGCTGACATGGTATCCAGGTTGGAACCAGACTGTTCGTAAATCTTATTCTCCCCCATGGGAGCGCCGTAGACTTCCATGGTTGACAGAAACACAAATCCCTTTACCGGATTCTTTCTGGCAAATTCCAGCATTCTCCTGGTCCCTTCCACAGAAGTGAAGATAATGTCTGCCGGCCTTTTGGAAAAATCTCTGCTGGAAGTGCCAGCCGCCCCGTGGACCACATAGTCCACGCCCATGGAAGCCGGTTCCAGTCTGGTAATGTCACCGTGAATATACTGAACGCTGCTGCCGAGATCCTCCCATAAGCCTCTTGCCTTATCCAGATCCCGAACCGCAGCCACCACCGCGCAGTGACAATACTGTGCCAAAAACCGCACCAGGTATTTTCCAATCAGGCCCGTCGCTCCTGAGATCAATACCCTGCTTTTGTCCAGCATTCCATGATCAACTCTCTGGCTTATGTACTCCATATCTTCGGATACGATTCTGTCCATTTTACAAGTCCTCCTGTTTTCCGACTCAGCGGCATGGCTCTGAGGCCAGCTCTGCTGCTTGATGGGCGCCATCCCCAAACTGCGGCCGCTGCCCCTCAAGCAGCTCTCTACTGCAGCTGCTGATTTTCCCTTGCATCGTAAAGCGCCCGGAACGTATAAAAATCATTGGGGGTCGTTATTTTAATGTTCTCATAAGAGCAGTCCACAATGTGCATCGTTCTTCCGTATGCTCTCATGAGGGTGCATGAATCGATCATCTCTGTGTGCCCGTCCTGAATCGCCTGCTCTTCCACCTCCAGAAGTTCCTTCAGCCAGAAGCTTTCAGGCGCCTTTGCAAGCCTGGAATACCTGCGTTCCTCCACCTTTGCAATATCCCCGCACTCATCAGCTATCACAAACGTCTCCTGAGCCGGCGCACAGGTAATTGCAGAACCGTATTCCTTAACCCCGGCAATGTTTTCATGTATAATCTGTTGGTCAATCAGCGGGCGGACGCCGTCATGAATCAGCACAATATTGTCCTCTGTTCCATAAAGCTCTGCCGCCGCCTTCACCCCGTTATAGATGGACATCTGTCCCGTCAGTCCTCCGGGAACGATCTTCCCGATTTTATCCAGCCGGTAACGGTACTTCATCTCTTCCATATACGGAATCCATTCCTCCAGGCAGGCCACCACGATGCCGTCAATTTCTTCATGGTACTGAAATACTTCAATGGTATGTACGATAATCGGCTTTCCGTGTACCAGCAGAAACTGCTTGGGCCTGTCCTTGGAATGCATCCGTTTGCCTGTTCCGCCGGCAAATATGATGGCTATGTTCAATCTCCGTCCCTCCTTTTAATAAAAGGCAATGCAACAGCTGCAGCCAGTACTAGTCTCAGCGTTTCACACAAAAGCACAGTGTTTCATCTGGAAATGATTTAATAAATCGTATAATAATCTCCTATTCCCTTTTTCTGTAAAAGCTCTGCAACATTTCCTTCATTCTCTTTGCTGAGACATAGAATCATCCCCCTCTCATGAGCATCTTTCAATTCTGATAGATACATTACCGGCCTGCCATGAAATCTCTGAATTTTCGGCTGTCCGTCAGAGACAATAAAAGCTGCCGCATCCTTTATCCATGGAAAGCATCTCTCCGCAATCTCTCCTGTCCCGTACACATAAAAGCTTTTATACTTTTCTTTACATCTCCATACCGCCTCATCAGCCCGAAAGATTTCCTTAAATTCACGAAGATCCTGACATCTGCCGTATCTTTCCCTAAGCCACTGTATCATGGTCTGAAGGTAATACTGGTAATTCACTTCATTCATGGAAGCATAAAATCTGCTTTCCACAATTCCTGTCAAGTATCCGCAGTCCTGTGCCGCATAGTTCCATAGATAATTATAAGCGTCTGCAGGGATGCTCTTTCTTTCTCCAGATCGTTCTAATTTTTCCATAAACGATTTTATAATATCCGTTCTGACCCAGAAATTATTGGTTACATGGACAGGAGGAGTATGGGGATCTCTCATGGCATTAACGCCCAGCCTGGACAGGTACCCATCTATTTCCGCATACATTCTCTCCCAATCCCACCCTACGTTCCCTATCCAAGTGCTGAAAATCGGGATGGGATGCATCAGCATTCCTATATGCGTCTTTGTGTGAAAAAGCTTTATAATCCCGCTTACATGGCCTGCATCCTTTGCCAGGTTCTCCCACATATTAAAGAAATAGGATTTTCCCGTACAGCTCGGAACCTGCTCTGAAGATAAATCACAGTCATGTATCAGACACATATATCTAAATCCAGCCATATCTGATCTGCACAGGAGCTCCATATCTGTTTCCTCGGATAATACTGCAGAATATCCTTTAGCTTTGTAGGCTTCCAATATCGGCCTATGCCTTGTATAGATCCGGATTGGGCATGCTGTGCGGATTCTCTCCAGATATTCACAGACCTCTTCCACTGCATTCAACCAATTGGCACTGACGCAGACTACCGCCTCATGGCAGTCGTCTTCTCTGGTCCCGTCCAGAATAAACTGCAGCCCGAGACTTCTCTGCAGCAAAGCAGGATGCGCGGTTCGAATCAGGTTCGTCCATATCAGATCTGTATCATAGTCTGTATGCTTGTCCACATATGCAATACTTAGGGCAAGGTTTTCCTGGGTCTGTGTAAACAATGTATTAAAGGACATTTGCCTTCTCTTTAAAAACGGAAATTTCCTTTTTGCCATCATTTCATACGACAAATAGTCACACTGAAAAAACTGGTTTCTTGGGTTCCGTGATTCGTTTACATCTGTCTCTGCATATGCGCCATAGACATAGCCTAAATCCGAAAAATGTTTCGTCAGCTTCCGCTCATACTGCTTTACCACAGTCATATAATCCTTATAATATGGAATTTCTTCCCAGTAATCCCGAAATTCCCTGCTGTGAAGGAGCGGGGACTGGAATACATAAAAAAATGACAGAATATGTTCTGGATCACTTCCTGTAACCCCATAGGCCCCGTTTCCCCGCTTCATCAGCCCCCAAAAGTCCAGATGCCTTGATTCCATCTCTGAAAAAATGATCTCTATATCATGAAAAGGGCCGTAAAACGAGTCATTCGCCAAAATCAGCTCATCATATTCCTGTATTTGTTCCCATCCGATAAACTGACATAATGCGTCTTTAAACCCGCCACAGTCAAGGCCTTTGTTTTCTCTGTAGCAGATTCGATCTGCGTAATCAGATAGGTTGTAAAGTCCCTTTTCTATATAAGGCATATTGCATACAACAGTGACAAAGTCTGCAATAGGACGCATGCAGCGAAGAAAATAGCCAATGTAATCGTCTATGATATTTTGCTTGTCGTAAGTTAAGTATATTAGTAATCTTTTCATAGTTTATATACAGAAATACTTCTTAATTCCTTGTTTCTCCAATAAAGGCATCACTTCTGCCTGGTTCTTATCATCCAGGCATAATACCATTCCACAGCAATCCGAAACCTGAATGTGTGACAGAAACCTTATTGGTATTCCATAAAGTTCCTCTTCCTTTTCCATGCCGTCTGAAACTACATATGTCTCAATATTAGGTATAAAAGCACTGTATCTGCGAGCCATATCTCCTGCTCCATAAACAAATATCTTTTCATACTGCCTGCAGAATTCCTGTAATGCATGTACAAGCATATTTTCCTTCATTTCCCGAAAATTTCTGAAATTATTCCCGTATCTTCTTATCTGAGAAGCGGTTTCCTGCAAATAGTGCTGCAAATTCACTTCATTCATTGATGTATACTCTAAGCTTTCAACAATTCCTGAATAATACCCTGCATCTTGCGCAAGATATCCCCATAGATACGGCAGCAACTCAATCTCCATCTCGTTAAAACCTGCTATTCTTTTTAAAATGCATCCGCGAATCCACAAATTATCCGTTACCCGAAACGGAGCTGACTGTCTGGATATCTGACAGTGAATCCTAAGCCTTTTTACGAGTTTCGAAACAGAATCCCACTTTCCATTCCATCCTTTTCCATACTCCCCAAAGTAATCTCCAAAGTTTGGCTGCGGAGGCATGAGAAGCCCCAGTCTTGGTTCCTGAAAAAAATAATCTATAATGCCTAGAACATGGTTTCTGTTTTTTAACAAGTTATCCCAAATATGAAAAAAATATGACTTTCCAATATATCCTGGACGATTGTCTGTTGTCAAATCCGTATCATGTAAGAAGCAGACAAAACTATATCCAGACAAAAATGCCGCTAACTGAGAAAACTTTACAGCCTCTAAATTAATACATTTCAAACCTTGTTTTCGGTAATTTTCCAAATATTCTTCCTGTTTCGAAACAATATAAAAAATCTCATTATATTCTGTTGCAGCTATATACTCCAGTATAGATTCCAAAGATTCTTGATGAGATACAAAAATAATAATTGCTGTCTTTTCTAATGTGCCTTCCCTTTGTTCCGGCGAGATAATATATTGTAAATGCAGGCTGCGCTGCAAATCAGAAATATTAAAAGTACGGATAATATTATCCCATATCAAATTGACATCATAATCTGTCTGCTTATCAATATAATCAATTGCTCTTCTGAAACTTTCCTGTGTTTGGTAATATTGGGTGATTCCCCTAAGCGGCTGCCTCTTTAAAAAAGGAAAATTGCGTTTTTTTATCATCTCATAAGGAATATACTCATACTGTGTATAATTGTATATACCATTTTCTGAGTCATTTACCTGAGTCTCTGCCAGCGAATCATATGTAAAACCAAGTTCAGAGAAATATTTAGTAAATAATATTTCATATTTTTTAATTGTTTCGGAAAAGGATGTAAAGTAGGGTAATTGATTCCAAAACTCCCTAAATTGAATAGAATGAAGCATCTTAAAGCGAATTACTATAAAAAAAGATTGAATATGCTCCGCTATATAGCCTAAACTGCTGGTTCTATTCTCTCCATGCTTTGCCAATCCCCAAAAGTCTGCCGGCCTTCTATCCATCTCTGAAAAAATATCCTTCATAGGCCTAAACGGCCCAAACATGGAGTCATTAACCAGAATCAATTGGTCATACTGTTCAATTTCGTCCCATCCAAGGAACCTGCACAGCGCATCCTTAAAGCCTCCGGCATCAAATCCTTTATTTTCTCTGTAAAAAACTACATCAGCATTTTCTTCTAATATCTCTGCTCCACAAAAGATCTCTTCATAATTGCAGACTACCGCCAGGTAATCCGTACAGGTTCTTAATTCTTTAAGCATATAGCCTATATATTTATCAACCTTTTTTTCTTTGTCGTAAGTCAAATAAATGCATATCCGCTTCATATACTTTCACCTTTTGCTTTTCAAAACATATTCAGCTTTTTTCCCATAATCAGCCAGTTATCCATAAGCGTATTAAAATCAAGAACCTTTAAACCAGAAAATTCAAATGATTTTCTTAGGCAGTTTTCCTCAAACACATGATGATGAAGGCATCTGTTTTCTACATTTTTCTGTGCCCGCTGAATAAACTTTTCTTTTCCTCCGCAGGCTATATCCATATCATAATCATGCTTCTCTATTATCTCAGGCAAATGAGATAAATCCTCTTCTCCCATATTTCTTTCATAATCTTCCAAAATATGTTCAAACAGCGTATACTCTCTGTTATGATCAAACATTTTTTCTTTCATAGGAACTAATACCAGAACGATTCCACCTGGTCTTACCACTCGATTGAATTCTCTTAACGCCTTTAAAGGATTTGCTATGTGCTCTAAATTATTTGATGATAAAAGGAAATCATAGCTCCTGTCTGGTATCAAACGCATATCCGAAGCTTCATCAATCCACATTTTTCCCAATTTTCTATCTCCATATGTAAAGCACCCTGTCTCATTTTGCATCCAAACCGTTTTTGAACTAAAGCACACATTATCGCAGCTTAGGCATGTCTCATAAATATTAGAAAATAATTTTGACGGCCCTCCGACTTCGATTCCTATCTTCCCTCCAAATTTATCGAGATGGATTGTCTGATTGAAATAATCGGTAAAAATATCTTCCAAAAGTATTATCTGTTCTTCTTTATATCCTTTCTCAATTAATTTCATTTGGATCTCATGAAAATATAGTTTTGTAGTAACTGCTATTCTATCAATAGACTCCTTTGGAAAGTTATCTATACATTGAACCGTAAAGCTTTTCTTATGATAAATTACCATTTTTCCTAAAAGCTCTATATTCTGATCTGCAAATCCAACAATCTCAATTCCCCTCTGTAATATTCCTTTCTCAAGAAAATCCTCATTGCTAAAATAACTCCGATACATTTTTCCTATACCATAGATAACTGCCTTCATACATTTCTCCACCATATCATCTAATCGTTTTTTGGCATTACCGGCTTAAGAGTGCCTTACTTATTAATGTTTTTAAGCCTTTCAGCAAAGGCATCTATTGAAAAAAACTGCTCATATGTTTTTCTTGCATTTCTGCCAATCCTATCCAGCTTTTTTCTGTTTTTTATACAAAAGCATATCTGTTGTGCCAAATCATATTCACTGCCCGTGGTATATAACAGTCCATTCTCTCCATGCCTTATAAATTCCGCCATTCCTGCAGAATCACATAAAATACAGGTCTTCCCAAACATCATAGCCTCTGCAGCTGTTAACGACATTGTTTCCTGCAAAGATGAAACAACCAAAATATCAATTGTGCTGTACAGCTTTTTCATTTCTCCCTGCGTCAGTTCCCCGATTATCTTAACATTCTCTAGGGATTCAGACCGTTTTTCTACCAGTTCCGCATAATCTGTTCGATCCCCTTTCCCACCTACAATCAAGAACTCGCTCTCTTTCTGTATGGAAGATTCTAATCTTTCAATTGCATCCAAATATAAAAGCTGCTGTTTAACAGGATGTATAACTCCGACTACGGCAAACCGCAATTTTTCGTTTTTTCGTAAAGTATGGGTTCTATCATCTGGAATACCAAGCGGCAATATTTCTATGTTACAATTTTCAACATTTTCTATAAAATTATTTTTTGCCACTCTACTCACTGCATAAATATCTAAATTGGCATTAAAAATCTCTTTTATGATTTTATCCTTCCAAAAATCCATTGTAGGATATATAATATTGCTTTCATGCAGCCAAAGTGAAACTCTTCTATGCATACTTATTTTTAATGCACATAATATCATAGGATATGTGCTGACAACCACACTTTGAAAATGCTGAATCCAGACCAGTTCATCCCAATCTGCAAATTGCAGATTGGGATAGATAAAAAATGAAATACCCTTTTCTATAAATTCCTTTATAAACTGCTTATTGCCATTTGGTGCAGCAATAGCTGTCTCATAGCCATTTCGTTGTAAAGCTATCGCCATATAAACTGATGCCATTGGGCCGCCATGATACCCCAATGGCGTAGTAATAATCAATGCTCTTTTTTCAGCACGCTTCACATTTCTTCCAAAATATATTTCTAACTTTCCGGCATATTGGAGGGTAATGTATTCTGCATAATAAAGGATATCTGTTTCTGCACATCCTAAGTCAAATAGCTGCCTTTTAATATCGTGATAATAACCACTCATTATAACAATTTTATCGTATAATATATGCTTAACAGATTCCGGGCTGCAAACCTGTACTCCATCTATTTTACTCCCCTGTATTCCCTGATTATTATCAAGAAAAGCAACTATTTCATCCTCTTTTGAAATGCGATCCTTATATTTTTTGAATATCTCTCCTACACCAAAAATGACTATTTTCACAGTCTTATTCTACCGCCTTTCCGGGCTCTGCTTCAAATCTCATATAATATATCTTCCAGAGAAAGAATAGGGCAATCTATCTTGCTGCATAATTCAAACTTTATGTCTTCATAGAATGTAATAGCAGTAACTACAACAGCATCAATTTCCTTCAATGAATCTTCTACTGATAAAACATTTATATTTAAAATATCTTTATGGATCTTTTTATCAATCCCATAAGAAACCTCTATTTCTGTACCCTTCAATGCTTCTATCAAAGTTTCGCCTACATAACCGAGTCCGTAAACAGCTATCCTTCTATAGCCCCTAATTTTAAAATAGTTTTCAATTTTCTTTCCCTTCTGTATTATCTTTACCCATTGATTCATCATCAAAAACATTTCCAGATGTTTGTTGGAAAGCTTCCTTTCTTCCTCCAATTTTTCCTTATAGATCCTTTTTGTCCCAATAATACCTCCAATAATTCCGCATGCGAAGAGAATAGCTGCTGTCATTCTTTCTTTCATATTTCATTTCCTTATAATTTATTTTGATAAAAATCCTTATACCATTGGGCAAATCTTCTTAACCCTGTTCTTAACGGTATTGATGGCCTAAAACCAAAATCCCGTTCCAATTCGCTTATATCCGCACAAGTAACCTCTACATCTCCCGGCTGCATAGAAGTTAATTCTTTATGAACCTCAAAGTCAAAATTTTCCGGCAATACTTTTGCTCTTATCAGTTCCTGCTGCAGCACATCTACAAAATTAATAAGATCGACCGGATTGCCGTTTCCAATATTATAGATTGCATAAGGTGCCGCAGGCAGTCCATCTGCACCGTCTCGTTTTTCAGGTGCTTTCTGTATCACCCGTTCAATGCCCTCCACAGCATCATCTATATAAGTAAAATCCCGCTTGCAGTTTCCATAATTAAAAAGCTGAATTACCTGATCAGACAATAACTTTTTTGTAAAGGAAAAATATGCCATATCCGGACGCCCGGCCGGACCATAAACTGTAAAAAAACGAAGGCCGGTTGATGGAATGTCATAAAGTTTGCTGTATGCATGAGCTAACAATTCATTGGATTTTTTGGTAGCTGCATAAAGAGAAACTGGATAATCTGCTTTGTCCTCAATACTATAGTTTTTCTTTCTGCTGTTCCCGTAAACGCTGGAAGATGATGCATATACCAGATGTTTCACTCCCCTATTATTACCCTCTCCAGAATGTCTGCATGCTTCTAAAATATTGTAAAATCCTTTCAAGTTTGTTTCTATGTATGCATCTGGCTCAATAATAGAATAACGGACTCCTGCCTGTGCAGCCAGATTCACTACGATTTCTGGCTTAGAAAGAGTAAATAACGCCTGGATTACTTTTTTATCCGCAATATCAGCTTTGATGAATCTAAATGTACCTGAAACTGACTTCGCAAGTTCTTCAATCTGATGAAGTCTATACTCTTTTATCGAGACATCATAATAGCTGTTCATATTATCAATACCAATAATCTTGATATTCTCAAAGTCTTTTAATAACTTTAAAATCAAATTTGCTCCAATAAATCCGGCAGCTCCTGTTACCAAAATACTTTTTCCTTCTACACTGATTTCTTTCATGTATTTCAATTTCCTTTGAAAATAGTGGACTTTCTATTTTTTATCGTATATTCATACAGACGGAGCAGCCTATTCACCGCTAAATCCGGCTTCAGTCTTTCTATCCGCATCTGCGCCCGTTTCCCCATTTGAAATTTCTGATCCTCAGTCATCAAAGCGGCTTGTTCTATCTTTTTCATCAGATCTTCTGAATCTCCTATTTTACATAATAACCCGCTTTTACCATGTATAATAAGCTGTTCAAAACTTGCCCCATCTGTACCTATTACAACCTTCCCAAAATACATTGCCTCAATACATGCATTAGGAAAATTATCCATTAAAGACGGAAGCACAACAAAGTCTGATCCTTTTATAATTGGATACAATTTTTCATGCGGCAATGCACTCCATATTAATACCCTATCTGCATTTTTTCCCGCCTTTCTCTTCAGCAAATTGTCACTTTTTTCCCCATCTATGCTGCACGCATCTCCTGCAAATACAAAATAGTATTCCGGATTTTTCTGTAAAAACCTTTCAAGTATGTCTGCGATTATTAAAATTCCCTTTTCTGCATACAGGCTTCCAAAAAACAATATATACTTTTTATCCTTTAAATAGTTATCAAAGTAACTATCATCATAATCCTCTACATCGTTTATAAAGGGAGTCTCTATTACCTTAACATCTCTGTTACAGTCTCTTCCAAAAGCATATGCTGTGATCTGGCAAGGAGCAAATATAACCTTACATTTTCGTGCAGACCATCTTTCCAACAAAGACATAATTCCTACCATAGACGGTGAGAGAGTCTGAAAAGAGCTGTAATAAGTTTTAGCATAAGAAGAGAGCCTCAGAATAGCAGGAACAGTTCCTTTATAAAATATTGCACTGCCTTCAAGAGACGTAAATTGAATTACATCAACAGATAATTTTTTAATTATATCATCAGCTTTTTTGTTAAGGGCATAACTCTTTTTCAATGCATTTACTACATAGGATAATTCCGGAATTTTATAATCTTTACAGTCTACAGCTACTGTCCAGATATCAATTTCATTCTCTACCCTATACCAGTCTCTCCTGCCAGCAGCTAAGATTAGCGGTTCATGTCCCATTTTTCTTAACGCCAAAGAAACTCTTTTGATATAATTAGGAAATCCTGTAGTCGGTTTTCCACGTTCAGGATAATCAGTTGCTATAAATAATATTCTCATAGCCACTCCCCTACATCTTTCTCTCGCTAATGTAATTCAAGTATTCATTAGCTTTTCTATGCTTATTATTAGTCAAAACCTGACACTTTTCAAAATATTTTCTGGCCCTTTCCATCATACCCAGTTCAAAGCAACAAACACCACTCCAATATGTTGCCGACTCAATGCAATATTGTATGTCTGCCAAGGTTTTTTCGTAATCATTCCTGCCAATTCCATCAAAATACTTGTCAAATAACTTGATAGCCTGTTCTGCATTCCCTCTTTTGCTAATCTCATATTTTCCTAATAAGAACCAATACATTTCCTTTGCATCATATTGATTCTCATCTTCTAAATGAATTCTTTCTGCATCAAAGACAGCCTGCAAATAATAGCTCTGCTTCATTGCATTTTCCATTAGAATTTCTCTGCTGTTTAAAATTGTATTGCGTACCTCTAACTTAATTTTTTTGCAATATTCTGCATAATTATTTCTATTGAACGATTTTCGATGTTTTAATAAGCCATAAATAAAATTTTCGATATTTGAGAAATCCAGCTCCTCTATCCTGTACTTTTCAATCTGCATAATCGTATACAGGTGTTTGATGTGACGAATATTGATTACTTCCTCCATTGTCAAAGTATTTTTTTCATCTCGAAAATCTGCTTCTAATCCAGGATATCGTCCCCTCTTTATAAAATCCATATAGATCATTTCCATGACATCTACCATATGTACTGATATCTGTCTCTCCCCAATTCCCATTTCTCTTTTATGCACTTCAGAGAAACTCTTTCCGCTTGGCAAGTAATCTACTATATTTTTATACGGAACGCAGAGCCCACTTCTGTGGCTAATCTCTAAAAACCGCTTCACATGGCCTTTATTGTGAGTCAGTGATTCTTCTGACGGGATCTCTGTTGCAATAATCCCCTTTTTGTTATACGCAGCAATATCTAAGTAACTAGTTGTCATATCTGTAGTTACTACTGTTCTACTATTTCTAACCAGTCTCTCCAGGTCAGTGTGATTTTGCAGACAAATTATATTTTCAGGTATTTTTTCACCAGAGACTTCATATAAACAATCATACAAATTAACCACATTTTTATGCGTCACATTCTGGTCGGTCTTTAAAAATCTGGGCTTAATAATTACTTTATAGTCAGGGAATGTCTTTGCTATATTTAATAGCATTTCTGCAACTGCACACTTTCCCTTTTTTCCAAATGGGAAATGGCCCGCATCAATAAACAGAATCTGTTTCTCATTTTGTTCAAGATTTACAGCATCTTCTTCAAAATCAAATTTAGGGTTCCCTACCTTCAGACCTGGTATGCTTTTAATTTCATTTATCCTTTCCATGGAATATTCATATCTTTGTAAGTATTTCCCCATATCTCTCTGTGTAAATGTAAAATCAGCAAATCCAAGCGGTTCATCCATAAATACCGTAGTAAATGTAAATATATATTTGGGCACATTCAAAAGCTGCGGCAGACTATCCAACATTGCAGCGGAATAGATAAAATCACATTCTTTAATACCGTCTTCATTCAGCTCCTCAAGCAGATGAATATCGACCCCAAGTTCGTGAAACATCCGTATATGTATTTCTTCTGTAAACCAGGCATAAAAAAACAATTCATACCCTCTTTTTATCATTTCTTTTGCAACTTTTACAGCAGGAATATTATAAACGTCTTTTGACAGAATAAATATAACCTTCAAATTCTTTCTCCCTCTACTTGTATATGCCTTTCATGCTGCATTCCTATTCTTCTCCATCCATCTGAAAGGACTTTTCAAATCTCGATGGCGTTATAAAAAGAATATTTGTCATCCTATTTTTTCTGTTTTTATAATAGTCATGCAACATTTCTTCTACCTCTTGATTTACTTTTACTGCGCTTACAGAAGTCTGCAAAACCTCTAAATCATCATTAGCATAGTTTCCATTTGTTTCGTATCCGTCAAATCCTGCTACAGCAATCTCTAAAATATTAAATTCGTCTAAAAGCCTGAATAACATAACCGCAGAATTATCCAGATAATCCCATCCGCACTTAACTAGTCTGGTAAATGATACAATCTCTGCGTTATCAGGAATGTCTTCGCCTAATATATTCGAAGTTAGTATCTTTTTTGCTTTTAAAAAGTTTTTATTACTGCTCCAGTATCGGTATCTTTTCACATTATTCATATAGACATAATCACTTTTTAATCTATCATCAATAAAATTTACTGTAATTACAACTGGATTCTGTGCTTCAATATAATTTGATATCTTTTCCCTCTCGGTATCTAGTGTTTTACCTGGAATCAAAATTAATACACGTCTGTCACTGATTTCCTGTCTTATCCTGTCAATAGTCTGGCTGTCATCAATATCAGCATTCAATATTTCTAAATAGGTTTTTTCTAACAAATCATAATTATACCGTTTTCTGGCATCGGCTCCTATTTTGTTCAGGATCAGGCGCATATCCTTATGCCTAATACTGTTTTTATTAGCTAAATAATCTATATTATTAACATGCGCACCATAACATCCGGCAACAAAATAAGAAGTAGAGTACCCCCAGCTGCACTTTGCACGAATATTATCCATATAGGTATCAATTAAATCAAGAAGAACATCCATATCATAATCATATCCTAACTGGGATACCAAATATTGTGCTACCAATTCGATAGGTGTATTTCCTGCTCCTCTTCCCATTCCCGATATCGTTCCATCAATTACTGTACGCCTCTTGCCAGTTGATATCCGAATAAATTCCTGTGAAAGCGCATTTGACAGCTGTAAATTATTATGCGAATGAAATCCTAATTTACAGGAAGTATTTAAGTTATGATTCATTATTTCAAAAACTCTATGCAAATCTTCCTGATACATACTTCCAAATGTATCAACTATTGATACTCCATATGGTTCAACTTCATTTATTAAATCTATAAATTCAATCAGTTCTAAATCAGAATATCCCAGTATATCAACCGGCTGGACAAATACCTTATATCCTTTCTCTTTTATTTTTCTGCAGGCTTTAATCGCATTAAAGCGTTCGTGTTTAAAGAAACATTCTCTTATGATATCAATGTTCTTTCCATCGTTTTCATCCAAAAATGCTATATCATACCTGCTGTAATCTGCCAGAACAGCTATTTGACTTTTTCCTTTATCTGCAGGTATAAACTTTGATGCGTCTCTCGTATTTCTATATACAGTCATACCCTGACCAAATCCTTCATTTTGAAGAAATCCGATTTCAATAATGTCAATTTTGGCTGATATCAATCCTTCTATTATTCCGGCAATTGTTGTATTTCCAAACTTTTTATTCAGTAAATATGCTCCGTCTCTCAGAGTGCAGTCAAGCAGTTCCACATGTCCCATTTCTATTCTGCCTCATTGTTTCTTAATGATATTCATATATATGGCATTTGCTATTTCAAAGTCTTCAGGATAATCAATATCTCTGCTTTCTATTTCTGAAACCACATGGATATATGGATTTATCCCTACGCGGCGTCTATATGTCTCAAATGTCTTCTTTGTAAATACGTATGCTCCTGGAGTTTCAGAATAAATCGGTGCCAAATCTTGTGTTCTGGGGAAATTCTGTATATCAAAATTAAGCGCACTTCCATCACACCAAAGAAATTCCTGCATCCGTTTTGCCAGAAATGCAGAATCATATTCTCCTGACCTCACCTTCCTAATACAGGCATCTATACTTTCGCTTCTTGTAAACGGCCCTGTAACATGGGATACATCATAAATATCTGCATCTATCTCTTTCATAAATTCGTAAATAATATCATTGCAATTGCATTGATCAGAATCTAAATATTCTGGTCTTTTCAAGAATTTTATCCCTGGTAAAACATAGTCAGTAATTTTCTCATTGCTGCAATAAATATAGATATCATCCAGCAGCTTGCATCCCAACATTGCTGTCTGAATAAATGTAATTAATGGAGTACCGTCTTCAAAAGCCTTTAAATTTTTCCCTGGAACACGCTGATTATTCAATTTGACAGGTATCATTCCTACAGTCATTTCTTTTCTTTCTCCTATTTATTTTATATAATTAATTTACAATACCATTACACCGAACACTATTTATCATATTGGATTCCATTTCTGTAGTGCTTCTTTATAAATTCATTGATATCTAAATAAAAATCCAAATAATTCTCTCTTATTTTCTTATGTGGCCAATCCCACCATGCTATCTGATTCAGCTTTTCGATCTGATCGGAAGTATACCTGTACTTTATTATTCTTGCCGGAACCCCCCGACAACAGCATAATCTGGTACATCAGCAGTCACAACAGCTCCCGCTCCAACGATAGCTCCGTTTCCAATATTGCATCCAGCAATTATTATAGCATTCTTACCGATCCACACATCATTTCCAATCCGTGTCTTCTTATTTATTCTAGGCCTTGCTATTTTTATTCCGGGAATGTATCCCGGATGCCGCATCCAATTTCCAGGATACGAAAGAAATTCATGGGATGATATATACACATCATGTTTTCCCACTATCTCTGTTCCTTGTGCAAAGGAACAAAATGCACCAATACTCTCAAGACACTGCCACTGATTACATAGCGGTCCATAAGAATACCTTCCAATCCGTACTCTTGGAAACAACTCTATAATCTGCCACCTGTGGACATATTCCAAAATATTCTCTACGATTTCTTTATAGATTTCATGATTGTCGCACGCTATTATTATGTAACATTGAGATAATTCCTTATTTTTCAAAAAACATATTGGATATATGTTTTCTCCTGTCTCCTTGCTGTCAATAATGTATTTCTCTTTAATTCCCCATTCTTCATTCAATATTTTTTTTACTGCTCTTCCTATCTTTCCAAAAGGATAGATAATAAACTCTTTTTCCTCCATATCGTCTATATCACTAAACTTATCGAATATAAGCTTAGATAGCTCATTCTCATTTTCCATACCGATTGTTTCCTTCTTCTAGTTTTTTCATGTCATCAGCATACAGCTTCCATACAGCAAATATTCGCAAAACGCCTAGGTTTATTTCAAAGCTGCCTCCGGTTCTGAAAAATTCCAAATTATATATTGTCGGATATATTCTTCGAAATCCATAGCTTTAAGCCAAATTTTATTTTTACTATATTCCCTAAAAAAACACTTTTTATATCTCAGATCCAATGCTTTAGCTACTGAATTATATATTGGAATCTCATATGTATCCAAGCGTAATAAATTTTCAAAGAGTCTTTCATCTATAATAATATCTGAATATAGAATTTTTAAAATGCTGACTACAAAATATTGAATCATTACATTTGTTGGATGGTTCTGATCATAAAAAAGCTGCTGCTCGCGATAATTTTCTATTAAAAAGTCAGATAGCTTTACATCCCATTCGTATTCTCTTTTTCTCACTTTATCGTAAAACACATCCCATTCCAAATGTATTTTCTTTCTATCAATAAAGGTATCCTGATTCAGTATAGATACTATTTTTTCTATAGAATTTCGCTCCTCATAAAGCTGATCAACAAATGTATCTCTAAAAGGAAATAGTTTAATGCCCCCCCGTTCAATTACTTTCCCTTCATAAGTTTGTGGAAAAAAACATTTCGGAATTTTGTATACATTCGGGATTGCAATCACTTTACAAGAAGGCTTAAGACGTCTTAACAAATGCTTTGAAGCGTATTCCGGCCCATAAGAATTATTTTCTCTGATATTTTGGTGTATAAATAAATCACTTCTCTCAAAGACAGGAAAATTATAATCTGATGTGTTGTCGCGTTTAATATCCTGAATTGGTTTTAATGGGTAAAAACTATATTCTTCATAGAATTTTCTATTTAAACGCAGCCCCTCTTTTATTGGAATCGTATGACAGTTCCCGTAAATAAGCGCTATTTTTTTTCTAAATAACTCATAAAAGATAAAATCCTCAAATTCTATCAATCCGAAATTTTCTAAAAACTTTTTAATCTGTAAATAAGTTGACTCGGAAGAAGCAACTAATATGTATTCCCTCTTTCTGATTGCCAAAGCATCCTCTGTTCTTCTTACGGGTTTTCCATAAAATTGTGATACATTTTTCTTCTCATCTACAAAGAGCAAAATATGTTCAATTCCTATTTTCCATATGCATTTAACAGCATTCCAAGATGTACCATATATTATAAACTTCTCTGAAAACATTTAAATTTTTATACCTTTCTGTTTTCTTAGCAATTATCTCTCATATATTGATAAATCATATCACCTGCTGATATTGCCTCTATTTTCTTAACCCTTTTTTTCTCTCTATGACTGTCGTAGAATAAGCATGGTAATGTCATGAATTCGTCTTCATAAAAAATGCGGTTCTCACTAAAAAAGTAATTTGCGCATGCTTTAATATATTCTTCATTGTCACATTCTATATTTACGCTTTTTAGTCGAAAATCCGACAAATTCAAACTCAATATCTGTTCCGTAGAAAAAGGAAATAAATACATGACTCCGTCTGCTATTTGTATTTCAGTAAACATACTGCATCCCTTTTTCTGCTTATCATATCTAAAACCTTCTGGATACTGCAATACTTCATCCTTTTGTTTCTCTATATCATATATAATAATATTCGTGGCTAAAGCCGGAATAAAGATCAATCTGAAGCCAATGAGAACCATTCTGAAATACTGCATGAAAATGTCATCATTAAGTTTGATATTCCTCATTTCGATCATTTGAACCAGATGCATAGTATTAATGTCATATCTATATAAAGCTGTCTTTTCTGATCTATTTCTGCCTAATATCCATATGGTTTTATCCTTTACTTCTATACAGTTAATATAGCAGAGATCAACTAACGGTTTAGAAAAGCATCGTCTTTTCAGGCAGTCAATTTCATATAAACGGATTGCATTTTTTTTCCTTGTAGCTAAGTATAATTTTCCTTTTTCTTGAACTGTTCTTGTAAATGGTGAGCTGTCCGAGTCTACAACTCCCATATCTTTCCATTCTAAAGCACTGCTTTTTTTACTCTTTATATCAAAGATAATAATAGGGTTCCGAAAAGAATCCGGAAATATCCAAATTTCGTTTCGAACTTGCTCAATATTTGTTATTTTTCCCATCTGTTCTGGGCAATAGAAATAATCTTCCATTGTCCTGGTCTTTTTATTCCAAATCCATACCTGATAGGCGTTCTTGGAGAAAAAAAATAATTCTTCACCAGTGTTGATTATTTTCCCAATATTCCAAGCGTTCTCTTGTTTACAATTTAAAAATGTCTGTTGAAACTCTACATGTCCACTATTTGTATGATCAGCATAAAATAATCCATTTACTTCTCTGGAAGGTATCCACAATTTATTTTCTTCTACATAGGCTCCATAAGCCAAGATCCCTCTTTTACTTTTTGACATATGTTTTCCTTTTTTACTATTAATATAGCCTATCCCATTCTCTTAGCGCATAATTTCACATTCTGTATCATCACCGGTTTCCCCGCTTCCCTGCACAGCCTTACCAGGGAACTGTGATCCCCATAATACCCGTCGCACAGGGCGATGGCCCGGTCAACATCCGCCGTGTCATCATAGATTCCCCACCCGGCTTCACGGTATTCCTTGACGATCTCCTCATATTCCTCCCACAGCTGCGGCCTCATGGCCTCAAAGGTTGCCCGAATCAGGGGATGGGGCCTCCAAAGCAGCGCCACCTGTTCCTGGTTTTCCCGAAACACCTGAAACACGTCCCGCATCTTAGCAAGCATCCCCTCGCTGTTCTGCAGAAGCGCCGTAATGCTGGTATTATAAAAGATTATCTTTTTCCAGCTTCCGTCCTTTTTTTCTATGACGTTCAGCCACTCCTCCGGCACTTCCACATCATCTTTTCTGGTATTCAGCACCTTATCCGTCTTGGGCGATCCAAGGCCAAGGATCTTCCCCTCCCAGTACTTCCTGTCCGCAGATATATTTCTGGTAAACTCTGTCATCACGTTTACATAGATCTGACGCATTTTCTCAGACTGAACGATCACCCGATCCGCATAGATCACTGCAGGCTGCGTGACAAAGTGGGACATTCCCTCCACTGCTTTTTTATCTTCAGGCTCAATTTCACCCAGTATAAAGTAAGGTATATAAACTAATTTTTCTGTAAACTGCTTCAGATTTTTAGAATAAAAAAAAGGATGCACACTGGTGAGATAATTGTAATTATCATACGGATTATGGATAAATATCATATCCGGATGACGCCCTGCAAAATCATAATCCTCATACCTGGTTATTGGTACGTAATCCGGGTACTGGTCACCCTCGTAATGCTCCTGCCGAAAACTCCCATCCGGGTTTTTCGTATAATAAGGAATCGGGATCACATAAGCGTCGCAGTCCGGATCTTCTTCTGCCGCCTTCCACACGCTCTCCAGAGAATCCCACATGGAGGCCTTATATGGCAGGAACACCGCTTCCATGCGAACCTTTATATTATTTTTAACGCTGTTTTCTACAGGAATCAGAGCCTTTCTCAGCGCCTTAACAGCCTTGGCCCCATTTACTTCCTGTCCCTTCCCTAAAGCATCATAGAGCTGGTAGACTTTCTCACAATATCCTTCCAAAAGCGGAACCGTCTCAAACCCTTCCCCTTCTGACTCTTCTATGGTTTCTCCCAGAAGAATGGCGCTTTCCTGGCATTGGGCTAAAAGCCCCATGGCCTCTTCGCATCTTCCTGTGTCGACTGCCTTTTTTATCCCTTCATGGACCTTTCCCAGCAGGCTGACGATTTCCTCTGCCTGTCTCTTCTGCTGCTTTCTCATGTTCTGCCCTCTCCAGTTTATTTTAAAATAAGGCATATTGGTCATCTTAAAGCCCTCCGCCCTCAGGCAGGCCCTACGATGATGCGGCCCTTCCCGCTTCGCTCCCTGCTACGTCACATACCCCGCCCGAATTTGGCCCTCAGGCAGGTTTTTCACCTTGATGCCCCTATGGGAAACACAAAGCCCGTGTTCGCAGAGTCCTGGCATACCCAATACGCAGACTTTCCTATATCTGTCCGCCTTCTAATGCCGTACATTTTTTATATCATGAATTTCTGCCCGGTTCCCTTTTCAAAAGCCCTGCTTTTTTCTGGATGAAATCAGGATTCGTCATCCTGGTTTATCGGGGCAGACACTCCTATGATCCTATTTCATGGACAATCTTCCATTGCGGTTCCCCGCTTTTTTACATTCCTGGCCGTATTTTTCTTTTCATCCGCCTCATATCCGCAGCCAGGACACCTAAACATCCCGTTCTCCCTGATTCCTTCCCCGCCGCAGCCGCTGCATTCAATACTGATCCCCTTCCCAAATACTTCCACAATCCTTACGGACTGCTGGCCGCATTTCTGTTCCAGCCTTTTTCTGATATATCCTCTCTGCCACAGGGTAACCAGATGGTTCACCGCTTTGTTTCCCCCGTGTCTCCCTGGCCGGGGCAGTTTGGGAATGTAAATGACTTCCGGCTTTTCCGTTTTCAGAAAACGGTTCAGTTCCATATTGATGTAGCTGTGAAGCCTCTCCTCCATCCGCCTCTTTTTTGCGGAATATTTCTTTCTTCCCGGTTTTGCCTCCCTGTCGGCGTGGCGTCTGGCTGTCTGGGTGCGCAGCCATTCTGACTGCTCCCTCTGATATTCTCCCAGCTTTTCCCCGTAAATGTGCCCTTCATCTGTTACGAACATGGCGGTCAGTCCCAGCGCCAGTCCAACGCTGGCTTTATAGTCCCTATGCCTTTTCACGGCCACCTGAACCGGAACCTTGATCTCAATGTTTCCCTCCTGGGGAAACAGTTTCAAGTAAATCTGCCTGTCGTAATGGTTATTGTCCGTCAGAGGAATAAAAATCCTCCTTCGCTTTTCTTTTATGGTGATGTAGATCCCATGATCCTCATAGCGATAAGCCCGCTCTGACAGGGAAAAGCCGTCGGCCTTCTGGGAATTCTGCCGCACATGCAGGGCTCTCACCTGTCTACGCATATAATTTTCCAGCTTTTTTACTTCCACCCCAGACGCCAGCTGATCATATTGCTTCTGCAGGTCCTGGCGCAGCTGCACGCTGCTGCGGCTAAGAACTGCATCCAGCGCATTGTTTACTTTTAAAAGGAACCGCAAAAAGTGCTTCTCCTCCGGCGTCAGGCCCTGATTTTGGTTTATCCTTCCCAAAACCTGGGATTTCGTCCTGGTCCATTGGCTTTTTATGTCTGCCAGCGCATCAAACACTGCCAGATAAAAGTACACCGAGGGCAGTCCCAGTTCCTGGCGGAGCCCGGATGCAGTCATCTCATTTTGAACCGTATATCCCGGATAAATCTTTGACAGGCCGCCGATTCCGCCATATAACCGGTATACATAGTTCTTCACCCTGCGGCAGTCCTCTGCAATCTCACAAAGCCTGGCCATATCCTCACTAGGAATCCGGGTCTTATTATACTGATGAACAGTTTTGCATATGGTATTCTGCGGCATTTCTGCCTCCTTGCTGCGGTATTTGAAAAGATTTAATCTTGCCTTAAACAAATCAGCCAGCGGCAAATATGTTGCCAAAATGTATAGGTTTTGGCAACTTTATGATATCTATAAATTTCAGTTCATCCTATCATAATATCGTCAAAAATTCAATATTCTTAACCATTTTTCTTATGGATTTTTACCCATGATTTTCTATTGCCAAAACCTATACATTTTGGCAACTGTTTTTATCAATCTTTTCTTCTGCTTTTTCGCTAAAAATGTCTTATCAATGCTGCGGTTATACTTCTTTATTTATATGCGGTACCCTTTTCACATACTCTTTATGGTTTCAGCAGGAAAAGTTCTTCCCGCCCCCTTGTCACCGCCTATGAGATTTTTCAAAAAATGCCCAGGCCTGCCAGCAATATCATATAGAGTTAAGCGAATCCTGCTTTTGCCCCATGGGGGCCATCTCCTGTCAGGGTGAATTAATGCCGTGGAGAAGAGACCTGTTTTTCGGGCTCTTCGGAACGTTTGGCAATTCTGAACCTTGACAGGAGATGCCCCCCATGGGCTTGCAACAACCTTAACTAAATGACATTTGGCCTGCCAGAGCGAATCGTTTCGTCCTCAAGGGCAGGCCTGTCCAATCCATTATTAAAAATTATTTCCCCGCAGTCATCATTATTTTTACATATTCCTCAGTCTTATTCTTCATAATTCCAAGGCCCTGCTCCAGCTCTTCCAGCGGAAATCTGTGAGAGATCAGTTCTGTGGGAAAGAGTCTTCTCTGTGCCAGACTGCCAAGCACATAGCTCCAGTCGTCCTCCGGATTATGGAGGAATGAAGAATTCCAAGTTCCGGCCAGCGTTATCTGCCTTTTCAAAATCTTCCAGTATACCTCTTTCTCCAAAGAAATGTCTGAGTACGGATTGCCTACCAGCGTCACTTTTCCCATTGGCGCCGCACTTTTTAATGCCAGCCCAAACGTCTCGTTTTTCCCCACGCACTCAAAGAATCCGTCCGTGCCGGTTCCGCCGGTTCTTTCCATAAGCCATTCATACGGGTCCCGCACTTTGCCGTCGCAGTAATCCGCTTCCTCCAGCCCCAGCTTTAATGCAATCTTTTTCTGAAACTCCTTGTTTCCTATGACAGAAACATCCTCAAATCCCGCATCCTTAAGAAACATCACGAGAAGCAGCCCTATGGGGCCAAGGCCGCATACCGCTATCTTTTCCGAGCTGCGCACTTTCTGGAACAGGCGTATTTTCGGCACCATCTGCCTCATGGCGTGAACCGCCACTGCCATAGGCTCCAGCATAGCTGCCTCCTCAAATGATACATGCCTTGGAAGAGAAACCAGGTTCCACACCGGCACTGCCACATACTCTGCAAAGCCGCCGTCTCTGCGGGAGCCCAGATAATTGTAATCCCGGCACATTTCATACTGCTTTTTCCTGCACTGTTCACATTCCCTGCACGGAATCAGAGGAAAAACGCCCACTCTCTGTCCCAGCCAATTTTTATCTGCCCCTTTTCCCAGTTCCACCACTTCTCCTGAAAATTCATGTCCGGGAATCAGGGGATGGGTATGGGCGCCTGTATAAAATATCCTTGGAATATCCGAACCGCAGATGCCTGCCGCCTTTACTGCCACCAATACCTCCTGCTCCCCTGGCGACGGAACCGGTACCTCTTCCAGACGCAAATCATTAACATCATGTAAAACCCATGCTTTCATAAAAAGCCTCCTTTCTCGATTGATGTGCTCTTAAGGCCGCCGGAAGATCTGAAGATCCGCCGAATCTTCCAGACAGCTCCTGCCTTCATAACTGTCTGTTTATGTACTGCGGGAATCACTCCTTTACCTGTTTTTCGGCCAAGTCTCCCTGAATCAGCCCCTGGAACCGTTCCAGATCAGCCATGGTGGTAATCTTAAAATTCTTTTCATCTCCAAAAATCATGGCAATATCCATCCCTGCCATAATCGCCGGCTCTGTGGAACCGTTAATCTCCCGAATCCTATCCGGCAGAAGCCGCCGGTTGGCCTCGTAATATTTTCCTAAAAGAAATACTTCTGGAGCCTGCCCCGCATAAATGGTCTTCCGATCCAGCAGCTTTTCCACTTTCCGCCCGTCATGGCTGCAGTACACCGTATCTTTCATGGGAAGAACCGGCATAGCCCCGTCATGGCCCATGGCTTTGTCCAGGCAGGCGCTGATCTGCTCTGTCGAAAGCAGCGGCCTGGCAGCGTCATGGACAAGTACATAATCCTCCTTATGCCCATACCTTTGTATCCCTTCCAGCCCATGATAGATAGACATCTGCCTGTTTTCCCCGGGAAGAGAAAAACCCCGAAACTTCCCCTCCCACAATGTCCTTCCCATAGTCAGCTCTGCCCAGCGGCATATCTCCGGCTGCCACTCCAAAGAAGCCACGATCTGCACCCCGTCAATTTTCTCATGGACAAACAGACGCTCCATGCAATAGGAAAAGACCGGCCTGCCGGATACTTTTCTATACTGTTTCGGAACGCTGCCTCCCATGCGGCTTCCAGTGCCTCCGGATAAAAGCAATGCAATATTCAAATCGTTCTGCCTCCTCTTTTTGTTAATCCTGCCGCAGGGAAAGAAACTTTTACTGTCCTTTTCACAGCAGCCTCCCATCCATCTGAAACATTTCTAAAATTATAGTATATCACAGATGCTGATTTCCAACAAGAAATTAAATGCGCCATTTTTTAAAGTAAATTTTTTAAAGCGCATTTTAAAAAGCAGGGCTTATGCGCCCTGCTGCTCCATCATATTTTCCGGTGAAAGCCCGCCTAAAAGGTTCTTCAGCTGCTCCACTGACAGATTCTTTTCCTTAAGAAGCTTTGTTACCTCCCGCATATGCTCCGCCTCAATCTCTTCCATAAGAGACTGCCTCTTCTCCCGCATTGTGGCAATAGCCTCCGTATACTGTTCAATAGCCTCTTCTGTTTTTAACAGTTCATCCTCCAGCTTCTCCTGCCTGGTTCTCCTATGCCTTCTCTCCATAATTTGCCCTCCTGGTATATTTGATTATGAATCCTTAATGATGGATGTCCATTTATTCCATTATATGTCAGAATCAAAGCGGTTATTCACTTAAAACCACGTTTTCCGCCCTCACACAGGCCATATTTTCCAAACTTTGGGGATTTCCTGCGCCTTTTCCCCCGAATTTCCCAAATCCTTTCTAAAAAAATTATAGTATCCAAACGATTCCTGTTTCCGAAAGAAATTTCCGGTAAAATTTAGAAAAAAACTCTGGACTAATTTGGCATTTTGTGAGAAAATACTACTAAGTATGATGTGATAATTTTAACGAGCAAAGTACTTCACAATTATTACTTATTTGAAAGGAGTTTTACAATGATTTATTCACATGAAGTAGAGAAGATGTGCACAGTTGCACAGGGCGTTCATCATGGCGCAGCTCCGATCCCGGAGGAAGCAAAATGGGTAAAATCCAAACAGGTTTCCGACATCTCCGGCCTGACCCACGGCATTGGCTGGTGTGCTCCGCAGCAGGGCGCCTGCAAGCTGACCCTGAATGTTAAGGAAGGCATCATCCAGGAAGCTTTGGTTGAGACCATCGGCTGTTCCGGCATGACCCACTCTGCAGCTATGGCATCTGAGATTCTTCCGGGCTTAACCGTATTAGAGGCATTGAACACCGACCTTGTATGTGATGCGATCAATACCGCTATGAGAGAACTGTTCTTACAGATCGCATACGGCAGAACCCAGAGTGCGTTCTCCGAAGAAGGTCTGCCCATCGGCGCCGGGCTGGAGGATCTGGGCAAGGGCCTGCGTTCTCAGGTTGGTACTATGTATGGAACTCTGAAAAAAGGCCCTCGTTATCTTGAGATGGCGGAAGGCTATGTTACAGGCATCGCTCTGGATGCAGAAGATCAGATCATTGGCTACCAGTTCGTAAGCCTTGGCAAGATGACTGACTTCATCAAGAAAGGTGACGATCCCAACACCGCATGGGAGAAGGCAAAAGGCCAGTACGGCCGCGTTGCAGACGCAGTAAAGATCATCGATCCGCGTCAGGAATAAAGCTGTAGAGGAATTTTTCGAACCATTTCCGTTATAATTATTCAGGAGGGAAATACATATCATGGCATTATTTGAATCATACGAGAGACGTATTAAACAGATCAATGAAGTATTGGCAAGCTACGGCATCGCTTCTATTGAAGAGGCAGAGAAAATAACCAAGGATGCCGGCTTGGATGTATATAAGATGGTAGAAGGCATTCAGCCTATCTGTTTTGAGAATGCAAAGTGGGCTTACACCGTAGGCGCTGCTATTGCTATTAAAAAGGGATGCCGTAAGGCTGCTGACGCTGCTGCGGCCATCGGCGAGGGACTTCAGTCTTTCTGTATCCCCGGTTCTGTTGCCGATCAGCGCAAAGTGGGCCTTGGCCACGGCAACTTAGGCAAGATGCTTCTGGAAGAGGAGACTGACTGTTTCGCATTCCTGGCAGGCCATGAGTCCTTCGCAGCTGCAGAGGGCGCTATCGGCATCGCAGAGAAAGCCAACCGTGTTCGTCAGAAACCTCTCCGCGTTATCTTAAATGGTCTTGGAAAAGACGCCGCCCAGGTTATTGCAAGGATCAACGGCTTTACCTTCGTTGAGACTGAGATGGACTACTACACCGGCGAGGTAAAGGAAGTATACAGAAAGGCATACTCCGACGGCCCCCGTGCAAAAGTTAACTGCTATGGCGCCAATGACGTAACCGAAGGCGTTGCCATCATGTGGAAAGAGGGCGTGGACGTCTCCATCACCGGCAACTCCACCAACCCAACCAGATTCCAGCATCCCGTTGCAGGCACATACAAGAAAGAGTGCGTGGAAAAAGGTAAAAAGTATTTCTCCGTTGCTTCCGGCGGCGGCACAGGACGTACTCTGCATCCGGACAACATGGCAGCAGGACCGGCTTCTTACGGTATGACTGATACGATGGGCCGTATGCATTCCGACGCTCAGTTTGCTGGTTCTTCCTCTGTACCGGCACACGTTGAGATGATGGGACTCATCGGCGCAGGCAACAATCCTATGGTTGGTATGACTGTTTCCGTGGCTGTTGCGGTTGAGGAAGCGGCGAAGGCTGGAAAATTTTAAGTGAGCTGCATCGAAAAACGAAAAGATAGCATATAAAGACAGTCAAAACGCCATGATTCGTTTGAATTGTGGCGTTTTGACATATAGTATCTTATTTCCTACTTTCTTCCTTTTCCCGATCCGTTTTCTCTGCGTTTCCTCACCAGCTCCTCGAAATCCTCCTCATTATATCCAATCTCCAAAAGCCGCTGTCTCCGTCTTTCCCGGCGTTTCTCCCTTTCAATCCTCTCTTTCTTTTTTCTGATCCCTAAGAAAATCCCGATTCCCAGGACAGCAGCAGCACCCACAGCAGCCACCAATATTAAAATCTGATTCTGTCCCAGTGAAAATCCGGAAAACAGCCCGCCCCTTTCCTGCCCCTTCTCATTTTCCTCTGAGGCGGAGGAAGGTTCCTCTTCCTGGCTTTCTGCAGATGTCTCCCCCAGCGCCTCCGCTGCCGCCCTGGAAGCCTCTGCCGCCTCTCTGCTGGCCTGCTCCTGGGCCAATTCTGCTTCCCGCTGGGTATCAAAAATGTATGCGCTTCCCACTTTTCTCTCATTATAAGTGTATGTCAGCATAGCCACTGCCGCCTCCGGATGGCCTTCTGGCAGATCCGTTGTCAGGCTCCTTTCGGCATCTGAAAATGCAGCCCCATTAGGAATCGTGATCACCGAATCTTCCAGCCGCAGCCTGGACGCAGGATATGTGTTTCCGGCAAACTCAAACTCCTCCTGCTCCTGCAAAAAGCCTTCCGCCTCATTGACAGGTTCATTCTTAAAAGAAGAAAAGCCAAAATTCATAATACTCTTTGCATCCATGTAGTACTGGTATTTGTCGCTGCCCTTTAAAATAACGGAGATGATCCTTCTTCCGTCCCGTTCCGCATAAGTCACAAGCGTATTTCCCGCCTTGGAAGTATAGCCGGTCTTTCCAGCCTTAGCGCCCTGGCAGTAATATTCACTGCTTTTGTTCTCCTCCATAACAATGCGGTGTTCCATGCTGATATTGGCGCCGTCAGGATTATTGATGGTAGGTCCCACAGAATACCGTTTGGTAGAACTGATCCGAAATACCTCCTCATTTTCAAATGCGGCGGCGGCAATCAGAGCCATGTCGTATGCGCTGACATATTGATTGTCATCATTAAGGCCTGACGGGTTGGCAAAATGAGTCTCGTCTGGCGAACATCCCAGCTCCATTGCCTTCTTGTTCATCATCTCCACAAACCCGTCTCTGCTTCCCCCCACATGCTCTGCCAGCGCATTGGCGGACTGGTTGCTGGACAGAAGAATCATCATGTGAAGGCAGTCGTCCACAGAAATCTGATCCCCCTCTGCCAGAGACAGCTTATTTCCTGCGCCTGCCTCCAGATTATGGATTGCATCATAGGAAAAGGTTACGGTTTCATCCATCCCGCAGTTTTCCACCACCACCAAAGCCGTCAGCAGCTTTAAAATACTGGCAGGCGGATAAGGGACATGTATCTGCTGTCCAAAAAGAACCGCCCCGGAATCTGCGTCTATGACAATGCCTGCCCCGGCCACGATTCCCACGTCCCCAGGCCACTGAGGCGGCTCGGCATGGGACGTAATGGTTCCAAGATTCAAAACCAAGGCAGCAGCCATAAAAAAGCTTGTGATTCTCTTTTTAAGAACGTTCATCCCTCACTCTCCTCCAATCTTTTGCTGATGTGCATTCTGCCAGTCTCCCTGTCTATCAATCTTTCAGTTTTGAAATGTTTCCCTTCTCTCTTCATCCCTCATTTGTCCCAATTCTTTTAAAATCCCTGCAACGATTCCTGTTGCCAGCACAAATGTAAGCATATCTGCCGTTGGCTGCGAAATCTGCAGCCCCAGAAGCCCCCAGGCTTCGGGCAGGATCAGCAGCGCCGGGATCAGAAACAGCCCCTGGCGCCCCATGGCCACCAGAGAGGCCCTGAACCCGTACCCAATGGACTGAGTCAGCATGTTGACCATGATCACCCAGGCCTGGAAGGGCATGGTAATCAGCTGCAGCCGCAGCGCCCTGGTCCCAATGCGGATCACCTCCGCATCCTCTCTTCGGAAAACCGTAATAATAGGCCGGCTGAACGCAAATGCCGCGATGCCGAACCCGCTTAACATAACCACTGCCACTTTCACGCAGAACCAGAATGCCCCCAGCACCCTGTCATATCTTCTGGCTCCGAAATTAAACCCGCATACCGGCTGGAATCCCTGGCCAAAACCGATAAGGCTGGAATTGATAAACATCATAAACCGGGATACAATGGACATGGCGGCAATAGCCGCATCCCCGTAAGGCCCCGCCGCAAAGTTCAAGGCTACCGTGGCCACGCTTGCCAGTCCCTGGCGGCAGAAGGAAGGAAGACCAGCATGAAGAATCTCCCCATACATTTTTAAGGTTGGAGTAAATTTGCCCAGGCGGATGCTGATACACCCCTTTTGCCTGTTGCACTGATAGAGGAGAATGACAAAACTGACCATCTGGCTTGCCATAGTGGCGATGGCAGCACCGGATATCCCCATGCCAAAGCCAAAAATCAGCACCGGGTCCAGAAACATGTTGAGAATCCCTCCCGCAGTAATGCCGATCATGGCAAACACCGCATTTCCCTGAGCACGCAGAATATTATTCATTACAAAAGAAGTAATCATAAACGGCGCAGCAATCAGAATATATCTGGCATAATCCCGGGCAAAAGGAGCGATGGTGTCTGTGGCGCCCAGAAGATACACCAGGGGCCTTGAAAATATGGTTCCCGCCACGGCAATCACAATGCCGATGATCCCCCCGGTAAAAAACGCCGTGGCCGCTGACTGGGACGCCGTCTCCTCATCCCGGCTGCCCAGGGATCTGGAAATGTAATTGCCGCTTCCCATTCCCAAGGTAAAACCGATAGCCTGGATCATGGCCATCGCAGAAAACATGACCCCAACAGCCCCTGAAGCGCTGGTCCCAATCTGGCTTACGAAAAACGTGTCCGCCATATTATAAATCGAGGTAACCAGCATGCTGATAATCGTGGGAACCGCCAGACGCGGAATCAGTTTCTGCACCGGCGTTTCAATCATCTGCCTATATTTTTCCTCTTTTGTCATTGCCCTCGGCATAAGTCCTCTCCCTTTCTTCCGCACAATTTTCCCATACATTCCGATCCTGCCCCAGAAGCTTTAGTTAAAAATCCTCCGCACGCTTAAAATGCTCCGATAGGTAGCAGTTCCCACCTTGATTCCCGTAGTAGGCGAGCTGGCATGGACAATCTGTCCGTTTCCGATATAAATGCCCACATGGCCTGCATAACATATGATATCTCCCGGCTGAGCGTCGGCATAATCCACAGCTGTCCCCGCAGAGCGCTGCTGGGACGAACTTCTGGGCAAGCTGACGCCGAAGTTCTTGTACACGCTCTGAACGAATCCGGAGCAGTCCGCACCATTTGTCAGGCTGGTGCCTCCGTATACATAAGGGTTGCCAATAAACTGCATGGCATAATTTACCACTGACTGCCCCTGCCCTGAGCCTCCGCTGCTGGCGGCTTTTGTAGCCGCCGGTTCCTGAGCCTTGGTCGTCTCAGCTTTTGGCCCTTCTGACGCAGCCGTTGTGGCAGCCGTCGTCTGGGCCGGCGGCGCCTGCATCACCTGGGTATCTCCCGGATTCTCTCCGCCGCCTGGATTCTGGGCGATGATCCCATCCGCAGCCGCCAGGCTCTCCGCTGCTGCGCTGCTTGCGGCAGCGGCCAGGCTGGCTGCCTCTGCTGCCTGCCTGCTGGCCTCCGCCGCCTGCCTTTGGGCCTCTGCCCTTCTCCTGGCTTCCTCTGCCTGAGCCTGACGGATCTGCTCATTCTTTCTGGCAATGGTCGCCGTATAAGCAGCAGCCTCCGCTTTGGCGGCTGCCAGCTGCTCGTCAAAATTGGCAATCTCTTTCCGCTTCTGGGCAATCGTAGTCTCCAGCTCCCTCTGCTGGGCCGCATACTCCAGCTGCATGCCCTCCATCTCCGCCTTCTCATTCTCCAGCTGGGCTTTGTACTGCTTTACCTGAAGCTTTGTCTCCTGGTATTCCTCCAGCTTCTCCCTGTCATATGTATAGAGAGCCTCTATGTATTCGCTCTTATTTAAAAGCTCTGTCATGCTTTTTACCTGCAGGAGAATATCCAGATACTCCGTCTCCCCCCGCTCATACATATATTTGATCCGCTTCTTCATGGCATCATACTGGCTCTCTTCCCTTACCTTCGCCGCATCGTATTCCTCCTGAGCCTGGTGGATCTGCTGGTTTTTATACTCGATATCCGTTTCCAGAAGGGAGATCTCCGCTAACAGTTCTGAAAGCTCACTGCTTAAAGTAGTAACCTCTGTCTTTGTACTGTTGATCTTCTGCTGCGCTTCATCTGCTTTGCGGTTGGCATCCTTAAGCTTCTGTTCCGCTTCCTTTTTTTCTTTCGCCGCCTTGCTCGCCGAAGTAGCAAACGTTGTCAAAGGATGCTGCCACAAAAGCATTCCTGCCAGCACAAGCACTCCCGCCTGCCGGATTTTTGCCAGGTACTTTTTTCGTCTATTTACCATCTGCCTATTACTCTCCTTTATCCTCTGCAATCAGCCGCAGCCTCCCTTCCCGACAGCCGCCAATGCCAGGTTCCCTGCACTTCTTTCTTTCCCTGCACCTGCGCCATAGGGATAAACTGCCGCCTTAAGCCTTGCTGTCATAATCGCAGCCCTGCCGATCTTCTGACATACCTGCGGAAGCTGTAACAAATGTCAAAATAAGTAGCCTCCTCTGTCTCCACATCCAGAACCCATTCCTGATCCCTGTCCAAGTCCGGGAAATAGGCGTCCGCCTCATAGGCATAATCAATATAAGTCACATGGGCAGTGCGGCAGTACGGCAGAAAGGCCCTGTAAATCTCCTCTCCCCCTGCCACAAATACGTCTTCCGCTTTACAGCCCTTCACTGCCGCAAGGGCCTCCGAAACACTGGACACGCAGCATGCGCCCCTTATCCCGTACTCCGGGTTTCTGGACAATACTATTGTATTCCTGCCGTATAAAGGCTTTCCCCCGGGCAGGCTTTCCAAAGTCTTTCTCCCCATAATCACTGTCTTTCCAAGGGTTTCCTGGCGAAACAGCCTCTGATCCTCAGGAATCGCCACCAAAAGCCTTCCGTTTTTCCCGATTCCCCAGTTTCTGTCAACCGCAGCGATCACATTCATATGCACTCCTTTGCCTGCCTCATCATCGTTTCACGCCATTATCCCCGCACCGTGCCGGCACGGCATCATGATCCGCTAAAAACAGTATACTTCACTTCCTGATTTTTTTAAAGCCCTTTTTTGTAACTCCCTGTTCATGGCCGTTTATACGCTGCCGCCTAAATTCTCCCCGTTTAAAAACAACACCGCTGCATGACATCTCACACAGCGGCCTTTCCTTTTTCATCCCCACATTCAACCTCTCAGGCACTGGTTTCCAGCGCCTCATTTAGTTTTTCAGCACCCGGCACCACAAACCTTCCGTCTGCAATCACAGGCAGCTTCCCCCCGTTTTCGTCAACTCCGTAAATCTCCCCCAGTTCCCTGTATGGAATCGTAATATCCGTATGGCAGCTAAAATACGCCTTTCCCGGATCTTCTTTCCTTAAAATAGAGATCTCATTATCTTTGGCAATGATCTCCTTTCCGTCAGGATTATAGATAACTGCATCCTCCGACCAATTATAGCACGTATCCCCCACTGCAAAATGAGGTCCCATTTTCTCCACAATCAGAATCGGCAGCTTATCCACAATCCCAAATCTCTGCGCCATGGCATAGGCCACAGTGTTAGTCCCAATGGCAAACTCTCCCATGGGCAGACTGTCATGGTTCTTCATAATCACCTGTTTCACCAGGGCTTCCCCTGCCTTCCTATCCTCAAAATTATCACAGGAGTAGGAGACTACTCTTCCTTCCTTAAATTCCATAACCAGATTTTTAAATCGGAAATGGCCGATATACACGCTGCTGACCTGCAGCGTTCCCTCAGTCCCCGCAAGTACCGGGGAAGTAAAAACCTCCCCCAGAGGAATGTTTACGTCAGCCACACAGTTTTCAAAATTTGTCTCCCTCTGCGGATCTCTCAGCTTATGAAGGTTTATTTTTAAGTTGGTCTTATTCTCGTCCTTCCCTGTGACCACCACATGCTCTGCCTTATCCAGCCTGTCAATAATCGCCTGCTGGATCGTCTTGTACACCTCATAGTCCAGGGTATTGATGCGGATCGTCTCCTGAAAAATCTCCTGAAAATCTTTTCCCACAGATGGTTTGGGAAAGGCAATGATCGTAAAGCTGGTTTCGTCCCCAGGAACATACTCATTGCTTACCTGAGTGCACTCATTTGCATGGACGATTGTCAGCTTTTCCTGCTTCTCACTTAAGGCAAAAGCCTCCTTTTTATTCACCGGTTCAAAGCCATCCTCCCCAAATGTCTCAATTAATGCCGGACCGCTATACTCTTTCCCTTCCTTTTTCCACGTCTCATGAGCCTTCTTTAAAGCCGAAAGCTTCCTGTCCGTAAATTCCTTTTTCAAATACAAAGCCGAGTCATACCGATGATCATAATCATACTGTTTATTAGGCGACGTGCCGTGAAATCCCCTCTTCCTGTTAGGATTCCTGTTGACAGACCATACGGGAGCCCGGAAAATGACAGACTCCAGCCCCATATCCTTAAACAGCTCCACAGCCCGCCGCACCATGCGTTCAAAACCAAGTTCGTAAAGCACCGCCACGGTCTTTTTTCCTGCCAGGCTCTTTCCCATAACCTGAAAGCCTTTCTGGTATCCTTCTGTATACGTGCGGGCCATTTTGTCAATGGTTTCCTGGGGCAGGTGATTTAAAAAGTCAGCGATCTTTTTTTCCTCTTCCGACACATACTCCCCATAATAGTACAGATACCGCATATCCTCCAGATTGCTGTTCATGACAATATCCCTGCCAAAGGAAAGCTTTGGATCAAGAAGCTCCCTGGTGCGGTATGTTACAGTCAGATCCGTATAATCCGTATTAAACCAGTAAATAATATCCTTCACGGATTCCGTTTCCGGAACCCCCTCTTCAAAGAGATCGTAGATCTGAAGAAACAGCTCATTTAAGATGGTGATCTCCGTCAGGCGGCTCTCCATGGCAAACACAATCTGCCCTCTGATCTCTGTATACAGGTAAGCCAAAACAGGCCCCCACTCTTCCCCCAGTTTTCTGGACGCATACTCCGGATTTGCATAGCTTTTCTCATAATTTCCCGGCAGTATGTCGCCATAAAGCCACTGGTTCCACTCTTCCAGCTGGGGAAGCCGCAATAAGCGGTAGCGCCCCTCCGCCACTGCCTCATACAGTTCCTCAATCATAACAATAAAATCAGCTACCTTCTCAAAATAATTTCCAAAAGGCTCCGCTGCCGTTGATTCCTGTCCTATGGCCCCGATACGGTTCATAGACAGTTCAAACCGCTCCATAACCGCCTTATTATCTGCATCTAACAACTCTTTATCATTCATGATCCAAAACCTCCTAGTCCAACGGCAACCACCAGGGTCCATCCAATCAGCACCAACACGCTGATCCCGATTCCCAGTCTTGCCAATATATAATTTTTATCATCTTCCAAAAAAGAAATGCCTCCATACCAGATGGCAAAGGCTGACAAAATCATGCTGCACAAGCCCATAGCGCCATGGGTCTGGGTAGCCTGTCCCTGGGTGCTAACCGCCCCGTAGATTCCTCCGCCTCCCAAAAGAAGCGCAGCAGCAGTCAGGAACATGGATATTTTGCTTCGGGAGGCAAAAGGCTTCCTTACATAGGATACCCTTGGGGTTCTGCTGATGGCTGACTCCTTAATTTCCCTGCGGTTCTTTTCTCTTCTGGCCTTTGAAGCCATGATCTCCTTTTTCTTCCGCTGTATCTCCCTTTCTCTCTCCCTCTCCGGCTCCAGATATTTCTGTATAATCCCTCTTACCCGTTCCGTGCTGCCATCCCGTTTCCCGTTTCCTGTCTGTCCAGTCCTTGGCCCCTGATAGCTGCTGGCCCTCATTGAGGATCTTTTTACGTCCTCCTGTCTTTTCGGCTTTTCCTTTCCTGGCTTTTTGCTTCCTCTACCTGCCGTTTTCTGGCGTCTCCCTGTTCTCTGCGGCACGCCGTTTCCTCCTTATGCGGACTCCCTGCACCACCTTGTAGGTAGCGAATCCCAAAATCCCGCCAATTGTATTTAATAATAAGTCATCCACATCAAAGCTGCCCACCTTAAAAACCAGCTGCGTAGTCTCAATGCACAGACTTAAGAAAAATCCAAGTAAAAAGGTATTGTACCATCGTCTTCCCCTTCTGCTGACAATAGGCAGTATAAATCCAAAAGGCATAAATCCTGCCACATTTCCCCCAAGATTGAGAATGACCGCCTTCCACCCAAGCTGTCTTCTGTAAACAATAAAACGGCTGATTTCCTTAAATAATTCCAGATTGTAAGCGTACTCCGCTTCCGCATTGCCCGTCCTTCCCATGGACTCGGCAAAAAACATAAAATAAACCAGGGCTATTAAGTACAGAACAAACAGCACCCAGCCCGTTTTCTGAATTTTTGTGGTATTTCGAATCATATAAACTCCCGTGGTCTTCGCTGAACATAAACTTCCTGTACCGCCCCGCACCCATTAAAGGCGGTCATAAACGCACCCCGCCATCATCGGGCAGGGTGCGCCGAAAACGGCAGTATTCCGTCCTTGGAATACTGCCTGTAATTTAAAATGTAATTTCTGATTTTCTCTTCAGCAGAAGAGCCCCTGTGACAATGGACACAGTTCCGGAGATCAGGCCTACGCTGATCAAAACCACTCCCACCGCAATATTGGCTGCCCCGATATTTCTCATAGTCTTATAGATTCGCTCCATACCCCACTCTCCTTTCCCTCGAATATCGCATCACTGCTTTGCTCCATACTGCTCATAGTAAGCGTCAATATCCGCCTTAAGGCTGTCGTTGATCACGATCTGGCCCAGGCACTCCCGGTTGTAAAGATGCTCCACCACATCCGCCATGGACACTATGGCATTGGCCTTAAACCCATAAAGATCCTGAATCTCCTCCATGGCGCTCTTTGTGCCTTTCCCCCGCTCCATGCGGTTTAATGATACCATAAGCCCTATGATCTCCACATCTCCCTGGGCTTTTATGATAGGAAAGGTTTCCTGGATAGACTTGCCGGATGTTGTCACATCCTCAATGATCACCACTTTGTCCCCGTCCTTAATGGGGCTTCCCAGAAGAATCCCCGCATCCCCATGGTCCTTCTCTTCCTTGCGGTTGGAGCAGTACCGGATATCTCTGCCATACAGTTCGCTGAATGCAATGGTGGTAGCTACGCTTAAAGGAATCCCCTTATAAGCCGGCCCAAACAGCACGTCAAAATCTTCCCCATAATGGTCATGAATCGCCTTTGCATAGTACTGCCCAAGCCTGCGCAGCTGGGAACCGGTTATATACGCCCCTGCATTCATAAAAAAAGGAGATTTTCTCCCGCTTTTCAATGTAAACTGGCCAAATTTCAGCACCTGGCTCTCCACCATAAATTCAATAAATTCTCTCTTGTAATCTTCCATGGGGCAGTCTCCTCCTTAAGCATCCGTAATCTCACTCCATCCTCTTTACTTTGAAAGTCCCGAATCCTCACGGTAGGACTGCGCACGGGGATTTACCAGATGCATATTCAAATATTTTTCCCATTTTACCATATTCCATGCTCATATTCAACTGTTTTTATGGAAGCCGCAGATGCTTCTGACAGGGCAACAGCAAAAAGCAGGGTATCTGCGGTTCCATACCCTGCTTTCTCGTTTTCTTACCTGTCTTTTTCCTTCAGCACATAAATCTTTGACCAGAAGTCCGTACACACCTCCCCGGCTATTACCTGCCCTGCAGATGGGTCCGTGGTCACCAGGCCTCCGTTCATCAGCTCATCTCCGTAGAACCAGTTGTCCTTGCCTTCCACCTCATATTTGGCATCCGGGTCAAGGCCCTTAAGGCGCAGCCTGCGGAACTCACAATTTACATCGTTGAGAATCTTATAATATCCCACCAGGGCTGTCTTCTTATCCTCTGACACCACCATCCATGCGGCGATATTGTGCTCAAAAGGACTCTGAAGCCGGTAAAACGTTCCAAACTGGATCACTTCCCGGTACTCCTTCATAAATGCGATCTGCTTCCTTACTGTCTTCCTCTCGTCCTCAGACAGCTTCTGCAGATCCAGCTCATAGCCGAATGCGCCGAAATACGCCACATTTCCCCTTGTCTCAAGAGGCGTCAGACGGTAAAGCTGATGGTTCGGCGTGGCTGACACATGAGCCCCCATGCTTACTACCGGATATCCAAATGACGTGCCGTACTGGATCTTAATCCTCTCCACCGCGTCCGAATCATCGCTGGTCCAGCACTGAGGCGCATAGTAAAGCATGCCTGCATCAAACCTGCCGCCGCCGCTGGCGCAGGACTCAAACAGAATCTCCGGGAAGTTTTGGATCAGCCGTTCATACAGGCTGTAAACTCCCAGAATATACCGATGGAAAATCTCCCCCTGCCTGTCTGCAGGAAAAGCCTTGGAATAGCATTCTGTAATGGAACGGTTCATGTCCCACTTAATATAGGAAACCTTTGATTCTGACAGGATCTTTGCAATCATATTATAAATATGATCCACCACTTCTTTTCTGGCAAAATCCAGAACCAGCTGATTCCGTCCCTGGGAACAAGTCCGTCCCGGCGTCTGAAGCGCCCAGTCCGGATGCTGCCGGTACAGATCGCTGTCCGGATTCACCATCTCCAGCTCTACCCACAGGCCGAACTTCATGCCCAAAGCCTCTATCTTCTCGGAAAGCCCCTTGATTCCGTTTGGAAGCCGTTCCTCATTTGCATACCAGTCTCCCAGGCCGCTGGAATCGCTGCTTCTCGCGCCGAACCACCCGTCATCCAGAACAAACAGCTCCACGCCGTCTTCCCTGGCCGCCTTTGCAATATCTACCAGCTTCTCCTCGTTAAAGTCAAAGTAAGTAGCCTCCCAGTTATTCAAAAGCACCGGCCGCACCCTGTCTCTCCACACGCCCCTTGCCAGCCGCGAACGGTAAAGGCGGTGCAGTGTCTGGCTCATGCCGTTTAACCCTTCCCCGGAGTACGCCATCACTGCCTCCGGAGTCTGGAACGTCTCCCCGCTTTCCAGCTTCCAGGAAAATGCAAACGGATTAATGCCCAGCATTACCCTGGTTACGTTATAAGTGTCCACTTCCGCCTGTGCCAGGAAGTTCCCGCTGTACACCAGGGAAAATCCCATAACCTCCCCCTGGAACTCATCCGCCTCAGGCCGCTTCAGCACAATAAACGGATTATGGTTATGGCTGGAATGCCCCCTTGCGCTGCTTACCGCCAAAATCCCCTGTTCCAGACGGCGGGCCTTCACCTGTCTCTCCCTGGACCATGCCCCGGAAAACTGAATCCAGTCATAATCGCAGTCCGGCAGATCAAGGCTAAGGCTCATGGCTCTGGTAACATGCACTGCCTTTTTCCCGTGATTCTCAAACCTTGCGCTTCTGGCAATGGCATTCTCCCCATTAAAAACCGTATACAAAAGGATCAGCTTCATATCCAAAAGCTTATCCGTTAAGGTAATCTCCAGAGTATCCGCTTCCTCCTCCCCTTCCACATAGGTTGCCGGAAGATCCTTAAGCTTTGGCTTCCCCGCAAAAATACGGTGGGACTCATATGTAAAATTTGTCAGCCTGCTTCCGTCCTCCTGCAGCACTTCCAGGGCCGGAACGCGGAAATCCGTGGTTCCGTAAGCCGGATATTCCTGGCGCACATGTTCCATGGAAAAACCGTAATCCTGCTGTACCGACGTCATAGGCCGGTTGGCAAACTCCAGCAGGTATCCGAAATCCTCCCTGTCATGAATTCTTTTCCCAAAATACAGCTGCCCCAGCTGGTCATTAGGCAGTATCTTTATAATATAACTGATGCCGTCATTGCACAGATGGAATTCCCTTGATGCCTGATGAAATATAACACTCATAATAAAAACCTCCGTTCTCTCAGATTCCTAACCAGTATACCCGAAAAAGCGGGAAATGGAAAGAGTGTTTATGTCAAAGATAATATAGAAAATGTACGATAAAATCCTTATTTTTAAATTTTCATATAAAATGGCCGATTATCTCAAAAATCCTTGATCTACAGGCATACAAGCGTCAAACCGATTAACCGAATAACCTGCTGAATATAGAAATCCTCAGTTCTTTCCGTATGACTTTCCCATTTCTATACCCTAATCCTTCAGCTTTGTCCAAAAGAGCTGCCGCTTTTCTCTTATCTCCGCTCCTGCCAATGGCCAGAGCGTAATTTGCAAGGGACGTTGAGTACTCCGAGACATTCCGTTTGTCTACCAATTCAATCCCCTTTTCATAATACTCAACCGCTTTTTGATTTTCTCCTGACAATAAACATATAGCGCCCAAATTGCAATAGGCAGCTCCATACTGGGGATCAATCTCAATGGCTCTTTCATAGCACTCCTCAGCCTTTGCAAAAAAGTTCATAGTCCGATAAGCTCTGCCCAACTTGACCAAAGTACGCGCATTGTCAGGTGACAGCTCTAACGCGCTTGCCAGTGCTTTAAGTTCCAAACCATAATCTCCCTTTTGCCGGTACTCTTCAGCTTCAGCATAAAGACTCACGATTTTTGCTTCTACGGCATCCTTCGATGCCAATTCCCCATTAATATTTTTTATGGGATATGTACTCCCGCAATATTCGCAAATCATATTTCGCCTATCTTTGGACAAGACCAGAATGGCGCCGCAGCCAGGGCATTTTTCAATATCTACCATTATCCGCTCCTTCAAAATCAGAAAAAATACATCTTTCTTTGATATAGATCAGAATACCATAAAAAAGGACAGTTTTCAATATATCGGCAGGCATATTCGATATGCCATTGATTTTTGCCGGCGCCTTTGATATACTAAAGTCACAACATTCAAAGAAGGGGGAAAAGCTATGGATATATCAGCATTATCGGTTTCCATGCCTACCGGCGGGATCAACACCGGTCTGGATTATGTGATGCTGTCTAAGGCCCTTGACACTGTTGAGGAAAGCGGAGACGCCATTGCCAAGATGATGGAAGCCGCCGTAACCGGGCTGGGAGGACAGATTGACATACGGGCTTAAATTCGTCCCATATTATAGGTTTCCGAAAAGTCTATAAGAAAAACAGGCCGTTTAAAAATCTGCGGCCTGTTTTTCTTAAACTGTTCCGATGCCAATGTCGTTATGTCAAAGCTGCCGCAAACCTAAGAGAACCTCTGCCTGCATGCTTTCCCGCTCCCCAAACGCCTCCTTCACTGCCTCCCCGGATATCCTGACGGCGACATTCCCGTAACCGCCCGGAAGATCCGGCTGAAATAAAACTGATCTTTATATCCTACCATCATGGCAACGTCTTTAATAAACATCTGAGGATTTCTCTCCATAATCTCCTTCGCCCTTTCAATCCTGGCGTTCCGCAGATATGTATTAAACGACACCATTCCGTGTTTCCTGAAAATCAAATTTAAATAGGACTGGGACAGGTTAAACTCCCTGCAAAGGCCGGACACGGTCAGTTCCTGGGACAGATGGCTCTCCACATATTCTCTGATCTCCTCTATAAATTCCGGAGAATCAAGCTTCACAGACTCCTTGTCCTTTTTCCAATACCGCACCAGGATGCTTTTCAGGCTCTCATACAGCTCCTGGGATGTCCCTGCCTCATAAAACGCATCCTCCAGCATAAGTTCCTCCTCCAGAACATCCTGGGTGCTGTCAAAATACTGCTGGACTTTAGAAGCAAACTGCCGTACCAGGCGCTCCAGCCCCAGCTGCGGGCATTTCACCGCCTCCGCTTTATCAATCATTTTCCGCAGTTCCTCAAAAAGCTTCCCGTAATCCCGTTTCTCCAGATACCGGTTCAGCCCGTTTATCACCTCTGTCCCATGGAGCTCATGAATGCGGGCCTCCTGCTTTTCCCCTAAATCCTCCTTATCCCTGTCTCTGTCCAGGCCTGCCAGAATCGTCTGAGTGACGCCCACAGACAGACTCCTGTTCATCTCCTCATACAATCCGCTGACCGCGTCTTTCAGCTTTTCCCTGGGAACAGCCTCCTCCACCATGACCACGGTGATAAAATTGTGGCTTCCCTTTTTTCTGATCCTCTCCTCCCTCATATAACCTGCAAACTCAGCCCCGGAAACCGCCGCAGAAGGGCAGATGTACAGAGCCTCCCTCTCATCCCTTCCATAGACAAACATGATATCTTCCAATTCGGAGATCAATTCGGTTTCCCGGGTATCTGTAAACCGCCTGGGCAAACCGTTTTCCCGCATAACAACCATATAGTAAGCCTGTTCCGGAAAATACCGCCGGATTTTCTCTTCCCTTACATCCTCCCCCATAATCATGGAGCGCGCCAGTTCTTTGCGCTGTTCATACACGTTCTGACGCAGCAGCCGTATAACCGGAACCACGGCAGCCATAAATCCGTCCGGGGTCACAGGTTTTAAAATGTAGTCCGCCACCCCGTATGTCAAGGCGGTCTTAACGTACTCAAACTCCTGATACCCGCTTAACAGCAGCACCGGCACCTGCTCGCCGGAATCCTTTATGGCTTTTATCATGTCAAGACCGTCCATTACCGGCATCTTTACGTCGCTGATAATCAAATCCGGCATATATTCGTGAAATTTCAGCAGCCCCTCTCTCCCGTTTTCCGCCGTCGCCGAGACGGTCAGATCCGGGCATTTCTTTTCTATCATACTGCAGATATAGTCCACTGCAGCAGGTTCGTCATCTACCACCAAAACATGAAACATAATCCACCTCCGCTTCTTCAGATATGTTTCTTTTTTCCATACGGTCTGGCAGACATTTTATCATTTACCATATCCCGCAGTAATACTGCGAACCGGTATTGTCCTGCTTAAAGCCGCTTTTCATTAAAAAACACTGGAGCCGCAATCAAAACCATTGTCCCCTCTCCATCCCCTTTAATGGAAAAATCCACACCGTCTCCAAAAAACAGCACCAGTCTGGCGTACGTATTTAAAATCCCCATTCCTCCCAATTCCATCTCGATGTTTGTATCATTGTCTGTCAAAGTCTTCCGCATCCGGGCCATGCGCTCCTCGATCTCCCGGGCTGCCTTCTGGCTGATGCCTCCGCCGTTGTCCTGAAAGCGCATCTCCCACTGTCCCTTTTCCTTGCTGAGTCTGCCCTCTATGGAAATCTTTATGATGTCTCGGCCGCTGTCAAATCCGTGCTTTATAGAATTCTCCACAATCTGCTGAAACACAATCTTCGGGACCTTCTGGCCTTTCATATCCTCTCCCACATTTACCGTGTACTCCAGCCTGTGCTGATACCTTAATTTCATCAGGTACAGATATTTTTCCACATATCCGATTTCATCCTCAATGGACGCATACCGAATCCGGTTGCCGGTGGCATAGCGGAGCATCCCTGACAGGCTGTCACAGATCTGACAGATGGTTTCATCTCCCAGAGAAAGCCCCCTTGCTGAAAGCACGTTCAGCACATTATAAAAGAAATGAGGGTTGATCTGCGCCTGCAAAAGGTCATAGTTAGCCTGAAGCTGCAAATATGACAGATTCTTCTCTTTTATCAAAGATTCCCTCAGCCGCTTTATCACCTGCCCGTAGGCATCGGATAAAGCCTTTATCTCATCAATACTGTTCTCAATATAGATAGAATCCTCAAGATTATTTATGGTAATGTTCTCCATCCGCTGGCGAAGCTGGTTTACCGGCTCTGCCATCCTTTTGGAGATATGGTAAAGAAATACAGTAAATACTCCTGCAAACAGCAAAACAACAGAACACGTCAGCGCTAAAAACCCTGACATCTTCTGCATCACCACACGGCTGTCCTCTATAAGCAAAATGGTCATGCCTGTCAAATCCGAACAGACCGCTGAGACAATCTCCCTGTTACCGGTCTGAGGATTTTTCACCTGGAATACTCCTGTCTTTCCCTCAAGTCCCATCTGTCCGTAACGTTCGCCTGTCTCCCGGCCTGCCGTATTATAGAAGAGATCTCTCTCCCCGAACATGGCAATGACCTTTATGTTGTCGTCATATGTGTTAAAAATCTGGTTTAAAATATCCTCTGTCTGCTGTACCTCCAGATAAGCTCCGTACCCCACAATGCCCCGAAGCAGGCCAAAGGTGCAGCCCCTGTCATAAATTCCCCACAGATCCTTATGAGGCGGAATCAAAACCGCCTTCCCCCGCAGCTTTTCTGCCTGGCTAGTCCATACCTCCTGTTCCTTTGGAACAAAGTCCACAACCTTCCGGCTGTCGAAATCATAGCTTGCAAAGACATCTCCTGCCTCATTATATATCACCACGCGGTAATACCGCTTTACAATATAGTAAGTATTCAGTTTCACAGTCACCTGTTTTATTGCGTCATCCCGGTAACCGCTGTCTGTGGGAACCGCTTGTAAGATCTTCAAAGCATCCAGAAGGTCCCTGTCTGAAAGAAGGGCTTCCCCTGCCGCTTCCATGGAGCTGTACCGCAGTTCCATCTGTTTAGCCATCTGCTCTGCCATGGCCTGAAGGCGGGAATACTCTTCTGACTGGAAACGTCTTTTGGATGAGCGGCAATAGACCGCCATAATCACTGCCACAGATGCAGCAAGAAACATTACATAATGAATCAGTATTTTCTTTTGAAATCTCATATTTACCTGCCTTTATGAACAGGGAATCACGGCATTCCGCCCCCCTGTACCCTGCAGCCGATTCTCCGGAAATCCTCTGATTTTCTGTTGCCTCTCCTGCTGTCATTCTTTTGGGATCTTGTAATAAGTATAAAGAATAAAGCCTATATTTGCAAGGCAATTCGGAAATTTCTTTCAAAGGCAGAGAGAAAACGGGAAGCTTAAAGAGGGGCGCAGATGCGCCCCGTCCAATCCTAATTCCACTCAAATCCCATCTGAGCCGCCTGCCGCCTGCAGTCTTCATCATACCGCCTTGCGGCCATCTCACCGGTAATCTCTCCGGAGATCAGGGACTGGGTAATGGCAGAGCAGTTCGCTCCCTTTACGGCAGTCTCAAATTCCATGGCAACTTTTGTCTTGCCCTTGTCAAAATACGCCTGCATATCTTCCTTTACCGCCGCATAGGAGCCTTCTGGAAGGGAGTAGCCCCTGATGCAGTACGGGCCATCAGGAAGAATCGCCTGCGCATAGGCATTCAGCGCTTCGTCTGAAACATAAAACTCCATAAACCTGAGAATGTCATCCTGCTTGTCCGAAGTAAGGCTTCCATAAAGAGAGTTGGGCATCCAGACCGTAAGCCCGTGATCATCCTCGTCGGAACCAGGAATTCCGAAGACCCCGATCCGATCCGCCGTCTCCTTGCCGTACATGGAGTAAATATTAGAAAGAGCCTGGGTCAGACAGACCCAGTGAACTCCCTCCCCCTGCGCCAGCAAGTCGCAGGCCTGGTCATAGGTAGTCGTCTCATGATCCTCCTGCAGATAGGGAAGCACGTCCTCATAGTTCTTCCAGCTTTTCAGGGCCGCCTTATGGGTGGCGTATCCGGCAGCGCCTTTCTCAAATTCCGCCGTAAAATCCGGGTCGGCGGCCGCCACATTATAATGATCACCAAGAAACAGAACCTGGGTCATGGACTTTCCTTCCGTGGCGCTGATAAACGCCGTGCGCCCGCTGTCCTTTACAGCCTGGCAGTTGGCCAGAAACTGATCCCATGTGTGGGGAATCTCCAGATTCAGCTCTTCATATATAGGTTTGTAATACATCACCGCCCCGGCCTGGGTAGATGCAAACGGAATACCGTACACCACCCCGTCAACCGTGACGGAATCTCTGTAAATGTCATCATACTTGTCCGTAAAAGGCTGCCCTGTCAGATCCATAAAATACTCTGACGGGTTCAAAGCCTTCAGGAGCGACCCCGAATTGTATACCACCAGATCCGTCATCTCTCCAGCCGCCAGCCTTGTCTTCAATACACTGTCGTCCACTTTATACTCAATGTCAATAGTAATGCCCAGCTTTTCTTTTGCCAAGTCGCAAACCGCCCTCAAACCGTCCAACGATACGTTGCTGTCAATGAGCAGGGATAATGCAGCCTCTCTGTACTGCCATCCCTCAGTCCTGGTTTCTGCCTCGGAAGCCCCTTCTGGTGCCGCACCTTCTGCAGCAGCTGTCATGGATTCTGTCTGCCGTGCTGTCGTCTCTGATGTGGCTGCCGGCTCCTGCCTGCGGGCCATAGAGCATCCAGCCAGGCCGTATATGCTCACGGCTGCGGCCATCGCCAGAGAAAGTGCTTTAAGATCACTCTTCATAACAAAAAAGGTTCCTCCTTGGTCAGTAACTCCAAAACAAACTTCCGAGACTTCTGCCAGTGTCTGTGTCTTCCATGCTGTCTGTGATTATGCATTCTTTCTGTCGTCTGGGGATGTCTGTGATTGTGTCTGCCAAAGATGTCGCTCCTGATGTCCGTAATTCCGTCTCCAATGATGTCTATAATAATGTCATCTTGATTGTACCATGAGAAGTCAGAAAATAACATGGATAATCCACCAAAGTCGAATGGAAAAAATTTCTTTCTTCTATATTTGTATACGAAACATTGTGCAGATTTCATACTGCCAGTTAATATATAATTTTTCGAAAAAATTATTAAAAAATCTGTTTACAAACCGTTAAAAAGTTGTTAAGATCTAAAATATATACTTGTACATACGGCTTGTTTTCAGACTTTACGATCGTTGGCATAGAAATGGAGGAGAAACCATGAAAAAAAATTTCAAAATGATAATGCTGTTTTCTGCCGTCCTGCTGATTGCGGCATTGACCGGATGTTCATCAGCATCCCAGGCCAACGCCATGGATTTTCATGCCCAGCTGGATTTAAAAGTACCCGATCCGCCAGCAGGGCAGCGCCCCAAAATCTTATTTGTAGGCAACAGCCATTTATTTTATAACGGCCTTTCCGGCATGTTTGTCAATATTGTACATAGCCAGGGCCATAAAAGCGATGTGAAAGAGCTTTCCTCCATATATTACACCCTTGGCCAGTATGCGGACATGGAGGACAAGGGAGGGGCCATGCTGGATAAGACCTTAAGCAAACAGCATTGGGATTTTGTCATCCTTCAGGAAAACGTTACCAAGGCGTTATCCTCCTCCGCTGCCGACGAGATGTTCCCCCCGGCCCGTATTCTGGATGAAAAGATCAAAGCAGCCGGCGGGCAGTCCGTCTTCCTTATGACGTGGGCGCCTAAAGACGGCATGAAAATAGGATTAAAAAAACAGAACCGCGAAACCGTCCAGGCAGACCTGGCGACCAACTATATGGCCATTGCCGACGAACTGGATGCGCTGATGATTCCTGCCGGCATCGGCTTTATGCGCTGCGCCCAGGAAAACCCGGACATCGAGCTGTGGGATGCCGACGGGCAGCATCCCTCCTCTGCAGGAAGCTATCTGACAGCCTGCATCCTCTATTCCGTGCTCTTTCAGGAATCGCCGGTAAACTGCACTTACATCGGGGATCTGGAGCCGGACGTGGCATTAACGCTGCAGCAGACGGCTGCAGCGCTGGTGTTGGATTGACGTAAAACCCGTAACCGTTCAGGGAAACCCTGTCGGTTACGAAAAACCATGTTCCTTCCCCAGGGCTTTTGTGCGCTGCTCCCCCAAAAATCTTTTAAAGTCATCTGGAAGCGGCGCACAGAAGGATTTCTGAGACAAATAGTCCAAGGGTTCCGGAAGCTTTGGGAATTCCGTCTCAAAGCAGTGAAGCATCTGCCTGCGGACCCCAAAGCGTTTCCTGGCTTCCTCGTTTACCTGCCGGCTCCCGTATTTGGCGTCCCCTGCCAGCGGATGGCCTATGGAAGCCAGATGAGCGCGGATCTGATGGGTGCGCCCGGTAATCAGCGTGACCTTTAAAAAGGTGTAGTCCTGTCCGCCTGTCTGGCCGGCAGGAATCCAAAAAACAGGCTCATACTTTGTGATAATCTTTGCCGTGCCTGTTCCTTCTCTCTCATAAATTCTCACCTCATTGGCTGCGCCGTCTTTTGCAAGAAATCCTTCTATAGTCTGGGCTCTGCTGACCTTTCCGCTTACAAAGCAGTAATAATATTTGTGGATGCTCCTGTCTCTGAAAACCTCTGCCATAATCCGCAGCCCTGTCTGAGACTTTCCCGCCACCACAAGCCCGCTGGTATTCCGATCCAGGCGGTTGCAGATACCGGGGCGGAACGTCCTCAGGCTCTCCCTTGTGAGAGCTTTGGTATCCAAAAGATAGTCCGTTACATGCTCTACCAGTGATTCGTCCCCCTCCTTGGCTTTCTGTGACAGCATCCCGGCAGGCTTGTTGATCAGCAGAATATGGTCATCCTCATAAATAATGTCCAGATGGGTCTTTTTCACCGCCTGCACATGTACCTGGGAAAATTTTTCTATGGTTTCATCAGACAAAAATAAGGTTATCTCGTCTCCAGGGGAAAGCTTTTCCGATCCGTCGCATTTCTTTCCGTTAAGCGTAATATTTTTTTTCCGGAGCATTTTGTAAATAAATCCTTTTCCCGCCAGATTCAGATATTTTCCCAGCAGTTTGTCCAGCCGCTGTCCTGCCTCTTTATCTGTTACCCTGATTGCTCTCATGGCAATTTCCTTTCTTTGCCGCCCTACGTTAGTGAGCCTTACATTGACAGCCCTTTCAGCACCTTAATTTCAGGCACCAGGCTTTCGCCCTCACCCGGTCCCCCTGCAGGCTTCAGGCTTTCCATCTTTTTTAAAAACGTCTTCTCATCTTTTATGATTCTGGCACTTTTACTGAGCTTATGGGATTTTAATGTGTCATTTAAAAACGCTTCACCCTTCCTGGCATCCACCTTTTTCTCCACGCAGCAGACAAATATGCCCATAGGATGAACCATTACCGCATCCGCCGGAATAATCTGTTCTCTGGATGTGATGATCAGGTCATAGAGCATACACCCTTTTTCTTCCAGCGCTGTCATTCTCTCATAAAATTCCCGGGAAGGGGTCCGGTATTTCCACGAAGCCAGAAGAGGCGCCGCCACGTTCGCCGCAGGCAGCACCGACAATATGGCCATAACCGTCAAAATATTCTTTGCTGCCTGATTATCCGTAAAATTCCTTGCAAAAAGCTGTGCAAGGATCATGGCTGCTCCAAAAAGCACTTTTGCCGTCTCCGCCCGTCTTCTGAAATCCCGATACCCGTACTGCCCCTTTTCCCGTTTTCCCCTTATCATTATCTTTATCCTCTCATCATCTGCCGCATAAGTCCCTGTCCAAAAATGTCATAATCTCAAGAAGCCATGAATGGGGAACGGTTCTGCACAGAACATGAAAGGCCTTCATAGTTATGCCGTATACAGACACTGCCTTTCCCATATAGCTGTCCCGCAAAGCTTTTTGAACCACCTTCCTGGCATCAGCCATAACCAGCTTTTTGTACACCGGAATCTCACCGGTCTTCTCCGCAATGTCAAAAAATTCTGTTCTCACCGGCCCTGGACACACAGCAGTTACATAGATACCTCTTCTTTTAAGTTCTGCTCCCAGGGCCCGGGAATAGCTTAGGACAAAGGCTTTCGTCGCCGCATAAACGGCAAACTTCGGCTGAGGGAGAAAGGCTGCCGATGAGGCAAACTGGATAATCCTGCTGTTACTGCTCATATAGGGAAGCACCATGCTGGTCATGGCACACAGGGCCTGGCAGTTAAGCCGAACCATCTCCTGCTGGGATTCTCCATCCAGATCTTCCACCTTTCCGATCTTACCAAAGCCTGCTGCATTGACCAGAATTTTTACGACAGGCTTTTCTTCTGACAGCACACGGGCAAACTGTGTTCTGTCCTCCTGCAAAGTAATGTCCATGGCAAAGCAGCGGACTTTTGTCGGCATTCTCCCTTGAAGTTCTTCCAGCCGCTGCCCTCTTCTGGCAATAAGCCATATTTCCTGGATTCCGCCCAGCTGATCCCCTATCTGCATGGCAGCCTGCCGGCCCATTCCAGAGGATGCCCCTGTTATAACTGCAGTTTTCATGACTAAGCCCTTCCTTTCTGTGATTGATTTGCGTTTCCATCCCTACGGCAATTGAGAAATCACTTTCAGGATTCCTCTTTCTTTTCATAAACGATACCATATATCATTGTCAAAAACAACTCAAACTTTCCTGACAGCAAAATCCGTCAGAACACATGATTGGCCCGCAAAATCCCAATAAGGACAACTGCCACCAGGGCAATGACGCAGGCCAGAATAAACCGGTCTAAAGCCTTTACGGAAATATCCGGCATACGGTCATAGATGCCTTCAAAAGCGCTGCCTGCCAGCGCTTTCTTGGGGCCTTCTTCCCCCTGACCGTCCGTATTGCGGCCTTCTGCAGCCTCTTTTTCCGGCTTATGCCTTTCTGTCTCTGTACTTCTTCCCTCCGGCACAGTGTCCCATGCCCTTGCCTCTTCAACTGGTTTTTCTGCCAAAATGATTCCCCTTTCCTCTCCTTGCCGTCCTTTGGACAGCCCGGATATGATCAAAGATTCTGACAATATATTCCAAGACCTTTCCCTCATGGACATCCATGACAGCCTTACATTGAATATATTGTCAGAATCTTGCCTGTATCTTATTCCTTTATAATTATGGTTCTATCTGCCGTTTTGATCAAATATAACGGCCATGGCATTACTTTATGCTATTACTTCTTCTGCAGATACTTTCTCAAGTCAAGCGCAACTGCAACAACGATTACAAGGCCCTGCGCAATGTATGTATAAGCCGGGTCAACACGCAGGAACTGCAGACAGATCTTCAGGATCTCGAACACCAGCACGCCTACTAAAATACCGCCTACGCGGCCTACGCCGCCGTTGGCTGAAACGCCGCCGATGGTACAGGCTGCAATGGCCTCCAGCTCATAGCCCATACCTGTTGCCGTGGAAGCGCCGCCTGCCTTTGCGCCTACTAAGAATCCGGCCAGGGCATACATGCAGCCTGCCAGAACGTAGATCCGGATCAGGGAGCCGCGCACGTTAACGCCTGCCACCTGGGCCGCGTTCTCGTTGCCGCCAATGGCATACATGTATTTGCCGTGGCGGGTCTTGTTGTACAGGAACAGGAAATAACCTCCTACGATGATGGCAAAAATCATCAGATAGGGAATGGGGCCTAACGAGCCGCTGGCAACTGTCAGGTAGCTCTTCTTGTAGCCGCCCATAGGCTGGTTGTTGGTAATCAGTGAGCACAGGCCATAGATAATGGTCTGCATGCCCAGGGTAGCAATAAACGGAGGAACCTTCAGCACGGAGATCACGATGCCGTTGACGGCGCCGAAAGCGCCCATGATGATCATTACGATTACCAGAGCCACCGGCCACGGAATATCCGGCATCCAGGAAAACATACGGGCAGAATAATCAAGGCTCTGCAGCATCATGGCGGAGAGACATGCCGCCAGACCTACCGCACGTCCTGCGGAAAGATCCGTGCCTTTGGTGATCAGACAGCCTGACACGCCGCACGCTATAATAAACCTGGGTGAAACGTTTACCACCAGATTCTTAAAATTGGTCAAAGTGAAGAAATTTTTTGTGGTACATCCGGTCAGGATGGCCAGAAGGACAATCAAAATTATAATCGCATTGTTGGACATGAATTTTTTCACGTCAAAAGATTTCTCTGATTTTTCCATGATAATGTTCTCCCTCCTTATTCAAACTGGGTTGCCAGAGCCATGATATTCTCCTGGTTCGCCTTGTCGCCGTCAATAAATCCGGTCACGCGGCCGTCACACATGACCATAATGCGATCTGACATGCCAATCAGCTCGCTCATCTCGGAAGAGATCATGATAATGCTCTTGCCCTGTTTTGCCATTTCGGCGATAATACAGTAAATCTCATATTTGGCGCCTACATCAATGCCTCGGGTAGGCTCATCCATAATAAAAATATCTGGGTCATTGGCCAGCCAGCGGCTGATAAGCACTTTCTGCTGGTTGCCGCCGGAGAGAGATTGTATCTGCGTCTTGGATGACGGCGTCTTTATGGAAAGCTTTGCCACATTCTCCTGCACCAGATTTTCGATTTTCGCATCATCCAGCATAATGCCGCCGATGAGATACTGGTTCAGGGAAGCGATGGAGACATTATCTGCAATGGACAGCACGCCCAGAATCCCCGTGGCGCGGCGGTCCTCAGTCAGCATGGCAATGCCGTTGTTAATGGCATCCTTGGGCTGGCTGATCTTAAGTTCCTGCCCCTTATAGGTAATCCTGCCGGCAGTGTGGGCGCGGAGTCCGAACAATCCTTCCATCAGCTCCGTCCGCTGTGCCCCTACCAGGCCTGCCACTCCCAGAATCTCCCCTTTTCTCAGCTGGAAAGACGCATGGCGGAAACTTTTGGGATTGATGGAAGTAAAATCTTCCACTTCAAACACCACTTCCCCCGGCACGTTCTGCCGCTCTGGGTACAGCTCAGAAAGTTCCCTGCCTACCATCTTGGTAATAATAAAATCCGTAGTCAGTTCTTTGGCGGACCAGGTACCGATATACTGGCCGTCTCTCATGATCGTAACTTCATCGCTGATACGGAGAATTTCATCCATCTTATGGCTGATATAGACAATGGAAACGCCCTTCGCCCTCAGTTCATCCACAATGGTAAACAGCGCCTCCACCTCCGCCGCTGTCAGGGAGGATGTAGGCTCATCCAGAATCAGCACTTTGCAGTCCGCGGAAACCGCTTTTGCGATTTCTACCAGCTGCATCTGTGATACGGAAAGGCTGCCCAGCCTGGCCTTCGGGTCATAGCCAAGGTGAACTTCCTCCAGAACTCTGGCCGCATCTTCATACATCTTATCATGGTCAATCACAGTCAGAGGGCCCATTTTTTTCGTGGGATACCGGCCTACATAGATATTCTCGCCAATGCTTCTTTCGGGGATGGGCTGCAGTTCCTGGTGCACCATGGCAATACCCCTGTTTAAGGCATCCAGCGGCCCCTTGATCTGAACCTTCTCCCCCTCATAGATTACTTCGCCCTGATCCATGTGGTAGATACCAAACATGCACTTCATCAGGGTAGACTTTCCGGCTCCGTTCTCACCCATCAAGGCGTGAACCGTACCGGGACGCAGATTCAGCTGCGCTCCGTCCAGCGCTTTAACGCCCGGAAATGTCTTTACGACATTGTGCATTTCCAAACGATACTCTGACAATTTGCTGACCCCCTTTATTAATTTATGTACTGCTGGAGTACACTTCTGGGCATTCGCCAATCCTAAGCCGCCCTGCCTTTGGCAGCAAGGGTCTGGAAATCCCCGTCTTTAATCCTGTTCCGGGTGCTTGATCCCGGCTGCAGGCATTTTCAAACCTGTGTTCATGTCTTCTGTCTCATAGAAACCATAATGAAAATTCCGCCATAGGCTGCCTTCCTGTCCCAGTCCCGCCAGGCAAAATTTAAGAAGTGCGTGCGCCAATGCACACGCACTTCCAATGTTTTATGCTTTCATATGGTTATAAAGTATTGGGACGCAGCAGTTCAACGGCTGTGTGAATTGCCCCGTTCAGCTTACTGGAAATCAGCAGCATTCTCCGGAGTAACCTTTACATAGTCAACATAAATGGACTGCTCGCCTGCTGCGTAGGTCTTTCCGCCCAGCAGCGCTTCCATAGCGTCTACCGCACCCTGTGCCTGTCCGTTGGCGTCATTGAGAACCGTACCGGTCATGTTGCCGTTAACAACCTCGTTAAGAGCTGCGTCAAGTGCGTCAACGCCTACCAGGTAGATGTCCTCGTTTACCTTGCGGCCAGCTGCCTGAATCGCCTGCAGGGCGCCGATTGCCATATCGTCGTTGTTGCAGAAAATAACTTCAATGTCATTGCCGAACTTTGCAAGGTCGTTCTGCGCAATCTCCTGGCCCTTGTTGCGATCCCAGTCACCGCGCTGCAAGTCAAGCTCTTCCACTTCCATGCCTGCATCCGTCAAAGCCTTTACGGAGAATTCGGTACGGTACTGCGCGTCCACGTTCTCCGGATCGCCCTGAATCATAATGTAGGAAACCTTGCCGTCGCCGTTAATGTCGCCCTTGTTGGCAGTGTCAAGAATCAGCTCGCCCTGCATGGTACCGGACTGACGGGCATCGCATCCAACGTAAACCAGCTTCTCATATGCACTCATCTGATCAGCAGTCGGCTCGCGGTTGATCAGTACAGTAGGAATGTCAGCATCTTTTACAGTGGCAATAATCTGGTCTGCCGCGGAGGTCATAACCGGGTTAATAATCAGCGCGTCAACACCCTGGGCAATGAAGTTGTTAATCTGGTTGTTCTGCTCGGCCTGATCATTCTTGCCATCCATAAAGGTAACCGTGTATCCCTTGCCTTCCAGAATCTCCTGAAGGGCATTCCGGTAAGTGGTCATAAACGCATCATCGAACTTGTAAATGCAGACGCCGATGTTGCCGCCTGCTCCGCCTGATGCCTCAGCCTGAGCCGCCGTCTCTTTCGCTGCCTCGGTGGCCGCATCCGTTGCCGCATCTGCTTTCGCTTCCGTAGAAGCTGCCGCAGTCGTTGTCTCCGGTGCAGAATCACCGCCGCATGCAGCCATGGAGAATACCATCATGGACGCCATTGCCAAAGCAGTTACTTTTCTTGTTAATTTCATAAGTATAAATCCTCCCATCGTTCTGCTCGCTTTGAGCTATTTTATCAGTTTTCGTCATGGAAATACCTGCTATTTTGTATACTATGACTACTGACACTCCTATTATAGGTGATTATTTTCCAATTTTCTATAAGAATTTTTTTGATTTTTTATTAATTTTCTTTTAGGAATCCTTCTTCTGAGACGATAATCTCCTGGGGAGCCCAGTAATAAGTCCCGTCTGTCAGGGGGTATTCCTCAGGCGGCTCCTCCCCCAGGGCACAGCTGGCAGCCAGTTCCAAAATGGCTCCGGCATAGATTTCCTTATCCGCACACACAGTTCCTAAAAGCTTTCCGTTTTTTAACGCCTCCAGCCCCGGAGTGGTGCCGTCAATCCCCACCACGTTCATTCCCTCGATCCCTGCCCGGTTCAGGGCGTCAATGGCGCCCAGGGCCATGTCGTCATTGTTGCTGACCACCAGCTCTATGGTGTCCGGGTATGCAAGGAGCCACTGTTCCATCAAAGCCGACGCCTGGCTTCTTTCCCAGTTGGCAATGCCTCCGGCGATTTTCTCTATAGGAACTTTGCCGTCCTTTAAAGTCTGGATGGACCATTCAGTGCGGATCAGGGAATCCTGATGGCTGCTTTCCCCCTCCAGCAGCACATAGCTGACCACGCCGTCCCCGTTTAAGTCCACCGCTTCTGGCTGCCTCCCATAAAGTTCTGCAACAATCCGTCCCTGGAGGACGGCTGTTTCCTTTGCGTCCACGCCTACGTAGTAAAGCTGATCCCACCGATCCATATCCTCTTCTACTGGCTGGCGGTTAAAAAATACCACCGGCACCTGGGCCGTCATAGCCTTATCAATAATAAGCGTGGCATCCATGCGGTCCACAGGGTTGATGCACAGCACGTCGCACCCCAGAGAAATGAACCGCTCCGCCTGGTTATTTTGGGTATTCTGGCTTCCCTTGGCGTCCTGAATGTCCAGAATTACCTTGATTCCTCTTCTGCGCTCATATTCCTTTGCCTTTTCTTCCAGCTGGCTCCGGATATTGTTAATAAACGTGTCATCACTGCGGTACAGGCTGATGCCGATACGGATAGACGTTTTCTGCTCCTCTTTCTGGCTGCCCTGACAGGATGTCAGCACCGCGCATGCCCCAAGCATCAGCAGCATTTTTCTCCACATGTTTTCTCCCTCCTTTCCTGCCCTAATGTGCTCTCGGAGTCTCTCCTACATCCGCAAAAGCAGGTGCAGGAGAGATTCCGAGAGTGCATCCCTACTCTACAGGAAACAGCAGTTTCTCATACTCCGGTTTTCGCAGATCTTCTTTTTCAATGTAATAGGAATCCGTCTGAAGCCGGTTCCGGCTTGAATCCCCCTCCAGCGCCCGCACCGCCATATCAACGCTCAGATAGCCGATGCTGTATTCGTCCGTTACGCAGATGCCCTGAATCATGCCCCGGTCCAGATAATTTAAAGCGGGGAGGGTGCTGCCCCGGCCGTAAAGCCCCAGGACGGCTCCCCTGCTCTCAAAAACGCCTTCACCTATGCCGTCCCGCATCCGGGATTCCTTTTCCTCCGGCAAAGCCTCTGGCTGCGGCTCTCCTGGCTTTTTTTCTTCTGCCGCTGCCAGGACCTCCGGATTTTCCGCCAGAAATCCCGCCGCCTCTGTCAAAAGCTCCGGCGTCTCCGCCAGGATGACAAGACGCTGGCCGCCCCCGCTGTCAAGGCTTTTTGCCAGATTCCAGAACCCCTGGCTCGTCTCCTGCCCCGCCGCGCTTTTCCAGCCGCGCCCGCATTCCTCAAATTCTTCTTTTATTCCCTCCAGAAACAGGCGGCTCATAATGCTTCTTTTCTGCGGTTCCTCCAAAATCAGCACCTGGCATGTTTCATCCGCATCCCTCATCACCGCCTCCGCCAGCTGCCTTCCCATGTTTTTGTAGTCCGCGCCTATGGTTCCTGCCGCCTTTTCTCCTGTGATCTCTGACCCTATGATCACTGCCGGGACGGTTACTCTTCCGTCTGTCAAAGCCCCTGCCACCTTGTCTGCGTCCGCCGGCACAATAATCAGCGCATCGGCTCCGTCCTGCTGTTCCCGGCTGATCAGATCCATCTGCTGGTCAGCATCCATTTTCTCATACAGGGTAATGAAATGGACGTCTGCATTCAGCTCCATGGCCGCCTGATCCATGCCTTTGCGAAAGCTTCCGTAATTGTCGTCCCTGGCATCCTCAATAATCACAGCTATCTGATAAACCTCCTTCTCCGGTTCCCGGATGATCAGATCCGTGGAACACATAAGAAACAGGACTGTCAGAAATGCCATGTACAAGATTATCATCCATTTTCCCCGTCTGCCTATCATGTCCGCTCCTTTTTTGCCATCTCCCTGTATGCCCAGGCCGGCAGGTGGATGCGGATAACGGTGCCTTCATCCGGCTCCGACCAAATGGAAAGCCCGTATTCCTCGCCGAAGTACAGGCGAATCCGCTCGTTTACATTCTTAACGCCAATGCCGGACCCCCGGCGCGATGATACATGAGGGCTGTCTCCCAGAAGATTTTTTGTCTGCTCTTCGGTCATTCCCAACCCGTTATCCCTCACCTCAAACCACAGCTCCCCCAGATCCAGATACGCCTTCACGCCGATCTCCCCGTCCCCGTCCATAAATTCCATGCCATGGTAAATGGCATTTTCCACAAGGGGCTGCAGCATCAGCTTTAAACTGGCCAGTTCCAGAACCTCATCTGCGGCATGGATCTTATAAGTAAATTTGTTTTTAAACCTCATCTGCTGGATCATCAGGTAATTTCTCACATGCTCCAGCTCGTCCCTTACCGTGATAATGCTTTTGCCCTTGCTTAAACTGATGCGGAAAAAGCGCGCCAGGGCGGTTACCACCTTTACAGCCTCCTGCTTCTGCTCATTTTCGATCATCCATACGATAATATCCAGGGTATTGTAGAGAAAATGGGGATTTATCTGGGACTGCAGCGTTTCAAACTCCCTTTTGCGCTTATTTTCATGCTCTGTCACAATGTCTTCCATCAGCGCCTTGATCCGGTTTGCCATGTCCCCAATAGAGCGGCCCAGATGGCGTATCTCATAGGAACCTCCGGCATATACCTGAGTGTCCAGCTCCCCCGCCTCAATGGCGTTAACCGATTTTTCCAGCTCCTGGATGGGATTGGTAATGCGGGAAGAGATAAATGCGTTTATAAGCACCAGCAGCAGCAGAAACGCCGCCACCACAAACAAGGCAAAGAGGCGCATTTTCAGATCGCTTAAAAGCAGGTTTCTTTCCGGCGTGACGCTTAAAAGCTTCCATCCGGTGTAGCCTACGGATTTGACACTGACTTCCCTGCGTTCGCCCCGGTACTGTTCCCTATAGCTTCCGTCCCGGTATGATGCCGCCGTCTCAAGGTTCTCCGTCATCTGTCCCGTGCCGATAAGCTGCATCTTAGGATGGCAGATAATCTCCCCGCCGTTTCCTATCATATACAGATACCCCTCATTGCCCAGGGTAATGTTTTCCAGAATCTGCTGCAGGCTGCTGTAGCGGATGTCAATCAGCAGAATCCCCTGATCCGTGGAGGTGCCGTGGGTGATCTCCACTGCCCGGGTCAGGGTAATGACCCACCGGTACTGGTTCTCCATATTGTCAAAGATATACTGCACGTGAGGCGTTGTGAAGTGAAGGTTGTCCGTCCTGTTCAGAGTATTGTGAAACCACTGCTCCTTTGTCACATCCAGCCCCGTTTTCAGCCTGGCAGCCGGCACCGCCTCCAAAAGCTCCCCTTCTTTGCTGAGAAGGGCAATGTTGGCCACGCTGTCCTTATTGTTGTCATACAGCAGGGTGAACTGGCTGTTAACCGACTCCCTGGACAGGTCCGCATTTTTAATAACGCCGTAGTACAGGCTGTCTGACAGTTTCATGATGGTGCGCAGATAAGCATCCACAGAACGGCTGACCTGTCCTAAGACCGCCTGGTTCTCCTCCTGCACGGCCGCCATCAGCTGCCGGGACATCTGTACGTAAAGTGCCGCCCCGATGAACACGATTGCCGCCAGTGCGCTGACTGTAAAATAGATAAAAATCGTGTAGCGGATACTGGTCTTTTTCCAGAAGTCCCCTGACAGCTGCCGTCCCATAAAGCTTCTGACGCTTTTTCCCAGTTGCTTTGCCTTTTTTTCCTGCATTCCATGCTCCGTCATCTGATTATCTGTTTTTTGTTGTTTCCCGCAGACAAGCATATTTTTAAGTTCAGCCCGGGCCTTCGCCGCTTTGGCCGGTGCTTCTGTACTTTGTAGGGGAGACTCCGAACCGTTTCTTAAATACATAGCTAAAGTAATTCTGCTCCTGATACCCTACTTTCCCTGCAATCACATACGTCTTGTCATCTGTCTCATTTAACAGCTCCACCGCCTTCTTCAGGCGCACTTCCGTCAGATAGTTAATATACGTCTGTCCTGTCTCTTTCTTAAACATGGTGGAAAAATACGCCGGGCTCATGTGCAGATGGCGGCAGAGCATTTCCACAGACAATTCCGGGTTGGCGTAATGCTCCCGGATGTATTCCTTTGCCTTGCGGATCACGTTCCTGGTTGTATTGTCCCGCTCCTGGTTCATGGCCTCATTCATCCGGCAGGCAATGGGAATTATCCGTTCCGCAAATTCCTCCCTGCAGCAGATGTTGTCCAAAATGTTCCTGTATGTTATCTGCTCTTCAAACATCTGATCCATATTCAGATCGTACTGCTGCATCAGCCTGATAATACAGTTGGCTATGGAAAGCATGTACACCTGGTACTGCCTGGCATGAACCTTGGCGTCATCCATGCGGGCCGCCAGTTGGTGAATCACTGAGGCAATCCGTGACTGGGGCCCGAATTTGACGGCAGCCGCCAGCTCCTCCTCCTCCCCTGCATCCATCTGAAGCTTTCCCCGGCTTACAGGTTCCACGTCGTTAATATAAATAACCCTGCCCTTGCCCACAATGGCCCGGTAGCCCAGGGCATCCACAGCCGTCTGGTAGGAGCGGGCAATCTCCTGAAGCGTATCGCAGCTATGGCCTACGCCTACGGTAATGGCAACCTCCAGCATACGCCTGCTTTCTTTGCAGATATCATTGAGCACGTTCATAAGCCCTGTCTGGGTATTGTCCCCATCCACGGCGGCAATAACCGTTATGCCTTCCATGGAATTGAAAATGGCGAAACGGCAGTAAGGCTTTAAATGATCCTCCGCCAGTCCCCGCACGGAGATGGGGATCAGCTCCTGGTGCTGGGAAAGCACCTGTCCCTCTGTCCTCTCCACCTGTTCCACATGGATCACCGCTGCAAGCCATTTGCGGGCGTCCAGAATGTCAATGCCATACTCCCGAAGCTTTGGCATCACCGACCCAATATCTGCGGTTTTGCGCACCAGATCATTTAAAAACAGTTCCCGCAAAATAGGCAGGCTTCCCAAATAGCTTTCCCTTAAGGTATCAATGTTGCGCCGCTGTTCAATCTCCTGATCCAGGTTCAGCCTTACCCGCTCTAAGATCTCAGCCAGTTCCTGGCAGTTAACCGGTTTTAAAATATACTCGGTGACTCCCAGCTTAATGGCCTGCTGGGCATATTCAAAGTCATCATAGCCGGAAAAGATCAGAATCTTGATGGAGGGGTGCTGTTCCCGGATTCTGGCCGCCAGCGTCAGCCCGTCCATATAGGGCATGCGGATGTCGGTCATGACAACATCCGGTTCCAGCTGCTCCAGCTTTTCCAGGGCATCCTCCCCATTTTCCGCATCTCCCACCACCTTAAAGCCTAACTTCTCCCAGTCCATCTTGCGGATAATGGCCTTGCGCACCTCTTCCTCATCGTCTGCCAGCATAATGCCGTATAAGCTCATGGATGTCACCGCCTTTCCGAAATTAGAGAAAATCCCACCCGGAATGGATGGGATTTGCAATAAGCTTATTATACCATTTTTAACATGGAAGCGCAACATCAGGTTTTTGAGGTTCTCCCGTATGGTTTCATCCGTACACGTCAATCATGCCGCCCAGCCCCAAAGATGCATAGGGTCCAGGGTTTTGGCCGTCTTCTGCCTCCTCCTGTCCGCCCTTATTTCCCTGCTCTTTTTTCTGCTTCTCCTTTAATTTCAGCTGTTCGATCTGCTTTTCCACGTTCTTGATCTCTTCTTCCAGCTTCTTTTCCTTCTCTTTGTCCTTATTTCTGACAGCCTTCTCCTTCTCGTCTTTTAACTGTGACAGTTTTCTCTCCAGTGCCTGCAGCCTGGGGTTTCCCCCTGAATTGGCCTGCGGGGCCGCCATTGCCTGGATGCCTGCACCCATTGCGTTTACGCCTGCCATAACCATGTTCTCCTTTCTATGCGTATTTTACATTTTCCGGAATCCGCCAATCTGCTGTATCCTCTGCGCCTTCCGGCAGATTTCCGGCAGGATTTCAGGCGCTGCGCCCTTTCATCCTGATCTCCATATCGTCAAACTCTCACCCCTCAGAAACCATTCTGCTGTCAAATCTCTTTTTCCTGATGTGAATCTATCAGCAGCACTTTCAGCTGGTAGCTGCCTGATGAAACCTGATTTTCCACTCTCCCCCCGTATTTCTTTGCGGTTGCCCGGATATTGGAAAGCCCCGTGCCGTCCTGGGGAACTTCTTCCATATCTCTGCGGCAGCTGTTTTCCATTGTAATCAGGTAAAAATTTCCCTTTTTCCTGCCTTCCAGCTTGAGATATTTCCGGCCCTTCTCCACCTCCCGGCATGCCTTAATGGCATTGTCCGCCCCGTTGGCCAAAAGCACGCACCAGTCCATGTCTTTGATGCCTCCGTTGTCCGGAATGCGGATGCGGCATTCCACTTCAACCCCCTCCTGCCGCGCAAGGCCAAGCTTGCTGCACAATAGGGCGTCCGCAGCAGCATTTCCTGTAGAAATCCCGCCGGAAAGCTCTTCTGCCGCTTCTTTCAGCTGGGATAAGTATCTCCACGCCTCTTCCGTCTGATCGCCCCTTAAAAGCTTTTCCAAAACAGCCAGATGGTTTTTAATGTCATGGCGGAAAGCCCTGGTCTGTTTATAGCGCATGGCGGCTTCCTGAACATAGAGCTCCTGGGAATCAGCCTGCTGCTTTAACAGCTTAAGCCTTTCTGTCTCCTGGAATATGCACACGATCTTTCCGTGGGCAAATAAAGCCAGAAACAGGCAGATGCAGGCAAAAATCTGCAAAAACAGCATTTCCCCGTGATTAATGTCAATGATGCTGCTGATTTCCCCTGAAACATTATCTATGGAAAGGCTGTCGCCGTAAATAGAGTTTTGTATGATCCTCTCCACCATGGCAATAAAAAAGACAGGAACCGTCATCCACCCCAGAGTCCTTTTATCCCCCTCCTCCACAATCCTGCCAAACCGTCCAAGCACTGCCCAGAGCAAGGCCATAACCCCCAAAATTTTCAGAAGTTCCCTGGCCCCGTCACTGGGAGGTATGAGTTTTTCATGTGAAAATATAATTGGCACAAAAATCCGCTTTTCCAACCAGGAGATAATGCCGTTTGCAACGCTGAACACAGACAGGATCAGCACTGAAACTGCAAACGTTTCCACCCACTTTTTCTTTCCCGGGCTTTTCCCGCAGCAGGCCAAAAGCACGATTTCCAGCGCCAGTCCCAGGCTTCCCTTGAAACCCAGCTTGTATTCCATAGCTGTCAGCAAGGCAGACAGAGCCACATAGATGCCGCACCAAAGCCATTTCACAAAAAACGGACAGCCACCTCTGCAGTAGCGGCAAAAAAAAGAAAATATCACTGCAGGCAGAATCAAATGTCCCAGAACAGCAGGCAGTATCATATACCACTGCCAAAACCCGAAAACGGTTCCTTCCATCATATCCCCGCTGCCTCCTTATCTCTCCTCCATATACCGGATCATCCCTTCCATAACCTTCTGATGGCAGCTGGCTGCAACGGGGATCTTCTCCCCGTTTTCCAGGAGCCCGAAACCGCCGCGGTACTCCACAAGATACTCCGGATTCACCAGATAGCTTCTATGGCACCGGATGAGATCAGAGGCTGCCTGCTTTTCCACATCCTTTATTTTCCCGTAATAATCCAAAGTGCCGTCTTTGGTATGAACATAGATTTTCCTGTCAATAACCTCGCAGTAATAGATATCCTGTATCCTTATGGTCCGGCACCAATTTCTCGTATGGATAAACAGGCTTTTTCCTGCGCCGGCTCCCAGGCGTTTCAAAGCTCTCTCCAATGCCGATCTCAGCCGAACGCGTTCAATCGGCTTTATAAGATAATCCATGGCTTCCACCTCAAAGGCATCGGGCATGTATTCCCTCAGCGCAGTGACGAAGATCAAAACCCCGTCAAACCCTTTCTGCCTCAGTTTCCCTGCCAGGGCCATTCCGTCCATGCCCGGCATGCGGATATCCAGAAAGATCACGTCAAAAGCCATGGGAGACATCAAAAGTCTGTGGGCATTGGAAAAGCAGGCGGCTGTAAAGTCTTCCTTCCTCTCGGCCAGTATCTCAGACACCATGTCTCTCAGCTGCCGGCACATGATCGCTTCGTCATCACAGATTGCAATTTTTAACATAAAAATACCTCCCATACATTTATGACATAAAGTATGGAAGGTTTCAAGTGAAATGTTGCAAAACGGCTTTAAAATGATGTGACTCCCGGTTTAGCCGCCCCACTGTCCCCGAAGCAGCTGCGGTTCTTTTTCCAGATGGGCATAATCATTAAACCGCTCCAGGGTAAATCTTTTGCTTCTCCGGTCAAACCGCAGTTCCGTAATGCTGCAGTTTTCCAGGTCTTTCCCAAGAAGCCTGTACTTTGCCGGTTCCATGCCCAGAACGCAGGCGGCCGCGCTGCGGATAACGCCTCCATGGGTGATGACCGCCACAGTGCCCTTTGCATGGTTTCCTATTCTCTCCAGAACAGGCATAACCCGTCTGATCACATCCCCGGCGCACTCTCCGCCGGGATAAGGCAAGTCTTTTTCCATCTTCTGCTGTTCCTGCCTCCAGGCACCGAACCGAAGGCTGATCTCCTGATCGCTTAAGCCTTCCATCTGTCCGAAATCTATCTCCCTCAGCTCAGGCTCTGTCACATATTCCGCATTCCAGTACTGATTGGCGGTCCGGGCCGTCTGCTCTGCCCGGATCAGGGCGCTGGAATACACCGTCTGGATTCCATTTCCCGCCAGCCGCTCCCCTACAAGGGCTGCCTGCCGCAGTCCCTGCAGGGACAGATCCACGTCTACATTGCACAGCCTGCTGCTTTGCCTGCCATGCCTGATCAGATATATGGTAATATAAGGATTCCCCAAAATACTTCCTCCCCGCTTAAAGCCGCCTAATTCTTAAAGCTGTGTACCGGCGCCGGAATCCGGCCGCCGCGGCTTACAAATTTCTCGCAGGAGTAAGAGTTTACAGGCATTACCGGCGCATATCCCAAAAGCCCGCCGAATTCCACGGTATCCCCCACATCCTTTCCGATTACAGGAATCAGCCGAACGGCTGTAGTCTTCTGATTGATCATGCCGATGGCAGCCTCATCTGCGATGATCCCTGCCAGGGTGCTTGGAGAGGTGCTTCCGGGTATGGCAATCATGTCAAGGCCCACAGAGCAGACGCAGGTCATGGCCTCCAGCTTCTCCAGAGTCAGCGCTCCCATGGACACGGCGTCAATCATCCCCTGGTCTTCACTGACCGGAATAAAGGCGCCGCTTAAGCCTCCTACATAGGAAGAAGCCATAATGCCCCCCTTCTTCACCTGGTCATTCAGCATGGCCAGGGCTGCCGTAGTCCCCGGCGCCCCCACCCGCTCCAGGCCGATTTCCTCCAGTATCTCCGCCACACTGTCGCCAACTGCCGGGGTAGGAGCCAGGGACAAGTCAATGATTCCAAAAGGAATGCCAAGGCGCCTGGAAGCCTCCTGGGCCACCAGCTGCCCTACCCGGGTAATCTTAAAGGCTGTCTTCTTAATGGTTTCACACAGCACCTCAAAGTTTTCTCCTCTGGCCTGCTCTAAAGCCACCTTTACCACTCCCGGCCCGCTGACTCCCACGTTGATAATGGCATCCGCCTCCGTTACCCCGTGAAATGCCCCGGCCATAAACGGGTTGTCATCAGGCGCGTTGCAGAACACCACCAGCTTGGCGCAGCCCAGGGAATCCTGATCCTTTGTGGCTTTTGCCGTTGCTTTTATCATCTGCCCCATAAGGTTCACCGCATCCATGTTAAGCCCGGTTTTGGTGGAACCGACATTGACGGAACTGCACACTCTCTCTGTAACCGCAAGAGCCTCCGGAATGGATCGTATCAGATTCTCATCCGCTTTTGTCATGCCTTTGCTGACCAGTGCAGAATACCCTCCCAGGAAGTTGACTCCCACCTCTTTTGCCGCCTTATCCAGGGTTCTGGCTATGGCAACAAAATCCTCAGGCGTTTTGCAGGCGCAGCCCCCTGCCAGGGCAATGGGCGTCACAGAAATCCTTTTGTTCACAATAGGCACCCCAAAATCCCGGGCAATGGCCTCCCCGGTGGAAACCAGGTCCCGGGCTGTTGCTGTAATCTTGTTGTAAATCTTCTCATTGAGCGCAGCCAGATCACTGTCACAGCAGTCCAAAAGACTGATTCCCATGGTAATGGTACGGACGTCCAGCTTCTCATGCTCGATCATATTGTTAGTCTCAATGACCTCAAACATATTCAGCATATTGTTTTCTCCATTCTATTTCCTGTCATTGAACGTGTTTACTTTGAAAGTCCCGAATCCTCACGGTAGGTCTGCGCATATGCTGCGCTGACCGTACAGCGCCAAAATGCCTGCTTTTGGCATTTTGTGTGCATCCCCCGGAGGGTTCATAGTAAACCCCGCTTCCATTTATAGCGGTGCCGGGAAAGCGGCATGCATTCAGGTATTCCAAGCGCGCCCGCCTGTCTTTTATCTGTAATGATGTTGTCCGCTGCCGGGCGCATGCAGGTTCAATTAGATTTCATCAGCTCCGTCTTCAGATGCGGTGCATTTTCGTAAAAATCTCTTCCCTCTGGCACTTAACGCGGACGCCGATATCCTGGCCAATCTTCTCCAGATCAGCAGACATCTGCTCAAAAGGCTTTAAAGACTTTTCCATATCCACAATCATCATCATATTAAAGAACTCCTGTACAATGGTCTGGGAAATATCCAGGATGTTCACCTGATTTTCTGCCAGGTAAGTACATACTTTTGCAATAATGCCCACAGTGTCTTTTCCCACTACAGTAATAATAATCTTGTTCATTGGCTGTCTCCTTTTTTACTCCTATGGTTCCTCATGATTAAACAGTTCTATGATAGCCTGTTTCCATGGCCTGGGTTACCGCAAAGCCCGAGAGAAGCCATGTCCTGCCCGGGTCCAGGTTTGCAGGGCATTCCGAAAAGCCCCGGAAAACAGGTCTTTTCTCCCCAGCAAAATTCACCCGGGCAGGAGCTCCATGCGGACTGGCCTTGCGACATCTTAGAATTAAATGGTGATGATCTCAGACATCTCATCCCTTTTTGCAACAGCTATGTGAAAATCTCCGGAACGGTAATGGTGATCCCCCTGGTCGATCTCCACCTTCACGGTCTCATAGGCCAGCTCTTCAAAATTGTTTTCCTTGCTCAGATGGCCCAGAAGAATATGCTTCATGTTGTCGTGAAGTATGTAATTTAAAAGCCGTCCTGCATTGTCATTAGACAGATGGCCAAAGTCGCTTAAAATCCTTTGTTTCAGATAGTAGGGATAGGGTCCTGTTTCCAGCATGCGCACATCATGGTTTGACTCCAGGAGAAGCGCATCCAACCCCTGAAGATGTTCAATAATATACTGGTCAAAGTGCCCCATGTCCGTGGCCACTGCCGCCGCCTTGCGGCCGCTGCGGATGCGGTACGCCACCGGATTGGCGGCGTCATGGTCAATGCGGAAAGGCTTTATCTCCATGTCCCCCACCTGCACTTCTGCATCCGGCAGAATGGGCCTGAAAAGTTCCTCCGGGTATTCTCCCAGATATTTCATCTTCCCGATTTCTCTCAGCGTCTCTTTTGTGGCGTAAATAGGGACGCCGTGTTTTCTTGCCAGCACTCCAAGCCCTTTTACATGGTCTGAGTGTTCATGGGTAATAAACACTCCGTCCAGCTCGCTGCCTTTGACCCCGATATCATTTAACCCATGCTCAATCCTTTTGTTGCTGATGCCTACGTCAATAAGAATATGGGTGCTTTCTGTGCCTGCATAGATGCAGTTGCCGCTGCTGCCGCTGGCAATACTTACTAATCTCATGATCTGTTCTTCCTTTTCCATACTTTTGGTGCGGGTTTTTCCATAGGGCCTGATTCCGGCGCCGCTTAAAGCCTGCTGCCTTCAGGCCTGTGCTCTACCTGCAGAAAATGCCTTTGCCAAAATGCGGCTGCAGCCTTTGGTCAATCTGCCCTCTTACCTTGTCCAGGGAACCGTTATTGTCAATGATAAAATCCGCATGTCTGCGGTACTCTTCCTCTGTCGGCTGCCCCTGTATCATCTGGCGGCATTTTTCCCTGGTATATCCCCGGCTTTTCATCAGCCTTTGTATCCGTGTCTCTCTCGCTGTATAAACATACCACAATTCATGGAAAATGTCATCTGGATTTTCCAGCAGCAGGGCGGATTCTGCCACAAGGATCGAAAAATTTCCCTGCTCCGCCTGCTGTTTTACATAATCCCACACCAGAGGATGGATCAGGCTGTTGATTCTCTGCCTGGTTTCCTGGTTCCCGAACACCATGCGGGAAAGCAGATCCTTCCTAAGATTTCCGTCCTCACCGATGATCCCCTCTCCCAGTGCTTCTGCAAGGGCAGCAAAGCCCGGCTGCCCTGGTTCTTCCAGTTTCTTTGCAACCGCATCCGTTTCAATGATCACAGCCCCATACTCTTGTTTCAGCAATTCCAGAATGCGGCTTTTTCCGGAACCTACGCCGCCGGTTAAACCGATTATAAATTTTTCTTTCATCCCGTTTCAGCCTTTCCGGCATATGCTTAAAGACTATTTCGCATCATACCAGCTTTCTCCCTGGCAGGCCTCCACTTCCAAAGCCACCTGCAGGTCTGCAGCCCCTCTCATTTTTGTTTCCAATATCTCCTTTACCTGTTTAAGCTCTGGCTTCCATGTCTCTACCAAAAGCTCGTCATGAACCTGCAGCACGATTCTGGACTTCAGCTCCTTTCTTCTAAGTTCCCGGTCCACCTCTATCATGGCGATTTTCATAATATCCGCCGCCGTTCCCTGGATGGGAGAGTTCATGGCCACCCGCTCCCCAAAAGACCTCTGCATGAAATTCCCTGATTTCAGCTCCGGAATCGGCCTGCGCCGTTTGAACATGGTTTCCACATACCCGTTTTTCTTCCCGTCTTCCACCTGTTTATCCAAAAACGCCTTTACAGCCGGATATGTCTCAAAATACTTGTCAATGTAATCCACAGCCTCTTTGCGGCTGATGCTTAAATCCTCGCTGAGGCCAAATGCGCTGATCCCGTAGACAATGCCGAAATTTACTGCCTTTGCATTGCGCCGCTGAAGAGGCGTTACCTCTTCAAGGGGAATGTGGAACACCTGGGAAGCCGTAATGGCATGAATGTCCTGAGCCTGCCTGTAAGCATCAATCAGCCTTTCATCTCCTGACATATGGGCCAGCACCCGCAGCTCAATCTGGGAATAATCCGCATCCACAAACGTATATCCGTCTTCCGGCACAAAAATCTTGCGTATCTGCCGCCCCAGTTCCATGCGCACCGGAATGTTCTGAAGGTTTGGCTCTGTGCTGCTGATGCGTCCTGTGGCTGTGATGGTCTGGTTAAAGGTGCCGTGTATCCGTCCGTCGTCCCGGATAAACCCATAAAGCCCTTCTGCATAGGTGGAATTTAATTTGGTCAGCTGCCGGTAATCCAGGATCTTCCTGATAACAGGGTGATCCGGCGCCAGTTTCTCCAGCACGTCCGCTGCCGTGGAATACCCGGTCTTGGTCTTCTTGCCATGAGGCAGCTTCATTTTCTCAAACAGGATCTCTCCCAGCTGCTTTGGGGAATTGATGTTAAATTCCTCCCCTGCCAGCTGATGGATCTCTTTTTCCAGACTGTCTATCTGGACTTTCAGGTTATCGCCGTACTCCTTAAGCCGCTCCTTCTCCACCCGGATTCCTGCCCGCTCCATGTGGTAAAGGCTGTAGATCAGCGGCATCTCCACCTGGGTAAACAGATGCCACATGTCCATTTCCTTCAGCTTCGTCTCCAAAACTTCTGCAGATTTCCATGCAATGTAGCCCATATAGCAGATGCAGATTCCTGCCTTCTCCTGGCCGTCCAGAAGCATCTGCCCGGCCATGGCTTTTTTGCCCAGCAGATCCTCTTTGGACGGTACGGTCAATCCCAGATAATCCCTGGCCAGGTCATCATAATCGTAAGTATCTTTCAGAGGATTTAAAAGATACCCGGCCACTGCCGCATCCATGATCCGGCAATCCTCTTCAAGGTTCAGGAAGGGAAGCTGGCTTTTCAGATTCAGAGTCACCGTTTTCCCTTCTCCCTTGGCCAGTTGCTCCACTTTCTGCCCCAGATAACCTGCCGTCAGAAATCCCTGGGCGCTGACGGCATAGCAGTCCTCCTCGCCGAAACAGAGGGAAACCGCGCCAATCTGCCCGTTCTCCACTATCAGCTGAAAGCCCAGCCGCCCTGCCTTCCCTGCCTTTTCGAACACGGCTTCCGCCTCCGAAAAGTCTGTAACTGTCCGAAAATGTTCCTCCGCCCTAAGTCCGTCCATGGCCCCTGCGTCAAATCTGGCCAAAATAGACTTAAATTCCAGGCGTTTCATATACTCATAGGCTTCCTGGGTATACAGATTCCCAATCTCCATATCCTCATAGGAAAAGGCAATGGGGCAGTCAATACAGATGGCAGCCAATTCTTTGCTCATCTGCGCCATATCATAGTGTTCTCCCAGCGCCTTCTGGGCTCTGGGCGGCTTGATCTCTGAAAGATGCGCATAGGCATTTTCAATGCTTCCGTAAGCGGCTATAAGGCTGGTTGCCGTCTTCTCCCCGATGGAAGGCACTCCCGGAATATTGTCTGACTGATCCCCCATAAGCGCCTTTACGTCAATAAACTCTATAGGAGTCACCTGATACTCCGCCTTCACGTCCTCCGGATAGTAGTCTTTCACCACGGTGGTTCCCTTGCTGGTTCTTGGAATCCGTATCTTTATATGGGTATCCGCCAGCTGCAGAAGATCCCTGTCCCCGGACACAATGGAAACCTCTGCCCCTGCTGCCGCATTTTTCTTGGCCAGGGTTCCCAGAATATCGTCCGCCTCATACCCTGCCAGAGTCATAATGGGAATTCCCATGGAGATCAGCACATCTTTCATAAGGGGCACCTGCTCCGCCAGTTCCTGGGGCATAGGCTTTCTGGTTCCCTTATAGCCCTCATACATTTTGTGGCGGAATGTAGGCTCCGGCAGATCAAAAGCAACTGCCAAATGGTCTGCCTCCTCCTCTTCCAGGATCTTAAACATAATATTGAGGAACCCAAACACCGCATTGGTGTGAAGTCCCTCAGAATTGGTCAGCTGCGGCACCCCGTAAAAGGCCCGGTTTAAAATACTGTGTCCGTCAATCAATACCAGTTTATTTTTCATAGTCTGCTCCTGTTTTTATGATGGCAGCAGGCTTGATCATGAAAACTGCTGCCTTTTATTTCCCCAGCCTGCCTTCAAAAGATCCCTGTCTGCCACCAAATCCTCATCTGCAGAATCAGCATCACCACCAGGCTCATAACCATCAGCGTATCCGCCGCATAGTGAAGAATGCTGATAAACCGCGCTTTATAGATCTCCTGCCTTGATGCAAGGATATCCGCTTCCATATCTCCTTTAATGTTGTAGCGGTCTGTGTCCGTATCTGAGTCCAGCTGCCGGATTCCCACTTCTACTGTATAGTAAATTTCCAATTCTTCTCTGCAGTTGTCACACTGGTCAATATGCTCCAGAAATTCCTCCATCTGCCCCACATCCAGCTCATGGCGGATATACGGCATAACCAGATTCTCCGCTTCTTTGCATGTCAATGCGAACACCTCCTGCTTCTTGGCCTTTTTTGTCCACCTTCTATATCATACAATAGAACCGGAATTTTTTCCAGGGGTTCCCGCAAAAAAAGGGATGGGCGCCAGCTATTTCTAATTCCCATCCGTCTCTATCATAAAATTTCTTTAGTTCTTTCTATATGTTTTAGCGCAGCGACCAAGTACATTACAGGAGCAAACCTAAAATTGCCTTTTGCAATATTTACTGTCCTTACTTCTCCGGCAAAATCATATAGCTCTTCAAATAAAAATTTATGAATTTTGGCCAGTCCGGAAAATTTTCCAACTTCAAAATCTTCAATAATACTGCATTCATACAACTTAACGGCTTTAGCCTTGCTTATTTTCTCTTCCATTCTTGCAAGTTCCGCCGAATCATTAATACCTAAATGATTTTTAAGAGCCATATTCCCCTCCATAAGTCTATTGCGGCAAAATCCAAGATTTCCTCTGATAAATAAGCCCTCCGATTCCGCAGACAGCTGCGATCCCTCCTATCCCAATCCATCCGTTGATCCCCTGAAACTCAAATTCAAAAGACTGGGTAACCGGTAAGAGAACGCCTAATGCTATGAACCCTGTCATGCCTGCCAAATTCAGAGATCTGCGTTTTGTCAGACTAAGAGCATAGGAGCAGGGAAGAAACATGAGCGTAATGATATAGAAGAAAATATTGAAGTACTGAACCATTTTGACTGCCATGGTACAAAATAAGAAAAGGCTGATTAGCAAATACATAGGAATCAGCATAATTATAAACATCTTTTTATTCACTTAATCCTCCTTTCTGGCTGGCATGGAAAAGCGGATTGCACTGGGAAAGTATCGAATCCCTGCGGCGAAGCTGCCCGCGGGTGCTCTGTCCGCAGGCTGCCAAAATGCCTGTTGCCGGCTTTTTGGCGGCCTGCATTGGGGTCTGTCAAATGCGGAAAAACAGTCCAGCCTTTTTAAGCACCGGCCTTACGGCCATATAGACTGCCACTACCACCGCTGTCCCTGCCACGGCATTGATAAAGGTCACCCCTGCGGCCCATGTGGACATAATCTTTGCCGCCGAAGACTCTACTCCCAAAACGTAATTCTTGTAGAAGAATCCAGCTATGGGGTCCATAATCACATTAAACCCAAGCCCTGCTATGGATGCGGCCAATGTCCACTTAAACACATACCTGCTGTCATGATTGTCCGTAATGTGGGCAATTTTGTGGGCCACCAGGCCTGCTATCAGCCCGATGCACATTTTCAGCACAAAGGTCTTAGGCGCGCTGGTAACATAGGCCGGGTCAATCAGATCTGCAATGGTCATTCCCAGGGAACCGGCCAGGCCGCCGTAAAATCCTCCGAGCAGAAGCGCTGCCAGGACACAGAATGCATTTCCTATATGGAGCGCCACCATATCCCCTCCGAAAGTCGGAATGGGAATCTTCAGATACGTAAACGCCACGTAGCACAAAGCGGCCATCAAACCTGTAATCACGATTTTATGCACCTTCTCTGAAGTATGGGTATTGGCTGTCCCTGCACCGGCGGATGCTTTTAAGGACTGGGCCTTGATATTTTTGCTGCTCATATTCTTCACTCCCCTGCTTTTATAATGGTAAGAAATAAAATTTTCCCTCACTGACCGCCGTCTGGCGGATTCTGTGCGCACATCAGTGAATTTCCATTATATTAGCATATAAGTGGAGTGATAAAAATAGCCAGTTTTTATATTTTAAACCAGGCCAGTTTTTACAAGGGAGAAGCTTTTCTAATCCCTGGATTCCACGCAGATGAGAATTCCGCTGTCAAACCTAATGGAAGCCTCCTCCTCTGCCAGCTCATTGCTGACACACAGCCCTGCTTCTTCGCCTATACAGATGTTTTTATCGGTGAGAGGATATTTAAACCCTCTCAGAGTAATCCCTCTTACCTGCTCAGTCAGAGGGATAAAAGAAACATAGGTTCCATAAAGCTCACTCCTGCCAAACACTTTCCCCTTTTCTAAAAGGTACACCTTGTTCCAGGCATCATAGAGAAAAGCCTCTGCCTGATGATCCAGGCAAAGTTTCAGCAGGTGGATGTTGGACAGCTCATGATCCAGCCGTCCTCCTGTGGCGCCCAGAATAAAAAGGCGCCTGCACCCTAATTTTATGGCCGTATGAATGGCCAGTTCCGTGTCGGTTTCATCCTTTTCCGGCTTGTGGACATCCCACGAAATGGCCGGGTTCCTCCGGTATTCTTCTAAAACCTCTTTATGCACAGTGTCAAAATCGCCTACTATGGCATTGGGCATAAGCCCCAGCGCCTTTGTGATCTCCAATCCTCCGTCCACTGACACGACGCAGCCTGCCTCTTTCCCCTCTTTCTGCAAAAACTCACGGGCAAAGGCCAGGTCAACCTTTCCGCCGGTTATAATCAGTCCTGTCTTCATTTCCTGCCTGTCCTTAATGATCCTTTTTCATATTTTTCAAAAATTTCCAGAAACTGCTGCACATTCTTCCCTGCATCCCCCTTAAAAACCGAGGTGCCTGCCACCAGTATATTGGCGCCGGCATTTAACAGCGCCTCCGCATTTTCCAATGTCACGCCGCCGTCTACCTGGATATCCGTGCCAAGTCCCAGTTCATTCAGATGTGTCCGAAGGCTTCTCACTTTTTCAAGAGTATAGGGAATAAACTTCTGTCCTCCGAATCCGGGATTTACGGACATAATAAGCACCATGTCCACCAGGGGCAGCACCAGTTCAACTGCTGACAGCGGAGTGGCAGGGTTCAGGGCTATTCCGGCTTTTGCCCCGGTCTGGCGGATCTGGCTGACTGCAGAATCCAGATGCCTGCATGCCTCAGCATGAATGCAGATCAGGTCCGCCCCGCACTCTCTCATGGCAAATACATACCGGGCCGGTTCCTCCACCATCATATGCACGTCAAATACCATGTCCGTACAGCTGCGCAGAGACTTGATAAGCGGCATTCCAAATGAAATGCTGGGCACAAAGGCCCCGTCCATGACGTCCAGATGAAGGTATCCTGCCCCTGCCTGCTCCACAATTTTTATGTCCCGCTCCAAATTTTTAAAATCCGCTCCCAGAAGAGA
>CAMUJH010000006.1 GCA_947089145.1 uncultured Hungatella sp. | reverse complement strand
TTCAGGAAACGGAAGCACCGGTTCAGGAAACGGAAGCACCGGTTCAGGAAACGGAGGCACTGGCTCAGGAAACGGTAACGGCGGAAGCACTGGTTCAGGAAATGGAAGCGGAGGCAGCAGTTCCGGGAGCGGAAGTGGCAGTTCCGGCAGCGGAAGCAGTAGTTCCGGCAGCGAAGGCGACGGAGCGGGAGTCAGGAGAAGCACAACCCGCCGGAGCAGTTCGTCAGGCAGTCTTCCATCTTATGTGGCCAAAGGCAGATGGACGGCAGGAAGCGACGGAAAGTGGAAGTTTACGGATGAATCCGGTGCTCCCTATATAAACCGATGGGGAGCTGTGGAAAATCCCTATGCGGACACAAAGTCAGGGATGAAAAATTATGGCTGGTTCCGTTTTGATGAAAAGGGAGATATGATCATCGGCTGGTATACAGATCCGGAAGACGGCAATATTTATTATATGAACCCTGAATCAAACGGCTTAAAGGGCTTGATGATGACCGGCTGGGTGATGATCGATGGAAAGGAATACTATTTTAATTCGGAATCAGACGGAACACAGGGAAGAATGTTCCGAAATGAAGTCACGCCAGATGGACATCGTGTCGATGAAAACGGGGTGAAGATTCAGTAATTGACAATTAAAGACAGCTGAAGAAACAGCCTGCCAATGGGATTACATCTCATTGGCAGGCTGTTTGCTTCTGCAGTGCTCTTTTTCTCGCTGCAGTGCCAATGGACTAAATGATATTTAGAAAAAACTAATAATTTGTTCACAGGTTTTTCAGAGCTGAGGTGTATACTTATACAATCATATGTTACTGCGGCAAGGTATGCTGCGGAAAGGGGGTCCGGCTGTTTTTAGAAGGCTGGGCATATGGCATTTACGAAAAATATACATACAAGGAGACATTTTATGAATATACTGTTTTTTCTGACCCCTAAAAGCGAAGTGGCCTATATCTATGATGATCAGTCACTGCGGCAGGCGCTGGAAATTATGGAGCATCACCGGTATACGGCAGTTCCCATGATTAATAAACAGGGAAAGTACATTGGAACAATTACTGAAGGAGATATGCTTTGGGGCATTAAGAACGAGTACAATCTAAGCCTGAAAGAAGCAGAACACATGCCGGTTACCACGATCCCCAGGAGATCTGACAACCGTCCGGTGTCCATTGACGCCACGATGGAAGATATGATCGGAAAAGCTTTGAACCAGAATTTTGTTCCGGTGGTAGATGATCAGGAAAATTTTATCGGGATTATTACCAGGAAAGACATTATCCGTTACTGCTACGGGCATATGAGCAGAGAAATGCTGTAACGGAAATGCAAAAGCCAGGACGCAGATAAACTCTAATATCCGCGTCCTGGCTTTATCATAGTCTATGTACTGAAAAGATGCTTATTTGCTCTGTCTGGACATCCAGGTCCACATACTCAGACGACCGCTGCTGCACTGATCATTGAAGAAGTACAGCCAGGACCAGTGACCGGAATACTGATGGGCAGAGCCGTCCTCTGCCTTGTAAAGGCCGGTCATATCATGAACGTCATCAAATACGCTTGCACGGATGTTAGCGCCCATGGCGCTTAAGCGGCTGACAGTGGGAACTGCGTGGGCAGATGGATCAACCGTGTCGTCATTCTTGGCATATACAAACCAAATAGGAACATTCTTAATAGCCTGAAGCTGCTCATCCGTAATAGAGGAATCTTTGTATGCCTCGCAGATGGGGAAAGCCGCAGCAAAATAATCAGGATAATTAAGCACCATATCCATGGTCATGTATCCGCCGTTGGAGCATCCGCCAATAAGAATCCGGTTGGTGTCAATGCCTGGATTGGCGGCCACATAGGAATCAATCAGCTCTTTTAAGCCCTGAAGATGGATGGAGTCAACACCTGGGTTGTCCTGCCAGGAGCCGTTTTTATCATAGGTCATCCAGAAATCAGGAACCTGGGGAGTAAGTATATAAGCGCCGCCCATTCTGTTCTGGAATTCGGCCTTTGTAAGAGCAGTGACTTTGTTGCCTAACAGGACAAGCCTTGGGTCAGTACCGCCCTCGCCGGCTCCGTGAAGCCAGATAACAAGAGGCCTTTTGTGGGATTCACTGGCATTAGCCGGGACAAAGGAGGCATAGGTCATCTTGTCTCCCTGGGAACTGGTAAATGTGCCGGACAGATCAATTCCCTCCAGATCAGGCATAATGGCTTCAGCCCAGTCAATGGCCTGTTCCACTGCCAGAAGGGTTATCTGAGTTCCCTTATCTGTAGTGAGAGTCGTGCCGTCAATTAAATCAACCTGCAGATTGTAAAAACCACACCAGGAGTTCTGCCATGTTCCGGAACTGAAATAGAAAGAAGAACCCTCGCTGGGGGTGCATCTCAGCTCAAGAGCAATGTGGGAAGAGCTGTCGGCTGTACGGTTACCATTCTCATCACAGGTGTAGGCAGCAGTAATAATGCGGTGAGTCTGATCCTCTATCCTTGTGTAAGGAGCTTCCTTGGCCACTTTTCCATATGCCTCATAATCGTAAGTCTGCTTATTCTCAATCGCACAGAACTTAGCGGCGGCAACAGAGTCTGCTGTCACGGTCTGATCCAGGGAAATGATGGTCTTGGTAACACCGGGACCCCAGTCAAATCCTTCAACCTGTGCAATCTGAGTTCCAGAAGCAATGTGCTCCGGCGCTCCCGGTCCCTCAGGCGGTGCGCTGACAGCGCCTAAGGCAGTGCCGCAAAGAGCCAGATTTAAAGTCATGGCAACAGGCAGCATCAGAAATTTCATGTTATGTAATTTCATAATTTATCCCCCTTGTCTTTATTAAATGTTAAGGATATCGTAACAAAATAGTTAGAAAATGTCAACTGTCTTGTGGAGGCAAGAGAGAATTTTTGGATAAAATGTCCAAAATATCTGGGGGGACAGTCGTGTGATACTGATATGGAGTGCTTTTGGGCGCAGCCAGGCAGAGGCGGGGGGAAAAACCCCCGCCAGACCTTCATGTGTGGTGGTGCGTCCCCAGCCGGGCCCATAGGTGGTACGTTTAGGAACAGCTGCTGTTCTGCGGCTTGTCAAAAGCCGGATTGAATGCGTAGAAATTGCGGCTGTCCAGATGATCCTGAACATCCCGGAGCGCTTCGCCGAATCTCTGGAAATGAACGATCTCCCGCTCACGGAGGAAACGGATGGGATCGCAGACTTCCGGATCTTTCACCATGCGGAGAATATTGTCGTAAGTGGATCGGGCTTTCTGTTCCGCAGCGAGATCCTCAAAAAGGTCTGTAATGGGATCGCCTTTTGACTGGAATTCACAGGCGTTAAAAGGAACGCCTCCTGCCGCCTGAGGCCAGATTCCGGTAGTATGATCAATATAATAGGGGCCAAAGCCTGATGCCTCGATCTGTTCCGGGGTAAGGTTTCTGGTCAGTTGGTGAACAATGGCAGCCACGATCTCAAGATGGGCAAGTTCTTCCGTACCTGCATTGTGCTCAGAAATGTTCCAAATCAAGCTCTATGCGGACAAGCCCAGTACATTTGGTTTATCTGTACATAGCTTTGTCAGCTATGAAAGAATTGGAAAGCGGGATGAGGAAAGATATAGGAGAGGAGGCAGAAGGCCTTATTTCATCGAGCTTGGCGGCACTCCGAGACGGATAAACCTCTAGCGGTGTTTTGCGGAAGCTCTCAAAGTCTGGATATGAGGATACGCTTATTCTCAAGGGCGGACTGTTTATCTATACGCTCACCAATTTAGAAAGCCGGGCAACGATTGATGTGGATTCTCTGCTTCGCACGTTCCCAATTCGTTGGATGAGGTAAAAACTCTTATCCTAAAAGTCCTTGCTACGCCTGCAGGCAATGATTATATTGAGATGAGTGCGAAAGGGTTTGAGGAAATTTCACCGAAAAGGAAGTATCACGGCATCAGCACACAGATTATCGGAAAGATAAAAAATGTCCGAGTTCCCTTTAATGTGGATATTGGAGTGGGCGAAATGCGGTTTGGGGCTTGTGGAGCCTTGCAAATCAAGGCGTTTTCCCGCCTAACTGGTCACAGCAGACCTCCTTTTCCGTGCACTTTCTGTTTTCTGCCGCCTGTGAACTCTGGCGGCGCAGTCCAGGCAGTATTTATCCCGGTTGGATTTTGGGACGAACATACCCCTGCACAGCGTTTCAAAGCACTGTCAGGGTAAATCTCCGCTTCCAGCGTCCTGTCCAGCGGCAAGACCGCCCAGCGGAACCACTTGCTGCCGATCTCCCCCGAAAAGGCTTCCTGCCCCATTTCTGCGGCGTGTTCCGGCGTTGGTGCGCTCGCCTGCTCTGGTCACGGTGTTGTCCAGAAGCAGGGTCATGGCGCACTTCCCCAGCCGGGGTATTTCTTTTTAGACGGTCATTCGGTTTTCAAAGGGCTTGTCCATCGATGAACTATCTCAATTGTATAATTTTTTGACTGCCTGTGCCGTATATCCATAAGGTAGGAAATTAGCCCGGGAAACCTGATATTTCCACGCTCTCGGATTTGTGATATAATGAGAAACACCAAATCGAAAAGGGGTCAGCGGTATGGCATTGACAATACAAGAACGCTTGAAAGACCTGTGTGTGGAGCGTGGCCTGACGCTGGAACAGCTTGCGGAGCAGACAAACCTCTCCAAATCTGCGCTGGGCAGCTATGAAGCAGACAATTTTAAGGACATCAGCCACTCTGCCCTTATCAAGCTGGCAAAATTTTACGGTGTGACCGCCGATTATTTGTTGGGGCTGTCTGAAATGAAGCTGGATTTAGAGGAAGTCGCCAGCTTTAAGGGGAGCGGACTGGAACAATGGCTCTTAATCTACTGCAAGTAAAATCCTCTCCCTTACAACCGGCTGACAGAGGAAGAAAAACAGTGGTTGATACGGATTGGTTCTAAATCGGATTTTCTGAAATCGCATACAACGCAGAGAGGGAAGCGGCGAAGATAAAAATTTTTGTAATTTTTGAATGGATTCTCTTTTGACAATCGTATTAGGTGTGAAGCCCGAAATGGCTACCAAATATAATGTGGAGGAAAATAGCATGAGAAAAACACTTTTAAGCGCCTTGGGTCTGGTTCTTGGTTTATCAATGTGTGCAACAACCGCATTTGCAGCGGGTCCTGGGCGTGGACGTAATTTTGTGGATACGGACGGCGATGGCGTTTGTGATAATGCCAGCAGCATGTGTATTTATACGGACGCAGATGGGGATGGTATCTGCGATATGTGCGGTACAAATTACGGAAACTGCCTGACTGGGGATGGAACGGCTTTTGTAGATGAAGACGGAGATGGCATCTGCGATAATTGCGGCAGTTATCACTGGTGCGGTATGGCTGGAACCGGCAGCGGCAGAAATTTTGTGGATGCGAACGGAGATGGTATCTGTGATAATTATGAAACCGGCCAGGGAAGCGGATATGGCTGCGGCTGCCAGGGCGGACGTGGAAACGGCTTCCGAGGTGGCCGGGGTAGATAAGAGAAAACATTATGCGGAGCGAACAGGAAACAATCAGAGCCATTGAGCGGTATTCCGATACTGTTCAGCGGCTCTGCATGGTACATTTGAAGAATGACGCTGATACTGAGGACATATTTCAAACCGTGTTTTTGAAGTATGTCCTTAGTTCCGTTTCTTTTGAAAATGATGAGCATGAAAAGGCATGGTTTATCCGGGTTACTATCAACGCTTGTAAGGATTTGCTGAAAAGTTTTTTTCGCAGCCATACCGTTTCATTGGATAATGTTATGGAACAATCGGCGGAATTACCCCCTGATTACAGGGATGTTTGGGAAGCCGTATTTTCACTTCCTCAAAAATATCGGGACGTGGTATATTTGCACTATTTTGAAGATTATACCGCCCCACAGATTAGCCGTATTTTAGGGAAAAATGTGAATACGATTTATACGCTCCTGACTCGTTCCAAACAAATGTTAAAGGAAAAGCTGGGGGGTGCTTATGAATATGAATGATATATTTAAGAAACTCTTTAAGCCTATACGGGCCAAGGAAGAATTAAAGAACCAGACTATAGCATTTCTTGCACAGAGAACACAGGGATATACAACGACAACAGTAAAACCTCATAGGTACCCTCTGTATGCTACAGTATGTATTTGTTTTCTATTTATGCTGTTCGGAGGACATTGGCTTTACTTCACTCCCACAGCAGAAATCACCATCGACATAAACCCTTCCATTGAAATGAGCATCAATAGGTTTGACCAGGTGATTGATTTAAATGATTTTAACGTGGACGGACAGAAACTGGCCGATTCTTTGAATATAAAATATATGAATTACGCAGATGCTGTTGAACAGGTGTTGAACAATGATACTATAACGGCGCTGTTATCTAATAACGAAGTTATGACGATTACCGTGACGGGGGCGGATGGGCAGCAATCCGCCAAAATTCTTTCCGGTGTTGAGGCATGTGCGGAGGAACGGCGCAATACCTATTGCTTTTATGCGTCCTCGGAAGAAGTAGCTGACGCACACAGAATAGGCCTATCCTACGGAAAATACAGAGCCTTTCTGGAATTACAACTGCTTGACCCCAATATCACTCCTGAAGCGGTGCAGGAAATGACAATGCGGGAAATCCGGGATTTAATTGGCCACCTTTCAACCGACAGTGAAAATAATTCTTCGTTATATGATAACCGGCAAAATGGACATCATGGATATGGTGGTGGGCATGGACGGGGATGGAGAAACAGAAGAACGGAGCAGCAAAACGCTGGCGAGTAGCAAAGCCAGCCGAGCTAGTCAACGGTCAAGACGAACGGCGCTTTCAGCGCCGCCGTTGACTGGATCGCCTGTCTTTGCTAATGGGTAATCAAGGCGGGAAAGCCCTAAAATGGCTTTCCCGCCCATTTAGATTTTGAGAAAAGTACGGCCCCAAGAATTAATAAATGCGGCCAAGCACTTTTAGGGGTTGGCCGCCTTGTCCACCCATCCAGCGGGACATTGGGGAACGGTCAAGGCCGGGCGTCAGCCCGTTTCACGGCCTGCGTGTAGTTCCTTGTAAACTGACCTTAGATAAACCTCATATAGGCATTAAATTGTATGAAACGGATACCAATCCGATTATCTATTGACCGAATTACTGCTTTGGATTTTATAGCAATATACGAAAACGAACTTGAATTACGAGGATACATCACTCCACATTGCATAAATAAATATGCAGTAGCTGCATTGAGGGGTGAAAAAATATGAGTTTCTTAGAAGCGTGGAAAGAAAAGGAATACCGCAAGCCTCTTATTTTACAGGGAGCATGGCAGGTGGGAAAAACCTATTCTGGAGTTTGGACGCACCCGACTACCACATCGGTGTGGCGGTGAACAGGGCGAGATTCTCCTTTCCCCCGTCGGCAAGGCGGATATGAAAACCCTGTACCCAATGGATATGGAGGAATTTATGCTTGCGATGGGAGAGGGCGGCAAGGCTGTACTAGAGCGTGCAGCTTGTGATAAGCGGATATAGCACCTACTATTGGGAGTCCGAGCGTAGGGCTGAAATTGATTTTGTCATTCAGCGTGAGGGCAGGCTTATTCCGACTGAGGTCAAATCAGACAACACCAGAGCCAAAAGCTTAAAGGTCTATATGGAAACCTACAAGCCAGACTATGCCATCAGGCAGAAGCAGAATTCGTTTAACTAAATGACATTGACCCCTTTCCGCATTTTGTATCTGAATCAAATATAGGTAGGGCAGCGCTCACTTGATATGGTGGGCGTTTTTCTATGTGATAGGGACTGGGGAGGAAACGAGAAAGAACATAGAAACACTTTCAGTGCTATGAGGGCTGCAGATATATTTTTGCTGGAATTTTACGGCATTGCAAAAAGGACTAGCCTCTCTGCCATATGTACAACCCCCCTATGAATATATTATAGCGAGGTGGTGTTGATGGTTGAAATGTCGTGAGTTTGTATATGTCGGAGAGCCTGCGCCGCAAATTACCGAACAGGAATACACAGCGTTTTATCTGCATCTTCAAAAGTCAATACTTGCTTCTTTAGAAAAACGGGAGCTTTTGACCCATTTGCAATACAGCCGCTGTATCGAGGAAATAGAAAAACAATACAGTCAGAAAAAACGCAGCCAAGCCTGACCGCTTGGCTCTTTACATATAGAAATGTGTAATTTAACCATTTGCACATCCGACATGCAGGCACTCATAAACTATGGCAGGCCATTGTGGGAAAGGGGAGGTTCGATGCCAGCATTGCCATATGAATTCTTAAATCAAGAGAGAAAAATGCAGAAAACGAAAAAGAAGGTTGCCGCCTACTGCCGTGTTTCCACGGACAGTGAAGACCAAGCCAATTCTTTTGAAAGCCAACAACGGTATTTCCGCCAGTATATCGGGCGTAATCCCGCTTGGGAGCTTTATGCGGTATTTGCCGATGAGGGCATCTCTGGAACGAACACCAAAAAGCGGAAAGAATTTAACCGCATGATCGAGTGTGCAAAAAACGGAGACTTTGATCTGATTATTACAAAGGAGATTTCCCGTTTTGCGAGAAATACCCTTGATAGCATATTCTATACCCGTGACCTTAAAAAGCACGGTGTCGGTGTTATCTTTCTAAACGACAACATCAACACCTTGGACGGCGATGCAGAGCTTCGCCTTGCCATTATGTCCTCTATTGCACAGGAGGAAAGCCGCAAGACTTCCGAGCGTGTCAAGTGGGGGCAGAAACGCCAGATGGAGCAAGGCGTTGTGTTCGGACGCAGTATGCTCGGCTACGATGTAAAAGACGGGAAAATGACTATCAATGAAGAGGGGGCAAAAATCGTCCGCCTTATTTTCCGCAAGTTTGTGGATGAGGGGAAAGGCACTCATGTTATCGCCCGTGAGCTTCGGGAGGAAGGCATTTTGCCTTGTCGTGTCAAGGAATGGCAGAATACGGTCATTCTTCGAGTTATCCGCAATGAAAAATATTGCGGCGATTTAGTACAGAAGAAAACCTATACGCCAGACTTTCTGTCTCACGAGAAGAAATATAATCGGGGACAGGAGGAGTTTGTCATTATTAAAGACCACCATGAGCCGATTATCTCCCGTGAGCTTTTCGATAAGGCAAACCGTATTTTGGATGCAAAATCTCTTTCGCAGGAAGGCAAGTCAAAACACAGTAACCGATATCCGTTTTCTGGGAAAATCAAATGCGGCAGATGCAAGGCAAGCTATGTGGCCCGATATAAGACCCGCAAAGACGGCAGCAGATACAAGGCGTGGCGTTGTTACGAAGCGGCAAGCCACGGCAGGCCCCACATCGACAAGGCGGGCAACCGAGTGGGATGCTCTGGCGAAAGCATCCGCAATGAGGATGCGGTTTATTTATTGTATCTTGTCTGCAGGGAACTGAAAATCAATCGCCGGAAGGTTGCCGATAATCTCGTCAGGACGATAGAAGCAGTCATGCAGACAGACTTAACAGGAACAAGCACAAGTGCCTTATCAGTGAAAATCGGGGAAGCCAGGAAAAGGCGGACAGGTCTTATAGACCTCTACATAAGCGGCGGCATAGACAAAAGTGAGTTTACTGCTCTAAGAGCCAAGTATGATGAGGATATTGAAAAGTTAAAGTCCGCCATGGGGGTCAAAAAACAACAGCAGACGATGATCATAAAACAGCAGGAACTGATGTCAGATATAAAGAACGCTATTGATGAGCTGATAAACGGCATCCAATACGAGGATGAATACTACGCTCAGATTCTCGACAAGATGGTAGTGGAAGATAAAAATCATATAGATGTTTATTTGAAAATGCTGCCGTACAAGTGGAGCTTTACGGCATGCGGGGCTTTAGAAACGCTTGCGGAGAAGCGTCCGCCGGTAGCCTCAGAAAACCCCATTTCTGAGGCTTCACTACCGATATCCGTCAGCACAGCTTTCCCCACGTCATAAGGCATGGAATAGCGCTGGGAAAGGTACCGCATGGATGCCCCCATCTCTCCGTCAGGTCCGCCGTACTGGCTCATAATAAACTGCGCCATTTTCGGATTAGGCTGGCTGATGTTTACCGGATACTGCAGCCGTTTTTCATAGTTCCACATACGCTGTTGCCTCCTTTCCCTTCCCAGGGCCATCTGCCCTGAACCCAGGTCCAGTACTGGTCGGAACGGACCTGATCTACCGTCAGCGGCCCAAAATTCGCCTCATAATTTTCTTTGGCATTTTGACGCAGATTGGCTGCATAATGATAATAATTCAGAGCAGCTTTGTCACAGGGATGGGTATCCAAATAGAGGAGGACATCATCCATGGCAAAGCTGGCCTGATCAATAATGGATAGAAGCTGGTTTTGATCATACACAGGCATCAGCGGCACCTCCCCATATTAAAAGTTAGATCCAGATCCGGGAAAATGGTTCCCCGTTTAAACCCCTGTTCCAGGGAATATGTCTGCTGCCACTGCTGCCAGGGCACATAGCCCATGCCTACGGGATACTGCTCCATGCCTCCCACGCTGGTGTTGGTGCATGGGAAGGCATAGGAGCCGGACTGCAGGTTCTGCGTATTGGCCGTCTGGTTATGATAGGAACAAGCCATAACGACTCCTTTCTGATATCTTTGATTATGGTATCAGTTTATGACAGCGGCAGGAAGTCTGTGACGGTCCGGTTATAAGCTTTCCTGAGCTGTCAAAGCGGGAGCCGTGACAAGGACAATCCCAGGTAGACTCTGCTTCATTCCAGGATAATTTGCAGCCCATATGGGGGCAGCGCATGACTCCGGGAAACAGTCCCTTTACAAGCCCTCTGGCAGACTCAGCCATATGGCCTGCCAGCCTGGGAAGAGCGGAAATGCCCGGAAAGCGCAGGGGCGAGTATAAATGCTCCCAAGGGGAACTTCCATGGCAGATTAGATCCGTAAGCAGGAGCGCAGATACCATGGACAGGGTCATTCCCCATTTTCCGAAACCGGTAGCTGCAAACCAGTGAGGATTCCTCCTGGAAAAACGGCCGATATAGGGCAGGGAATCCAGGGTTATGCAGTCCTGGGCAGACCATTTACAGGCAATGGAGGCCTGAGGGAACAGATGACAGGCAGATGATGCCAAACTCTCATAGGCATGCGGCTTCGGGATGCCGGTGCGGTGGCTCTGCCCTCCCACAAGAAGCATACTGCCTGCAGGCCGCAGGGACAGCCCGTCAGGATCAATTCCAAGGTACATGCCCTCCAGGTCAGGAGCCCCTGACAGAGCCAGCACATAGCTCCGCTCCTGATACATTCTGGCAAAATAGTATCCGGGTATCAGGGGAAACGGATAATGGCAGGCAAAAACGATTTTTTCTGCCGTAACATTTCCATAAGGCGTAATGACTGCATGGCCTTTTACTGACAGCACCGGCGTGTGCTCGAAAATTGTAAGGGAGGAGGAAATGGCCTCCAGAAATTCCAAAGGATGGAAACTGGCCTGGCTGTCAAAACGCAGGGCCCGCTTTACAGTGAAGGGAAGCTGAGTGTCAATAACCTCAGAAGCAGGGATGCCAGCCTGGCGGGCAGCAATGGCTTCCATGTGAATGGCATTTGGCTGCTCCATAGTATAGAGGAAAGCCGGCCTTTTTTGAAAATGGCATTGGATGCGCCGATCCTTTATAAGCCGTTTGTATTCTTGGATGGCAGCCTGGTTGGACTCTGCATAAAGTTTCATCATATCCATGCCCCGATTAGCCAGAAGACTGTGATAGATCAGATTGTGCTGGGACGTAATTTTGGCAGTGGTGCCGGAAGTCTGCCCCATTCCGGTGGCAGAGGCTTCCAGCACCAGCACTTCTTTTCCTTCCCTGGCCAGATAAAAGGCTGTCAGAATTCCGGCCAGTCCGGCGCCGATAACGGCGATTTCCGTATCCAGGTTTCCGGGAAGAGGATTTCTTCCGGGAATCCTGGTTTGTTTATTCCAAATAGATTCCATAATATTCACCTCATGATTAGAATGTACAAATTTTTGAAAAGTAAACCTGCATGAGCCGGTTAGGGTGCGCACCGCCGTGCATGAAAGCTTGGCAGGCATTTTGGCGCTGCAGGGTCAGCGCAGCATATGCGCAGACCTGCCGTAAGGATTCGATACCTTTGAGGTAACCATGCCTGCACACAATGTCCAACTGTCTCATAGGATATAGTACAAACATGAAAAATCAAGGAGAACTGAAAATGTTGTGTAATATATGTGGATGTAATTTATGCGGATGCAAAAGAAACTGCTGCTGTAACCATAATTGCTGCTGTGGGAATAACAGCGGAGTAGGCGGGGGAAACACGGGCTGCTGCACCAATGTGTGCCGTCCCCGCTTTTGCTGCTGCTGCGGAAACTGCCGTCACCATCACTGCTGCTGTGGGAATAACAGCGGAGTAGGCGGCGGAAACACAGGCAGCTGCGGAAACTGCCGTCCCTGCTGCTGTTGCTGCTGCGGAAATAACAGCGGAGTAGGCGGCGGGAACACAGGCTGCTGTGGAAACTGCCGTCCCTGCTGCTGTTGCTGCGGAAATAACAGCGGAGTAGGCGGCGGGAATACAGGCTGCTGGGAAGATAACTGCAAAAACCCGTGCCGTCCCCGTCCCTGCTGTTGCTGCTGCGGAAATAACAGCGGAGTAGGCGGCGGAAACACGGATTGCTGCGAGGATAATTGTACTAACTCATGCCGCCCGAATCCCTGCTGCTGTGACTGCGGAAACAACAATGGAACAGGCGGCGGGAACACAGACGGGTGCAACTGCGATAATAACTGCAATTGCGGAAACAACTCGGGAAATAACTGTGGCAATAACTGCGGCGGCTGTATCTGCGTGTGCAACTGCGGCGGCAGCATAAGCCAGGCAGAGATGCGAAGAAGGGATTTTAGAGCAGGGTACAGAAGAGGGTATAATGCAGGGTTTTCTGACGGCTGGAATATGTCCATGCGCAGCGGGACAGAGGGAGGCGGCTGCGGCTGCGGACGCAAGGATTTTTCAGGCAACGATGAATATGTAGCAGGCACCGAACTTGGGGACGAACTGCTTCCTGAAGGAGAAGAAGACCTGGACAGAATATCCGACGTGCTGTAAACTGGAGAAGAGGCTGTCCTGATCCGGTCACAGTGAAGCCGGTACCCGATGTCCGTATGCCATTTGTTTCGAAAGCGGCGCAGCAGTGCCTGCGCCTGCCCTTGCCGACATCTTTAAGGATATAAGGCACAATACTGAATTTACAGGGTTTTCCGCAAGACAGCACATCAGGCATTGACAGAAAGGCGCAGGATGCAGCCAAGGCATCCTGCGCCTTTCTGCGTGTGAAAAAAATTTTTTATTTTTATTTAGAATTCCTATTGCAAATGGAGCAAGAACGTGTTATTGTATAGATACAACATATTTGTATACAAATTTTAGAAATTGTATACAAACAAAAACCAATAAGAAAAGGAGAATGTAGTTATGGACAGCAAGACAAATTTTTCCCTGGAAGGTAAAGTTGCTTTGGTTACCGGTGCTTCTTACGGAATCGGCTTTGCCATTGCAAAGGCCATGGCAGGGGCAGGTGCGACGATCGTATTCAACGATATTAAGCAGGAGCTGGTGGACAAAGGGATCGCCGCTTACAAAGAGGAAGGAATTACAGCGCACGGATATGTCTGCGACGTTACTGACGAGGATGCGGTAAACGGAATGATCGCAAAGATTGAAGAGGAAGTAGGCGTAGTAGACGTTCTTGTTAACAATGCAGGCATTATTAAGCGTATCCCTATGATCGAGATGTCTGCCAAAGATTTCAGACAGGTAATTGATGTAGATTTGAATGCTCCTTTTATTGTGTCTAAAGCTGTTATCCCCAGCATGATCAAAAAGGGCCATGGAAAAATCATCAACATCTGCTCCATGATGTCAGAGTTTGGCCGTGAGACAGTATCTGCCTATGCCGCTGCCAAAGGCGGTCTGAAGATGCTGACCAGGAACATTGCATCTGAGTATGGCGAGTACAACATCCAGTGCAATGGCATCGGGCCTGGCTACATTGCCACGCCTCAGACGGCTCCTTTGCGGGAAGTACAGCCGGACGGTTCCAGACACCCGTTTGATCAGTTTATTATTTCCAAGACTCCGGCAGGACGCTGGGGCGAAGCTTCCGACTTAGGCGGCCCGGCAGTATTCCTGGCATCCGATGCATCTGATTTTGTCAATGGACAGGTTCTCTATGTAGACGGCGGAATTCAGGCTTATATCGGAAAGCAGCCTTCATAATTATTTATAATCCGTTTAGGGGAAATTGAGTTAAAGACAAAAGATGAAAACCGCATCCAATCACGGCAGATTTGATGCGGTTTTTCACTGATTTTTTATTTAAGCATATCCAGAATTTCCTCCGGGGACTTTCCGGATTCTTCGATTGCTTTGAGAATCTTGGCCTGGCTTTCTTTTAAAGCTCTTTTGGCAGCGGCGGCGGATTCCTTTTTTTCCTTTGCGAGAGCCAGCTTCTCGGCTTTTAACTGTTCTTTATAAGCGATTTTCAGTTCTTCCCTGGCTGCCTTTAAATCAGCTTCTAGCTTCTGGATCTTTTCATGCAGCTTTAAAGCCTTTCCAGTATAAACGACTTCCTTCCTTACTCCTCTTGGCATGTAAATGTCCTCCTTAATGAAACAAAATTTGAGTGAGATATTAATGCATTTTACCGCTAAAATTATGATACAACATAATGGCATTGTTTGTAAAGAGGCGGAGAATATTTTTTTACGGAAAACTGTTGGAATACATTTATATTCTGATCTTTACTTTAAAAGTCCCACCGTCAAACAGAGGCATAAATTCAGACATGCCAAATGTGCCTGCCAGAGTTTTATGTGTGGCGGTGTGTCCGCAGCCGGGGCCATGGAGAGTCATTTAAAAAGAGATTTTCAGCGGCAGGCAGTTGAAAAAGTTAAGAAATTTGATATACTGTATTTATGAACCAGATGGGTGCAACAGTGATTTTGCGACGGTTCCATTGCTCAAAGATAAGTTTTGGAGACGTCGGCCTCTTATCTGATTTTGATTTGCTTTATGAAGAGCTTTGGCAGCAGGCCAAGGCTGTCCTGACAGAGCAGGAACAATGAAGAAGACGCCGGTTGATCAGAGCCAGACCCAGCAGGAGGCATCAGCGATTTGTCTTCAGCGCTGTTGGAGGATGCGGTTTTTGAATGACGAGAGAAAGAAAGGGGAAATTATGTGGTCTGTCCAGTAAAATGCATGAAATGTAAATATAGAAGAATGAGGAATAAACAAAACTATTGTACTTTATATCAGAATCTGTGCAGGCGGGTTTATGGGTATTGCGGCATGAATACATGGGACGGAGGAATGAGAATACACCGAATAAGCAGGATTTAAAGGCTAAAAGGAAAATATTTCCTGCCGTAAGGCGTAAGGAGGATTTCATCATTAATTCTGACTAAAAAGCCGCCGCTATGGATATTCTTATCCGCGGCGGCTTGTGCGCAATTTCCAGCTGCATGGCATATGGGAGATTGTGTGGCTGAACATATGCCGATTTCCGGGTATCCGGTTATTTTTTTGCAACAATTAAATATCTGTGAATAGTTCCTTCAATCTTTCCGTTTTCTTCCACAGTTTTCTGCAGAGTCAGCAGACGTTCAAAGCAGTTATCCACGGAAAAACCAGGGAATTCCCATTGGATAATATGTGCAAACCAAACAAAAGCACCGATATCATAAAATTTAATAGGGCGATATGCCTCATCTGCTTTAAGAATTGCAAATCCTGCCGCTTCAAAAGCCTGCTTCTGCTCCCGCAGATTCAGATGCGGGAAAGGCTTTTCGGTTCCAGGCAGCACCATTTCCACAAGTTCTCTGTCATTATCTCCTCCAACCTGCTGTGTAATAAAGATCCCGTCCCTGCGCAGCAGACGGGAAATTTCCAATGGATCAAAACTGCCGTGACGATTTATGATCATGTCAAAGGAATTGTCTGGAAATGGGATATTTGACGGGGTGCTGCACTGCCGTAGGTCAATTCCCAGAGGTATCAGTGTTTCCTGACACAGTTTCACATTTGGCGGATACCCTTCTGTTGCAGCAGTATTTTCATACGGGTGACGGAGCGACAGCAGATATTCTCCGCCGCCGGTATCGTAATCTAAAAGCATCATGTCATCTTCCAGATAGTTCCGGACAATGGCGTCATAATCCCATGGAAGGTCATGTTCCTCTTCAAATCGTCCGCAGATATGTGAAAAATCCCAGCCGTGAATATGTGCTGCAGCCTCTTCCTGCTTCCAAAGATGTCTTAATTGTTCAATATTCATTTTCTGCTCCTCTCAAAAAATAGAATGGACTATTTTATACGGCGCAGTTCCTGACAACATAGCGTCTGCCTTAATGAACCTCGGTACAATCTGCTGCCAGATTTAGAAACTGCACCGAGTAGTTAATTCGTTTCAATAGCAAGCACCTCCCCTTTGTGATTCTTTTAGTATACCATAAAAAACTACAGTAGGTAAACTTTTTAACTGCACGAAGGCAGATGATATTACCATGTCCATCGTCAGGGAGGGGAAACCAGAGGGGCTGTTTCCGTTACTTTGGGCCCATTCTTTGAGGATTAAGAAAAGGTGTCTGATTCGGAGAAAAAACAGTCAGGCGGCTTCATCGGCTACCCATAAGAAAAAATGTTATTATGATGGGAGCGATTCTGCAGCAAGCAGGAGCCTTCCTTTTTTCTGCGTAGAAAGATAACATGTGGGACGATAGGAATCAAATCTAGTGGCGGATGATAAGATGCAAAAGTGACCATAACAGAAGCGCTTATGTGCGTTTGTGAGAGTTGAACATTGAACAGGCCCAGATAGCGAAAGAGGCATCCCTTGGATGGAGAACCCATATCTATAGAGCAGAGTCCACGAAAATAGCTGTAATTTAGGAAAAGGGGAAGTTGGGATGTATAAGTTGAGAGAAATGATTATGAAAACAAATGTTTAATAGAGGGCTGGCAGATGCCTATGGTTGTAATGTTTAATGGAGAACAGATTGAAACACAAGGAGATTTGTGATAATATATAAACATGAAAGAGGGTGGAGTGATTGGCAGTAACAGATACACAGCGCCGGGAAGATTTACAGCGTTTAAGCAGGCTGAGGCCAATCGATGATGATTTTATGCGTTGTATGTTTAAAGATAATATTCCTCTGGCTGAATTGGTGCTGAGGATTATTACAGGTAAGGATGATTTAATTATTACAGAGTGTGAAACTCAAAAGGATATGAAAAGACTGGCAGGGGCAAGGTCAATTTGTTTAGATGCGTATGGAACTGATTCTAATGGGAAAAGATATGATTTAGAAATTCAAAGACAGGATAAGGGGGCAGATCCACACAGAGCAAGGTATCATTCCAGTGTATTGGATGTGGAGAATCTTCATTCAGGACAGGAGTTTAGGGAGCTGCCTGAGACTTATACGATTTTTATTACTGAAAAGGATTTTTATAATAAGGGTGAATCTGTTTATCTGGTGGAAAGAATAAACATAACAACAGGTAATCCTTTTGAAGATGGAGAGCATATTATTTATGTGAATGGTGAATATCGTGGAGATTCTGATATTGGAAGGCTAATGCATGATTTTAACTGCACAAAGGCAGATGATATGAACTTTGATTTAATGGCAGACAGAACAAGGTATTTGAAAGAAAACTCGAAAGGGGTGGAAGAGATGTGTCAGATTTTAGAGGATATGAGGAATGAGTCATTAGAAGAGGTTGCTAGACGAATGATTAAAAGAGGCAAAGCTACACTTGAAGAAATTGCAGAGGATACAGGTTTAACATTAAGTAAGATACAGGAGTTATCTACAACTATAGCTAAACTGTAATATTACTGGTGGCGAAGTTGGCAGCGTTGGCAACATAGATAGAATAAGGGTTTATGACTGGTAAACACAATAGGGATATGAATTTGAGAGAAGTGGAGTGAAATCTGCTTCTCTTTTTTTGATTAAAAATAAGGTTAAATTTTATGCAAAATCAAGGAAAGATATATAGAATATGAATTTAGAGGGTGTTTTTAGAGTGAAAAATGGGCAAAAATGAGGGTGCTGGAAAGATATATAAAATGGGCATTTGAAAAATGAAAATTGCTAGAATAGGAGTAAAAAATCTGAATGTGAGGAATTGAAGAATCATTTAAAAGTGATAAACTGGATATGAGATTAAAGAAATATGGATCAGTTATTAATATTGTATATCGCTTTGGTAAAGAATGGTGTTTAGACTCTTGCTATAATCCTCACTTGTCTCCTTATTTGAATATGGGTGAGTTTAGGAAGGAAAAACTTGGATTATTGATTGTGTTTATAGATGCTGATACAGGAAGGGTAGAGGCGATACGATATCAAAAATTGGTAGATAAATGGAGAGATAAACTGGCAGATATGATAGATGAGGAACAAAGTAAAAAATCTGTGATTCTGGAAATGTATCATATAGAGGTAGTAAAGTTATATCAGAGATATACTTCTAAGGAATTATTTGAAAATGCTTATGAAAATAGATGTTTAATAGAGGACTGGCAGATGCCTATGGTTGTGATGTTTAATGAATAAGAGATTGAAAGATGGAGAGATTTGTGTTAATATAAATGGAAAAGAGGGTGGAGTGATTGACAGTAACAGATAAACAGCACCAGGAGGATTTACAGCGTTTAAGCAAGCTAAGGCCAATAGATGATGATTTTATGCGTTGTATGTTTAAAGATAATATTCCTCTGGCTGAATTGGTGCTGAGGATTATTACAGGTAAGGATGATTTAATTATTACAGAGTGTGAAACTCAAAAGGATATGAAAAGACTGGCAGGGGCAAGGTCAATTTGTTTAGATGCGTATGGAACTGATTCTAATGGGAAAAGATATGATTTAGAAATTCAAAGACAGGATAAGGGGGCAGATCCACACAGAGCAAGGTATCATTCCAGTGTATTGGATGTGGAGAATCTTCATTCAGGACAGGAGTTTAGGGAGCTGCCTGAGACTTATACGATTTTTATTACTGAAAAGGATTTTTATAATAAGGGTGAATCTGTTTATCTGGTGGAAAGAATAAACATAACAACAGGTAATCCTTTTGAAGATGGAGAGCATATTATTTATGTGAATGGTGAATATCGTGGAGATTCTGATATTGGAAGGCTAATGCATGATTTTAACTGCACAAAGGCAGATGATATGAACTTTGATTTAATGGCAGACAGAACAAGGTATTTGAAAGAAAACTCGAAAGGGGTGGAAGAGATGTGTCAGATTTTAGAGGATATGAGAAATGAAACTATACTGAAAGAAAGAAGAAAAATTGCAGGTAGTCTTCTTAAAATTGGAAAATTATCATATCAGGAAATTGCAGAATGTTCACAACTGTCACTCGAACAAATAAAGGTATTATCTAAAGAATTTGGGAATAAATAAAATGTGTCAGATTTTAGAGAATATGAGAAATGAAACTATATTGAAGGAAAGAACAGAGGTTGCGAAAAGAATGTTGAAAGATAGAACAATAACACTTGAAAAGATTGCAGAATTTGTTGGTTTATCTGTAGATGAAGTGAGGACTTTGAAAACAGAACAAGTATTATGAGTAAAATGGTGGCGAAGTTGGCAGCGTCGGCAACATAGATAGAATAAGGGTTTATGGTTGGTAAGGTAGAATAAACACAATAAGGATATGAATTTGAGAGAAGTGGAGTGAAATCTGCTTCTCTTTTTTAGGGATAAAAATAGGGTTAAATTTTATGCAAAATCAAGGAAAGCTATATAGAATATGGATTTAGAGCGTGTTTTTAGAGTGAAAAATGGGCAAAAATGAGGGTGTTGGAAAGCTATATAAAATGGGCATTTGAAAATTGAAAATTGCTAGAATGGGGGCAAAAAAGATGGGGTGTGAAGGATTTTAGATGTGAAAAATTTTTGTGTCGATTCTGCAAAGTTTGAGGTGAGAGGATTGAGGATGGAGTGAAGGATGTGGTATAGGTGGTTGAGGCTGGATAAACAGTTTAATTGATGATATAGAGGGCTGGTACTAGATAAACAGTTTAATTAGTACCAGAGTTGCCAAAGTTGCCAACCTTTGTTCCCAAAATATCTGTATAGAAATATAAAAGTTTATAAAAGATTTTCCTGATATACCAATATTACAGATTTTGTAATAAGCCAAAAAATAAGCAGTCATATCAACATGTAAAGGATTGGTATGATTATGACTGATAAAGTAAGTGAATTTTTTGATGATTTTAAAAAGGAAGACTGGATAAAAATGATATCTGGAGATATAATGGGTTCAGACACGATATTATCAGATTATATGAGTGTTTATAAAGAGAACAGAGTTTTGAAAGTTCACAAGTATGCGATAACTCTATTAAAGGAGGGGAGATACAGTACATATGTTATAGATACTAATAGGGCTGATAAGAGAAAAGTAGTAAAGGGAAAGGATTATGATTCACTGATTGATAAACTTTATAATCATTACTTTAAGAACAATAAGGTTAATGCAAAAAGGCTCTGTGATATTTTTGATGAATGGCTTGAATATAAGACAAAGAAAAAGAATAATTCTGAGGACACAAAAAAGCAGAACAGAGCAAGTTATGAAAAGTATGTAAAGGGAACAGACATAGATACAATGCCTTTGACAGATATTAAACCTATTAATCTGGAAGAGTGGGCAATAGATGTACTTAGAGAATATAAAATGACTTCTCAAACATTCAATACTCATAAACTGGTAGTTACTGGGCCTTTGGCATATGCTAAGAGGAAAGGGTATATCAGTGAGAATCCTTGGTGTAAGGAAGAACTGGAATACACACATCTGTTTAAAAGCAAGAGAAGAAAACCTTCTGAAAAAATGGTATTTTATCCAGATGAGATTGAGGAACTGCTGGGAGAACTTGAAAGAGGTTATGACTATAATGGCAACATGGCTAATCTTGGGCTGATGATAAACTTTGAATTAGGTTTAAGGGTCGGTGAGCTGTGTGCATTAAAGTGGACAGACATAAACTGGAAAAATGAGACTGTTTTCATTCAGAGGATGGAGAGCAGAGGCAAAGTAGTAGATTATGTGAAAAGTGATTCCAGTGCTGGGTATAGGGAACTGTCTTTGTCAGATGAAGTCATATATCTATTTAAAAAGGTAAAGAATGACAGCAAGATTTTGTCAGAGTTTATCTTTACAAAGCCAGATGGGAGTAGACTTGATGAAATGGTCTTTGTGCATAGGCTGGAAAAGGCTGAGAATGCACTTGGCTGGAATAAGGAAGGCAATATGAAGCGTTCTCACTGTATCAGAAGGACAGTTGCAAGCAGGATGCAGGCGGAAGGGTGGACGCTGGAAGAAATACGCTGCTGGCTCGGCCACACCAACACAGAGACAACTCTTACTTATTTATATAATCCTTTTAGGGAGAGTGAGAGGAAGAAAAAGGTGAAAGAATGTTCTATTTTGCATACAAATAAAGAGTGTACTCAACTGTACTCAAAAAATGACTCTGAAGATAAGGTACAAAAAATGCCAAAAGCCCTGTAAAATCGGGCCTTTGGCCTACTTTAATAAAGTCGGGGTAACAGGATTTGAACCTGCGACCTCTCGGCCCCCAGCCGAGCGCGCTACCAAACTACGCCATACCCCGTATTCTCTTGTCTCAAGCTGTGCTTTATCAGCCGACTTCCCTATTATAGCAAAAGATCTGCGATTTGAAAAGCATTTTCTTGAAAAAAATTTTATTTTACGATATGATTATGTAAGAGGCAAGGAAATACAGCGGAAAGGGGGCTGATGATGAGGCCGATTGTAAGCTTTGATATGGACATGACTCTTCTGGACCATGAGACATTTGAGATTCCTGACAGCGCCATGAAAGCGCTTGATATGCTCAGGGAGCATTATGTGGTGGTAATCGCCACAGGGCGGGATATGGACAGCCATTACAGCAGAAAGCTTCGGGACCTGGTAAAGCCGGAGGCGATTATCCACACCAACGGCACTAAGATTACGGTGGGGGATAAGGTGCTGTACGAATCTTTTATGGCAAGGGAACTGAAAGAAAGGCTGCTGGAATTTGCCCGGAACCATGGTCTTGCGGTAGGCGTTACCATAGGTGACGAAGATTACTATGTCCATCCGGAGCGGGTGACAGAATTTGACAACAGCCGCTGGGGAGAGTGCGGCAGACGATACTGCGACCCCTGGAAGCTGCTGGATATGGATGTGCCGTCTATGTGCTATATCGGAGAGCCAGAGGGAGCCGCCCTTATGGAGCAGGAATTTGCGGATCTGAAATTTCCTCTTTTTGCGGAAAAAAGAGGGGCGGATGTGATTGAGAAGCGCAATTCCAAGGCAAAAGGGCTTTTGAGACTGTGCCAGCACTTTGGGACCACCATGGAAGCCGCCTATGCGTTTGGGGACAGCATGAATGATTATGAGATCATTCAGGCCGCAGGAACCGGAGTGGCTATGGGCAATGGGGACCCCAGACTGAAGGCGGTGGCTGACTATGTGGCCCCCCATATCCGGGAGGACGGGATTTACAGGGCATGTGTGGCGTTGGGGCTGATAAAAGCGTAAACAGAAGTAGAAAGGAAAGGTAAGAAAGGGGTAAAAAATGGCAGTTACATATGATGTATTGGTGATTGGAGCAGGTCCGGGAGGATATACGGCAGCCATAAAGGCCGCAGGCCTGGGACTAAAGACCGCAGTCGTTGAAAAGGATAAATTGGGAGGAGTCTGCCTGAACCGGGGCTGTATTCCAACCAAGGCTCTTCTTCACGCCTCCAGCCAGTTTGCATTAATGCAGAAATGCGATGAGTTTGGGGTCAGCGTTGGGGAGATGGCATTTGATTTTAGGAAGATGCAGCAGTATAAAAAGAAGGCGGTAAAGTCTTACCGCAGGAGCGTGGAAGAACAGTTTGAGAAACTGGGCGTTGAACTGATACATGGACGGGCGGTGATCAGACGGGGCCGAAATGTGGAAGTCTATACAGATTCGGGAAAGGAATATTTCCAGGCAAAGCATATTATTATTGCCACAGGGGCACAGGCCAGAAAACCGGATATCCCCGGCATTGATTTAGCGGGAGTATACAACAGCGACGGGCTTTTGGCGGCGGACAGCTGGAAATTTGACAGAATTGCCATAGTAGGCGGCGGCGTTATCGGCGTAGAGATGGCCACCATCTTTAATTCCCTGTGTTCCAAAGTGTCGATTATTGAACAGGGGAGCCATTTGCTTGGCCCTATGGATCAGGATGTGGCAAAAGCTTTGGAGCAGGAACTTAGGGATAAAGGAATTTCCATTTACTGTAATACCACGGTTTCCCAGATTACTGAAAGAAGCGACGGCCTGGTATGCCGTGTTGTCCAGGAGGGGCAGGAACAGGATATTGCTGCCGGGCAGGTGCTGATGGCTATTGGGCGCACCCCCTACACAGAAGAATTGTTTGGGGAGGATGTGGATTTTAAGATGGATGGGGGAAGGCTGGCAGTGAACGACAGCTTTATGACCAGCGAGCCTGAGATCTACGCCATTGGTGATGTGATTGCAGACATTCAGCTGGCCCATGTTGCAGCTGCCCAGGGAACCTTCGTGGTGGAGAAGATTGCAGGGAAACCCCACAGTATCCAGTTGAGTGTGGTTCCCAACGGCATGTATGCAAGACTTCCCGTGGTGCCGAGCTGCATCTATACAGATCCGGAGATTGCAACCGTAGGGCTTACAGAGGAGGGCGCCAGAGCAAAGGGGATGAGGGTGATCTGCGGCAGATATTCCATGGGAGATAATGGCAAGTCGATTATTTCCCATGAAAGAGGCGGCTTTATCCATTTGGTATTTGACGCGTACTCGAAAATTCTGGTGGGGGCCCAGATTGTGTGCCCCAGGGCTACAGACATGATCGGGGAGATGGCTACAGCCATTGCCGCAGGGCTTACGGCAGGACAGCTGGGGATGGCCATGAGGGCCCACCCTACTTACAGCGAAGGCATTGGAATGGCCATAGAGGATGCGCTGAGATCGGCGTCATTAAATTAAAGTGAGAAAGAGGACAGGATATGAATGAAAGACTGAACCAGCTTCGCAGGCTGATGGAGGAGCGGCACATAGACGCTTATGTAATTCCTACTTCGGATTTTCATGAGTCTGAATATGTTGGGGATTATTTTAAGTGCCGGAAATTTATCACCGGGTTTACCGGTTCTGCCGGTACGGCCGTGGTAACTGCCAGGGAAGCAGGACTGTGGACTGACGGACGGTATTTTGTGCAGGCGGCCAGGCAGCTGGAGGGAAGCGGATTCAAACTGCAGAAGATGGAGGAGGAAGGGGTTCCCACGGTGGAGGAGTATCTGGCGGATGTGATGCCGGAGGGAGGAATCCTGGGATTTGACGGCCGGGTGGTTAACAGCCGGATGGGTGAGGCCATAGAGGAAGCCCTGGAAGAAAAGCATGTGACATTTTCCTATGAAGAGGATCTGGTAGGCAGGATTTGGACGGACAGGCCTCAGATGTCTGCAGAGCCGGTGTGGATTTTGGAGGAGAAATATGCAGGCAAGCCGGCTGCGGAGAAGATTGCCGGGCTGCGGACGGATATGAGGGAAGCCAGGGCCACGATCCATATATTGACGACCTTGGATGATATTGTGTGGCTGTTAAATATCCGGGGCAATGATATTCCCTTTAATCCCGTAGTTTTGTGCTATGCGGCAGTGACAGAGAAGGACTTTTACCTGTTTATCAATGATAAGACTTTGGATACGCAGGTGAGAGAATATCTGGAGGGGCTTAAGGTTACCATAAAGCCCTATAACGATATTTATGAGTTTGTAAAAGCCCTTCGCAGCGAAAAAGTGCTGCTGGAAAGCTCCAGGATCAATTATGCCATAAAAAATAATCTGGATGTCTCCAATAAAATAATTGATAAGATGAACCCTACGGTCATGGCCAAGGCCGTAAAGAATCCGGTGGAGATTGAAAATGAGCGGCGCGCCCATATTAAGGACGGGGTGGCCATGACAAAATTCATTTACTGGCTGAAGAAAAATATTGGAACCATGGATATGACAGAAATCAGCGTGTCCGATTATCTGGAAGAGCTTCGCAGGCAGCAGGAGGGCAATCTGGGACTAAGTTTTAATACCATATCCGCTTACGGGGAAAATGCCGCCATGTGCCATTACTCGGCAACGCCGGAAAGCAATCAGACGCTAAAGCCCAAAGGGCTGTATCTCATTGATTCCGGAGGCCAGTACTATGAGGGGACAACAGATATTACCAGGACCGTGGTTTTGGGGCCTATTACGGACGACGAGCGGGAACATTTTACTTTGGTTGCCATGAGCATGCTGCGGCTGGGGCATGCCAGGTTCCTTTACGGGTGCCGGGGACTTTCCCTGGACTACATTGCAAGGCAGCCCATGTGGGAGCGGGGGCTTAACTATAACCATGGCACGGGACATGGGGTTGGGTACCTGCTGAACGTTCATGAAAGGCCAAACGGCATCCGCTATAAAATCGTGCCGGAACGCATGGACAGCGCTGTCATTGAGGAAGGCATGATCTGTTCCGATGAACCGGGGATCTATATTGAGGGGAGCCATGGGATCAGGACGGAGAACCTGATTGTGTGCAGGAAGGCCGAGAAAAATGAGTACGGGCAGTTTATGGAATTTGAGTATCTGACTTATGTGCCCATTGATCTGGACGGGCTGGACACAGGGCTTATGGAGAAAAAGGATATTGAATATCTTAATGAATACCATAGGCAGGTATATGGGAAGATCAGCCCTTATCTGTCAGATGAGGAGAGAGAATGGCTGAAAGAGGCTACCAGGGAAGTGTAAAATAAGGTAAAAAGGATTTGAAATAGCAAGGCTGGGGTCCGGATATGCATGAGATGTCCGGACTCCTTTTTGCGGAAGGCCGTTTATAGATAGAGAGAATGCAGGAAAGGGCAGAAGAAACAGGAAGGGGAGAATATGGGACAGGAACCGAACAGAAGGAATGGCATGGCAAAGGAAAACAGAAAAAAGGCAGGAAGCGGTATCCAAAAGAGAGACAGAAAAAGGGCAGAGAGTGGTACCCAAAAGAGAGGCAGAAAAGAGCCAGGAAGCGGTACCCAAAAGAGAGACAGAAAAGGGCCAGGAAGCGGTATCCCGGAGAGAGACGGTAAAAAAGCAGGAAAACGCATCCCGGAGAAAAGCAGCCTATGTCCTGTTTCAAACAGATGCGGAGGGTGCCAGCTTTTGGACATGCCGTATGGCAGGCAGCTTGAAAGCAAGCAGAAACAGGTGGAAGACCTGCTGAAAGGCCTCTGCAGGGTTTATCCTATTGAGGGTATGGATGATCCGTTCCATTACCGCAATAAAGTCCACGCTGTGTTTGGCTGGCAGAAGGGAAAGACGGTTTGCGGGACTTACAGGGAAGGAACCCATGAGATTGTGCCTGTGGAACAGTGCCTTATTGAGGATAAAAAGGCGGATGAAATTATAGGAACCATACGCAATATGCTGAAATCGTTTAAGATCCGCACCTATGACGAGGATTCGGGGTACGGGTTTCTCCGCCATGTTCTTGTCAGGCGGGGATTTGCCACAGGAGAGGTAATGGTGGTTCTGGTTACCACATCCCCCATATTTCCATCCAGAAACCATTTTGTGAAAGCCTTGAGAGAGCGGCATCCGGAGATTACTACGATCATTCAGAATCTCAATGACAAGGATACCACCATGGTTTTAGGAGAAAAAGAAAAGGTGCTGTATGGAAAAGGGCATATTGAGGATGTGCTGTGCGGCTATACATTCCGCATTTCCAGCAAATCTTTTTACCAGATTAACCCGGTTCAGACAGAAAAACTGTATACAAAGGCTGTCCAGGCGGCGGCATTGACGGGAACAGAGACTGTTATTGACGCATACTGCGGCATTGGAACCATCGGGATTACGGCCAGCAGAAAGGCGGGGCGCATAATCGGCGTGGAGCTGAACCAGGATGCAGTCAGGGACGCCGTGCAGAATGCAAAAAGAAATAAGATTGAGAACATTCAGTTTTACCACAATGATGCAGGGAAATTTATGGCAGCCATGGCAGCAGACGGGGAGAAGGCGGATGTGGTGTTCATGGACCCTCCAAGAAGCGGCAGCACCGAAGAATTTATAGAGGCCGTAGCGCTTATGGGCCCTGAGAAGGTGGTGTATATATCCTGCTGCCCTGAGACTCTGGCCCGGGACTTGAAGATATTTGGGAAGAAGGGGTATAAGGCTTTGGGCGCATGGCCATTTGATATGTTCCCACATACCGGCAGACATGTGGAGTGCGTAGCTGTGCTTGATAAAATGGTTTAAAACCTGCTGCAACTTTTGCATATAAACTCTTTTCTTTGGAAATAGTAACACTAAAACAAAAATCAAAATAAAAGAAGGAGTCACACATATGCAGAAAGGAAAATCCAGCATCGAGTTTGAACAGCCGCCTATTGTGGCAAGCTGCGCATCCATAGCCGGAAAAAAAGAGGGCGAGGGGCCCTTGGGCCCGCTGATTGATGTGGTGGAACAGGATGAGATGTTCGGCACGGAGAACTGGGAGCAGGCGGAGTCAGCCATGCAGAAGCAGGCGGCGGACCTGGCTCTTGAAAAGGGAGGAATCCGCAGGCAGGAGATACGGTATCTTTTTGCCGGGGATCTTTTAGGGCAGCTGATTGCCACATCCTTTGGCACTGTGGATATGGAGATTCCTCTGTTTGGACTGTATGGGGCCTGCTCTACAATGGCGGAAGCTTTGTGCCTGGGGGCCATGACCGTTCACGGAGGGTATGGCGATAAAGTTCTGTGTGTTGCATCCAGCCATTTTGCCACGGCGGAGAAACAGTTCCGGTTTCCCCTGGCCTATGGAAACCAGAGGCCCTTTTCTTCTACCTGGACAGTGACAGGGGCAGGGGCGGCAGTCGTGGCCAAAGGCGGCCATGTGCCAAAGGGAACCATGGCAAAGATTGCAGGCGTGACGCCGGGAAGGATTGTGGATTTCGGCGCCAGGGATTCCATGAACATGGGTGCCGCCATGGCTCCTGCCGCTTTTCAGACCATTAAGCAGAACTTTGAGGATTTCGCGGTGGATGAAACGTATTATGATCGGATTATTACCGGGGATCTGGGAGAAGTGGGGAGCAGAATTCTTCTGGATATGATGAAGCAGTCAGGAATTGATTTAAGGGATCGGCATATGGACTGCGGCATGGAAATTTATGAAAAAGAGTCCCAGGACACTCATGCAGGAGGAAGCGGCTGCGGCTGCGCAGCAGTCACCTTGTGCGCCATGATTCTGCCAAGGCTCAGATCCGGAGAGTGGAAGCGGGTGCTGTATCTTCCCACAGGAGCTCTCTTGTCTACAGTAAGTTTTAATGAGGGGCAGAGCATTCCGGGAATCTGCCATGGCATAGTGTTTGAGACGTGCCAGTAAAGCCTCTGCCTGGAGTTTTGGCGTGCCCGCCGGACACTCATGTGCGGCGGCGGGAATGTTTTACAGTGATGGTCAGAAAGTGAGTCAGTCAGGAGGTGTTTGAAATGGATTATGTAAGAGCGTTTATAATTGGCGGAATTATCTGCGGATTGGTGCAGATTCTTTTGGATAAGACCAAGATGATGCCTGGACGGGTTATGGCGACCCTGGTGATTCTGGGAAGCGTATTGGGCTTTGTGGGGCTTTATGAACCATTTGCCAAGTGGGCCGGCGCCGGCGCTACCGTGCCTCTTCTGGGGTTCGGCAATACGCTTTGGAAAGGGGTAAAGGAAGGCATTGAGAGCGAGGGATTCCTGGGCGTGTTTAAAGGCGGATTCACTGCCAGCGCAGCGGGGATCTGCGGAGCTCTGGTGTTCGGATATTTGGGAGCCCAGATATTTAAGCCGAAAATGAAGGGATGAACCGGAATCATGGATGAAAAAAGGTTTTTGTAGACAAAAAAGAAACGAGTCAGCCTGTTTTACAGTGCAGATTCGTTTCTTTTTTGTTTCGGCGCAGTTAATTGGGTCCGCCAGGCGATATATACTGTACGCTGGAGGACGGCCCGGAGGAATCGGCTGGCCCCGGATTATTGCCGGAAGGGCTTACATACCCCGGACCGTAATAGGAAGGTCCCTTAGGCGCGGTGGGCGATTCTTCCTGGGTTTCTTCCGGACTGATAATGGTGGAAGCCGCCGTATGGATGGTACAGGAGCCGGGAAGGGCAAATACCGAGTCGTCGGTTTCTCCTGTTTCGCCGGCGGGAATGGAAATAAATACCCTGGTAGTTTTTGTCGGACAGAATTCCGTTGGAAGCCTGCCTGACTCTGCGCAGACCGTAGCCGCCATATGGTTGTTGCAGATTTCCGTGGGAACCGTTCCTTTGGCAAAATATTCCGTATAGACCGCATTTCCTCTCGGGTCCCCGCTGCAGACACCGGCAACTGCCAGTTTGCCGGATTTGCGGCAGATCTGGGCGGTTTCAATGCTTTCAGGAACCGGAAATCCGGAATCCGCCAATCCCTCATGGACTCTGGTCATGATTTTTCTCCAGATATCTTTATGAAAAGATGTGCCTCCGTTCTGAGAACTTAGGTTCTGGTTTAAATCGCAGCCGCCCCACACGCCTGCCGTATAATAGGGGGTAAATCCTACAAACCAGATGTCATTGTTGCTTGTGGTGGTTCCGCTTTTTCCTGCGCAGGACATGTTGGGCAGTTTGGCCCTGGTGCTGGTGGAGGACGGGCCGGAACCTGCCCTTGAGAATTTGCGGTTGCTTATCATGGATTCTGACATGGCATCCGTAAGCAGGAACGCAGTGGAATCTTTCAGCACCCGGTGCGTCTCAGGCTCCGTGGTAATCAGTTCCCTGCCATTGCGGTCAAGTATTTTCGTAAAGAAAACCGGCTTGGTGTACACGCCGCCGTTGGCAATAGATGCATAAGCAGCAGTCAGTTCCAGATTCGTGACGCCTTTGGTCAGGCCGCCTAATGCGGTAGCGGCGTTGTAATCTGTATCCGTCAAAGTGGTGATGCCGAAATTCTGGGCGTACTCCACGCCGAGCTGAGGGGTAACCGTTTCCATCAGACACCGCACGGCTACAATGTTCATGGAGTAGATGATGCCTTCCCGGATACTGGAATATCCCTGAAATCCACTGGAATACCAGTTGCGGAAAGTCTTGTTACCGATGGTGTAGGGCGTGTCATAGTATACGGTTCCAAGAGTTGCCCCCCGGGTATCCAGAGCAGGTGCAAATGCAGTAATAACCTTAAAAGTGGAACCAGGCTGACGGGGCACGTTGGTGGCCCGGTTTAAAGTAAGGCTGGCCGTCTTTGGCCCCCGGCCGCCGCTTATGGCCTTTACCTGCCCCGTGGCATGGTCCATAAGCACAAAGGATACCTGGGGCTGTAAAGCCAGCGTTACGCTCTCACCGATAACCGTGTCGCCTTCCTGAAGGACGGATGCCTTGTAACTTTCCGCGTCAGCCCTTGCCTCCTCCTCGGAATTGTAGAGGGCATCAAAACCTGTGTCCCCCAGAACCTGCCTGTGCCATGCTTTAATATGCTCCTGGGAATAATGGGTGGTAGTGTCATCGGAGTGGGTAACAGACAGCCGGTACTCCATGGAATATCTGGCCGCACTGTAATTTTCAGGGTTATTGACCTCCTCATCCACAATGGCCTGAAGGGCAGGGTCCTGAGTGGTCATGATCTGCAGGCCGCCGCTGTAAAGCAGATTATGGGCCTGGTTGTAGGAATAGCCAAGCTTTTCCATTAAGGCATCCATAACTTGTCCGATAAGCTCATCAGTAAAATAACTGTAAGGGGTGGAGGTTTCTCTGGTAATGGAATCCACAGTCTGGATTCTGGAATACACATCATCAGCCAGGGCCTCTTCCTGCCTCTCTTTAGAGATGTACCCCTGTTCAAACATATACTGCAGGATTACCTTGCGCTTCTCTTCATTGGCCTCCCTGCCGGAGATCGGGTTCAGCTTAGAAGGATTCTGAGTGATTCCTGCAATGACTGCGCATTCCGACAAGGTCAGGTCAGAAACCTCTTTGCCGAAATACCTTCTTGCGGCAACCTTTACGCCCAGACAGTCATTTCCCAGATTAATGGTATTCAAATAGTTGGTAAGAACCAGCTCTTTGCTCATGGTCTTGGTCAGCTGCACCGCCAGGTACTGTTCCTGAAATTTGCGCTCCAGCTGCTCGCCGAAGCTCTGTTCCCTGCCGCCGTTAAAAACATTATTTTTAATCAGCTGCTGAGTCAGGGTGCTTCCGCCTCCCGCAGAGCGGTCCCCCGTAAGAACCCCCTTGACTGCCCGAAGAATGGAGCGGGGGTCAATGCCGTTGTGTTTCCAGAACCGAGAGTCTTCAATAGCCACAAAGGCATTGATCAGATCTTGAGGCAGCTCTTCATAAGTAACCGGATCTCTGTTGGAGCCGGCCATAACCAGGGTATCCGTCAGATTGCCGGCGCTGTCATATACAGTGGTGGCAAACCCCTGAGGGACAATGCTCTCAATATTGATCTCAGGGGCATCATCAATAATGCCCTTTATCATGCCGATGCCAACGCTGATTCCGGTTACGGTCAGGATCAGAAAGGAAAACAGCAGAGTCCTGACAAACCCCAAAAAGAGCTTGCCGGTATATTTGTGCGTATTGGAAGCCGCGTCTTTCAGCTTTTTCTGTGTAGCCTTTTTTCCGTAGTTCATAAAACACCTCCTTTACTGCGAGTCACACAGACCGCCGCCGGCAGCCGCAGAGCAGTGACCTGCGTGCGCATCAGCGCACTTCCGATTATAATTTGTCGGCAGCCGTAGGGTGGTGACCTGCGTGCGCATCAGCGCACTTCCGATTATAGCAAATATTTTCCTCAGAATCAAGTAAAGCGGCATCAGTGCTTGCATGACCGACAGGATTATATTATGATAGAAGCAGTCAGATTAAGAATTTAAGCATGGAGGAACCGTGATGTTAGAACCATACATAATTTTATGGCAGGGCGGCGCAGGAGAGCTGACGGAGAAGAAATCCCGGTTTATTGCCCAGACCCAGCCTGCTGAGTCAGAGGAGGAGGCCATTTCTTTTATCGAGACAGTGAGAAAAAAATACTGGGATGCCAGACATCACTGTTTTGCCTATGTGTGCGGCGACAGAAACCAGATCCAAAGGTGCAGCGACGACGGAGAACCTAGCCAGACGGCTGGAAAGCCTATATTGGATGTCATACTGGGAAGCCAGGTACACAACATATGCCTGGTGGTGACCCGGTATTTCGGAGGAACGCTGCTGGGAACAGGAGGACTGGTGCGAGCCTATTCTGGTGCGGCGAAAGAAGGGCTGCACAACAGCAAAATTTTGGAGAAGCGTCCGGGAAGAGTAATGAGGATTGGCACCGACTATGCAGGGATCGGCAAGATTCAGTATATTCTGGGGCAGAATCGGATCGCGGTCTTAGACAGCCAGTATACGGATAAGGTGGAAGTAAGCGCCATGATACCGGCCCAAAGGGCAAAGGCCCTGGAAGCGGAAATTACGGAGGGGACAAACGGGAAGGCATCCATAGAACTGGGAGAAGAGGAGTACTACGGGATTTTGGAGGGGGAAGTCATAAGATTTTAGAAGAAGGACAAGACATCAGAAAAGAAAATTTTTCTCTTGCAATTCCCACAAGATAATGCTATATTAGGAAATTGGTAAATGAAACTGGAAACTAAGGGCATAAGGGTCCTTAGTTTTTTCAATTAAAGAGTAAGAAGCCATCCTGGAAAGCAGGGTTAGGGACAGGAAAACATAGGGGAAAGAAGAGAAGAGCTTATGAAAATGAAAAGAGAAGATGTAAGAAATATTGCGATCATTGCCCATGTAGACCATGGCAAGACCACGCTGGTTGACGAGCTGTTAAAGCAGAGCGGCGTATTCCGCGCCAACCAGGAAGTGGCGGAGCGGGTCATGGACTCCAATGACATTGAACGGGAGCGGGGCATTACCATCTTGTCAAAAAATACGGCAGTATTTTATAAGGATACCAAGATCAATATTATAGACACTCCAGGCCATGCGGATTTCGGCGGCGAGGTAGAGCGGGTGCTGAAGATGGTAAACGGGGTGATTCTCATGGTGGACGCCTATGAAGGAGCCATGCCCCAGACCAAATTTGTGCTGCGGAAAGCACTGGAGCTGGATCTGTCTGTAATTGTCTGCATTAACAAAATTGACAGGCCGGAGGCAAGGCCTGAGGAAGTGGTGGATGAGATTCTGGAACTGCTTATGGATCTGGATGCATCTGACCAGCAGCTGGACTGTCCTTTCCTCTTTGCATCCGCAAGGGAGGGGTATGCAAAAAGGGACCTGGAGGACCCGCAGGTGGACATGGGGCCGTTGTTTGAAACCATTATTGAGCATATTCCGGCGCCGGAAGGCGACCCGGAAGCGGGAACCCAGGTGCTTGTCAGCACCATTGACTACAATGAGTATGTGGGCCGCATCGGCGTAGGCAAAGTGGACAACGGAAAAGTCCGGGTAAACCAGGAGTGCGCCCTGGTAAATCATCATGACCCGGGCAAGATGAGAAAGGTAAAGATCAGCAAGCTGTACGAGTTTGACGGCCTTAACAAGGTAGAGGTGCAGGAGGCAAACGTGGGCTCCATTGTTGCCATTTCTGGAATAACGGATCTGCATATCGGGGATACCTTATGTTCTGTGGACAAGCCGGAGGCCATCCCGTTCCAAAAGATATCCGAACCTACCATTGCCATGAATTTTATGGTCAATGACAGCCCGCTGGCAGGACAGGAAGGCAAATATGTTACCTCCAGACATTTGAGGGAGAGGCTGTTCAGGGAGCTTAATACCGATGTAAGCCTCAGGGTGGAGGAGACAGATTCCCCGGACTGCTTTAAAGTTTCGGGGAGAGGGGAACTGCATTTGTCCGTGCTGATTGAAAACATGCGCAGAGAAGGGTATGAGTTCGCAGTCAGCAAGGCGGAAGTTTTATACAAATACAATGAAAGAAATCAGAAGCTGGAACCTATGGAACTGGCATACATTGATGTGCCGGAGGAGTTTACGGGGGCTGTTATCCAGAAACTGACGTCCAGAAAGGGAGAGCTGCAGGGAATGAGCCCGGCAAACGGCGGATACACCCGGCTGGAATTTGAGATTCCGGCCAGAGGGCTTATTGGATACCGGGGAGAATTTATGACGGATACCAAGGGGAACGGCATTATGAACACGATTTTCGACGGGTATGCGCCTTACAAAGGAGATTTAAGCTACAGAAAGACAGGCTCCCTCATTGCCTATGAAAGCGGGGAGTCCATTACCTACGGCCTGTTCAGCGCTCAGGAACGGGGAGCCTTGTTTATCGGGCCGGGGATAAAGGTATACGCAGGCATGGTAGTAGGCCAGAATCCCAAAGCGGAAGATATCGAGATCAATGTATGCAAGACCAAGAAACTGACCAATACCCGTTCCTCCAGCGCGGACGAAGCCCTGAAGCTGACCCCTCCAAGGGATATGAGCCTGGAGCAGTGTCTTGACTTTATTGACACAGATGAACTTTTGGAGGTGACTCCAGGCAGCCTGAGAATCCGCAAGAGAATTCTGGACCCAACCTTAAGAAAAAGAGCGTCTTTTAAGAAAAATTAGAAAAACAGAGGCAGGACGATGCAGGCGGACTCGGACAGGGTCCGCTTTTGCCATTTGTGTGCAGGCACATGAAAGCAGCCGCTGCCAGGAGATGGAGCCCTTGGGGCCTGCGGCAACCTGAACTAGAGCGTGTTTGAAAATTCATTCCCGCCATCTGCACGCCCCACTTTGCGGGAGATCTGGCCCTCATTCGGTCAACGTAGCCCACTACGCCTCCCTCATTCGGGCCAGATCTCCCGCAAACTGTGACGCACATCTGACGGAAAGCAATTTTCAAACACGCTCTAAATGACATTGACAGCAGCGGTAAGGTTTTTGTCGAAACATCCCGACGTGTTTTTGGCATGGAATTCTTTTCCTCTGCATACATTTATTATTAGCTGTAGGGCAAAAAACAAATAAGGAATCGAGGAGAAGATACTATGTCAGAAAAAGCCATTGAAAACAACAAAGTTACGGTTATTGGGAAAGTGGTGTCAGGCTTTTCTTTCAGCCATGAAGTATTTGGAGAGGGATTTTATGTGGTGGATTTGGAGGTGAGCCGCTTAAGCGAACAGTCGGATATTATTCCTCTGATGATATCCGAGCGGCTTTTGAATGTAGATGAAGATTACATAGGTGCAACCGTGGAGGCATCAGGTCAGTTTCGATCCTACAACCGCCATGAGGGAGCCAAAAACCGGCTGGTGCTGTCTGTTTTTGTCAGGGAGATAAATTTTATAGAAGAGTTTACGGATTATACCAAGACCAACCAGATTTTTCTGGACGGGTATATCTGCAAAGTCCCCATTTACCGCAAAACGCCTCTTGGACGGGAGATTGCGGATATTTTGCTGGCAGTAAACCGGCCGTACGGGAAATCGGATTACATACCCTGCATCGCATGGGGACGCAATGCCAGATATGCGGCAGGATTTGAGGTGGGTTCCAGGGTGCGCATCTGGGGACGGGTCCAGAGCAGGGAATATACGAAAAAGCTCAGTGACAGCGAATGTGAGAAAAGGACGGCGTATGAGGTTTCCGTCAGCAAGCTGGAGTTTGGCTCGGGAGAGGAGACAGGGAACGAGTAAAAGGCGCCGGCCCCGGCAAACTTATGGAAACAATTGTCAGAAACCTTGCATATTTGAAGAAAATGTGCTACGATATGCGGATAACATAGTTTATCGCAGAAGACCTGCCGTAAATTTGGGGATTTGGCAGGCCGGAAGATAAAAATGAGGTGCAAAAGAATGAAAGGTGGGAAAGTAGAAGTCATCTGCGGTTCCGGCATCGGCAAGACCTCTCTGGCCATCGGCAAAGGAATGGCCGCATTGACTCAGCAGAAAAATGTTATTATGATTCAGTTTTTGAAGGGCAGCCCGAACCAGGAGGGACTGGGGATTTTGGGAGTTCTGGAGCCCAGGCTGAAGGTGTTCCGGTTTGAAAAAGCCGATGCCTATTTTGAGAATCTTTCTGAGGACGAAAAGCAGGAAGAGCTGATTAACATCCGCAACGGCTTTAATTTTGCCAGGAAAGTGGTGGCTACAGGCGAGTGCGACCTGCTGATCCTGGATGAGGTTTTGGGAGTGCTGGAGCGGAATATCATAACAGTGGAGGAGTTTGAGAAACTGATCGGCAGCAAAGAGGATTACATGGGGCTGATTTTGACAGGAAAGGTATTCCCGGAGCAGCTTCGCTCCTATGTGGATGCTATTTCCACTATTGAGTATGTTGAAATTGAAAAATAATGTTTTTTTGTTCACCAAAAGCCCATGGGGCAAAAGCAGAATTCGCTGAACTTAAGTGACATTGGTTCACTGGCGTCCGGCAACGCATGTTGACAAAAAGAAGCAATAATGGTAGTATATTCATATCTGCCGGAAAATAAAGGCAGACAGCAAGGGAAAAGTAGAGGTCGCGCGAATCATCAGTACGCCATTTGATGCAGCAGGTGCAGGGGAGGATGGCAGAAAGGGAGAGCGCCGAAGAGGAGTATTGCCTGTCGGTACGAATCTGGGCACAGGGCAAAGAGTTCTGTGACTGTCATCCGAAATCCGGATGGGGAGCTACTTAAAGAAGAGAACCTTTAAGAACCAGCTCCGGCTGGTTCTTTTTGCACCCAGGAAAAACATAAGGAGGATTTTATCATGGCTATTTTTGAAGGAGCAGGCGTGGCTCTTGTTACCCCGTTTTCAGAAAACGGAGACGTGAACTATTCCAAACTGGAGGAGATTCTGGAAGAGCAGATTGCAGGCGGCACAGATGCCATTATTTCCTGCGGAACTACAGGGGAATCATCTACCATGACCCATGAGGAACATATTCAGGTGGTACGATATACCTGTCAGGTGGTAAAAGGCAGGATTCCCGTTATTGCAGGAACAGGCTCCAACTGTACCAGGGAAGCTGTCCATCTGTCCCAGGAGGCCCAGAAGGCAGGGGCCGACGGGCTGCTTTTAGTCACGCCTTATTATAATAAAGCTACTCAGAAGGGGCTCATAGCCCATTACACGGCCATTGCGGAATCGGTGAAGATTCCCGCCCTGCTGTACCATATCCCGGGAAGAACCGGAGTGACCATGACTCCTGAAACCATGGCTTCTCTCTGCAGAAATGTTCCCAACATCGTAGGCGTCAAGGAAGCCAGCGGCAATTTTTCCGCCATAGCAGCTTTGATGCACATGGCGGACGGATGCGTGGATCTGTATTCCGGCAATGACGATCAGATCGTACCGCTGTTAGCCATGGGAGGAAAGGGCGTTATTTCCGTGCTGTCCAATGTTGCCCCCAGGCAGACCCACGATATCTGTCAGTCGTTTTTTGACGGTGATGTGAAGAAAAGCCTTAAGCTGCAGCTGGATGCCGTACCGCTGATCGGGCAGCTGTTCTGCGAGGTAAACCCCATTCCCGTGAAAGCGGCCATGAACCTTATGGGCAAAGCGGTAGGCGGTCTGCGGATGCCTTTAACAGAGATGGAGCCGGAGCACCAGAAAAACCTGGCGGCAGCCATGAAAGAATACGGCATTCTGTAATCGGGGGAGAAAAATTATGGTAAGAATGATCATGCATGGGTGCAGCGGCGCCATGGGGCGGACTATTGGGGAACTGGTAAAAGGCCAGGATGCCATCGCCATTGTGGCTGGCGTTGACTTGAATGACAGTGTGAAACAGGATTATCCGGTCTATAAAGCTTTAGAGGACGTGACGGAGGAGGCGGATGTGGTGGTGGATTTTGCCGCGGCATCGGCTGTGGACCATCTTCTGGATTTTTGCGCAGAGAAAAAGATGCCGGTGGTATTGTGCACCACCGGACTTTCCGGGGACCAGGCGGAGAAAGTATCCCAGGCGGCAGAAAAGACGGCGGTGCTGCGCTCCGCCAATATGTCCCTGGGCATTAACCTGCTGTTGAAGCTGGTGAGGGAGGCGGCGCAGACTCTGGCAGAGGCAGGATTTGATATGGAGATTGTGGAGAAGCACCATAATCAGAAGGTGGACGCGCCCAGCGGCACGGCTTTAGCTTTAGCGGATTCTGTCAATGAGGCAATGGGCAGCCAGTACCATTACGTGTACGGGCGGTCTGAGCGGCACGAGAAGCGGGATCAAAAGGAGATCGGCATCTCGGCGGTGAGAGGCGGCTCCATTGTAGGCGAGCACGACGTGATCTTTGCGGGAAAGGACGAGGTGGTAACCTTGAGCCACACTGCATATTCAAAAGCCATTTTTGCCAAGGGAGCCATTGAGGCGGCAAAATTTTTGGCAGGGAAAAAGGCAGGGCTTTACAGCATGGCGGACGTGATTCAGGGAAATTAGAGAAAAAACGGGGGTTGTGATGGAAACCATACAGTTTGCATGGATAGATTTTTATTCGAAATTTGCCACAAAACTTATGCCGTTTAAAAATGACAGACAGACTCTTATAAGAAAGCTGCAGAAGGTTTATTCTGATATCAACATAAAATTTCCCAAGATGGAAAGTGACAATGTCTTAAAGGACATAGACCCTTTTACAATTTTCGGAATGTTTAATAAAGGAATTACGATTGCCAACCGAATCATGATCATCAAAGGACTGGCGGCGGAATTCGAAATCAGCGCCCCTGTTCCTGACAGCTTTGACGGTATTCCTGTTGTGAATAACCTGAAAGCCACGTTTTTTTATTCCCTGGATTCCAGGGGAGCCAATGACATTCATAATTTGTGGAGCGTGTTTGAGGATGCCCTTGCTTTGGCAGAGGCGGATACGTCTGAGAACCGGCAGAAATTTATTCAGGATTATGATGCTGTTGTGCAGCAGCAGGGCATCCGATGGAACATTACCATGGGGCTGTACTGGATTCGCCCCTACACCTTTTTAAATCTGGATTCAAGAAGCCGGTGGTTTCTTGACAATACAGAAAATATGCCGGCGGATTTTGTTGCCAGGATACACAGACAGCTGGACAAGGTGCCCCAGGGGGCAAAGTATCTGGAGATTTGCGATGCCTGTAAAGCCGCCCTTTCCTCAGGCGATTATGAGTATAAGAATTATCCGGAGCTTTCCTACTATGCATGGAAGGTTTCCGAGCAGGTAAATGCGGAGAAGCGGATCACACTGCAGAAAGAGGGAAAAGAATCCAGGGCTGCGTTCTTACGCTGGATGAAGCCTTTGCTGCAGGCATTAAAGGATCTGGGCGGATCTGCATCTCCTCAGGAGGCGCGCCGGAAAATTATAGAAAATGAAGGGCTTTCAGAGGAAGAGGTAAGCCAGGTAAGGGGCAGAAACCAGGTCAATAAATTTGAAAATGAAGTTGCTTTTGCAAGAAATTACCTTGTCTGCGGCGGATATATTGATAAAAGCGTAAGGGGATTATGGACACTGACAGATCTGGGACAATCGGCGGATATGACCAATGAGCTGGCCTCAGAGCTTTTCAAAAGAACAGTGGCTGAGAACCAGAGCGGGAGGGATAAAGCCGGCGCCGCCCTGGCAGATAAAGATGTAGACACGGTCCACTACTGGGTTTACGCTCCTGGCCAAAACGCTGATAAATGGGAGGGGTTTTACCGGGACGGCGTGATGGCCTTAGGATGGGGTGAAATTGGCGATCTGGAGACTTTTGCAAGCAAAGATGAGATAAAGCAGAAAATGAGGGAAGTATATGAAAGCGAGTCTTCCTATAAGAATTCTGCCCATGCCTTATGGCAGTTTTCAAGGGATATGAAAATCGGGGATATTATCTTTGTGAAAAAAGGCAGGACGGAGATCATCGGCAAAGGCGTGGTAACATCTGAATATGAATATGATGAGGATCGCACGGATTATTACAGCAATGTAAGACAGGTAAGATGGACCCATAAAGGCAGATGGGAGATTGACAGCCATACGCCCTTAAAGACCTTGACGGACGTGACGCCTTACCGGGACTTTGTGGAGATATTGGTTTCACTGTTTGAGGATGAAATGACAGAAGACGGTGACTGGCAGGAAGTGACTTATCCTTTGTATACGCCGGATAATTTTCTGGACGACGTTTATATGGAAGAGACAGACTACCATACGCTGACTTCCGTTTTGAAGAAAAAGAAAAATGTGATTCTGCAGGGCGCTCCCGGCGTAGGAAAGACCTTTGCAGCCAAAAGGCTTGCATATTCCATAATGGGTGTGAAAGATGTGGAGCGGGTCATGATGGTTCAGTTCCATCAGAGCTATTCCTATGAGGATTTCATCATGGGCTTTCGGCCGTCCGCTGCCGGCTTTGAACTGAAAAAAGGCGTTTTCTATAATTTCTGCAAAAAGGCGGAGATTGACAGCGACAATGATTATTTCTTTATCATTGATGAGATTAACCGGGGAAATTTAAGCAAAATCTTCGGGGAACTGTTTATGCTGATTGAAAATGACAAGAGAGGCATTGAACTGCAGCTGCTTTATTCGGATGAAACATTTTCCATACCTGACAATGTCTATATTATCGGAATGATGAATACTGCAGACAGAAGCCTGGCTATGCTGGACTATGCCCTCCGCAGGAGATTTGCGTTTTTTGAGCTGAAGCCAGGCTTTGCGTCAGAAGGCTTTAGCGCATACCGCATGAGCCTGGACAATGAAAAATTTGACAAACTGATCAGCTGCGTGGAAAGGCTGAATGAGGATATTTCTGCTGACGAGTCATTGGGAGACGGTTTTTGCATTGGGCACAGCTATTTTTGCAATCTGGAGCCGGAGAAGCTGGATGATCGCTGCCTGTCTGAAATTGTAGAGTATGAATTGATTCCTTTGTTAAGGGAATACTGGTTTGATGAGCCGAAGAATGTGAAGAACTGGAGCGGCGAACTAAGGAGAGCGGTTAAGTGATACCTATTCAGAACATTTATTATATGCTGTCCTATGCGTTTCAGGTGCTGAATGAACAGGGATATAAAAAGATTGCCGCGGAAAAATTTGACAATACTGCAGAACTGTGTGCGGCAATTTTGGCAAAAGGGACAGCAGTACAGGTTAAGCGGGGGCTGGGACGGGAATATATGGAAAGAACTGAGGCCATGTCCTTCATGAAAGGCAGGATTGATATGGCGGATTCCCTAAAGACACAGTCCATGATGCGAAAAAAGCTGGTCTGCACCTATGACGATTTTTCGGTTAACACTTATATGAACCAGATCATTAAATCAACGGCGGAACTGCTGCTTCATTCCCGGATTTCCAAAGCCCGGAAAAAAGAACTGCAAAAACAGATGGTTTATTTTTCAGAGGTGGATCGGATTGACTTACATACGGTTAATTGGAATATGCAGTACAACAGGAATAACCAGACGTATCAGATGCTTATATCCATCTGCTATCTGGTGGTAAAGGGATTGCTGCAGACCAATCGGGACGGAACCATATACCTTATGGATTTTCTGGATCAGAAGCCAATGTGCCGTCTGTATGAAAAATTTATTTTGGAATATTATCGGAAAGAACATCCCAATATCACGGCAAAGGCATCCAGGATTCCATGGCAGCTGGACGGCGGAGGAGATCATATGCTCCCTGTTATGCAGACGGACGTGACACTTTCCTGCAGAGAGAAAACGCTGATTATTGATGCGAAATATTATGGGCATGCCACGCAGGTCCGGTTTGGCAGCCATAAGCTGCATTCAGGGAATTTGTATCAGATATTCGCATATGTGAAGAACAAAGAGTACGAACTTTCTGACAAGCCTCACAAGGTTGCCGGAATGCTGCTGTACGCCAGAACAGACGAAGCGGTGCTCCCGGACAGCGAATACCGGATGAGCGGAAATTTCATATGGGTCAAAACGCTGAATCTGGACTGTGATTTTTCAGAAATCAGAAGACAGCTGGATAAAATTGCTTTTGACTATTTTGAGGAGGAATTTAAGGACAGGAAGGAAAAGAATACCTTGATTTGAAAGGAGCGAAAGCTGCATAAAACATTCTCCATAAGTACATAATAACCAGAGAAAAAAGAAAGGAGAATGTCATTATGAAGAGAATCAAAATCTGCACATTTGCAATTCTGCTTATTTTGTCCATGACCGTGCTGGCTGCCTGCAGCAGAAAAGACTCCGGCACCAATCAGGGAACCAGCCCGTCAGGCACCCAGAGCACATCCGGAACCAACCAGGGAGGCAGCAATGAAAGCGGCGCGGGCAATTCCGGCACAGACAGCGCCACGGACAATACCAGAGGGAACTCAGGAAACCAGGAGAGCAGCTCTGGAAGCAATTCCGCCGGAGGAAACCGAAACGGCGCTGACCAGGAAAGCAGCACGGGAGTGATTGGCGGCATGATAGATGACGTGGAAGAGGGCGTGGATGATATGTTTAACGGAAAGGATGCGTCCACAGCCGCAGAGGAAAACAGGTAACCCTTTATGCGCCTTATTGCGGGCATTCTGCCGCACATAACTGCACGACAGGCGCGCTGGGCAAAAAGGGCATAAGAGCCGGGGCATGCACAAAGCCTGCCTTGGCTCTTATGCTTTTTTGCTGATTGAGAGAGCCGGGTGAAATCTTCATATTGCCAAGGGGCTGCCAGTATGATATATTACTTGTGGAAAGCATTTCTTTAAATAATCTTTTTGTGATTTGTCTTTTATGTAAGGAGTTCAGACCGTGTCAAAACGAAAACCCTGGCGGAAATTTAAAGAAAAAGGGCCAAAGGACAGACATATCCGGCGGATATGCCTTATTGCCCTGGCGGCGGAAGCGGCAGTGATGGAGAGGCGGGGACAGATTCATGTTCCTGCTGTAAAAGTGACAGAAAACCGGGAAGTGATTATTTACCAGCTTCCATTGGAGGCAACCCAAAAGGATGCTGGGGGCGAACCTTTGGAGATCCCTTCAAAAGACCGGATTTATGGCATACGCATTCGTTTAAAAGAAGGAACCGTGGATTTTTACCGCAGGGAGGAACTGCATGACGGGGGACAGTAAAGCGGCGTCCGCCATGGCGCATAAGACGGAATGGGGAATGAAATTTATAAAAGAACATATTGTATTTCATGCCGCCGTGTATTATACTCTGTAATATGTTTTACCTAAGAACACGAATTCATTAAAGAAAAGGACAGGTGGATACTCATGGAGAAAAAGGAACTGCTGTATGAAGGAAAGGCAAAAAAAGTTTTTACAACAGAAGACCCGGATGCACTGATTGTATCCTACAAGGATGATGCAACTGCGTTTGACGGACAGAAAAAAGGAACGATTGTGGGAAAAGGCGCAATTAATAACCGGATGACCAACCATGTGTTTAAGCTGCTGGAGGCAGAGGGCGTGCCGACCCACCTGATAGAGGAGTTAAATGACAGGGAGACTGTGGTGAAAAAGGTGGAGATCGTGCCTCTTGAAGTCATTATCCGCAATTTCAGCGCAGGCAGCTTTGCCAAGAAGATGGGCATGGAGGAGGGAATTTTGTTAAAATGCCCTACCTTGGAATTCAGCTACAAGAATGACGATCTGCACGATCCGTTTATTAACGCCTACTATGCCCTGGCCCTGGATCTGGCCACCCAGGAGGAGATTGACGCTATCAGCAGATATGCGTTTAAGGTAAATGAAGTGATGCAGAAATATTTTGCCGGCCTTGGCATTGAACTGATCGATTTTAAAATTGAATTCGGCCGCTACCATGGAGAGATTATTCTGGCTGACGAGGTATCTCCGGACACGTGCAGGCTTTGGGACAAAGAGACTCATGAAAAGCTTGATAAGGACAGGTTCAGAAGGGATCTGGGCAATGTGGAAGACGCCTATAATGAAGTGTTCAGGCGCCTGGGCATCCGCTAGTACATCGTTGCATTGCTTAAATTTCGATGAATAAATTGCTTGATACTGGTGTCATCTGTGCGTCTGCGAAGCGACGGCGCAGTGGCGCCTACGCCTGCAGGGCAGTACAGGAAATCTTTCCCGCCCCTTGCCTGGACGGGGATAAAAAAGTAAGAGGAGAATCTCATGAACGACAGATACCAAAGCCCGCTTTCCGAGCGCTATGCCAGCCCGCAGATGCAGTACATCTTTTCTCCGGACAAAAAGTTTAAAACATGGAGAAAGCTTTGGATTGCCCTGGCGGAGACAGAGAAAGAGTTAGGCTTAAATATTACTCAGGAACAGATTGACGAATTAAAGGCCCATGCAGACGACATCAATTACGATGTGGCCAGGGAACGGGAAAGGCTGGTGCGCCATGACGTGATGTCTCATGTATATGCATACGGGCAGCAGTGCCCGGGGGCAAAAGGCATTATCCATCTGGGAGCCACTTCATGCTATGTGGGTGACAACACGGATATTATCATTATGACCGAAGCCCTGAGGCTGGTGAGGAAGAAACTGATCAATGTTATGGCCAGGCTGGCTGAATTTGCTGAAAACTACAAGAACCAGCCTACCCTGGCATTTACCCATTTCCAGCCGGCGCAGCCTACTACAGTGGGGAAGAGGGCGGCCTTATGGCTGCATGATTTGTATCTGGATCTGGAGGATCTGGATTATGTGCTGTCTTCCATGAAGCTGCTGGGGTCCAAGGGAACAACAGGTACTCAGGCAAGCTTTCTGGAGCTGTTTGACGGGGATCATGAAAAATGCCGCCTGGCTGATAAGATGATTGCCGAAAAGATGGGATTTGAGGCCTGCTATCCTGTGTCCGGCCAGACTTATTCCAGGAAAATCGACACAAGGGTCATCCATGTGCTGGCATCCATTGCCCAAAGCGCACACAAGTTTTCCAATGACGTGCGGCTTCTGCAGCATCTGAAAGAGGTGGAGGAGCCTTTTGAAAAGAATCAGATCGGCTCTTCGGCTATGGCTTATAAGCGGAACCCTATGAGAAGCGAGAGGATTGCTTCCCTGTCCAACTATGTAATGTCCGACGTAATGAACCCCATGCTGGTAGCCAGCACTCAGTGGTTTGAAAGAACGCTGGATGATTCGGCCAACAAGCGTTTAAGCGTGCCGGAAGGATTTCTGGCCGTAGACGGGATTCTGGATCTGTACCTGAATGTAGTGGACGGTCTGGTGGTGTATCCAAAGGTGATTGAGAAACATTTCATGGCGGAACTTCCCTTTATGGCAACGGAAAACATTATGATGGACGCAGTAAAGGCAGGCGGGGACAGGCAGGAGCTTCACGAGAAAATCCGTCTCCTTTCCATGGAGGCCGGCAGGAATGTGAAAGAGAAAGGGCTGGACAATAATCTTCTGGAACTGATTGCCGCAGACCCGGCATTCGGCCTTTCCATGGAGGAGCTGAAAAAGGCTATGAAACCTGAAAAATATGTGGGGCGCGCGCCCCAGCAGGTGGAAGAGTTTCTGGCTGAAGTCATAAAGCCGCTTCTGGATGAAAACAGGGAGATTTTGGGCATGACGGCTGAGATTGCGGTGTAGCGTGGATATAAGCTTAGAGTATTACCGTGTATTTTACCATGTGTCCAGATCCGGCAGCATTACCATGGCGGCGGAGCAGCTGTGCATCTCCCAGCCGGCAGTGAGCCAGGCCATTAAGCAGCTGGAGGCGGCTCTGAACTGCAGGCTGTTCGTCCGCACTTCCAAAGGGGTGCATCTTACAAAAGAGGGAGAACTTTTAGACGGCTATGTCAGGCAGGGGCTGGAGCGGATTCTGGAAGGGGAGAATACGTTAAAGAGAATGCAGGATCTGGACACAGGCGAAATCCGCATCGGAGCCAGCGATATGACGCTGCAGTTTTATTTGCTGTCATATTTGGAAGCGTTTCATGAAAGGTACCCCAATATTAAGGTGATTGTATCCAACGCCCCTACTCCTGAGACCATGAGATCTTTATGCCAGGGAAAGATCGATTTCGGCGTGGTGACCACGCCGGTGGAAGGATACGAAGATGCCGATTTGGCCGTGGTGCGAGAGATCCGCAATGTGTTTGTGGCCGGGGAGAAGTTCCTGTATCTGAAAGGCAGGAAGCTTGCGTATAAGGAGCTGGAACATCTCCCCTGCATTGTTCTTGAGGGAGATACCAGCACCAGAGCTTTTACGGAGTCATTTCTTGAGCAGAGGGGCGTAAGGATGGCTCCGGAATTTGAGCTGGCTACCAGCGACATGGTGGTGCAGTTTGCCGCCAGAAATATGGGGGTGGGATGCGTGGTGGAAGATTTTGCCAGAGAGAAGCTGCAGACAGGGGAGCTGTTCTGCCTGGAGTTTCAGGAGAGGATGCCGGGAAGGCACATGTGCGTAGCCACATATCAGCGCAGTTATATGTCGCCGGCTGGAAAGCGGCTTTTAGAAATGCTTTTGCCAGGGAATAGAAAAAATTTAAAAAAATGCAAAAAATAGTTGCAAAGACGGAGAACTTGTGATATATTATTAAAGGTTCGCGGGAGTGCTGGAATTGGCAGACAGGCAAGACTAAGGATCTTGTGGGTGTATGCTCGTGTGGGTTCAAGTCCCATCTCCCGCAGATGCAGAAGTGGCGGAATTGGCAGACGCGCACGGTTCAGGTCCGTGTGGTGGAAACACCTTGTGGGTTCGACTCCCATCTTCTGCACGAGAGGCTTAAATTCTTGGAAGATCAGGAATTTAAGCCTTTTTTTGTGTCAAACAGACGGCTGCAGTCAAAAAAGCGTCTTCCCTTTATTGGAAAACTATGGTATACTGCCCAAGGAAGTCTGTCAGCCTCTGGCTAACCGGGCGGTATCGCCCATGCTGGAGGATTGAGCGGCTTTTATTATGTTTAAAGATAAGGTTAAAGGAGAGAGAGACGTGGTAGGAAAACAAACAGGCGCCCGCCCCAGCCGGGAGATGAGACGGAGTCTTAATGGAAGGATATTGAGGAGCACCACTTTTAACATCCTCATATTAGTGGCCTTATGCTGTGTGATTATGGCCTATTCCATGCAGTCACTTGCCAACAATATTTTGCTGGACAGTCTTCAGCCAATGGCCAGGCAGTCAGCTAAAACGGTAGAAGCGAATATCCACATGCTGGCGGATCGTATGATGACTATTGCCGGCGACCCCAGGATGGACGGGGAGGCAGTTTTTGACGATGAGGGGGACACGGCTGCAGGGACTTGGGAAAAACGGGAGGAAGTCCTGGAGGAGGCGGCGGAGATTTACGAGCTTCACACCATTGCCCTGTATGGTCTGGACGGGCAGCTTGTGCAGGGAATTGCCGGGGCTCCGGAAAGTCTGGACAGCGGATTTTTGACACTTTTGAGAGAAACCGATAATTTAACCATCTACAGTTCTACGATATACCAGGGCAGGCTGGGAATCACCATGGGGATGCCCATAAGGGCAGGGGAAGAGACGGCCCTGTACGTGGTAGGAGTCTATAAATATGACACGCTTAATGATGTTATCAGCAGCATTAATTTGGGCAAGAACGGCATGGCATATATGGTCAATCAGGAAGGAATTGTTACTGGCCATCCGGATCAGTCCCTGGTTTTAGGCAGAAACTCACTGGCCCAGGTCAGTGAGGGCTATGAGGAGGCCGCAGGCCGCGTAACTACCGGTGAAACGGGCGCCACAGAGTTCCCTATTAACGGAGAACTGATGTTGGTGGCGTTTTCACCCATACGGGGAACCCAGTGGTCATTGGTTATCCAGATTCCCAAGTCGGATTACAACCATTTTATTAATGGAGCTATGGCAATGGCAGGGCTGGCAACTCTGGCAGGACTGGCGCTTTCCATTTTGCTGGTTCTGCGCTTGTCCCGCTCCATCTCGCAGCCGGTAAAAAGCGTTACAGACCGGATGGTGGCTCTCTCCAACGGAGATTTGCATACGGAGGCGGTTCCCGTTTGCTCCGGGGATGAGCTGGAGATAATGAACAGGACTCTGGATGCCACAGTGGAAAGCGTTAACCGGTACATATCCGACATTAAACAGGTTCTGACCCAGATCGCCGGAGGCAATCTGGACGCGGAACCTCAGGTAGAATACAGAGGGGACTTTGTGCTGATTCAGAGCAGCCTGTACACGATTATTCAGTCCATGAATGACACCATATCAGGATTTCGCGCTGCTGCTGCCCGGCTTGCGGCTATGGCCGGAGAACTAAGCGGCCAGTCCGCCCAGCTGCATCAGGCTTCCCTGGAGCAGAATCAATCCACGGAAGCGCTGGTTTGCGAGGTAACCCATGTGAAAGAACGGCTGGGTGATGTTACAGAAAGCAGCAGCCAGGCCAAGTGCCAGACAGAAGAGATTACCCAGCGTATCCAGGACGCCAACATTCAGATGACACGTCTCTCATCCGCAATGGACAATATCAGCGCCAATGCCCAGGAGATTACCAAAATTGCCAAAGCCATTGAAGACATTGCTTTCCAGACCAATATTCTGGCTCTTAATGCTTCGATAGAAGCGGCCCGGGCCGGTGAAGCCGGAAAAGGATTCGGGGTTGTGGCTGACGAAGTGAAGCAGCTGGCGTCCAAAAGCGCAGCGGCGGCCCAGAGTGCTACGGATATGGTCAATAATACCAAAGTCATCATCCAAACAGGCGTGGAGCTGACAGCGGGCACGGCAGGCTCCCTGCAGGCTATTTCCCATGTGTCTGCACAGATCAGCACCATTTCTGATGAGCTGGTGACAGCGATCCGGGGGCAGGAGAGCGCCCTGGCCATTATGGAGGAACGGATTGAAGACATTTCTGCCATTGCGGATCGGAATCTGCAGAACGCAGAGGGGACAAAACAGTCCAGCAGCCTGCTGGCAGGTGAAGCCAGGGAGCTTCAGTCCCAGGTAAAAAGATTTATGTTAAAGGAGGGACACAGCAGATGAAACGGATTTTCGGCATGCTTCTGATCCTGCTGACAACAGTGCAGCTGACAGCCTGCAGTGACAAAGAGACTCTTCAGGACGGTTACTACACCGCCCAGGCTTCAGAGTATAATTTTGGCTGGAAGGAGTACATTACGATTATGGTGAAAGGCGGAAGCATTGTTTCAGTGGAGTACAATGCGGAGAATGCCAGCGGCTTTATTAAAAGCTGGGATAATGCCTACATGCAGACCATGCTCCACTCCAATGGCACTTATCCTAATGAATACACCCGATACTATGCAAACCAGTTTCTGGAAGGGCAGGGAGAAGGGCGCATTGACGCATTGTCCGGCGCCTCTTCCTCCCACAAATCCTTTCAGGCGCTGGAGCAGGCCGTGCTGGAGCAGGCCAGACAGGGGGATTCCAGCATTGTATTTGTAAATACATCCCACTGACGAAGGGGAGAATCATTGACAGAGTGGGATTCGAAGAATATAAGAAATGGGCCCTGGACGGAGTAGAATTGATGTCGGAAACCATTATGAAAAAATGTATTTACTGGAACGGCATCCATTTTGACAGTTAAAAAGGGATGATATGAAGAAAGTACAAACAACCTGCAATTATTGCGCCATTGACTGTAATCTGGATTTCTATGTGGAAGACAACCGGATAGTGAAGACGGTGCCTACAAAAGGGTATCCGGTTAATGACGGGTTCTCATCCGGGGCCTGACCGGAAACGGTTTGGCCTTTCTTTAATTTATGTACAAATTAAGGAAGAGGTGGAAGATGGAGAGGATCAATGAAGCGCGCCAGGCACTTTTGGATGTGAGCGTAAACTTAAAGACAGAAGAAATTCCTGTTGAGGAAGCTTACGGCAGAGTTGCGGCGGAGCATGTTATAGCCGGGACGGCTGTTCCTGCGTTCCGGCGAAGCGCCTATGACGGATATGCCATCCGCAGCCAGGATATCCGGGAAGCATCCAGGGAGAATCCGGTTACGCTTAAGGTGACAGAAAGGATTCCGGCGGGAAGCATTGGAAAGCATCCCGTTACAGAAGGGACGGCAGCCAGGATCATGACCGGGGCTAAAGTTCCTGTGGGCGCAGATACGGTAGTAAAGCATGAAGATACCTGGTTTACAGACACGCAGGTCCGGTTTTTTATGCCGGCCTCAGGGGGGAATGTTGTGGAGCCGGGGGAGGACGTAGAACAGGGGATCTGCCTTATGGAGCCGGGCAAGGTTATAGGCGCGGCAGACGCTGCGGTCATGGCCGGCCAGGGCATGAGCCGGGTCAGGGTGTTTAGAAAGCCTGAAGTGGGAATTATCAGTACAGGAAGCGAACTTGTAAGGCGGGGGAAGCAGCTGCCGGAAGGAATGGTATACGATACTAATCCCCTGCTGCTTGCAGGGTACATGCGGTCGTATGGGATGATGCCAAGGGAATGGGGGATCGTGCCGGATGAGACAAAGATGCTGGCGGACAGCATTGGCAGAGCGCTGGCAGTCCATGATATGGTGATCACCACAGGCGGAGTCTCCGCCGGGGATTTTGATTATGTTCCGAAAGCCGTGGAGCGCATAGGCGCAAGGATACTGTTCCATGGGCTTCCGTTTAAGCCTGGCGGGGCAATGCTGGCAGCGGTAAAAGACGGCAAAGTGATTCTGGGGTTGTCTGGAAATCCAGGCGCGGCTGCAGTGGGGATGCTTTATGTGGGGCTGCCGTATATGAAGAAGCTGTGCGGCAGAAGCAGCGTTTATCTGACAAAGGCCCAGGCGGTTCTTTCAGAACCTTTTGGAAAATCCAGCAGAGGAATAAGGATTTTAAGAGGAAGCGCCAGAATTCAGGAAGGGAGGCTGATGTTTGATCAGATGAAAAACCAGAGAAACGGGGCGGTATGGTCAGTGATGGACTGCAGCCTGCTGGGAGAGGTTCCGGCAGGAAATGCCGGCCTTTTGGCCGGGGAAACCATAGACGTGTATTTTCTTTAGAAGGAGGGATTTTGGACATGAATACAACCATAAAAGAATTGACAGAGAGAAAATCAGTTCGGGCGTACCGTGATCAGCCCATAGCAGCGGAAGCGAAAGAGGCGATTATCCAGGCTGCCATGGAAGCGCCTACGGCAGGCAACCAGCAGCTCTACACCATCCTGGACATTACGGACGGGAAGCTTAAGGAGATTCTGGCCGAGACGTGCGATCATCAGCCTTTTATTGCTAAGGCGCAGATGGTTCTGATTTTCTGTGCAGACTGCCAGAAATGGTATGATGCTTTTCTTGGGGGAGAATGCAAGCCCCGCAGGCCGGAGGCCGGGGATCTGATGCTGGCTGTGGTGGATGCGGCGGTTGCGGCCCAGAATGCGGTAACTGCCGCATGGAGCTTAGGGATTGGCTCCTGCTATATCGGGGATATTATGGAACGGTGCGAAACCCACAGAGAGCTTCTGAAGCTGCCGCCCTATGTATTTCCGGCTGTCATGGCAGTGTTTGGGTATCCTCTGAAACAGCAGATGGAGAGGCCGAAGCCTGAAAGGTGCCGGCAAAAATACATTGTCCATGAGAACGGTTACAGCCGCTTAACCCAGCAGGAGCTTAAGGAGATGCTGGAAAAGGAGTGCAGGGGCAAAGACTTTGAAAACTGGATTCAGGCGTTTTGCAGCAGAAAATACAACAGTGATTTTTCCAGGGAGATGAGCAGGTCTGTACGGGAGTATTTGAAGGAGTTTGCCTAAAAAGGCCATCCCCCCGAAACAGGTACAAAATCAAGTACAAAAAATAAAAGGATTGACAAGATCTGGAAACTAGGCTATAATAAAGCGTGTTCGTGCAGAAGTGGCGGAATTGGCAGACGCGCACGGTTCAGGTCCGTGTGGTGGAAACACCTTGTGGGTTCGACTCCCATCTTCTGCATCGGTTTTTGTCTAACTGAATCTGATTCCTACGGGGAAAGGGTTCGGTTTTTTGTTATCATCACAGCTGTGCCTGGCTCCCTGTAAGAACCGGTGACGGATTTCAGCCATACGCACATCATCCGGTTTCGGTATGGACGCATGTGGAAATACTGTCCGGATCACATATACTTGCCGTACGAGGAGAAAGGCGGCGGCATCATGAACAAGGATGCCGCCGCCTTTTTGGATTTACAAGGATGAATTGTCTTTGTCCGCCGAATCGGTCTGGGAAACCTGGGCATGGGAATCAAGGGATGGGATATCGTTCCTTTTTTTTCGGAAAGCTCTGAAGAGAGAGCATGTCTTTTTCTTCCCGCCTTTCCTGATTCGCCAGGTTATTGCCAGAATCAGGGCCAGAGCAGCCAAGAGCGGAAGCCAGATAGGGATGCCGATGATGACTCCGATAAACAGATCCGTAAGGGTTTCCGAAACATTTTCCACGTTTTTTGCGAAGCCCTTTTGAATTCTCTGGGACACGGATTCCGGGGCTATGGGGGTAAAGTCCACAGGAAGCACTTCATGGATGGAAACTGCGATGGTGCTGTATTCAACCTGGTTGTCAAAGAGGCGCAGCTGGGACTCCATGGATTCCAGATCATAGCGGATTTCGGAAAGCCGCTCTTCCAGGGCGATAACGGCTTCCAGGGTATCAGCCTTTTCTAACAGGGACCAGATGCGGTCCTGCTCCACGGTCAGGGTCTTTTTCCTGCTTTCCAGGTCACTGTACTGCAGGGTCACATCCAGGGTGGACTCAGACTTGTTGGTAACATTGCCGCTGTCCTCCACTACCAGGATAAACTGATCCAGCTTATCGCTGGGAATCCGGGCGGTTATAGAAGCATAGCGGTTTGGCCGGACGTTGTTGTAAGTGATGCTGGAGCCGGAGATATCAGACTGTTCCACATAGCCAGCCAGCTGCGTTATTTTGGACTGGAGCTGAGTGATAAGGTCGTCAAAGGCATCGGTTTCCACGTTCATATACACATTGCGGATCAGCTTTCTGGCAGACGAGGAAGCCTGGTTGATGCCCGAGGGAGAGGAAAGATCCTGGGAGGCCGCTGTTTCTGCGGCGGTTTCCCCTTCCCACGCATCCTCAAACACAGGCTCAGGAGCCATCCCGGCCTCCATTTTGTAATCGTACGCAGCGGCTGTGGTTTCCGCAGCGGCGCCGTTGTAGCCGCCTCCTGTGTCATAGCTGCCTTTGCCTCCGCATCCGGCAAGGCAAAGCGAGCCTGCAAGCAGCAGAATCAAAAATTGTTTTTTCATATTGGTTTCCTCCCATATACTGCAGCCGCCGGGAATCCGGGCCTGCATGCAAATCCAAGCGTTCTGCAGGTTCTAATTTTATAGAATCAGGGTAACATATATGGGGGAAAGAAGCAAGGAAAGTAAAGAAAGCTTCATAAAGTACAAAGAAAATTAAGGAACAAAAAGGAGATTTTTCTCATGCTTACATTAGAGAACCTGTCATTTGGCGTGCAGGAGGACAGAAAGGAAAAGGAGATCATCCATGACCTGACCCTGTCCATCGACGACCACAAATTTGTAGTGATCACCGGCCCTAACGGCGGCGGCAAATCCACATTGGCAAGGCTTATTGCCGGAATCGAACATCCGGCGCAGGGGCGGATTATATTTGACGGCATAGATATTACAGATAAAAATATTACCGAAAGGGCCAATCTGGGAATCAGCTATGCGTTTCAGCAGCCTGTCCGCTTTAAGGGAGTTCAGGTTCTTGACCTGATCCGCCTGGCGGCAAAAAAGAAGCTGGCCGCAGCAGATGCCTGTACCTATCTTTCAGAGGTGGGACTGTGCGCCAAGGATTATATTAACCGGGAAGTGAATGCCAGCCTGTCCGGCGGAGAATTAAAGCGGATTGAGATTGCCACGGTTCTGGCAAGGGGGACAAAGCTTTCCGTCTTTGACGAGCCGGAAGCGGGAATTGATCTCTGGAGCTTCCAAAACCTGATCTCCGTATTTGAACGCATGCGGGACAAGACCGACGGATCTATTCTGATCATTTCTCACCAGGAACGGATTTTAAACATTGCAGATGAGATTGTGGTTATTGCAGACGGCAGGATCACGGCTCAGGGACCAAAAGAGGAGATACTTCCAGGACTTTTAGGCACTGCTTCTGCAGTAGACGCCTGCAGCAAATTCTATAAAGGGGGACAGTGACATGGCTGGTTCCGTAAATTTTTCTAATATTGATTCCATCCAGATGCGGCTGCTGGAAGAGGTGGCCGGGCTTCATCAGGTTCCTGCCGGGGCTTACAATATCCGTACCAACGGCCAGATGGCGGCCAGGGCGGTTTCCGCCAACATTGAGATTGTTTCCAAGGACGACGGCATGGGAATTGATATTCATATCAAACCAGGGACGAAAAATGAAAGCGTCCATATTCCTGTAGTTCTCAGCCAAAGCGGGCTGACCGAGATGGTGTACAACGATTTTTATATCGGGGATCATGCGGACGTGGTTATTATAGCCGGGTGCGGCATCCACAACGGCGGCGACCAGGATTCCAAGCATGACGGCGTTCACAGGTTTTTTGTGGGGAAGAACTCCAAAGTTAAATATGTGGAAAAGCACTATGGCTCCGGCGACGGAAAGGGCAAACGGATCATGAATCCAGGAACCGAGGTAACCATGGAAGAGGGAAGCTATATGGAGATGGAGATGGTGCAGATCAAGGGGGTGGACTCTACCCGGCGTTCCACCAGGGCGGATTTGGCGGCAGGGGCTAAACTGATTATCCGCGAGCGGCTTCTGACCCATGGAACCCAGTTTGCCGAAAGCAGTTTTGTGGTTAATTTAAACGGCCAGGACTCCAGTGCAAATGTCATATCCAGATCCGTGGCTAAGGAGGATTCTATCCAGATTTTTAATGCGGAAATTAACGGCAATGCCAAATGCGCAGGGCATTCCGAGTGCGATGCGATTATTATGGACAACGCAAAAATCAGCGCTGTCCCCAAGATCACAGCCAACAATACGGAGGCGGCCCTGATTCACGAGGCAGCTATTGGGAAGATTGCCGGGGAGCAGATCATCAAGCTGATGACTCTGGGGCTGACAGAGGAAGAGGCGGAAGCCCAGATTGTCAACGGATTTTTAAAATAGACAGGATGAATCGAGAGAATGATGCCGCAGCAGTTCAGACGGGCCTGGAGGGGTTACCGCAACGCCCGTATGAATATGCGGCAGCAGCCGGCAAAGGCCGAGGAGGAGATGGGATATGTACCATTGCCATGTTCATTTTTACTTAACAGGACATCCATGCAGGGAATTTGAAGAATTGAAGAAAATGACGCCCTCGGGGAACTTTACTTACGGATTTCAGGAGAGGGAAGAACCCCGGACAGAGGAGGCGGCAGCGGCGGATGTGGTTGTGGCTAATCTGCAGGGCAGGGATGTAACGAAGACTTTAAGGGTATTGACAGAGAAAAAAAGCGAAAAGACGCAGCTGATCGTTCTGGCAGAACAGAGCCAGTTTTCCCTTTTAAAAGAGAAGCTGCCTTATATCGAGGACTTGTGGATTATGCCTATGCAGAGGGAGGAAATGGCTTTCCGCTTTTTGAAATGGCAGGAGAAGTATAAGATGGCCAGGGACTTCTGGGAAACCAGCCATTTTCTGGAGACAACCATTAACAATGTGCCGGAATTAATCTGGTATAAAGATAAAGACGGGGTCCACGAAAAGGTAAACGACAGTTTCTGCAAGGCGGTCAACAAGACGAAAGAGCAGGCCCAAGGGCAGAGGCATGCCTACATCTGGGATGTTGAGGAGGATGATCCTGCCTGCATAGCGTCTGAGATGGAAGTCATGGCGTTAGGGAAAACCTGTATCTCGGAAGAGACAATCAAAACGGGAGACGGGGAGAAGCTTCTGACCATTTACAAATCGCCTCTGTATGACCTTGACGGAAGCGTTATGGGAACCATGGGAGTTGCCATAGACATTACCCAGGAGCGGGCGTATGAGCAGGAGATTATTAATAAAAACCAGACTCTGGAGACGATTTTTACTACCATAGACTGCGGGGTCATGCGTCATTCTCTGGACGGAAAGCGTGTTTACAGCATCAACCGGGCAGCGCTGGAGATTTTGGGGTACGAAAGCCTGGAAGAGATGGTGGACAAGGGATTTGACATGGTGGCGGCATCGGTTCTGGAGAAAGACAAGCCAAAACTGCGCCAGGCCATCCAGGGGCTTAAGAGGGCGGGAGACAGCGTAAGCGTGGAGTACCGGGTGCAGCACAAGGACGGGGATATGCTGTACATCATGGGCAATGTGAAGCTTTTGGAGGAAAACGGGGAACTTGTGTACCAGCGTTTTCTTTTAGACTGTACGGCCCAGAAGATGCAGGAAAAGCAGAGAGAAAAATACCACGCCGAGATGATACAGGCATTGAGTACGGATTATAGCCTGGTGTGCTTTTTTAATCTGGACACAGGGACGGGGCAAGTGCTTAGAGAGGATGAGCAGGCGGAGCGCATGTTCGGCATTGTATTTAAAGGAGAGATCTCCCTGGAGGAAAGCGCGGCTGCATATATCGATCAGTGCGTTTATGAGGAAGATAAGGAGGCGCTGCGGCAGTTCTTTTCTATAAAGAGGTTTCGGCAGGAAGCTGCAGAAAAACAGCTGGATTATGCAAATTACCGTGCGTTTATTGATGACGAGATTACATATTTCCAGGTGAAGGCGGTATCTGTAGGGCTTCAGGATAAAAGCTACGGAATTGTTCTGGGGTTCCGCAGCGTGGACGAGGAGATCCGCCGGGAGATGAAAAAGAATGCCTTGCTGGAGGATGCGCTTTTGCAGGCGAAAAGGGCAAGCAGGGCCAAAAGCGCTTTCCTGTCCAATATGTCACATGACATCCGCACGCCCATGAATGCCATTGTAGGCTTTACATCCTTGGCTGTGTCCCACATTGACAACAAGGAGCAGGTGAAGGATTATCTGAAAAAGATCATGACCTCAGGGAATCATCTTCTGAACCTGATCAATGATGTCCTGGATATGAGCCGGATCGAAAGCGGCAAAATGCAGCTGGATGAAAAACCCTGCAGCATAGCCAAGATCGTTCAAGGACTGGAAAATCTTGTGCAGCCGGACGCCTCCGGAAAAAACCTGAAACTGGATGTGGAGATGGAACATATTATCCACGACAAGGTCTGCTGCGACAGCCTGCGCCTGAATCAGGTTCTTTTAAACCTTTTGGGCAATGCCATTAAGTACACCGAGGACGGCGGGGAGGTTGCCATGACGGTGACAGAGATGCCGGGAGCCTCCGCAGGCAGCGGAGTGTACGAGTTCTGCATCAGGGATACGGGAATCGGCATGAGCCAGGAGTTTGTGGAGCGGATTTTTGAGCCTTTTGAGAGAGAAAAGACCACTACCTTAAGCGGAATTGCGGGAACCGGCCTGGGGATGGCCATAACGAAAAATATTGTGGATATGATGAACGGAGTGATTGAGGTGAAAAGCAGGAAGGGACAGGGGACAGAAGTTCTGGTTTCCTTCACCTTCGGCTTATGTCAGGACGGGAAGGATGGGGATGCGGCAAAGTCGGACAGTGAAAACAGCAGCCAGGGATTTGACGGGCCTCATGGGTGCAGGATACTTCTGGCGGAGGATAATGAGCTGAACCAGGAGATTGCGGTAGCGATTTTAGAGGAAGCCGGGTTCCTGATCGACGTTGCCGGCAACGGGCAGATTGCTGTGGATATGCTTAAAAAAGCGGGGCCGGAATATTATAAGCTGATACTGATGGATGTGCAGATGCCGGTCATGGACGGATATGAGGCAGCCAGGACCATCCGCCGGCTGTGCGATGAAAAGCTTGCCTCCATACCGATTTTTGCCATGACAGCTAATGCTTTTGAGGAAGACAGGCAGGAGGCCTTAAGGTGCGGAATGAATGGGCACATAGCCAAGCCCATTAATGTGGAATACCTTTTTGATACGCTCAATGAGGTGCTGGCATAAGCCTTTGCCGGTCAGGAGAAAAAATCCCTTGCGGCAAACAGGCATATGTCGTTTGAAAAGGTTTCCGGGGAACAGTCAGTCTCAGACTCCAGATAACATTTAGCCATACTGATATAGAGATCAGCCAGCAGGTACAAAAATACCGGCCGGCTGATTTTTAATTTGGAACCTTCGGCTTCCAGCTGGGCTACGGTCTGTTCCAGAATCTGCAGCAGGTAGTTGCGGAGAATATCCATAAAGATCCCGTTTTTGTTGGTCTGACAGATTTTCCGGAAAGAGGCTTTGTTTTTATCCATGACCGCAATGAGCTTGGCGACGAAAGACCGGCCCTTGCCGTCTTTCAGGTACATAATGTCTTTGTCCAGGCGGGCAGTATCGAAAAATGTCTGGAGGCAGTAGTACAGCAAATCATATTTATCCTCAAAATACCGGTAGAAGGTGGATCGGGGAACCATGGAATGGTCGCATAACTGGGTTAAGGTAATTTTTTCAAAGAGATTGTCTTCCAAAAGAGAGAATAAAGCCTGGCTGAGAAGCAGGTAGGTGCGGCGGGTGGATATTTTTTCTTTTTTTTCGCTGGGAACCATTAAATGAAATCTCCTTATTTGTATAATAATGGACAATTTTAATAAAAATGTCTCATTTAGGACGGATTAAGGGAAAGTGATGCTTGAATATTTTACCACAATTGTACATAATATGGCAAGATTGTTGTTTATGCCGCAGCCGGTTCGATGTGGTCCGGGGTGCTGTTCACTTCCCACGCAGACACATCGCTGTCCGGCATGGAGGATGGACGTAATGGCAGCGAGCCGGGGAACCGTAACAGATCCGGGAAGGGGCATGGACAAAGAAAATCAAGAGGAAAGGATAAGGGAAAAATGGGAGAGAAGAAGACTTCTGAGAGTTTCATGATGAAACTGGCAAGGTTTATCGTGAATAAGAGAAAGGCGTTTATCGCCCTGTTTATCCTGGCGTGCATTTACAGCATCATATGCATTCCCAAAGTAGGGGTTGTAAATGACCTGACGGAATACCTTCCGGAAAGCACGGAAACCAGGCAGGGCCTTGACATTATGAATGAGGAGTTTACGACGTTCGGGTCTGCGAAAATCCTGGTAAGCAATATTACGTATGATAAGGCCCTGGCCCTGGCCAGGGAGATCGGGGAGGTGAAAGGGATTTCGGCGGTGTCTTTTTATGACGAGGAAGATGATGCCTATGACGGCGACGAGATTGGGGATTACTACAGAGACGCCAGCGCGCTTTATACGCTGACGTTCGAGGAGGAAGAGGATACCCAGCTGTCCCAGGAGGCCATAGCCCAGGCCCGCCAGATTCTGGACGGGTATCCATCTTATGTGTACACCACGGTGGATAAGGATGATGCGGCTTCCCTGAAGGCGGACATGAAAGTTATCGTGGTGATAGTGGTCCTTATTATTCTGGTGGTGCTATTGTTTACCTCCAAGACGTATATGGAGATCGTCATCTTTTTATCAGTCTTTGGCGTGGCGGCCCTGATCAACATGGGAACCAATTACTGGTTCGGGGAGATTTCCTTTGTGACCAATGCCGTAGGGGCGGTTCTGCAGCTGGCTCTGGCCATTGATTATGCCATTATTTTGTTCCACCGCTTTATGGAGGAACATGAGGACAAGGATACGATAGAGGCCATTATTGTGGCTTTGAGCAAGGCCATTCCCGAGATCTCCTCCAGCAGCCTTACTACGGTGTCCGGCATGGTGGCACTGATGTTTATGCAGTTTGGCATTGGCATGGATCTGGGAAGCGTGCTGACAAAGGCCATTATCATAAGCCTTTTGACCGTGTTCCTCCTAATGCCGGCCCTTATTGTCATGTTTGCAAAAGCCATTGACAAAACCGTGCACCAGAATTTTGTGCCTACCATTAATTTCTGGGGCAAAATCGTAGTGAAGCTAAGGTTTATCGGGATTCCCGTTTTTCTGGCAATCGTGGCGGGAGCCAGCATTTATTCGGGGAAATGCCCTTACATATATGATATTAATTCCATTGAGTCCAGCAAGAAAAACGAGTTTCTGGCTTCAAAAGAGCGGATTCAGGAGACTTTTGAGGTAACCAATACCATGGCCGTGGTGATACCCAAAGGGGACTACGAAAAAGAGGGGCGGATCTTAAAGCGCCTGGAAGCCATGGACGAGGTGGATACGGCCCTGGGCCTGGCCAACGTGGAAGTGACGGATGACGGGAAATATATACTGGTGGATAAGCTGGGCCCCAGAGACTTTTCCGAGGTGGCGGGAGTGGATCTGGATCTGGTAAGGGTTTTGTACCAGTTTTATGCCTTTGACAGAGAGCAGTACAGCGCTTTTATGAAGAATCTGGATGATTACCGGGTTTCTATCATTGACATGATTGACTTTATCTATCAGCAGAAGGAGAAAGGCGGAATCGAATTTGACGAGGAAATGTCAGATGAGATTGACGATCTGCACAAGGCGGTGTGCGATGCCAGGGTGCAGCTGGAAGGCGAAGAGTATGACAGGCTGGTGTTCACCCTGCGGGGAGCCGTTGAGGGGGCGGAAACTTTTGCTACCATTGACCGGATACGGGACATTGCCCTGGAATATTATGATGAGGTTTACGTGGTTGGGGATGCAACCAGCAATTATGACTTAAGCACCTCCTTTGAGAGGGACAATGTGATCATCAGCGTGCTTACGGCTTTATTCGTGGGCATTATCCTTTTGTTTACCTTCCAGTCGGCAGGCCTGCCTTTCCTTCTGGTCCTGACTATCCAGGGAAGCATCTGGATAAATTTCTCCATGCCGTACCTGACCCAGAGCACCATGTATTTCTTAAGCTATCTGGTGGTCAGCTCCATTCAGATGGGGGCAACCATTGACTATGCCATTGTTATAACCAGCCGGTATCTGGATCTGCGCAAGAAGATGCCGGACAAAAAGGCAGCCGTGGTGGAGTCTTTGAACCAGTCATTCCCTACAATCATTACGTCGGGAACCATTTTGACCAGCGCAGGATTCGTAATCGGGTATTTGACCAATAATGCGGTGATTGCCTCCCTGGGAAAGGTTCTGGGACGGGGAACTCTGATTTCCATTATTCTGGTTATGACAGTACTGCCGCAGCTTCTGCTTGTGGGCGATAAGCTGATTGACAAAACAGAGCTTACAAGGGCTATAAAGCTGGGACAGGAGAAGGAGGAGTAGGATATGAGGAATATAAACGCAAGACAGGGATCGGATACAGCCCATATGGAACCAGGAAAAAAAGGCGGAAGCAAAAAGGGCGCCGGGACAAGGGGCAGGGCGGCAGCCCTGGCGGCGGCTTTGGCAGTGTCCGGAGCATGGGCGGCGCCAGGGGAAAGCTTTTGGGCCTTGGAGGCTCTGGCTGCACCGGAGGCTTCCCAGGAAGAATCCGGGGAGAGCGGAGCCGCGGAAGAGACGGCGGACGGAACCGAAGGGGCAGAGGAAAACCGGGCTTTCCAGGGAGAAGATGAGGGGACCATAACTATCAGCACAGAGGATGATTTTATAAACTTCAGCAGAAACTGCACGGCAGAATCTTACTCCAAAGGAAAAAGGTTTGTCCTGGGGGCGGACTTGAACCTGCAGGGAACGGATTTTCAGCCGGTGCCAGTGTTTGCCGGGACATTTGACGGCAACGGGCACAGCATAATCGGATTTTGTGTAAAAGGCGCCGGTTCCAACCTGGGGCTGTTCCGGTTTGTGCAGCAGGGCGGCACAGTGAGAAATCTGGATGTCCACGGGGAACTTATGCCTGAGGGAAGCAGAACCAATATCGGAGGAATTGCGGGAACGAACCGTGGAACCGTGGAAAACTGCAGCTTTACCGGCCAGATTGTGGCTGAGGACACTTTAGGCGGGATCGCGGGCCATAATGAAGAGACAGGCGTCATTACAGGATGCGAAAGCAAGGCGCAGCTTACAGGCAACTTAAAGACAGGAGGCATTGCCGGATATAATGAGGGAACCATAGAAGACTGTGTCAACCAAGGCCATATTAACGCTACGGGACAGGAGGTTTCCAGCGATTCGTCATCTCAGCTTTCGGCGGGAAGCGTAGGGCTGGAAGAGAGCATCCGGGTGGAGAGAGTCAATGACGCAGGTGGAATCGCCGGCCTGTCTTTGGGATACATAAGAGGCTGCAGCAATTACGGAACCGTAGGATATCCTCATATGGGGTACAATATAGGTGGAATCGCCGGCCGCCAGAGCGGGCTGATAGATCAGTGCGTGAATCACGGGGCGGTGCAGGGACGGAAGGATGCCGGCGGAATCGTAGGGCAGTTTGAGCCTTACGTAACCGTGGACTATGAGGAGGATATGTTCGGAAGCCTGGAAAACCAGATGGAAGAGCTGTCTGACATGGGAGATTCCCTGTCAGGAATCATAGAGAACGCAGGGGATACGGCTTCCAGCAATCTGGATCAGATTGACGCCCAGATGGAAGGGATGCGGGACATCGGAAGATTCTATAAAGACGTGTACCGGGAAGGCGGTGACGGTTTTGACAGAGATGCGGACCGCTCCATTAATGAGATACAGAATACTTTGGATCACATGAATCTGGACATGGTGGATCAGACTACGAAAAACCACTATCAGGCAGCGGTGCAGAAAGCCCGCCAGATATCGGATCTGAGAGCGGAGATGGAGAAAGGCTATGAAGGTGATCTGAATAATTTTGATCCCAAGGATTTTGCGGCATGGCTTAAAAAGAGGCTGGAGCAGCTGGAACTGCTGGCAAAATACGGGGAAGAGCTGAAGAGTGAGATAGGCTGGCTGGCGGCCAATGCCCCGGCCCATGCCGTAGGCGGCATGGAGGATTTTGAGGACGATTTGGAACAGCTGCAGGTAGAAACCAATGTGTTTATTGACATTGTCCGGGTCAACACGGATAAAGCCAGGGGTGATCTGCACAGCATGGATCAGGAGATGACCGCCCAGGTAGACGCCCTCTCAAGCGGCGTGGACGCATTAAGTGACGGAATCCGCAGCAGCAGGGATCAGATACGGAATCAGAAGAGAGAAATTGAGAATCAGATTGACCAAATAAGAAATACTATTTCTGACGGGGTGGATCGGGCAAAGGAAGACAGGGAACTGTTTGAGGATGTGTCTGACCTGGAAGGCGAGGGGCTGGGTCTTGGCATGATAAACGGATGTGCCAACCAGGGATCGGTATCCGCCGATTACCAGGCAGGGGGCATTGCTGGAATCATCGGCATGGAAACCAGCCTGGACCCGGAACAGGATCTGGAGGCGGAGGAAGAAAGGACGTTAAATGTAACCCGCAATATAAAGGCAATTGTGCTGGACTGCAAAAATCAGGAACATATAACCGTAACCAATGACTATGCCGGCGGAATCGTGGGAAAGGCTAACCTGGGAGCCCTGATCCAGAACCAGAATTTCGGCGATATTACGGCTGAGGACGGCAATTATGCCGGCGGCATTACGGGAAGCAGCGCCTATGTGATCCGGCGCAACTATAATATGTGCACCATTGACGGAAATAATTACGCAGGCGGCATTGCAGGATGGGGAACTGATATCCTGGACAATTTTTCCATGGTTTCCTTTGCCAACCCGGACGGGGAATGGGTAGGAACCGTGGCAGGAGATGCCGACGAAGAGGGCATTATTCAGGGGAACTTTTATGTAGATGAAAACATAGGCGCTTTGGACGGCGTTACCTATGAAGGGCAGGCCCAGGGACTTCCCTATGAAAGCTTTAAGGCTATGGACAATATGCCGGAGGAATTTGGCAGGCTGTCAGTGGTATTCCAGGTGGAAGATCAGGTATTAAAGACTTTATACTGCGAATACGGAAGCAGCGTGGCAGAGGATATGATTCCCCAGGTACCTCAGAAAGACGGGTATTATTATGTGTGGGAGGAGAAAGATCTCTCCTGCATAAAGGGAAATCAGACGGTTCATGCCGTCTATAGGGCATGGAACACTACCATAGCGTCCTCGGATGACAAAATGCCGGCTGTTCTGGCGGAGGCTAATTTCTACCCGGGAACCTCTCTTGTGCTTGACAGGCAGACAACGTCAGAGGACGAATTAAGCGCCATGGAGGCAGTGTGGCTGGTTCCGGAGGGATTCCATATAGGCGGTGTCTACGGCTATTCCATCCTGCAGCCTGAGGGAGTGCCTCAGCCGGAGAAGATTGCGGTCCATGTGCTGGCGGACCGGTATAAAAAAGGAGCCGTTGCAGGCATTGTGGAAAACGGGCAGATACAGATAGTAGACAGCAGGAAAGACGGTCCTTATCTGATCTTTGAGATGAACAAGACAGGGGAATTTGTAGTTCTGGAGCCGGAGAAAAATATGACTTTGCCGCTGGCGCTGGCATGCGGCGGAGCTGTGCTGGCAGGGATATGGCTGGCTGTTTCAAAAAGCAGGAAGAAGAAAAAGAAGCCGGCAGAGACAGCAATTGAAACAGACGGTCAGCAGCCGGAGGAAGCGACAGAGCCGCAGGGCCATAAGGACGAAACGGAAGAGGGAGAGGACAAGGAAAATACAGAGGAAAAGGGGGATACGCAAAGGGAATCAGGAGAAGAAAGGAGCTGAGGGCGTTGGCGGAAATGCAGGGAGAACAGTGGGAGGAAATTGACGAAACAGAGCTGACCATAGCTGAACGGTGTGTGTACAGAACAAGGCGGCGGGCAGTGGAGCTGTACCTAAGGGGCAAAACGGCCAAGGAGATTCTCTGCGCTACAGGGTTAAGCAGGATTGCCGTTAACAGGCTGTGGGAGCGGTGCTGCGTCAAAGATCCGGAGACGGGGAAAAGCTGTGGGTTTAAGGCGCTGGTGCCCAGATCAAAGATGAAGAAGTTTATCAGATAAGGTGATTCTCAAGAAAAGGATATTCGGCAGTAAAGGGCCGGGTATCCTTTTTTTAACACAGAAGGCGGAAATAAACTGCTTGAAGCAAGGCAGGCCAGAGTATATAATAGTATCAGGCATTTTATCCTTTATTTTGTGGTAAATTCAGAGATTGGGAAATATAATATAGTTAAGGACTTTACGGAGCACGCTTTTTGCCTGGGGGATTCATAAAAAAGGCATAAAGCCGTTAAAATGCAGATGACAGAGGGGGAGGGGAGAAGTTTGACCATCAGAGAATCCATGGAGCAGCTGGAGGAAAAGGTTTTAAGTCCCTACGCTGCCCTGAGCAAAGACACGAAAGGAAGGGACAGGCCGGAAGCCCTTTGCGATATCAGGCCGGAGTACCAGAGGGATCGGGACAGGATACTGCACTGTAAGGCATTCAGAAGGCTGAAGCACAAGACTCAGGTGTTTCTGGCGCCGGAAGGGGATCATTATAGAACCCGCCTGACTCACACTCTGGAGGTGGCTCAGATTGCCAGAACCATCACAAAATCTCTTTACATGAATGAAAGCCTGGCGGAGGCCATTGCCCTGGGGCACGATCTGGGCCATACGCCCTTTGGCCATTCGGGTGAGGAGATCTTAAACAGGCTGTGCAGCGACGGATTTGTTCACAGCAGGCAAAGCGTCCGGGTGGTGGAAGTGCTGGAGAAGGACGGCCAGGGCCTGAACCTGACGAAAGAGGTGAGGGACGGAATTTTAAACCATGGGCTGTCCTCCAGGCCGGCTACTCTGGAGGGGGATATTGTAAGGCTCTCAGACAAGATTGCCTATATAAACCATGACATTGACGACGCTATCCGGGCCAGGATCTTTCAGGAGGAAGATTTGCCCGGGGAATACACGGACATCTTAGGGCACAGCGTCAGGGAAAGGCTGAACACCATGATTCATGATATTATTGAGAACAGCCAGGGCAAGCAGGCCATAGTCATGTCTCCTCCCATGGAAAAGGCTATGAAGAATCTGCGCACCTGGATGTTTCATACAGTGTACAGCAACAGCGTTGCCAAGGGGGAAGAAGGGCGCGCCCAGGGAGTGATACAGTTTTTGTATGAGTACTATATGAAACACACGGAGATCCTTCCTCCGGAATACCTTTGGCTTATGGAAGAAAAGGGGGAGAAGCGGGAGCGGGTAGTGTGCGATTATATTGCGGGAATGAGCGATCGGTATGCCATTGACATGTTTGAAGAATTGTTTGTGCCCAAATCCTGGAAGGCGCTATAGGAGGCTTGCTAAACGAAATCACATGGCATGAAAAGGAAAGAAAGGACAGCAGATAGAGAAACTTATGTTTTATCCGGAAGAGATTGTAGAAGAAGTAAGGACAAAAACCGATATTGTAGATATTGTTTCAGGGTATGTAAAGCTGCAGAAAAAAGGCAGCAGCTATTTTGGACTGTGTCCTTTTCACAATGAGAAGTCTCCTTCATTTTCCGTATCGCCGGGCAAACAGATGTATTACTGCTTCGGGTGCGGGGCGGGAGGCAATGCCATAACCTTTCTCATGGAATATGAAAATTATACTTTTCCGGAGGCCCTTAAGGTGCTGGCGGATAAGGCGGGGGTGGAGCTGCCGAAGGAGGAGGTTTCAAAGGAGGCCAGGGCCCAGGCAGATCTGCGGGCCAGCCTTTTGGAGATCAATAAGCTGGCAGCCAACTACTTTTACTATCAGTTAAAACACCCTCAGGGAAGGCAGGGGTACCAGTACCTTCAGAACCGGAAATTAAGCGATGACACAATCCGTCGGTTCGGGCTGGGCTTTGCCAATAAAACAGGGGATGATTTGTATCGGTATCTGCGGGAAAAGGGCTACAAAGACGGAATACTAAAGGAGACAGGGCTGGTGACCATTGAGGAGAGGGGAACCCATGACAAGTTCTGGAACCGGGTCATGTTTCCGATTATGGATGTAAATAACCGGGTTATCGGATTTGGAGGCCGGGTTATGGGAGACGGGACGCCCAAATATTTAAATTCCCCGGAGACCAGGCTGTTTGACAAAAGCCGGAACCTGTACGGCCTTAATTATGCAAAGAGCACCAGGGAAAAGCATATGCTGGTCTGCGAGGGATACATGGATGTCATCGCAATGCATCAGGCCGGGTTTACCAATGCAGTGGCTTCCCTGGGGACTGCATTTACCCTGCAGCATGCATCTCTGCTGAAAAGGTATACGGATCAGGTGATTCTTACCTATGACAGCGACAAGGCAGGAGTAAAGGCGGCCTTGCGGGCCATTCCTATTTTAAAGGAGGCAGGAGTCAGCGCCAGGGTTCTGAATATGCAGCCGTACAAAGATCCCGATGAGTTTATTAAGAATCTGGGGGCGGAAGCCTTCCGGCAGCGGATTGAGAATGCCAGAAACAGTTTCCTTTTTGAAATTGATGTGCTGAAGCAGGATTTTGACCTGCAGGACCCAGAACAGAAGACACAGTTTTATAATGGGGCTGCAAGAAAGCTTCTGGAATTTACGGAAGCTCTGGAGCGGGACAACTATATACAGGCAGTGTCCAGGGAATATTTCATCAACTATGAGGATCTGAAAAGGCTGGTGAACAGCCTGGGCAGCAGGCTGGGAACCGGAGGCCAGGCGGCGCGGCAGCAGACGCCTTCTTACCGGGACCGGAAAAAAGAGAAAGAGGACGGGCCGAGGAAGTCCCAGAGGCTTCTCCTTACCTGGCTTATTGAGGAGCCGGGGCTGTTTGACAAGATTGAGGGGATCATTACCCCTGACGATTTTAAAGAGGAGCTGTATCACCAGGTGGCGGTAATGGTGTTTGAGGGACATGCCAAGGGGCAGGTGAATCCGGCGGGAATCCTGAACCATTTTATAAATGACGAGGAACAATATAAGACGGTGGCATCGCTTTTTCATGCCAGGCTTAAAGAATCTTTGACCAATGAGGAGAGAAGCAAGGCGTTTTCAGAAACCGTGTATAAGGTAAAGAAAAACAGCCTTGACGAGGCCAGCAGGGCGGCTGCTGATATAGGGCAGCTGCAGGAGATAATTAAGGCACAGAGCGCTTTAAAGAGCCTGCATATTTCCATTGATTGAGGCAACACTATAGGAAGGCTGCAGGCTGGCATGAACTGCCGGGGATACAGGCGGTTACAACTATGGAAAGGTTGAACCATATGGACGAAAAAACATTGGGATTTGAGGAAAGACTGGCATTGTTATTGGCGGAAGCAAAGAAGAAAAAGAATGTGCTGGAGAACCAGGAAGTGCTGAACTTCTTTTCCGGCCAGGTTCTGGACGGGGATAAGCTGGACAGGATTTATGATTTCCTGGAGGCCAATAAGGTGGATGTCCTGCGGCTGGGCGAAGATGCGGAGATGGATGCAGACCTTTTTGCGGAAGAAGAGATGGATTTGGAGCATGAGGAGGAGATCGATCTGGAGAAGATCGATCTGTCGGTTCCCGAAGGCGTGGGAATCGAGGACCCGGTACGCATGTATCTGAAGGAGATCGGCAAGGTTCCCCTTTTGTCCCTGGATGAGGAAATTGATCTGGCCAAAAGGATTGAACTGGGGGACGAGGAGGCAAAAAGAATTTTAGCGGAGGCCAATCTGCGCCTGGTGGTCAGCATCGCCAAAAGGTACGTGGGACGGGGGATGCAGTTTCTCGATCTGATACAGGAGGGGAATCTGGGGCTTATAAAGGCCGTGGAGAAGTTTGACTACACAAAAGGGTATAAATTCAGCACCTATGCTACCTGGTGGATTCGCCAGGCCATTACCAGAGCCATTGCGGATCAGGCCAGGACCATCCGCATTCCGGTTCATATGGTGGAAACGATTAACCGGCTTATACGGGTGTCCAGACAGCTTTTGCAGGAACTGGGGAGAGAACCTCAGCCTGAGGAAATCGCAGCCAGGGCGGAGATGCCTGTGGAGCGGGTTCGGGAGGTGCTTAAGATTTCTCAGGAGCCGGTTTCCCTGGAAACCCCTATCGGCGAGGAGGAGGACAGCCATCTGGGGGATTTTATTCAGGATGAGCATGTAATGGTTCCTGCAGAGGCAGCGGCATTTACCTTGCTGCATGAGCAGCTGATGGAGGTTCTTGAGACGCTGACAGAGCGGGAGCAGAAGGTGCTTAAACTGCGGTTTGGCCTGGAGGACGGGCGCCCGAGGACTTTGGAAGAAGTGGGCCGGGACTTTAATGTTACCAGGGAAAGGATACGGCAGATTGAGGCAAAGGCCCTGAGAAAGCTGCGGCACCCCAGCAGGAGCAAAAAGCTGAAAGACTATCTGGATGAGTGACGCAGGCAGCCTGCGCCGGGGCTTTTAAGTCCGGCAGCCTGAATCGGCAGACGAAAGGAGCTTATAAAGCGGTGAGACTGTCAAAACGACTGGAAACGGTGATCTCTTTTGTTAAGCCGGGAAGCCGGGTGGCGGATGTAGGGACGGATCACGGGTTTGTTCCCATTGAATTGGTTTTGCGCAAGCTGGCTGCCGGGGCAGTGGCCATGGACGTGCGGCCAGGCCCTTTGGGACGGGCGCAGGAGCATATCCGGCAGCGGGGCCTGGAGGGCAGGATTGAGACAAGGCTGGGGGACGGGGTGGAGCGTCTTGGCGCCGGGGAGGCGGACACGGTGGTGATAGCCGGCATGGGGGGACCGCTGGTGATACATATTATGGAACAGGGCCGCCGTCTGTGGGAGCACGTGGAGCACTGGATACTATCTCCTCAGTCGGAACTGGATAAGGTGCGCAGATTTCTTCACCGGAACGGATTTTACATTGCCAGGGAAGACATGGTGGCTGAGGAAGAAAAGTATTATACGGTTATAGATGCAGTGTTTAGGGGGAATCATCCCCAGGGCCGCAAAGAGATGACAGAGATGGAGTACCGATACGGCCCAAGGCTGATGGAGGAGAGGAACCAGGTGCTGCTGGAATATCTGGAAAGGGAGAAATGCCAGCTGGCAGGGATTGCAGAAAGACTTCGGGAAAAGACGGGGGAGAAGGCAGAGGCCAGGAGAAAGGAACTGGAGGGGCAGATCCAGAGGATACAGATGTTCTGTCAGGCTGGACTCCGGGAAACACCGGAGACATTTGACTGTCTGGGCGACGGATTAAAGCCGGAAACCAGTACTGCATTGCGGAAATTCCAGTGAATAAAGCACCCGCTGTCTACGCCCTCTGCACGTCTGCAGAGCTAGACGTAGGCACCACTACGCCGTCGCTTTGCAGATGCACAGATGACGGGAATGAATTTTCAAACACGCTCTAGATAAAAATAGAAACGCAAAAGGAGAGCCATATGATATGAAATGTAGGGAACTTATAAAACACCTGGAGCAGCTGGCTCCTTTGTCTTACGCCTGTTCCTGGGATAACCCGGGACTGCTGGCAGGCAGAGGGGAGAAAGAGGTGCACAGGATTCTTATTGCGCTGGACGCTACAGACGAGGTGGCGGATCTGGCGGTGAGGGAGGGATGTGATGTACTTCTGACCCACCACCCATTGATTTTCGGCTCCATAAAGAAGGTTAATGACCAGGACTTTATCGGCAGAAGGCTGGTGAAACTGATTCAGGCGGATATCAGCTGTTACGCCATGCATACCAACTTTGACATTGCCCCGGGATGCATGGCGGATCTGGCCGGAGATAAGATGGGACTGACAGACAGGCAGCCTTTGGAGATAACGGGAGAAGACGGGGCCGCAGGAAGACCATACGGCATCGGCGTCTGCGGAAACCTGGAGAGGGCGATGGGGCTGAAAGAATTGGCCCTTACCGTGAAGGAGCGGTTTGGACTGCCGTTTGTAAATGTTTATGGAGCGGACAAATTTGGCGGTTCCATAACCCGCGCGGCTCTCTGCCCCGGATCGGGGAAGGGAATGAGCGGGCATGCCCTGGCCCTGGGCGCCCAGGTACTGATCACAGGCGACATAGGGCACCACGAGGGCATTGATGCGGCGGCTTTGGGCCTGGCAGTCATTGACGGCGGCCACTATGGGCTGGAGCACATGTTTATAGATTTCATGGAACAGTATATCAGAGATCATATAGATCCCGGACTGGAGATAAAAAAAGCGCCGGCAGCATTTCCAGTGACAGCATGGTAAAGGAGGAGCGTTTTGGAGTACGTAACCATAGGAGAAAGACGAAAAGGATATAGGGCAGGGACCACGTTCCTGCAGATTGCCCAGGAGCATCAGTATCAATATGACAATGACATCCTGCTGGTGTCGGTAAACGGAAAGCTTCGGGAGCTTCACAAGACCGTTGACGAGGACTGCCGGGTGGAGTTTATCACCGCAAAGGACAAGCCGGGAATGCAGGCGTACCAGCGCAGCGCCAAGCTGATTATGCTGAAAGCTTTTTATGACATTGTGGGCAGAGACAGAGTGGAGAGAATTTCCGTGGAATTTTCCCTGGGAAAAGGGCTTTTCGTGGAGGTAAAGACAGATGTGGCCATTACGGAGGAGCTTCTTTTGCGGGTGAAAAAGAAAATGCAGGATTACGTGGCCCAGGAGCTGCCGATTATGAAGCGCAGCGTCAACACGGATCAGGCCGTGGAACTGTTTACAAGGCACGGCATGGAGGACAAGGCCAGCCTGTTTAAATACCGCATGGCTTCCAGGGTGAATCTTTATAACCTGGCAGGATTTGAGGATTATTTTTACGGATATATGGTTCAGAACACAGGATATGTGAAGTACTTTGACTTGGTAAAGTATGAGCATGGCTTTGTGCTGATGCTTCCCAGCCGCAGCAATCCCAAAGAGGTGCCGAAGCTGGAAACCAGCAGGAAACTGTTCCAGGTTATGAAAGAGTCGTCCAGATGGGGGGATAAGCTGGGGCTTTCCAATGTTGGAGCCCTTAACAACGAGATTGCAAAAGGCAATGCCAATGACCTGATTTTGATCCAGGAGGCGCTTCAGGAGAAAAAGATCGGGCAGATTGCAGAGATGATAGCGGACGGGGCGGCAAAGAAGTTCGTGATGATAGCCGGACCTTCTTCCTCAGGAAAGACTACCTTTTCCCACCGGCTGTGCATTCAGCTGCGGGCTCTGGGACTGAAGCCTCATGCCATTGGAGTGGATGACTATTTTGTCAACCGGGAGGACAGCCCCAGGGATGAGCAGGGCAATTATAATTTTGAGGTTCTGGAGTGCCTGGATATTCAGAAGTTTAATGAGGATATGACCAACCTTTTGGAGGGAAAGACAGTGGAGCTTCCACGGTTTAATTTCCTTACGGGCCACAGGGAATACAAGGGGGATTATCTGACTCTGGGGAAAGAGGATATTCTGGTGATTGAGGGCATCCACTGCCTCAATGATAAACTGTCCTACGCCCTTCCAAGAGAAAGCAAATTTAAGATTTACATAAGCGCCCTGACTCAGCTGAATATTGATGAACACAACCGGATTCCCACCACGGATGCCAGACTGATCCGCCGCATGGTGCGGGATGCCAGAACCAGAGGGGCCACGGCTCAGGATACCATACGCAGATGGCCGTCTGTGCGGCGGGGGGAGGAGGATAACATCTTCCCCTACCAGGAGGATGCAGATGTAATGTTTAATTCCGCCCTGGTGTATGAACTGGCAGTGCTGAAGCAGTATGCCCAGCCGCTGCTGTTCCAGATCCCCAAAGATTCCCAGGAGTATGTGGAGGCCAAACGGCTGCTGAAGTTTTTGGATTATTTTCTTGGAATCAGCAGCGAGGACATTCCCCATAATTCCATTGTAAGGGAGTTTATTGGGGGAAGCAGCTTTCGGGTTTAGGGGCCTGTTTCCGTCGAAATTATGTCAGCTTGTCCTGCCGGATAGAATCCTCATGGCGCCGGATATGGGCCCTGGCATCCTCTTTGCTGACAAATAAAAGCAAATACAGGGTTTCGATCACCATCATGGCAGGAATCCGGGAGAACCAGAAGTCGCCTGTGAGAAGCTTTTCCCTGGTGGCAGTGATAATCAGATAGTCACTGGCAAGGGCCAGGGGGGAGGAGCTGTTATTGGTTATAACGATGACACGGGCGCCGTTTTCGTGGGCTCCCTGGGCCAGGGCCAGAAGCCTTTTGGAGGTGCCGGAGTTGGAAATGATGATCACCGCGTCCATGGGGCCTAAGTTGTAGGTGGCGGCAATCTGGCCTTCCCATATGGTTCCCGATACGCAGCACAGTCCCAGCTGATTGAACTTAAAGGCCCCGTCCATGGCCACGGGGATAGTGTTTCCTACGGCGGCGAACTGAATCAAGCGGGCATGCTCCAGAATGCGGAGAATGGTTTCCAGGTTCTCCGGTTCCAGCATGCCCATGGTGGCAGTCATCTCTGCGGTCTTGTTGGCCAGAATATTCTGGAGGGACTGGGGAAGATTTCTGCGGTCAATCTCATTGGATACCTGCAGGCTGTCCCGCTCTTCCTCCATCACTTCTTTGGCCAGATCCATTTTCAGGCTCTGGAATCCCTTGAAACCGCACCGACGGCAGAAACGTGATACCGTGGCATCGCTGGTGCCGCTGGCCTTGGCCAGCTGTGCCACGGTCATGTCTACCACAGCCTTTTTATTTTCCATAATAAAATCTGCAATCTTTTTTTCGGCATCAAAGAACTGCTCGTAGGAGGAGCAGATGGTTCCCAGTATGCTTTGATTATTCATTTCTTATTTTTCTCCATACACGTAATTTTATTTCACAACTATAGGATAGCACAAGTGACGGGCATTGTCAAACGGCCTTAAGGGTAGAATGCTGTTCTGCCGCTGTTTCTCCAAAACCGCAGGATGGTAAACCTTCATGGGCCTGGCCGGGTATGCGCCGCTGCCCATGAAAGTCCGGCAGGCGCACTTGGCATCCCGGAATACATGCCGCCTAATCGGCGGCGGGATTTTCATAGTAAACCCCCATGTCGATTTCCCGGCACCACTATGAACCCTCCGGGGGATGCGCACAAAATGCTAAAAACGGGCATTTTGGCGCCGTACGGTCAGCGCAGCACATGCGCAGACCTACCGTAAGGATTCGAAACGTTCATAGTAATTATTCTCACCTTGTCTTAAAAATAGAGATTTTGAAAAAATAAAATTTCTTTAAAAATAGTATTGACGAAATGAAACAATCATGATATGATGTATCCAACGTAAGAAATAAAATTTCATAAACGTGGAAGGGGAAGATAGAAATGATTTACACAGTAACATTCAATCCGGCTTTGGATTATGTGGTGCGGGTGGACCATTTTACGGAAGGAGCAGTGAACCGGACAGCAGAGGAACATATCTTCTATGGGGGAAAGGGGATCAACGTGTCCGCATTGCTGGCGAACCTGGGATATGCTACCACGGCGCTGGGGTTTGTAGCCGGCTTTACAGGAGACGAGATAGAAAGGGGCGTAAAGGCTCTGGGATTTTCTTCTGATTTTATCCGGGTGAAAAATGGAATGTCCCGGATCAATGTCAAGCTGAAATCCGATCAGGAAAGCGAAATCAACGGCATGGGCCCTGAGATTACGCCTGAGGACGTGGAACAGCTGCTGGGGAAGCTGGATGGCTTGACACAAGGCGATGTGCTGGTGCTTTCAGGAAGCATCCCCGCAGCCATTGACAGCAGGATCTATGAAACGATCCTTGCCAGAATGGAGGGGAAAGGCATTCTTGCGGCGGTAGATGCGGAGAAGGATCTTCTGATGCATGTTCTGAAATACCATCCGTTTCTGATTAAACCGAATAACCATGAGCTGGAAGCCATGTTTGGCGTTGTCATGGAAAGCGAAGAGGACATAGTGAAGTATGCCAAACGCCTTCAGGAAATGGGGGCGGCCAACGTGCTGGTGTCCATGGCTGGCGACGGCTCTCTGCTGGTAACGGAAGACAAGAGAGTTTACTCCATGGGAGTTGCCAAAGGCACGGTAAAAAATTCAGTGGGAGCAGGAGATTCCATGGTAGCAGGGTTCCTGGCCGGGTATCTGGAAAATCATGATTACTGCCATGCGCTGAAACTGGGGACGGCTGCAGGGGGCGCTACCGCATTTTCAGACGGAATCGGGACAAAGGATGAGATAATGGAGCTGTACGGCCAGCTGGAGCTGACGGATGACGGGCAGAGGCACAGGTAAAAACATATTAAATCAGTACGAGGAGGAAACCATATGAGAATCACGGAATTGCTGAAAAAGGAAAGCATTGAGCTGGGGGTGACGGCGGCATCCAAGGAGGAAGCCATCAATAAGCTGACTGGCCTGATGGAGGCCGGGGGACGGCTTCATGACAGGGCAGGATACAAAGAAGGGATACTGGCCAGGGAAGCCTGCGGCAGCACGGCGGTGGGAGACGGGATTGCCATTCCCCATGCCAAGGTGGCAGCGGTGAAGGAACCGGGGCTGGCGGCCATTACGGTGCCGGAGGGCGTGGACTACGACGCATTTGACGGCTCTCTTGCCAATCTGCTGTTCATGATCGCAGCTCCCGCAGAAGGCGCAGATGTTCATCTGGAGGCACTGGCCAGGCTGTCCACCCTTTTAATGACGCCTAACTTTAAAGATAATCTGATTCATGCGTCTGACAAGGATGAGTTTTTAAGGATCATTGATGATGCGGAGACAGCAAAATACGGGGCGGCAAAAGGGGAGGCAGAGGGACAGGAAGGCTTAAAAGGTGCCTCTCAGGCCGGGGAAAACTGCGGAGAGAGCGGATACTGCCTTCTGGCCGTAACCGCATGCCCAACCGGCATTGCCCACACATATATGGCGGCGGAAAACCTGGAAAGCACAGCTAAAAAGATGGGCATTACGCTGAAGGCGGAGACAGACGGATCAGGGGGAGCCCAGAACGTGCTGACCAGAGAGGAGATCATGGGGGCAAAGGCCATTATCGTTGCTGCGGACAGAGAGATCGAAATGGCCAGGTTTGACGGCAAGCCGGTTCTCCAGGTTCCGGTGGCTGACGGGATTCACAAGGCTGAGGAGCTGATCAAGAAGGCGGCTTCCGGGCAGGCGCCGGTCTATCACCATGCAGGAGGCGGGGAGGGCGCATCTTCCCAGGCAGGGAGCGGTGACAGTATGGGGAGAAAGATATATAAGCATTTGATGAACGGCGTTTCCCATATGCTTCCCTTTGTTATCGGCGGCGGAATCCTGATTGCCTTGGCGTTCCTGTTTGACGACTATTCCATTGACCCGTCCAATTTCGGAAAGAATACGCCTCTGGCGGCGTATTTAAAGACTATCGGCGAGCAGGCGTTCGGCATGATGCTTCCAGTGCTTTCGGGATATATTGCCATGAGCATTGCAGACCGACCGGGCCTGGCAGTGGGATTTGTGGCCGGAACCGTGGCAAAAATGGGCATGACATTTGCCAATCCTGAGGGAGGAGCGGTTAACGCAGGATTTTTGGGGGCCCTGTTTGCAGGATTTGCAGGTGGTTATCTTGTTCTGGCACTGAAAAAGGCCTTTTCCAAGCTGCCAAAGTCATTGGAGGGCATTAAGCCGGTGCTTTTGTATCCGGTGCTGGGAATTCTTCTGGGAGCGGTTGTTACCACATTGATTAACCCGTATATGGGAATGATCAATGACGGGCTGACCAATTTTCTCAACGGTATGGGCGGAGCCAGCCGGATTGTGCTGGGCATGATCCTGGGAGGCATGATGTCCATTGACATGGGAGGCCCGTTTAATAAGGCTTCCTACGTGTTTGGAACCGCGCAGCTGGCAGAAGGGAATTTTGAAGTTATGGCAGCGGTTATGGCGGGAGGGATGGTTCCCCCTATGGCCATCGGACTGTGCACGGTTCTGTTTAAAAAGAAATTTACCAGGAAAGAGTGTCAGTCAGGGATCGTGAACTTTATTATGGGTCTGTCTTTTATTACGGAAGGAGCCATTCCGTTTGCGGCGTCTGATCCTTTGAGAATTATTCCGTCCTGCGCCATGGGGGCAGCGGCTGCAGGAGGATTGTCCATGGCTTTCGGGTGCACGCTGAGAGCTCCTCACGGAGGAATCTTCGTTCTGCCTACCATCGGAAATCCGGCCGGGTATCTTTTGGCAGTAGTAATCGGCTCTGTCATAGGCTGCGGGATTTTGGGAGTGCTCAAAAAGGAGCTGGCGGAGGAAGAAAGGTAGATCCGGTTTAAGGCAGATCTGAACCAATGTCATTTAGTTAAGGTTGTGGCAAGCCCCATGGGCTCCGTCTCCTGTCAGGGTTCAGAATTGCCAAGCGTTCCGAAGAGCCCGAAAAACAAGCCTCTTCTCCACGGCATTCATTCACCCTGACAGGAGACGGAGCCCATGGGCAAAAGCAGAATTCGCTTAAATGACGATGAAAGAAGGAGTTTTTACGGCTTTACAAGTTTTCGGGTTTCCATTATAATATAGAGAAGCTGCTGCGGCAGACAAGATTCAGAGTAAGACAGATGGCCGCTGCCGCAAAGCCGAAAGGCTGCGGGAGAGGAAAGTCCGGGCTTCACAGGGCAGGATGCCAGATAACGTCTGGCGGAGGCGACTCCAGGGACAGTGCAACAGAAATATACCGCCGGCCTGGCCGGTAAGGGTGGAAGGGCAGTGTAAGAGACTACCGCCTGCCTGGCAACAGGCAGGGCACATGTAAACCCCATTCGAAGCAAGACCGAACAGAAAGCGCAAGGCGGCCCGTCTGCTTTCGGGTAGGTCGCTCGAGCCTGGCGGCGACGCCAGGCCTAGACAGATGGCCATTCAACGACATAACCCGGCTTACCGTTTTGCTCTGATCATAAGGGGGCTGTGAAAAAATGGAGTACTTCTATCTCCATTTTTCACAGCCCCTTTATGTCTTTTATGCCGCCCCGGCGGCAGTCAGCCTCTATTTCCCGTATTTTTCCTCACAGTACATGCACCGGTAAGTTTCTGTCGCCGTATCCGACAAATAGAAAATGTGGGGAAGTTCCTGCTCGATGGAGGTAATGCAGCGGGGATTTTTGCACTGGATTACATTGGTAATCTTCTTTGGAAGCTTCAGAGTCTTTTTTTCAACGATCTTGTTATCCTGGATAATATTCACCGTAATATTGTGGTCAATGTAGCCCAGCACTTCCAGATTCAGGCTGTCTAAAGGGCCTTCGATTTTAATGATGTCTTTCCGCCCCATCTTATTGCTCTTGGCGTTTTTTATGATGGCAACCTGGCATTCCAGCTTGTCCAATCCCAGATGATAATAGATGTCCAGGCTCTTTCCTGCCTGGATATGATCCAGAACAATACCCTCACTTAATCCGCTGATATTTAACATGGTTTTGGCACCTCCAGTAATGTCATGATCAGAGCCATGCGCACATATACTCCATACTGTACCTGTCGGAAATAGGCGGCTCTTGGGTCGTCATCCACTTCCACGGAGATCTCGTTGACTCTTGGAAGGGGATGGAGAACAAACATATGGTCTTTGGCCAGCTTCATTTTGGCCTTGTCCAGAATGTAGCAATCCTTTAACCGGATATAGTCCTCCTCGTTGAAGAAGCGCTCCCGCTGGACTCTGGTCATGTAAAGGATGTCAAGCTCCGGCATGGCGGCATCCAGGCTGTCAACCTCAATAAACTCAATGTTATTTGCCCTTAAGACATCTTCACGGATGTATTCGGGAATCTTTAGTTCCATGGGAGAGATGAGAAGGAACCTGACATTGGGATAGCGCACCAGGGCGTTAATAAGGGAGTGGACCGTACGGCCGAATTTCAGGTCGCCGCATAAGCCTACCGTCATATTGTCAAGGCGCCCAAGAAGAGATCGGATGGTCATTAAGTCTGTAAGTGTCTGGGTGGGATGCTGATGCCCGCCGTCTCCGGCATTAATTACCGGGATGGAAGAGTGGAGGGAGGCAACCAAAGGCGCGCCTTCCTTGGGATGGCGCATGGCGCAGATGTCTGCGTAGCAGGAAACCATGCGGATGGTGTCAGACACGCTTTCTCCTTTGGCAGCGGAGCTGGAGTTGGCAGAAGAAAAGCCAAGTACGCTGCCGCCAAGATTCAACATGGCAGATTCGAAACTCAAACGAGTCCGGGTGCTTGGCTCATAAAAAAGGGTTGCGATTTTTTTTCCGTCACAGACATGGGCATATCGGGGGAGATTGTGCTCAATATCTGAGGCAAGATCCAGAAGACTGCTTATTTCTTCCACAGAAAAATCTAAAGGATTTAACAGATGTCTCATGGGGGTTCTCCTTTTCTTTTTATTCGTAACCAATTATAGCGAATGTTACAATAGATTTCTACTACTTTTTTCTTAAAATATGATATAATATGGAAATGCATCTTTACTGTTCGCCGGCAATGTCCTTTGGATGAAGCTGCGGTGAGCCCAACGCTTTGCGGTTTGCCTGCGTCCATGTAAGAAAAGTTTAAAGAACATTAAGAATAAATGATGTGACAAACGTGTATGGGGGTTGTAAGATATAGTCACGATGAGACAGGCAGCACCGCTGTCAGATACAGGGAGGGGACAGGATTGTCGGAACGAAAGGAAGAACAGGGCGCTGTCTGCAGTCCTTTAAAGGAACGGGTACCCATAATCCAGGTGAAAAATTTATATAAAATCTACAAGGTAGGCGAAACGAAAGTATACGCCCTGGGAGGCGTGGACTTTACCATGTATCGGGGCGAATTCTGCGCAATAGTAGGCCCTTCCGGATCAGGGAAGTCTACGCTGCTTAACATGCTGGCAGGGCTGGAGAAACCCTCCAGGGGGGAGATTGTCATTGACAAGATCCATATTGAAAAGATGAAGGAAAATGAGCTGGTAGCGTTCCGAAGGGCCAGGGTGGGATTCATTTTCCAATCATATAATCTGTTAAAGACTTTGAATGCAGTGGAAAACGTGGCGCTGCCTCTGTCGTTTCGGGGAATGCCCAGGCGGAAGCGGAATGAGATTGCCAGAAAATATTTAAAACTGGTGGGGCTGGAGAAGCAGATGAACCATATGGCCAATGCCATGTCCGGCGGACAGCAGCAGAGAGTGGGAATTGCGAGGGCTCTGGCAGTGAATCCCAGGATTATTTTCGCAGACGAGCCTACAGGAAACCTGGATTCCAAGACTACCATGGAGATTTTAAAGCTAATGCGCCGGATCGTCAGGGAGCAGAACCAGACTTTGGTTATGGTTACCCATGACAATCACCTGGCATCTTATGCGGACAGGCAGTTTCACATAGTCGACGGCAAGATTTTTAAGATTGAGGAATGCCGTCATGATGAGGAAGAGGAGATTAAGTGATGAGAAAGAATTTTTTTGCCAGAGGAGCAGCATTCTTGTTAGCCGCCGCTGCTGCTTTGACTATGACAGTGGCAGCGCCGGCGCCGGCCTGGGCGGATCTTGTTAACAACGGCGACAATCACGTAGTGGTCACTCCCAATGTGCCCCGGGGACGGACGGGAAGGAAGATGAATGTTACCTTTACCTTGGAGAACAATGACGGCGAGACGTGGGAAGACGTGGAGGTGGGATTTTCCGAAGACCTCTCCTACATAGCCAGGCCTGATGCGGTGGAAGGGGAGTATGTGTTTCCCTTTGAGGTGACTTCCGGCCTGTTTGACACGAAATATGTGGGCACCATCCGCTCAGGGGGAAAGAAAAGCGTTTCCCTGTCAGCAAAGGTGCGGGCGGATCTGCCTGAAGGGTATTATCATGTAAACGTGGAGGTCAGCAGCAAGGATAACCGGGTAGTAGCCGTAGAGGCCGTAAATATATGGGTATCCAAGTCCACAGGCGCAGATGATGAGGACAAAGAAAAGGACAGGGATGTGGGATTCGTTCTGGGCGAAGGTCAGGAAACCCCCTACGGCGTATATCCCAATGTGGTAAACTTTGCTGTCAATATGCGCAACAGCGGTTACTCTGAGGCGGTGGACGTAAATGTGGCCATGGTTCTGGACAAGGACAGCACCGTATTCCCGTTTGATATTAATGAGGGAAACTATGACAGGAACTTTGAGCGGGTTGGGCCTGACGAGGTGGTGCAGCTGCCTTACAGCATGGCGATCCGCTCTGACGTGTATTCAGGATATTACCCCATTAAATTTGAGATTAATTACCGGGAAACTGCAACCGGGGAACTTTTGAAGGAAGAGGAGACATTTTGGGTCCGGATTAAAAATAAAGAGAAAGATGAGGACTCCAGCGGTGAGTTTAATGAGAATGATAGGACAAAGGCCAGAATTGTGGTGGACAGCTTCCAGACCGTTCCCGAGACTATCATAGCAGGAGAGCCTTTTAAGCTGATTCTCAGGATGAAAAACGCATCCTCCAGCATTGCCGCCAGCAATATTCTGTTTTCCCTGGAATCGGAGAAGGTGGACAACAGCGCCATCTTTACAACGGCTTCCGGCTCTTCGTCGGTGGTGGTCAATTCCCTTGCCGCAGGGGAAGTGACGGAGCTGAACATTGATCTTCTGTCCAGGGCAGGCATTGACCAGCGCTCCTATGCCCTGAGCATTAAGGAAACCTATGACAGCCCGGAATTTAAAAATGCGTCGGAGACAGTGACCATTGATATTCCCATCAAACAGATCGCCAGGCTTAACACGGGAACCATGGAGGTGATGCCGGATAATATTACCGTAGGCTCAGAGAGCAATATCATGTTCCCCATTAACAATACAGGCAAAGTGCTTTTGTATAATGTGATGGTAAAGTTTGAGGCGGATTCAATCCAGCCGGCGGACGCTTATGTGGGAAACATAAAGCCCGGGGAGACGGGAAATGTTGATGTGATGCTGACAGCCGTTGCGCCTACGGAGGATGAAGGAAAGATAAAGGTTCTGATTACATACGAGGACGAAAACGGAGAGGTTCAGGAGGCCGAGGAGAAAGAGCTGTCTCTGTTTGTGACAGAGGCTATGGGGGAAGAATTTGGCGGTGACATTAACGTGGGGGATTTTACAGACGTCCCCGCCGAGAACACATCGCCGCTTGTGAAGTATAAGGTACCCATTATCATTGGCATTGCAGTGTTGGCTGTACTAGGAGGCTTTGGGGCAGTCCGCATAAGGAAGAAAAAGAAAGCCCGCCGGGAAGAGGAAGAGATAGACGATGAGATTTCTTGATTTGCTCACCATGAGCGTCAATAATTTAAGAAGGCGGAAGCTTCGTACGGCTCTGACGGTTTTGGGAGTTATTATCGGCGTGGCGTCAGTGGTAATCATGGTGTCTTTAGGGATTGGCCTGAACCAGCTGATGCTGGAGATGTATTCCTCCTATGGAGATATGACTACGGTTACCATTTATTCCGGTTCCCGCTTTGATTCCGGTTCCAGCGATTCCGATCCGATGTATTTGACGGATGACGTTGTGGAACAGTTTAAGCGTCTGGATCATGTGAGGGGAGTTTCTCCCATGCTGTCGGTTTATGTTATGCTGAAACAAGGGCTTTATGAGACGACCACGGAGATCACGGGAGTCAGCCAGGAGTATCTGGAGAATATTCCCTTAGGACAGGGGGAGATTCCCCAAAGGGGCGATCCCATGAAGCTGATCTATGGAAACTGTGTTATCCAGTGGTTCCGCAACAGTAAGACCGGGGATGGATACTGGGATACTCAGGAACTTCCGGCAGTCGACTTTATGAATAAGCCCATGTTCGTAATTTTTGATATGGACGCTTACTATCAGTCCCAGGGCGGCGGAGAAAGCGGAGTAAAACCGCCTAAAAAGTATATGATTGAAGCGGCAGGCGTGGTGGAAGGAAGCGTTGATGATTATAACAACTATGCCTACTCTGTCTATACGGAGATTGAAGGGCTGAAGGCCCAGCTGAAGCAGATTTTTAAGAAGAGGCCCATTCCTAACCAGCCTACCAACAAAAAGGGAAAGCCATACCCGTATTTTATCTACAACAGTGCAGTAGTGTTTGTGGATGATATGGAAAATGTAACCGAGGTGCAGAAGGCCATTACCGATATGGGATACCAGGCCAACAGCCAGATGGAGTGGATTGAGCAGTCCCAGCAGACTTATGACATGATTCAGCTGGTGCTGGGAGGAATCGGCGCCATCTCCCTGTTTGTAGCGGCTATCGGCATTGCCAATACCATGATGATGTCCATTTATGAGAGGACAAAGGAGATCGGGGTCATCAAGGTACTGGGATGCGATATGGCAAATATCCGAAACATGTTTCTCATGGAGTCAGGGTTTATCGGGTTTATGGGAGGTGTTATCGGTCTGGCAATCAGCTTTGCAGTATCCTATGCCATGAACAATTTCCTGGGGCTGGGGCAGGCCATGATGGGAATCGAAGGCGATATTTCCAGGATTCCTCTGTGGCTGGCAGGGTCAGCAGTGGTATTCGCCATCTTTGTAGGCATGGCGGCAGGCTTCTTCCCATCCCTTCGGGCTATGAAGTTAAGCCCCTTGGCAGCTATCCGAAATGAGTGACAATTTTAAAAATAAAACGCATAAAGAAAAGGCCTGGACAGTCAGTTTTTGTTCCAGGCCTGATTTTATAAATTAGAAATTCACCGCGAAGTTTTTTGTAAGCCTCTTCTCAAATTCGTCTTCGGGCACGGGCTTTGCATAGCGGTATCCCTGAGCTACGCAGGCGCCGATCTCTCTCATCAGCTCCACGTCCGCATCGGTTTCCACGCCTTCGCACACGATCTGAGCCCCCAGGTCAGCGGCAAGATCCACAATGCTTTTCATAATTTTCACCTGCCGATCCCTGTCTTCCTGATTCAGCAGGAACGAGCGGTCCAGCTTTATGACAGAGGCCGGTATTTTCTCAATAACGCCCAGGGATGAGTATCCGGAACCGAAATCATCAATGGACAGCCGGATGCCGCTGGCGAGAAGATCATCCAAGGTCTGCCTGGCAGCCTTTTCCTGTATTTCTTCCATTACAAGAGTCTCCGTTATCTCCACTTCGATCAGATCCTTAGGGATCTGATACTGCTCAAGAATGCTTTCAAATTGTCTGGCAAAGCCAGGCTTTATAAAATGCAGTCTGGAGAAGTTGCAGGAAATGGTCACAACGGATTCTCCATGGTCAAGGCGTCTGCGGAGCATTCTGCACACGCACCGAAGGACAAAGAAATCAATATCAGTTACTCTGCCGGTTTCTTCATAATAAGGTACGAAAAAGCCTGGAGATCTTACTGCGCCTTGGGCCGTGGGGTCCAGAAATCTTACCAGCGCCTCGGCTCCTACGATCTTTTCCGTGTTTACATCCGTCTTAGCCTGATAGTAAGTGGTAAAGTTGCTGTCAATGTCCACGGAATCCAGAAGATTTTCTTTTTCATGGCGTTCCATTATGGATTTTTCCAGGGACTCATCATAAACCTTAATATTGTCTCCGCCGTTTTCCCTGATAAAGTCAATGGCCTGGCTTGCGCAGATAATGGCTCCGTGCAGGTCATCGCTTCCCTGGGGAATAAAGCAGATGCCGATCTGAAGTTCAATATGGAATTCCATTTCCTGAAAAATCCGCCCCTCAACGGATTTGGCGATATCCCTTACCCGCTGCGTAATCTCTCCGTTTTCTGCGCAGAGCATAAGAACAAAGTGATCACCGTCAGCCTTAGCGTAGACTTCCCCCTTGCCGTTTATGCTGTGTGACAGGGTATCTGCTATGGCTGTCAGAAGCTTTTGGCCATTGCTCCATCCGTACACGACTTTGTACTTTTGGAAGTGGGCAATGTTCAGATAGGCAATGGCATACTGAGGCTTCATCCGATCCGGCAGCAGGGCTTTCTTGCCCCAGAACAGCAGATGGTTTAAGTTCCAGATGTCTGTCTCTACATCTTTGTACATTAAAGTCTGTATCTTTTTCGTGTCTTTGACCATGTGCCGCGCCGCCAGAATCACAGCGGCAATAATAAGAAGCAGAAGGAGAATAATGATGGCGCTGTGATCCTGAATAAACTGAGCCACGCTGGTCATGGAGTACACATTGTGCTCCAGCATATAATCATTGGCAGCCCTTGAATCTATCGTAAGGACTGTTTTATTCAGGATGCCCGCAAGCTGCGGATCATCGCCGCGCACGGAAATGGCGATGCCGTGTTCACCGGCCAGCACGCTTCTGACTTCCAGGCTGTAATAACGCATCTGGGCGCTGAGAAGGTATTCCGCCAGGTAACCGTCACACAGCACGGCATCGGCGCTGCCGCTTTTCACTGCGTCCATGCACTCTTGCTGTGAAGCGTAGGTTACCAGGGAGATGCTTTCAAGATTAACAATATTGGCGGCCTCTGCGGACAAATACGGAACTGTGGCAAGACTTTGTACGGAATTGAGCTCTTTGCTTTTCTTCATAACCAGAGCCAGGGGGATCTGCGCATAATCCTTCATCCTTACCAGGCCGGGCTGTCCGAAGTCCTCCTCTTCATGGACGCAGTAGGACATGATGTCAATGGTGCCGTCTGCCAAGGCCTGGCTTGCCTGGGCAGGAGTATCGACTTTATGCCAGGACAGCGTCAGCCCGGCAACAGCAGCCGCACCTTCCAGCAGTTCTCTGGTCAATCCCCTGCATTCGCCTTCATCTTCGTAGATAAACGGGTAATAGCCGTCATAATATCCGACAGAAATTCTGCCTGCATTGGCAATGTATTCTTTTTCTGCCGTGGTAAATACAATGGTCTTGTCCAGCCGGCTCTGGTAAAATTTATTCATAAGCTTTGTTTCCAGCTCAGGGGCGCTCATTTTCAAGTCTGTAATGGCATAGTTCAGCTCCCGCACCACATCATCATTGCCTGGATATGTAATATAGTAGAAAGGCCTGGGGGCAAAGCGTCCCACCAGGCGCTGCCCCTCTTTAATTTCCATGAAAGTATGAACCATGGCGTCTATCTGTCCTTTATCCAGGGCATCTAAAAGCTCGGCCGTGGAATTGTACTCTCTGATTTTCGGGGATCGGACGCCATTGTCTGCCAGATAATGGAGAAATTCGCTTCTGCGCACATAAGTTTTCACCATTCCGAAGGTAATTCCCTTCATGGCCTCAAAGTCCTCATAAGCCAGGGAACTGTCCGGGGTGGTGGCTATGATGCCGAAAGTATAGCCGCTTGGGAGATCTGCATACTGATAGACAGAAGCCCGTTCAGCGGAGTACTGGGCAGTGCCCACCAGGTCTATTTTTTTGTCCTTTAAAAGCTCCAGCGCCATGTCCCAGCTGTCACATTCCACATACTCAATATTCCAGTCCGTAAACCGGCACAGCTCGTCCAGATATTCTACATCCATGCCAGTAAAATTTCCGGCTGAATCTTTTTCATGGTACCCGTTCATGGGGAAGAAGGCGACTTTTACCGTTCTTTTTTCTTTCCCGTAAGCAGGGAGGGCATAGAACCCGCCTGATATACATACTGCAAGAGCAAAGCTTAAAAGGGCTGCCAGCCTTTTTTGTAATCGTGTGCCTTTCATATCCACATTCCTTTCCCGCGTATCCCGCTGCTTTGGTTAACTGGATTTCTGCCTTTATTGTACCAAAATGCAGCCGTCATTGCCACACCTTTTTCAAAAAGGACTTGCAATCCATGCCGGAATCAGATATGATTAGAAAAGAACGTGCGACTGGCGGAGTGTGGAGAACCACAGGGGAGCACGTAGGAAAGCAAGCCGACCGCCTGGGCGCCGAAAAAGGGATGCCCAGGCTTTTTTTGTGCCTGCAGCAGCTAAGGGCTGCATTTTTTGCGGGCAGAAGACTCCAAAGGAAACAGAAGGCGGAAATTTGCGAAACAGAAGGAGGAAGTACCATGAAGATGCTGGATCTGGCAAAGGAACTGAAGGGCAATTCTTATCCGGGGCGGGGAATCATAATAGGGAAAACCCCGGACAAAACCAGGGCTGCTGCTGCTTACTTCATTATGGGAAGAAGCGAAAACAGCAGGAACCGGGTGTTTGTGGCAGATGGGGAGGGAATCCGCACGGAGGCTTTTGATGCCTCCAAGATGGAGGACCCAAGCCTGATTATCTATGCCCCTGTGCGGGTGCTGGGCAACAAAACTATTGTGACCAACGGGGATCAGACGGATACTATTTATGAGGGCATGGACAGGCAGATGACCTTTGAACAGTCCCTGCGCTCCAGGGAGTTTGAACCGGACGGACCCAATTATACGCCCAGAATTTCGGGAATTATGCATATTGAACATGGGTCTTACAATTATGCCATGTCTATTTTAAAGAGCAGCAACGGCAACCCGGACAGCTGCAGCCGGTTTACGTTTGCCTACAATAACCCTGCTGCAGGAGAAGGTCACTTTATACATACTTATATGGGCGATGGAAATCCATTGCCAAGCTTTGAGGGGGAGCCGAAACTGGTGGGCATTATGGATTCCATGGAAGAATTTGCAGACATGCTGTGGGAAAGCCTGGATCAGGACAACAAGGTTTCCCTGTTTGTGCGGTATATCGACATAAAGACAGGGGCTTATGAAAGCAAAATCATAAATAAAAACAGATGAGAAACCATTACGAATGAATCGAATATATGCCAAAAGGAGGAGTTTACCCAATGAAAGAACTGGAATTAAAGTATGGCTGCAATCCTAATCAGAAACCGTCCCGTATTTTTATGAATGAGGATCAGGAACTGCCTATTACCGTGCTCAGCGGAAAGCCGGGGTATATTAATTTTCTGGATGCATTTAACGGCTGGCAGCTGGTAAGGGAGCTTAAAGCTGCCACGGGGCTTCCGGCTGCGGCTTCCTTTAAGCATGTGTCGCCGGCAGGAGCGGCTGTAGGGCTGCCCCTTGACGAGACTCTGGCTAAGATATACTGGGTTGATGACATGGGAGAGCTGTCGCCTTTGGCATGCGCTTATGCCAGGGCCAGAGGGGCTGACAGAATGTCTTCTTTCGGCGATTTCATCTCCCTTTCTGACGTGTGCGATGCGGATACGGCAAGGCTCATCAAAAGGGAGGTGTCTGACGGCATCATTGCCCCCGGGTATGAGCCGGAAGCCCTGGAGATTCTGAAAGAGAAAAAGAAGGGCAGCTACTGCGTGATTCAGATTGACGAAAACTATGTTCCGGAGCCTTTGGAGCGCAAGCAGGTGTTTGGTATCGTGTTTGAGCAGGGAAGAAATGAGCTGGATATTAATGAGGAGCTTTTAGCCAATGTAGTTACGAAGAACAAGGAGATTCCCGCGGCAGCTAAGAGAGACTTGATGATTTCCCTGATTACTCTGAAGTACACCCAGTCCAATTCCGTGTGCTATGTGAAAGACGGGCAGGCTATTGGCATTGGAGCCGGGCAGCAGTCCAGGGTTCACTGCACCAGGCTGGCAGGCAATAAGGCGGATAACTGGTTTCTGCGGCAGGCTCCCCAGGTGCTGTCTCTCCAGTTTGTGGACGGCATAAAGAGAGCGGACAGGGACAATGCCATTGACGTATACATTGGTGAGGAGTATATGGATGTGCTGGCAGACGGGGCATGGGAGAAGATCTTTAAGGTGAAGCCGCCTGTGTTTGCCAGGGAAGAAAAAAGGGCATGGCTTGACAAGATGAAGGGCGTGGCTCTGGGCTCCGACGCGTTTTTCCCCTTTGGAGATAATATTGAGAGGGCGTATAAAAGCGGCGTAGAGTATATTGCGGAACCGGGCGGCTCGGTCAGGGATGATCAGGTAATTGAGACTTGCGACAAGTACGGCATGGCCATGGCATTTACGGGTATCCGGCTGTTCCATCATTAGATCGTCTCTTCCCTGTTAAGCCTGGACGGCAAATGGGAAGTGAGGCGCCTGCATTTTCATAAAAGTGAGAGGCCAGGGCAAAACGCACAGCGGCATGGCCGCGCCGGCAGCGGGAAAGCGCAGGGGAAATTCCGGGAATACATCCATGAGGACAGGGAGATTCTGCTGGCAGTGAAAATAGTATAAGCTGCACCAGAAGGTGTAAAAGCACTTTGAAAGCCACCGAAGCATAAACTTTAATTAAGTTTTGCTTTTAGGTGGCTTTTTTTGAAGACCTTTGCCAAACCATTAAATGCCCGCGAGGAGCGGGAATGCCTGGAACGCTTAAAAGAGGGCGACCAGGAAGCCAGGAATGTGCTTATAGAACATAATATGCGTCTGGTGGCCCATGTGGTGAAAAAATATCAATACACGGATTATGAGACGGAAGACCTTCTGTCTGTAGGAACCATCGGGCTGATTAAGGCAGTAAATACATTTAAAGTTGATCGGGGATCGCGCCTTGCCACATATGCGGCCAAGTGCGTGGAAAATGAGATACTGATGCTTCTGCGGGCTCACAAAAAGTATTCCAAAGAGGTTTCCCTGTATGACCCTATCGGGGTGGATAAGGACGGAGAGTCAGTGAGCCTGGTGGACGTGATTGAGATGGAGACAAAAGACGCCCTGGAGGATCTGATCTTAAGCCAGGATATCCGGGAACTGTATGAGGCGTTTAAGAAATGCCTGAAGCCTACGGAACAAAAGGTGATCCAGATGCGGTACGGGCTGTTTGGAAGCAGGGAGTTTACCCAGAGGGAGATTGCGGGGGCGCTGGGGATCTCCCGGTCTTACGTGTCCAGGATTGAGAAGAAGGCGGTGGAGAAACTGCGGGCGGGGATGGAGTGCGCGGGGTAGGTGAGTGAAATTAATAGAGCGGAGAAATAAGGCAGGGATCAAGCAAGGAAAGGCCATAGGGCCGGGACTTGCCTTGTCCTTGCTTTTTAGTTGTAAAGGGGTGGAAAATCAATTATAATTATGCTGAGACACAAAAATCTGCAATTTAAAACAAATTCAAGGCATATAGGACAGCTGGGCGTGAACTGGTGGCTGACTTTGTTACGGCTTTGGCAGAATTGATTAAGAACGCCTATGGTGTGTATTTGTCATAAATTTTGTGGCAGAGTATGGAGGATATATTGCCGTGGCGAGAACCGCAGGCATAAAAATATCTATGGAGAACTTGCTGAAAGGCGGGCACCTGTACAAGGAAGTCAGTGAACAGATTATTTTCGACCAGTTAGACGCAGATGAGAACGCCATCAGGAGCCTGTTTTTGACAAGCGGATATCTGAAAGTGGAGAATTGCGAATTTAATGAGGACACTGGAGCAGATTTGCATGAATTAGCGCTGACGAACAAGGAAGTACAGATTATGTTCCAAAAGATGATCCGGAAATGGTTTACCCGTTCCGGGACGGTTTATAACTGCTTTATTAGGGCATTGTTACAGGATGATGTAAAATCCATGAACGCTTACATAAACCGTGCAGCCCTGGCCACGTTCAGCTACTTTGACAGCGGAAAAAATCCCTCCATGGAGACGCAGCCGGAGCGGTTCTACCATGGCTTTGTGCTAGAGCGTGTTTGAAAATTCATTCCCGCCATCTGCACGCCCCACTTTGCGGGAGATTTGACCCTCATTCGGTCAACGTAGCCCACTACGCCTCCCTCATTCGGGCCAAATCTCCCGCAAACTGTGACGCACATCTGACGGAAAACAATTTTCAAACACGCTCTAGGGCTGGCCGTGGAATTGGCAGACCGCTACATCATTACATCCAACAGGACGGAGTGGTTTTGGGAGATATGATGTGGTGATGGAGCCGAAGAACGGAACGGACAATGCGGTCATAATGGAATTCAAGGTGAGGGACTCGGGCGGAGGACTGCTTCAGGCTGCAAAGAAGTACAGGCTAACCTGCCTGCAAATGCCAAACGTTCCGAAGAACCCGAAACCCCAGTTTCTTCTCCACGGCATTAATTCACCCTGACAGGAGATGGAGGCCTCGGGGGAAAAGCAGAATTCGCTTAACTAATGACATTGGGCAGCAAACTGGAACAAAAATCTTACCTTGTCCATTACCAAAAATATAAAATTGGTCTTTTAAAAAGCAAAGTTTTGAGGTATAATGAGTAAAGAAAATTACGTGAGAGCGAGATGAGGACATAGGCGGATATACCTGAAAGTAATGTAAAGCGCTTACAAAGGAAAGCGAGGCGGCAGTGGGGGCCTGAAAAATACATCCACTATTTTTTGAAGATGAAATATAACAAAGGAGAGATTATGAAATGTTGAGTCAAATGATTAAAAACTTAAAAATCCGCAGCCGAATGCTTATTTCCTATTTTATTATTGTACTTCTGCTGCTTATTGTGGGTATCACATCAATTGTTATGCTTAATCAGTCAAGCCAAAGACTGCAGGAGTTTTATGACATGCAGTTTAAAACAGTATCCCTGGCTATGGACGCCCGCCGCACCGTATTCTCCGCCCGGGGCAATATCCTCTCGACCATCGTAGAATACAGCGATGAAGCTTATGCTAACGCTCAGAGCGACTTTAACTACATCTATACTCTGGTAGATGGACTGAAGGAAATTGAGCAGAAGATCGCTGGATCATCAGGAGGATCTTCCCAGCTGTCCAAAGTGGAGGAAAACTTAAACCAGGCGTCCAGCTATCTGCCCCAGATCCTGGATCTGGCTGCCCAGCAGAAAGACGACGAGGCGCTGGAGTTATACAAGTCCAACTACAAGCCTTACATGGATTCCAGCCGTGACATTTTGACCACCCTCTGTGAAACCGCCGAATCCAACGCTCTGGCCAGCGTGGAGGAGGGCGAACGGCTGGCCGGCATTGCGGACATGATCGTAATCGCTTTGATCGTGGTGGCAGTGGTAGTCAGCGTCCTCCTGGCCCTTTTCATGAGCGACAGCGTGCGCAAGCCAGTGGAGGAGATGCGTCAGGTAGCCTCCCGGGTATGCAAAGGCGATATGAATGTGGAGATTACATACCAATCCAGGGATGAGCTGGGAGAGATGGCGGATAATTTACGGAGCATGACGGAAGTTGTCAAGGTGCTGATCGGCGACATCAACTACTGCATGGAAGAGCTGGCCAATGGCAACTTTACCGTAATGAGCCGCCACAGCGACGCCTATATCGGCGATTACGCTGACATTCTGAAGGCCATGCGGGACATGAAGCTCTCCATGAGCGAGACTCTTTCCAAGATCGAGTCTGCTGCGGATCAGGTTAATGCCGGAGGCGAGCAGGTGTCCAGCGGCGCTCAGGCCCTGGCTCAGGGCGCAACAGAGCAGGCGTCTTCCGTGGAAGAGCTGGCCGCTACCATTCAGGTGGTCAGCCAGCAGGTGGAATCCACCGCTTCCCACGCCAGAACGGCCAAGAAAGAAAACGAACAGTCCCACCAGCAGATCGGCGTGTGCTTCAACGATATGGAATCCCTCTTGAAGGCCATGAATAAGATCGAAACACATTCCACCGAGATCAGCAAGGTGATCAAGACCATCGAGGATATCGCCTTCCAGACCAATATTCTGGCGCTGAACGCCGCCGTGGAGGCTGCCCGCGCCGGTGCTGCCGGCAAAGGCTTTGCCGTGGTGGCTGACGAGGTGCGAAACCTGGCCAGCAAATCAGCAGAGGCATCCAAGAGTACCACAACCCTGATCGAAGGTACCGTGAAAGCGGTCAAGGAGGGACTTGATCTCTCCCATGAAACCAGCGAGGCTCTTCAGGTCGTGGTGGAAAGTTCCCAGAAAGTCCTGGATGCGGTGGGCCTGATTGCCAATGCCGCCGAGGAGCAGACTGCCTCCATCTCCCAGATCGCCATTGCTGTGGATCAGATCTCCAGCGTGGTACAGACCAATTCCGCCACTTCCGAAGAGTCTGCCGCTGCCAGCGAGGAGCTTTCCAGCCAGGCCAACGTACTCAAGGGATTGATTGCGCGGTTCCGTTTGGATAACAGCAATACCGTTAAAGACGCCGCTCCCAGAGCCAGTGTCAGCAGCTTCTCTGCCCCGCAGGCCCAGGACGCCTCCGTCAATTATACAGACACTTCAAAGTATTGAATCCACACCAAAAGCGCCGTTTCCGGCTTCCTTTACGAGGAGCCGGAAACGGTTTTTTTAATTTAATGAAGAAAGCTATGGTGAGACTGCATAATTAAAACGGAAATTTGATGTGATTTTCTTGTAGGTTATATGAGAAGTATGTATAATAAGATTATTATGGATGAAAGGGAAGTTTTATAATAGAAAAATGTGGATATTTTGAGTATGGAGGATATATTGCCATGGCCAGAACCGTAGGAATAGGAATCCAGAGTTTTGAGAAATTAATACAAAACGGGTATTTTTATATTGATAAGACTGATTTTATCAGAGAATGGTGGGAAAGCGGGGATGAAGTGACATTAATTACCCGCCCCCGCCGTTTTGGAAAAACGTTGAATATGAATATGGCAGAGCGTTTCCTCTCTATAGAGTACGCAGGGCAGGGAGCGGTATTTAAGGGATTATCCATATGGGAAGAAGATAAATATCAAAAACTTCAGGGAACCTATCCTGTGATTTTTTTAAGCTTTGCAGATATTAAGGCCAATAATTTTTCTCTGGCAAGGGAAAAGATCTGCATGGCTATAAAAAAATTATATAGCAGATATGATTTTTTGCTGGCCAGCGGTTATTTGAAGGTGGAGCGCTATTTTATTGATGAAGAATGGGGGCGGGATACCTATGAGCTGACACTGACAAATCGAGAAGTCCGTTTTATGTTTGGCCAGATGATAGATGGATGGTTTAAGGATTTTGCACCGGAATATAATGATTTTGTGAAAGCCATGATGGCGGGCGACATAAAAGGCCATGAATGCCTATATGAATAAAATAGCCCTGGACACAATCAGCTTTTTTGACAGCGGGACGAAGCCGTCAGAGGAATCTGAACCGGAGCGGTTTTATCACGGCTTTGTCTTAGGACTGACAGTCGATCTGGCAGACCGGTATGTGATTACGTCTAATCGGGAAAGCGGCTTTGGAAGGTATGATGTGGTGCTGGAGCCTAGAGCGTGTTTGAAAATTCATTCCCGCCATCTGCACGCCCCAGTTTGCGGGAGATCTGGCCCTCATTCGGTCAACGTAGCCCACTACGCCTCCCTCATTCGGGCCAAATCTCCCGCAAACTGTGACGCACATCTGACGGAAAGCAATTTTCAAACACGCTCTAAGAGAAGGGAAGACTGCGCTGTTATCATGGAGTTTAAAGTCCGGGAACCAGGAGAAGAAAAGAACCTGGAGGAGACAGCAGCAGAAGCTTTGTTACAGATTGAAAGAAAGAAATACGGGGCGGCTTTAGAGGCGAAAGGGATTTCACCGGAACGGATTGATAAATATGGATTCGCATTCCAGGGCAAAGAGGTTTTGATAAGAGAAGCCTGAGGAGACGATCACCCGGATTGATATTATGGAGAATGCCATTAAGGGACTGCGATAAAGGTGTTTTCGAAAGAGAAAAATGCGGAAGGAGAGAGAAGAAAAGTATGACAGAGGAGTTACTGAAGCTGGAAAAGGAACTGTCTTTTGACCATTTGTCCCATGAGGATCTTCACGACATTGGAGAAAGCATCCTCAGACGGGTAAAGGAAGAGAAGCTGGGCAGCGTAGGGATTCGGGCAGTGGTGAATGGACTGCGGATCTATCAATATCTGATGGATGGCAGGGAAGAAGACAGGTGGCTTTCCCGCAAGGAGAAAACCGTGGAAACTTTCGGACATTCCGGCTACTATCTGTGGGCCATGTATCAGGAAAAGAAAAAGTATGACCGGTATGTGGGGGACGAGGAGTATGCCATCTGCGGCGGCAGCTTCCCAATCCTTATAGGCGGAATGCGGGTTGGCGTTTTCTGCGTGTCCGGCCTGGCTCATGACCAGGATCATCAGCTGATCGTGGATGCATTCCGGGAATTTCAAGGGAAATCCAGGCTGCTTTCAAAGGAGGGATAAAACAAAATGGACTATGGATTTTATGGATGGAACCATGGAGATGTGCCGGTAATTGCAGACGAATATGAGGGGATTCATACGCCGAGGGATTTGTATGATGCGCTCTGGGACATTTGGTGCGAATATACCTGTGCGCCCAGGCTGCGGGACCAGTGGAGCATGGAAAACAGGACCTTGGGACAGTGCTCCATCACGGCCTTTCTTGCCCAGGACTTATTCGGCGGAAAGGTTTATGGGATACTCCGTCCGGGAGGAAATTACCATTGCTATAACGTGGTGGGAGACTGCGTGTTTGATCTTACAAGCCAGCAGTTTGGAGACGAGGTCCTCTGCTATGAGAATAATCCGGAACAGTTCCGCGAAGTACATTTCGGCAAGGAGGAGAAGCGGCAGAGGTACGAGTATCTGAAGAATAAACTGAGAGAGGGCTTTGGAAAGAATAAAAGGAAAGATTAAGCGGATGATTCGTAAGAATACTGCGCTGTTCTGACCTGCAAAATACTGGCCTTAAAAAGAAATAAAAACCGTGCAGAAAGCATAAAGGTTTTCATCTGCTTTCCGCACGGTTTTTTCGTGAAAGTACAAACTACAGCTTTGCCAGGTATTTTCCCACATACCGTCCAAATGTGACAGTGCGGCCGCAGGCCATTCCAGTGGACAGATTGGGGTAAGTGTTGGCGAAATAACAGCCGCTGTCATTGCCTACGACGTACAGTCCGGGAATGGGGCTGCCCTCCGTGTCAATGGCATTCATGTTGGTATCAATCTGGATTCCGTCCATGGTACACAGAACATACCCGGTATTCTTTGCACCGTAGAAAGGCGCCTGGTCTACAGGAGTCAGGCGGAAAGGCTCTTTGCCGAAATCCGTATCCTCCCCGGCGTGTGCCAGCTCATTGTAGCGATTTACGGTTGCAGTAAGCTGATCTGCAGGAAGCCCCAGTTTCTCTGCCAGCTCTTCAATGGTGTCAGCCTGCATCACAAAGCCGCTCTCAATGAGGCCGGGAAGCATGCCGTTTTCGATAGCCTGGTATGGAATATTGGGGTCCGCACCGTTTTCAAACGGATACAGGCGGGAGCAGCCATGCATTTTAAACTGCTGTGCATAGGCAGTCCAGTTGCTGTCAAACAGAGTATAGTGGCAGTGGCCTTTCTGATATTCGTCGGCATGAAGGATTCCCTCATATGTGCCGGACTCATTGAAGAATCTCTTTCCGTCCGCATTGACCTTAAGCCATGGCTGGGAACCCATCCAGAAAAAGCCGTTATCCCCGGATTTGGCGGTTTCAGCTCCCGTCTCCTGGTCAGGGCGCAGAGCGCAGCGGTCAAACATCATCATGGAGTGGGTCTCATCCATTTTTGCTCCGGCCCACAGACAGGCCTTAATACCGTCGCCAAATGCACCGGGCTCCGAGCCGTTGCGGCCGATAATGCGCAGGTTCCAGGGCTGAAGGGCTTCCATCATCTCATAATTTAAAGAGTAGCCGCCTGTACATACCACCACGCCCTTGGAGGCAGTGTACCGGACATATTTGTCTTCTCCGTTTATAGCAATGCAGCCGGTGACGCGGCCATTATCCTTTGTCAGTTTGATCATTTTCGTGTTGTAATCAAACTGTGCGCCAAGGCCCAGGGCATAGTCATAGAGAATCTTGTTGCCGTCAAGCTCATTGCCCTCACCGTCATCGCTTCCGGTCCACCTGGGCGAGTGGCCGGTGGCAAAGTGCTCATAGCGGGCCTCGTCTACGGAATCGCCGGACTCATGCCACAATTCCACTCCCCGTTCTGCCAGGCGGTCGCCGTACCAGTCAATGGCAGAACCGGATTCATCGCAGAATAAGCGCACCAGTTCCTGATTAATGTGACCGGCAGCATACTGAGTAGCCATAGTTATGTAGTCGAATTTATTGATTTTAGTGCCCCATTCTTTCTGATAGCGGGAGTCAATGGCAGCCAGATCATCGCGGATTCCCACGCCTGTGGTGAAACGGTCAATGCCGATGACCTTGGCCCCTTCCTCCGCCGCCGCTGCAATGGTGAACATGCCGCCTGTGCCGCAGCCGATAACCAGGATCTCCGTTTCAAATTCTGCAGAAATATCGCTGTCAGGAATTTCCGGCTCTTTGCCCAGCCAGTCCCCGTCGCTTTCTTCTGAATTTTCAGTAATAACTTCAATGGGAATTTCACCCTTTGCCTGGGCAATGCATTTGGCGGCTGCCTTGGAAACGGCAGTGGTAGTGATGGTAACGCCGGCTATGGCGTCAATTTCGGAGCTTTGCGCCGTCATAAGCGCCGCTTTCAGCTCCTCTTCAGCGGCCTGGCCGATATTTGCCGTCTCACTGGACAGATCCAGGACTACGTCAGTAATGCTGTTCTCATCAAACGTCATCGTGACCGTAATGACGCCGATACCTTCTGCCTGGGAAGAATAAGTGCCGGGAGTGTAGATCCCCCCTGAGCTTTCCGCAGCCGTGGTCTGTTCTGCAGTAGTGGTTTCCACAGAGGATGCCTCCGTAGAAGCAGTGCCAGCCGTGTCTGTGGAACAGGCGCCGAGAATGCCCATTGCCGCCATGGAGGCAGTGCCTGCCAGAGCGCCTTTTAGAAAATCTCTTCTTGAAAGGTCTTTCATTTAGTTGTCCCCCTTAGATGAAATAATTGATAATTCTTAGATAATTTCATCATAAATGGTATCGTGAAAAATGTCAATTTGTTTTGCTGCATCGGCTAAGGATTACATGTGGTTCGCATGTAAATTTAGCTGCATTCATCAAAGAAAAGCCCTCTTTTTGTTTACGGAAGCTGCTTCCCCGCCGCCATATAAAGCCCATACCACTCCTGGCGGGTCAGTTCTACAGTACAGGCTTTGGCAATATCCCGAATTCTCTGCTTGCTGGTGCTGCCTGCTATGGTCTGGATTCCGGCCGGATGCCGCATGATCCAGGCAGCGGCAATGGCGCTGTCTGTCACCTGGTATTTTTTTGCCAGCTCCGCTATATAACGGTTCAGTTTAGGAAACTTTTCATTTCCCAGGAAGGTTCCCTCAAACATGCCGTACTGGAACGGGGACCAGGCCTGAATTCTGATTCCATTCAGCCTGCAGTAGTCCAGAATTCCTCCATCCCGCATAACGCCTGCCTCATTGCTGATATTAACATTGAGGCCGGAATCCACGGCAACGCAGTGGGCGATGCTAAACTGCAGCTGGTTAAGGATGATCCTGTTTTTGCAGTAACGGTTCAGCAGTTCAATCTGGAAGGGATTCTGGTTGCTGACCCCGAAATACCGGACTTTGCCCTGAGCCTCCAGCCTGTCAAAAGCTTCCGCCACCTCTTCCGGCTCCATCAGGGCATCAGGCCTGTGAAGGAGGAGAATGTCAATGTGATCCATGTTCAGCCGCTTTAAGCTGCCCTCCACGGACTGGAGAATGTAATCTCTGGAAAAATCATAACATACCCCAGGCCGTATGCCGCATTTTGTCTGAATGATCATAGATTCCCGGCTTATCCCCTTCACTGCAGCTCCGAAAAGAGATTCGGCCTCCCCGCCGCCATAAATGTCCGCATGGTCAAAAAAAGTGATCTCTTGATCCATGGCAGCATCCACCAGTTCCCGGACAGCCTCCTTTGTCTTAAGGGCAGGAATCCTCATACATCCCAGGCCAATAAGAGGCAGCTGCATGCTGCTGTCTTTAAGCATAATTTTTTTCATGGCAGTACTCCTTTCATTTCCGCCGTCTTCCCGCTTTTTGCAAAGCCGAAAACCTTGCCGTCTGACTAAGCGGAGTATATAATAAATGTAATAGTTGAATTATACGTTACCGCACTGTGCAGTTCAATCCTTTTTTCAATATTATTTTATTGGCGTTCACAAAACATAAGGATTGACATTATTCTTCAATGTGCTTTAATGGATATAAACCGAAAAGCCAAAAACAGCAGAGCGGCAAAAGGAGGAAGCTATGAGAGGAGAGGCGCAGTGATGAAAAAAGAATGGTGGCACAATAAGGTTGCATATCAGATTTATCCCAAAAGCTTTTATGATTCAAACGGAGACGGCATCGGAGATATTCCAGGCATTATCCAAAGGCTGGATTACCTTCAGTATCTGGGGGCGGATATCATTTGGATCTCGCCGATATACCGATCCCCCCTGGCGGATCAGGGATACGATATATCAGATTACTATCAGATCGACCCAAGATTCGGCACCATGGAAGACATGGATCGGCTTTTGGCAGAGGCGAAGAAACGCCGGATGTACATTCTCATGGATTTGGTGGTCAACCACTGTTCCGATGAGCATGAATGGTTTCAAAAAGCCATGGCCGATCCAGAAGGGGAGTACGGAGGATTTTTCTATCTGGCAGATAAAGCAGATGGGCGTCCCTGCAACTGGAGGTCATACTTCGGAGGTTCCGTGTGGGAGCCGCTTCCGGGGACAGACAAGCAGTATCTTCACATGTTCCACAAAAAGCAGCCGGATCTGAACTGGGAGAATCCAAAGCTGCGTCAGGAGATCTATAAGAACATAAACTGGTGGCTGGAAAAAGGGATTGCCGGGTTCCGCCTGGATGCGATCATCAACATCAAAAAGGCGCTTCCCATGGCAGATTATCCGGCAGACCGGCCTGACGGCCTGGTGAATCCGGGAGAGATGCTGAAGCATGCAGACGGGATAGGGGACTTTTTGAAAGAAATGCGGGACGAAACCTTTAAGAGGCACCATGCCTTTACAGTGGGGGAGGTTTTCAATGACAAGCCAGGAGAAATCCAGGCATTTATAGGGGAAGACGGATATTTTTCCAGCATGTTTGACTTTAATGAGACAGTTATAGGGGGAAGCCCCAAAGGATGGTACGACAGTCGGCCAGTAACGGCGGAGGACTACAAAAACGGGTGCTTTGACGCCCAGGAAAAGATCGGACAGACAGGGTTCTATTCTAATATCATTGAAAACCATGACGAACCCCGGGGAGTCAGCCATTATCTGCCGAAAGGACAGGTATGCGATGCAGCGAAAAAAATGCTGGCCGGCTTATATTTTATGCTTCGGGGGCTTCCGTTTATCTACCAGGGGCAGGAGATCGGCATGGAAAACGTGGATTTTCAATCCATAGGCCAGATAGACGATATCTCAACCCTGGAAGAGTACCAGGTGGCTTTGGAGGCAGGGCTGACAGAGAAAGAGGCCCTGGAGGCCATAAAAGGTTACAGCCGTGACAATGCCAGGACGCCTATGCAGTGGAGCGGCAGGCCCCACGCCGGCTTTACAGACGGGACTCCATGGCTGAAAGAAAATCCCAACTATGGCGCCATTAATGTTAAGGAGCAGGCAGGAAGGAAAGGCTCGGTTCTGGAATTTTACCGCAGCCTGATTGCCTTAAGAAAAGATCCCCGGTATGAGGACAGCCTGATTTACGGAGCCTGCATTCCATACCTGCGCGGACAGAAAAACCTTATGGCTTATTTCCGCATGGGGGAGACACAGAAACTTCTGATTATGGGAAATTTTCAGGAGCATCCCCAGAATGTAGAACTTTTGGGGAATTATAAAAAAGTATTGATTAACAATATGGACTTCCTGGAAGCCAAAGGCAAAGAGATCCGCCTTGCAGGATGGCAGTATTTGATTTTAGACATGGGAGAGCATTAGAGAGCGTCCTGGCACAAAGTATTTTACTTTTCCCTGGAAAATTGGTAAAATTTAACCAGAAACACCTTAAACGGTGCAAAGAAGACAATAGCGGAGGAAATCAACCTATGAATTACTACGAAGAGGCATTAAAGCTGCATCAGGAACATGGCGGAAAGATTCAGGTAACCAGCAAGGTAAAGCTGGAGAACCGGGATGATTTAAGCATCGCATACACTCCGGGGGTTGCCCAGCCCTGCAAAGAGATCTACAAGGATAAAAAAAATGTTTACAAATACACTGCCAAAAGCAACCTGGTGGGGGTGGTTTCAGACGGCACTGCGGTTCTCGGACTGGGAAATATCGGCGCGGAAGCCGCCATCCCGGTTATGGAAGGCAAGGCTGTTTTGTTCAAGCAGTTCGGAGGGGTAGATGCGTTTCCCATATGCCTTGATACCAAAGACACGGAGGAGATCATCCGCGCAGTGAAGCAGATTGCCCCGGTATTTGGCGGTATAAACCTGGAAGACATTGCGTCGCCCAAATGCTTTGAGATTGAACGCAGGCTGGAGGAGGAGCTGGATATTCCGGTTTTCCATGACGATCAGCACGGCACGGCCATCGTGGTTACGGCAGCCCTGCTTAATGCCCTGAAGGTAGTGGGAAAACAGATTGAGGACATTAAAGTGGTGGTCAACGGACCGGGGGCTGCGGGAACAGCCATCATTAAAATGATGATCACGGCCGGTGTAAAACAGATCATTGCCTGCGACGAAAACGGCATTCTTTACAAAGACAGGGGCATAGGAATTGCGGATCACAAAAAGATGCTCTGTGACATTACCAATGAGGAGGACTTAAGAGGAGGCCTGGGGGATGCCCTGAAGGGCGCTGACGTGTTTGTGGGAGTTTCCGTAGGGGGAGCCTTAAAGGCAGATATGATAAAGGCCATGAACCAAGACCCCATTGTGTTTGCCATGGCAAATCCTGTTCCTGAGATCATGTACGATGAGGCCATGGCAGCCGGCGTCAGGGTAATGGGAACCGGACGATCTGATTTCCCCAATCAGATCAACAATGTGCTGGCGTTTCCCGGGGTTTTCAGAGGGGCGCTGGACGCGGGGGCAAGAGACATTAACTACGACATGAAGCTGGCGGCGGCACGGGCCATTGCAGAGCTGGTATCACCTGAAGAACTGCAGGCCGAGTACATTATCCCCTCTGCCCTAGACCCCAGAGTGGCAAAGCATGTGGCAAAACGGGTAGGGGAAGCTGCCAGAACCTCAGGAGCAGTCAGAAAGTAGGAGGGATTTCCGTGTCAAGAGTCAGAAAGGCCTACACAGCACGTCTGGCAGGACGCTGCGTGATTTTTGCAGGCTGCCTGTTCCTGTTTTTCCATCGCCGGGAAGAGCTGGACATCCTGCAGGGAGGAAACTTTTTCAGAAAATTTTCCGTGCTGCATATTTTGTGGGGAATCTGGATGACGGACATGGCGTTTCAGCTGATTCCCGTAAACGCGGACCTGGCTCTGGGCTCCCACAAAGTGTTCCTGAAATATTTTAAGCCTGCAGGGAGACAGGATCAGAGACAGGCATTGAAAGCATACATGAAGCAGGCGGCAAAAGGGGCAGGGAAAGTATTTGCGTTATGGCTTGCCCTGACAGCCTTCATGGGAATTCTCCACCAGAAAGGCATTCTGGATGATTGCCTTCTGTTCATGGCAAGCGCTGCCTTTTACGTATGCGACCTGGTGTGCGTGGTGATCATCTGTCCGTTCCGGTTCATCATGGGAAACCGGTGCTGCACTACCTGCCGGATTTTTAACTGGGATCATCTGATGATGTTTGCCCCCATGGCGTACATAGACGGATTTTATCCCCGCTCCCTGTTTATTACGGCCCTGGCAGTGTGGGTCATATGGGAAATTTCCGTGCTTAAATACCCGGAAAGATTTTGGGAAGGCTCCAATATGGCTTTAAGGTGCTCCCGGTGTACGGATAAACTGTGCCCTCTCTTTGACAGATTTGTCTTGAAAGGCATAAAGAAATGTGATATAAACTTGTAAGAACCGGATTGCGGCAGCCTAAGGCGTATGAAACTGCCGCAGCGGATGAACAAGGAGGAAGACAGACTATGACTGCGGTATTAACCAGACAGCAGGCTCTTGATCTGCTGCGCAAATATAATAAGGAAGAGTTTCACATTCTTCACGGCCTTACGGTAGAAGGGGTTATGAGATGGTATGCACAGGAGCAAGGCTGCGGCGATGAGGAGTACTGGGGACAGACAGGGCTTCTCCATGATATAGACTTTGAACAGTATCCTGAAGAACACTGCAAGAAGGCGCCGGAACTTTTAAGAGAGGCAGGGGTATCTGAGGATATGATCCGATCCATATGCAGCCATGGCTACGGCCTTTGCAGCGATGTGGAGCCGGAGCACCAGATGGAGAAGATCCTGTTTGCGGCAGACGAGCTGACCGGGCTTATTTGGGCGGCAGCCAAGATGCGCCCTTCTAAAAGCGTTATGGATATGGAAGTTTCCAGCTTGAAAAAGAAGTTTAAGGACAAGCGTTTCGCAGCAGGCTGTTCCAGGGAAGTGATCAGACAGGGGGCAGAGCGTCTGGGATGGACTCTGGAGGAACTGATGGAGAAGACGATCCTGGCCATGAGATCCTGTGAAGAATCAGTCAGGAAAGAAATGGCTGCGTTGTTTTAGGTATGGGCAAGAGGGAGGACATGATGAAGAAAGTAGTGAAGTTTGGCGGCAGTTCCCTTGCCAGCGCAAGACAATTTAAGAAAGCGGGGGAGATCATCCGATCTGACAAGTCCAGAAGATATGTAGTCCCCTCTGCGCCGGGAAAGCGCAGCGACAAAGACGAAAAGGTGACAGACCTTTTATACGAGTGCTATGATGCGGCTTCCACAGGGGCTTCCTATAAGAAAATCCTGGAAAAAATCAAAAAAAGATATGAAGACATTATTGACGGGCTGGATTTAAACCTGAATCTGGACCATGAATTCGGCAGGATCGAGGAGAACTTCCTGGCAAAGGCAGGTAGGGATTACGCCGCGTCCAGGGGAGAGTATTTAAACGGCTTGGTTATGGCGGAATACCTGGGTTATGAGTTTGTAGATGCCGCCCAGGTAGTGTTTTTTGATGACAATGGAATCTTTGATGCGGAGGCTACGGACAGGGAACTGTCTGAAAGGCTGGAGCACGTTGAGAGGGCGGTGATTCCCGGATTCTACGGGGCAAAGCCGGACGGATCGGTAAAAACCTTTTCCAGAGGCGGTTCTGACGTGACAGGCTCCATTGTGGCCAAGGCCATCCACGCCGACATGTATGAAAATTGGACAGACGTGTCAGGATTCCTGGTAGCTGACCCCAGGATCGTGGAATCGCCTCAGGTAATTGAAACCATTACTTACAGGGAGCTTCGGGAACTGGCCTACATGGGAGCCAGCGTTCTCCACGAAGACGCTATTTTCCCGGTGCGCAAAGAGGGAATCCCCATTAACATCCGCAATACCAACCGCCCGGATGACAAGGGCACTCTGATCGTGGAAAGCACCTGCAGGAAACCCAGGTTTACCATAACCGGCATTGCGGGCAAGAAGGGCTTCTGCTCCATCAATGTTGAAAAAGCCATGATGAATTCCGAGGTTGGGTTTGGCAGAAAAGTGCTGCAGGTATTTGAGAACAACGGCATTTCCTTTGAACATATGCCGTCCGGCATTGACACCATGACCATATTTGTCCATCAGTCAGAGTTTGAAGAGTATGAGCAGTCGGTGATTGCAGGCATTCACAGGGCCGTGGAGCCGGATTTTGTGGAGATGGAATCGGATCTGGCGCTGATTGCCGTGGTGGGACGGGGCATGAAGGCCACCAGAGGGACTGCGGGCAGGATCTTTTCCGCTTTGGCCCATGCCCGGGTTAATGTGAAGATGATTGATCAGGGCTCCAGTGAACTGAACATTATCATCGGCGTGAAGAATGCTGACTTTGAGACGGCTATCAAGGCTATCTATGATATTTTTGTTACGGCGGAACTGTAGGCTTTTTAGGGGAAGAGAATTTGCAGAGAGGCCTGGAGGGCCTCTCTTTTTTATTTCATAGGAAATTGCGTCCTATGAAATAAAAACGCTACGCGAGGATGAGCACTCTGCACAAAGGAAAATGGCTGCAGTCGCAGCCGCACTCCGGCCCGAATGTGCGTCAAGACGCACATTTTTTCACAGAGCGCGTCAGCTGTTAAGCAGCGGCGGCTTTTGATAAAGCTTCTGCTCTATAAAATCCCGTTCAAAAGCGATTACTTTAAGGGCCTCGTTATCTTTGGTCACGGCCTCGATTCGCTTTAGAAGCCTCAGATGATCGATGAGGTAGCCATTGTATTCTTTTTCACTGTTTGGCATAGGTACACTTCCTTTTTGTGATAAATGCATAAGTCCATTATATCAAAGGGAAAAGGCGTGTAAAGAGTATCTGTTTCTTATAATCTCTATGCAGAAACATCTATGCAGAAACATCTATGCAGAAACATCTATGCAGAAACATCTATGCAGAAAC
>CAMUJH010000005.1 GCA_947089145.1 uncultured Hungatella sp. | reverse complement strand
CAATGGTTTCCTACATTAAAGCGCTGGCAAAAATAACTGGATAGAAGCAAGCTATTCCCCAATAATATTGCATTATTGGGGAATAGCCCCGTCAGCCTGGGCGTCTTTCCCGAACAGAAGTACAGATGCCCGGAATTCCGTTTCTGTTGTTTCAAATTTGGCGGTACCTCTAAAACGGGCCGCTGTGGATTGGATAGAGGAGAGCCCAAGTCCAAGCCCCGGATGGTCATAATTTGAAGAAGCAGAAAACGGTGAGCCGTCCTGACCGAATGACTGCTGCGGCCGGAAACTGTTATCCACTGTAAAGGATAGGGCATAGGGCGGCGTGAAAAGTCCGCAGACCTTAATATAACGGTTCTCGGAAGGCGCCATTTCCCGGCAGGCCGCAAGAGCATTTTCCAGCAGGTTTCCAAGCAGGACACATACGTCCGGCTCTGGTATGGGGAGTTCCCCTGGCAGCGGCAGGGACACCGTCACCTGAATCCCTTCATTCGCTGCCTGAGTCAGGTAAAAACGCATGATGGTGTCAATAGCATAATTTTTGCAATAAATAGAACTGCTGGAGGATTTAGGGATAGACTGGCCATAAGTGTGCACGTATTCTTTTAAGGCGTCTTTATCCCCGTTGTCCAGATAACTCTGTATCAGCGTAAGATGCTGACGCAGGTCATGTCTTGCCTGGCGCGTTTCCTCAATGCGTTTCAGCAGAAGAGCATATTGTTCCCGGTGCATGGCCGCAAGCAGTTTGTTGCTTTCAGCCTGTGCTTCCAACTGCGCATGACTGCGGGCCGCCTGCAGGGAGCGTATAAGTACAATATATTCCGCCAGCGTACATAGGAAAAGAAAAAGCCTGGAAATAAGGAAGGAAAGGCTTCCTGCTGATTCCGGGGTTATTTTTATACTATAAACGAAAGAAGTTCCCAGAGACAAAGCAGGGATGATCCAAAAATGAGAAATGATATATTTTTCTTTTGTCTCTGCGATTTCATGGCAGGTCTGTTTGAAAAGAAGCAAGACAAACGGGATTGTTATCGCCAGCATTGCCAGATGAAGCAAACCGTTTGAGTATGCGTAAAGACCGGAATGCGGCAGGCAGGTAAACCGAACCTGCATAAAGTTGGCTATGCCCCGGTTGAAGCCAAGGTATGTAAGCAGAAAGAAATAGACAAACAACGCTTTGCCTGGATGCAGCCCTATCATGGACAGAAACACAAGCAGATGAACCACACCAAACAGAAGTTCCATTAGGCGGGCGGATACAGGCTGCGGCACAAAGAAATAGAAGCAGACACATTTAACAAAAACCAGCAGGGACAATACAAAAAATGTCGTACTTTTAGAGAAACGCAGATGCCTGTTCCAAAAAGGGTAATAGGAAAGAACCTGGTAGGGCAGGGTGGCAACAGGTGAAGACAGTACATAATCCATTACACATGCCTCTTTTCATTTAAAAACAATTTATAGTTATGTTTCTATATCATCAAAGATAACAGGCAGCCTCATTTTCAGTTCATCTAACAAGGGTATGGTTATCTCCCTCATCTGCGGATGCGCAGCTGCAGGAATCCTTAACTTAAAAAATGCCCGCCACTCCCTGTAGTTAGCCGTAATTATAAGTTCTGTTTTTGTACTGCTTGGCAATACGGATCTTGCAATCTGAGGCGTCGCGCCTAGATCTATCATTTTCATATAATGCCTTTCCGCATCTTTCATGGCCATTTCCCATTCTTCTATAATTGCAGCAATGGCATTTGCATCCATATTATCCATTTTTTTGTCAAGGGCAATGCCCTTTTCAATATGAATTACATTAATTTCATTGCCAAATTTGTCTAAAGAATAATTCACATAGCGGGTACTTTCCTGCGCAAATGATGCGATCCGATGCCGTACCAATTCATGGGATACTCCGCGGTCAACAGTAAACTTTACTGATAAAGAGGAATGTTCAATCATGGCTTCATGGCCCCGATCAATGAGCATTTTAACAAACTTTTTTGCGGATTCCCCGTCTTCTGTTATCCGATCTTCTGATTTATAGCAGATCCTTCCGATTTTTTCTATATGTTTCAGTTCAACAATTCCGCCATGAGAAATTGGCGTTAAAATTTCAAATCCGGCTTTCATTATATTCATTATCTAAATTTCTCCGCTTGCTTTATATTTCAGGCGGCTGCAAAGCTATTTTGCAAAGCGCCTTTAATTTTCATTATAATATCATCTTTCGACGAGAAAAGCCACTAGATTTTTATGGAACAAATCAATTTGCAATCAATTATTCCTATTTAATGGATTGGCGAATGATCAGGTTGGTGCTTACCTCTATCTTTACCGGATGGAATTCAGGAGCTTTCAGCACGTCCAGCAGCCTGTGGGCAGCCAGCTGTCCCATATAGTACTTGGGAACATTTACCGTAGTCAAAGGAGGATCTACATAAGAAGAAAAGGGGGTATTGTCAAAACCTAAGAGACTGATATCATCAGGGATTTTATACCCCCGTTCCTTGAATGCTTTCATGGCCCCGATAGCCAGGTCATCATTGTCGGCAGAATAGCAGCCGGCAAGAGGCTCCTGGCGGTCCAGGATTGCCATCATGTCTGCATAGGCGGCATCAATGCTGGTTCCCAAGTAAACCTTCATGCGCCCGGCGAAGGATGCGCCACCAGTGGATGAAAGTCAGGCGGGCGCCTTCCAGATTATTGATCTGAACGCAGTCTGCCTTGACAGTTCTCCCATGGCGTGAAAACAGATTCTCAGCCTTTGGAAGGCCGGTTTCTCCAATTGCTGCTAAAGGATCTCTGTTCAGATTCCACATGTCCTCTGTGGCCATAGACAGTGCAGGCGTCCAGGGCAGCCTCCAGGGCGCAGAACTCCTGATCTGTCAGAGAAACCCTGCAGGCGCCCAGGTTTTCAAGGATTCTGTCCTGATTTTTGGAGCCGGGGATGGGAACCGCATTGGGATATTTATGGAGCATCCAGGCGAGAGAGACTTGTGCGGCAGTGGCGGAGAAGCGGCCCGCATACTCTGCAAGAATATCCAGGAGCGGCTGGTTGGCTGCAAGGTTTTCCTTAGAAAGCTGCGGGACGAATTTGCGGACGTCATCCCCTTCAAACCTTATTTCGGCAGTTACCTTTCCTGACAGCAGTCCGCTTGCAATAGGCGAAAATGGGACAACGCCAATATGATTTCTGATGCAGTATGGGAAAATTTCCTGTTCGCAGTCCCTTTCCACCATGGAATAGAGATTTTGAACTGCCGAGACAGGGGTGATCTCATGGGCCCTTTTCAAGGTATCGGCCGAAACCTGGGACATGCCCCAGCCCCGGATCAGGCCGTTTTGAATCAATTTTCCCATGGCCAGGGCGATTTCTTCCACCGGAACCAGATCATTGGTCCGGTGGAGATAATACAGATCAACATAGTCTGTTTTCAGGCGCTTCATGGAAGCCTCCAGATGGCTGAGTATGGCGTCATATGGCGCGGCGCCGGACTTCAGTTCCTGGGGCTGAAGGTGGAATTTGGTGGCAAGGACCACTTTTTTCCGAAAAGGAGCCAGGGCTTTTCCCACAAGCTCCTCATTGTGGCCGGGATAAAACATTTCCTTCCCATAGACTTCCGCAGTATCAAATAAAGTACATCCAAAATCATGGGCCTTTTCTATAGCCCGCACCGAGTACTCTTCCTCCGGCACACGGCCGTATCCATGAGAGAATCCCATACATCCCATACCGATCTCAGACACTTCCACGCTGCCAAGCAATCGTTTTTTCATACTATTTTCCATTCCTTTCATTTTTATTTTTCTTACTAAACGACATTGACTGTTTCCTGGTTCTATTTTAGAGGATTTTTCCTTGACATGGAAGCGCAGGATAGTTAGAATGATTTTAACTAAAAGTTTAAGCAAAAAGGAGCGGTTATGTATAATCCCTTATTAGACACAATGATAACCGTGGCAGACTGCGGAAGTTTTTTAAAAGCATCGGAAAAGCTTTATATTTCCCCCACTGCGATTATGAAGCAGATGAACCAGCTTGAACGCCATATAGGACTTCCTCTCTTTGTGCGCACCAGCAAAGGGGCTGCTTTGACTGCGGCAGGGGAGTCTGTCTACAGAGATGCCAAACAGCTTATTATGCAGTCCCGGGAGGCGGTCTGGCGGGCCTATCAGGCGGAGAACATAGACCAGATCCTTATCCGTCTGGGAACCTCTGCCTTGTATCCATGCAAACCATTTATGGATCTGTGGAACAAGGTCAGAGAGCAGCATCCCCGATTTAAGCTGCGGGTGGTTCCCTTTGAAGACTCCAGCACGGAAACAGCCTTTGCCAATGTGGGAAAAAAGTACGATGTGATGACAGGCCCCTTTGATTCCGTCTATGTAGCAAGATTCAACCGTTTTCTAGAGCTGGGGCGATGCCATTTCTGCATCTCCATGCCATGGGGGCACCGGCTCTCCCAGAGAGAATCCCTGTCCTATAAAGATCTTCACGGTGAGAAGCTTATGATACAGGAGGTGGGCAACAGCCCCGTTAATGACCGGATTCGGAATGAGATAGAAAAAGAACATCCCCAAATAACGATTCTGGATGTACCGTGCCACTATGATTTGGAGGTGTTTAACCGCTGCGGAGAGGAAGGCTGCCTGCTTTTAAGCCTGGAGAACTGGAAGGATATTCATCCGTCTCTGGTGTCGGTTCCTTTGATGACAGACGATACCATCCCCTATGGGATGATCTATTCGGCCAAGGCCAGCCAGGAGACAAGGCATTTTCTGCAGATCATTCAGAAGGCTTTAACTGGCGCTGCCCTGGGGCAAGGCGATTCATAAGGGTGACTTTCAGCAGATGCCTTCCATCATGGAGCCTGCTGATGCAAAGGAGATAACATGCGCGAAAAGATAACAGAATACATAAAACGAAAATATAAAACTTCCCCGGAATACCCCTGGGCAAAGTATGACAGCAATGCCGTATTCCGCCACAGCGACAATAAAAAGTGGTTTGCATTGGCTATGAGCGTCAGCGGGGATAAACTGGGGCTTTCCGGATGCGGAGAAATCAATGTGCTTAATCTGAAAATGGATGATATGATGTTCCGGGATACGCTGCTGCAGGAGAAAGGCATCCTCCCTGCTTACCACATGAATAAGAATCATTGGATCACAGTGCTGCTGGACGGCACCGTGAAAGAAGAGAAGATTTTTGATCTGATTGATATAAGTTTCTCCGCCACGGCATCAAAGAAAAGGAAGGAGAAGCTTCGCCCTCCCAAAGAGTGGATCGTCCCGGCCAATCCGAAATTTTATGATATACAGCATGCCTTTGACCACAAGGACATGATAGACTGGAAGCAAAGCAGCGGCATAAAAGCCGGCGACACGATTTTTATGTATGTAGCGGCTCCCGTATCGGCAATTCTTTATAAATGCAAGGTGGCGGAAGCGGACATTCCCTATAACTATCAGGATAAAAATCTGTCTATTGCTGTATTAATGAAGATTAAGCTTCTGCGCAGGTATGATTCAAAGCAGTTTACTTTTCATAAGCTGAAGGAAGATTACGGAATCTACGCTGTCCGCGGGCCAAGAGGGGTACCTAACAGCTTAAGCCATGAACTGAACCTGTAAATGCCGGGCAATAACACAGACAGGCTGAGAAATGCTGCGAAAGCATTTTTCAGCCTGCTGTGCTGTAGAGGAAGAAACCAGAAACAGAACCATTTTTTGTTCTTTTAGTCTAAAAGAATCCGTGATATACTATATGAAGCATATATGTTCCCCATAGGGAAGCAGTAAGGAAGGTCAATAAAGCCTATGAGCTATTACGTCGGAAACGGTGTTTACGAATATCTGAGCAGATGCGAAAAAAGAGACAGCTTCTATTGGACAAGCGGGAACCTTTGGCTCCTTGTATACGGAAATACATACAATGAGCCAAAGGTCCTGACGGTGGCGTCAGAGGAGAAGCTTGAAACAGCAGCGACAACAGCGGAGAAAAGGGCCGTAAAAGAGGCCGTAAAAATTGCAGGTGATACAGGCATTCCTGTAAATTTTGTCCGATTTGCCCCTGAGGGCCCTATTGAAAGAGTGAGGTACTGTGAAAGAGGGATGAAATCCGTATCCGTGATTTCTTCGGAGGAGCTGAAAAAAAGGTTTGCCCAATATGGACTTACAATGAATCGACTGTCAGCCCAAAAGTCCATTAATGACAAGAAATCAAGCCCATATCATGAATGGCAGAGAGAGAATATGGGAAGTTCGGTTGTGGTTTCTGATATTGATTTGCTGCGCCTGGAAAACCATGAGCCCAGGGAAATCATTGAATTAAAGAGATCGTTTATTCCGTTAGACAAATGGAAGCCATATAAAGCGGATTACAATAATTTCAGCCTGCTGTCAGCATTGGCCAAAGAAAGGGGCTTAGGCTTTTACATTGTATATAATTATCGGAAGAAAACCCCCCTTTTTGATGACGTATCCCGCTTGAAGATTTTTGAGTTTGATCATACGCGGGAACCGGAATGCAGGCTGCTTGGGTACAGGAAGATTGAGGAATTTGCAGAACATGGGATCACAGAGTGGTGACAAGATGGAAAAGATGAGAATGGAGAGCCGGAATATAACCGCCTGCAACATTGCGCTGCTTGGCGAAATATTTCCAAACTGCGTTGCGGAGAGCAAAGACAAGAATGGCCGTCCTGTCCTGACCGTGAACATGGATGTGCTGCGGCAGATGCTTACAGAAGAAACTTTGCCAGGGGACGAGTCCTATGAATTTACCTGGGTTGGAAAGAAGGCGGCAATTGCAGAAGCTTATAAACCGATAAGGAAAACCCTCCGTCCAAGAATTGAGGAAAGCAAAGCCTGGGACACAACAAGGAATCTCTACATAGAAGGAGACAACCTGGAGACGCTTAAGCTGCTGCAGGAAAGTTACCTGGGGGCAGTAAAACTGATCTATACAGACCCGCCGTACAATACGGGACATGACTTTATCTATCCGGATTCGTTTAAAATGGATCAGGAAGAGTATGACAGCGGAACCGGATATTTTGACGAAGAAGGCAATGTGAATTTCAGAAGAGAGAACGCCGTGACAAGGGGCAGATACCATTCTGACTGGTGCTCTATGATGTATTCCAGGCTTTTGCTTGCCCGAAACCTGTTGGCCGATGACGGCGTGATTCTTATAAACATGGATGAGCATGAAATAACAAATCTCCAGAAAATATGTCAGGAAGTATTTGGAGAATCCAACGATCTGGGAACCATAGTGTGGGATAAACGGAATCCTAAAGGCGATGCCCGCGCCATTTCCTATCAGCATGAATATATTCTGGTTTATGCAAAAAATAAGTCTGTCTTTACTGAGAGATGCAAAGTGCAGAGGCCGAAAAAAAATGCCAGGGCAATATTAAATAAGGCGGCGCAGCTGTTTGCAAAAGTGACAGACAGCTATACGCTGGAAGACGCAAATGCAGAATTTTCAGCATGGATGCGCCTGCAGAATGACTTCAGCGGCGGAGAGAAGGCATACAACCGGATTGATGAAAACGGAAATGTATACCGTCTTGTGTCAATGGCCTGGCCTAACAAAAAGAAGGCGCCGGATGATTACTTTACCCCGCTGATTCACCCGGTTACCCGTAAACCGTGTCCGGTGCCGGACAGAGGATGGCGCAGCCCGTCGGCAACCATGAGAAGGATGGCACAAGAGGGACGTATTTTATTCGGCAAGGATGAAACTACGATTCCCAACAGCAAATATCTGTTAATAGATAATATGTATGAAAACATTCCGTCACTGCTTTACTATGGAGGAAGTGATGTTGATATGCTTGCACAGATGAAGATCCCGTTTGACACTCCAAAAGTAGTGAACATTTGCAAAGAACATATTAAGTCCTTTACCGGGAAAGGAGATATTGTGCTTGATTTCTTTTCAGGTTCAGCCACCGTAGCCCACGGCGTCCTGCAGGCAAACGCGGAAGACGGCCTGGACAGACGGTTCATAATGGTTCAGATCCCGGAGATAATTGCCGAAAATACGCAGGCATATGGGCAAGGCTACAGGGATATGTGCCAGATCGGCAGGGACAGGATCATCCGCGCCGGAGAGAGGATTAAATCAGAGACAAATGCAGATATTGATTATGGGTTCCGTGTTTTTAAAGTGGATGATACAAATATGAAAGATGTATATTACTCCCCTGAGGAGTATGATCAGAAGATGCTGTTTCTCATGGAATCTAACATTAAGAGTGACAGGACGGATCTGGATCTGCTGTTCGGATGCGTGCTGGAATGGGGACTGCCTCTTTCCCTGCCGTACAGGTCCCAGGTAATTGACGGGTGCAGCATACATGATTACAATGACGGAGATTTAATAGCCTGCTTTTCGGAGACGATCCCTGACAGCGTGCTCAGGGCCGTGGCCAAAAGGCGGCCTTTAAGGGCCGTGTTCAGGGACGGCAGCTTTCCTGACAGCCCGGCTAAAATTAATGTAACTGAGATATTTAAACATCTATCTCCTGATACGCGTATTAAGGTAATCTAGGGAGGGATGTCATGAAGCTGCAGTTTAAGCGCCAGCAATTCCAGGCGGACGCCGCAAAGGCAGTGGTGGACGTATTTGCCGGACAGCCATATCAGACTCCTTCCTACAGGATGGATCATGGGTCAGACTGCTACCAGGTCACAATGACAGAAGAGCAGGATTTTACAGGCTGGCCCAATGCAGATATTATGCTGCCGGATGGAATGATTCTGGAACATTTAAATAGGGTGCAGCGGGATAACCGGATTCCGCTTTCCCAAAAACTTGAAGGAAGGTTTAATCTCTCCATAGAAATGGAGACAGGGGTGGGAAAGACTTATACGTATATAAAAACAATGTATGAATTAAACAGGCAGTACGGGTGGAGCAAATTCATCGTCGTGGTTCCCAGCATTGCCGTCAGAGAAGGCGTATATAAGTCATTCCAGGTGACGCAGGATCATTTTACAGAAGAGTATGGAAAGAAGATCCGATTTTTCATATACAATTCCTCCCAATTAAGCCAAATCAATGGTTTTGCGTCTGACAGCGGGATAAATGTGATGATCATTAATTCCCAGGCATTTAATGCAAGAGGACAGGCTGCCCGCAGGATTTATATGAAGCTGGATGAACTGCGCAGCCGCCGGCCCATAGACATTATTGCCAAAACGAATCCCATTGTAATTATTGACGAACCTCAGTCTGTTGAGGGGAAGCAGACAAAGAAAAACCTTAAAGCATTTAATCCGCTGATGACTCTGCGGTATTCCGCAACCCATAAACGTGACAGCATTTACAATATGGTATATTGCCTGGATGCCATGGAAGCTTACAATAAGCGCCTGGTCAAGAAGATTGCGGTTAAGGGCATTACAGAGATCGGAACGGAAGCAACAGGCAGTTACGTCTACCTGGAGAGTGTCAATCTCTCCAAATCCGCTCCCACAGCCACGCTGCAGTTTGACTTTAAGGGAGCGTCCGGAATAAGGAAAAAGAGCCGGAAAGCCGGCATCGGTTTTAACCTTTACCGCCATTCCGGGGAATTGTCTGAGTATGAAAACGGATTTATTGTAAAAGACATTGACGGACGTGATAATTCCGTGGAATTTATCAATGGAATTAAGATTTATGCAGGAGATGTTATTGGCAGGGTAAATGAAGCCCAGCTTCGCAGGATTCAGATCAGGGAAACCATCTTGTCTCACATTGACCGGGAAAGGCAGCTGTTTTATAAGGGAATCAAGGTGTTGTCATTATTTTTTATTGATGAGGTTGCGCATTATAAAGAATATGACTCGGCGGGCCAGGCTCAGAACGGAATCTTTGCCCGGATGTTTGAAGAAGAATACCAGGATATTATCAGCAGCCTGCAAGACCATGGCGATGACGGCTATAGAAAATATCTGGACTCGATTCCGGCCTGCAGAACCCATGCCGGATATTTTTCCATTGACAAAAAAGGACGTATGGTCAACAGCAAAGTGACAGGTAAAGAGTCGGCTTCTGACGATATTGACGCATATGATCTGATTATGAAAAATAAGGAACTGCTGTTGGAGCGCGATCCAGACCGTTCCCCTGTAAGATTTATCTTTTCGCATTCTGCACTGCGGGAAGGGTGGGATAACCCTAACGTATTTCAGATATGCACCTTGAAACAAAGCAGCAGCGAGGTCCGCAAACGCCAGGAGGTGGGGCGGGGTCTCCGCCTTTGTGTAAATCAGGACGGAGAGCGCATGGATGAGAACATTCTGGGAAGCGATGTACACAATATCAATGTACTGACAGTGATTGCCAGCGAAAGCTACGACAGCTTTGCCAAAGGACTGCAGACTGAACTTGCAGAAGCCGCCGCGGACCGGCCAAGGAAAGTCACGCCTGAGCTCCTTGATTCTGTCTACGACAGTTGGATCATGCAGCCTGAAAATGCGCGCGGCGGCAATGTAGAGGTGAAGGCGGATCAGAAGAAGCTAAACAGCAGGGAATTTAGAGACCTATGGTCTAAGATCAATACAAAGTCAGCATATACAGTTGATTTTGATACAGATGAACTGGTAAAAAATGCGGTTTCGGCATTAAATGAACGGCTGAAGGTATTCAGGGTGTTCTTTAAGGTAGAGTCTGGTCAGATGAGGGATATAAAATCAAGGGATGGACTGCTCTTGGGAGAATCCATGGTCAGAGGCGCCTCCACAAATTATACGCTGCAGGCAGGGCCGGAAGCAAATCATCATGTAAAGTATGACCTGGTCGGGAACGTGGTGGATAAAACCGGGCTTACACGCAAGGCGGTTATTCAGATTCTGACAGGAATTAAAAAAGATGCCTTTGATCAGTTTAAGAAAAATCCGGAAGAATTCATTATAAAGGCATCAGCGATTATAAATGATCAAAAGGCAGCGGCGGTTATGGAACATGTTGCGTATAAAGCGCTGGATGAAAAATATGATACGGATATTTTTTTAAAGCCTTCTGCCTGGGGGAAACTTGGCATTAATGCAATGAAGGTCAATAAGCATTTGTATGACCATGTTGTCTGCGACTCGCAAAACGAAATGGCGTTTGCCAAAAGGCTTGACCAGGCCCGGGAGGTTGCAGTCTATGTAAAGCTTCCCAAAAGCTTTTTCATTTCTACGCCAGCCGGACGTTACAGTCCTGACTGGGCCATTGCCTTTAAGGATGGAACCGGTAAGCACAGGCATTTTATTGCTGAGACAAAAGGAACCATGGACGATAAGGATCAGCGGCTTTTAGAAAAAGCTAAAATCCACTGTGCAAGAGAGCACTTTAGGGCTATTAGCAATAGTGACGTAGTCTATGCGGTAGTAGACAGCTTTGAGGCATTGATGCAGATGGCCATGGAATGATATGGAAACTTTACAAGGGCCAAAGGCTGAGAAAGGCGGCTGATATAGGGATAATTGTAAAATTGCATTAATTTTTTGTACAGTTGACAAAATTTTTGTTCAATGATACAATAAAGCCTGCTTTTTTATCAAGAGAATGTTTGAGGATACCTATGAGAAGAAGAAATCATTGGAAACGCTATGTTTTTACAACCATTTGCATGATCTTGTCAGCGGCATTTATGTCTTATGGCGCACCGGATGGGGCAGGGCCGGATCAGCTTAGGTCCGTGACCTATGTGTCGGATGAATGGGTGATTAATTTCTGGAATTCGGAAAGCGATCATATGGAAGAGGAGCTGGCACAGATTGCTGCAGACGGCTTTAACAGCATTATCCTGGCAGTCCCATGGCGGGAGTTTCAGCCGTCCGTCAATCCCATACAGTACAGTGATTATACCTTTGCAAAGCTGGATCGGATTATGAGGGCGGCCGGGGAGCAGGGGCTTTGGGTAAGCTTAAGGGTAGGTTATACTTGGGATTACTGCCCGGGAGAGTCGCCGCAGAACCGGTACAAAAAGCTGCTGGGGGACGAAACGATGCGGTCTGCATGGCTCAGTTACGCACAAAGGCTGTATGAGTCCGTGTCAGGCTATGAGAACTTTTACGGGGGATTCATTACATGGGAAGATTTTTGGAATTATGTGGAAGATGCCCCCGGACAGTATGGCTCAAGTAAAGCGGGGGCAGAAGAGGCAAAACGGATTGGTTTTCAAAAATATCTGGAAGATAATTACACTCTGGAACAGGTAAACGAATATTACGGGCCTGCAACATCCTTTGACAGCTTTGAACAGATTGGCATCCCAAAAAGGGAGAGTCCGGCATACAAACTGTTTTTTGAATTTTATGATAATTTTTTGAATGAGCTGCTTATACAAACCCAGCAGGTATTTCCGGATCTGTCTATGGAGGTGCGGCTGGATGTGGACCCGGTACAGGACATAAACGGGGAAACAGTGGGAGCTGCCCATTATTCCACATTCCCCTGCGGGGAATCCTCCTATACGGCGCTGATGTACAGCGTGTCCATGGGCCAGGCTTTTGAACGACAGCTTACAGCGGCGGAGGCGGTGGCCATGATGGAGCATCAGCTTAATCTGGTAAAAGCCCACAATGCCGGAAAGCCAATCTATATTGATCAGCTTCTGTATATGGATACCACGCCCGGGTTTGAGCAGAATGCCCGGCTTCTGGAGGAGGAGAGAAATGCTTTCCTCACAGGGATTTCCGGCATTTTGCGGAACTATACCAATGGATATGCTGTCTGGACGTACCGCAACTATGCCAATAACGGCGTTTTTAACAGCCAGTTCGCACTGGAAGGCCAGGGATGGGATGCCAACAGAGTAACGTTTGTACGGCGGGACGACAGCAATCAGGCGCGGATTCAAAAAGGAGGCAGCCTTTCTCAGAACGTAGGGGGGCGGATTACGTCAAAAGGACAATTCGAGAATCATGTGCGTTTTATGGCGGACAGCGACAGGCCGGTGAAGCTGACAGTGATTATGGGTTCTAAGACAAAAGAAGTTACAGTAGACGGCAAAAAACAGTATGATTTGAATTTTGGCTGTTTTGATTATGATCAGATACGGTTCCGGGCAGCCGGGGAGGTGTATTTGGATAATATCAGCGTTTATAATTTTGTTCAGGACGGACAGCTTCATGACTTAGACGGAAGCCAGCTGCCCTGTCTGGAGGGAATTCGCCAGCTGAACCAGATGCTGAATGAATAAAACGGATGCGGCGGCAGGTAGAAATGCCGGAATACCTTGATTAATCGGGGGATTCTGGCATTTGCTGTTTCCCCAGATTTATTATGAGCCGGGGTTGAAGAATGCGGCAGAATGCTTTACAATGGAAATACAAACAGAATGACAGAGGAGGGGAATACGCAGCTGTGCTTAAGAAAAACAGGATTCTAAATTATATAGTATTGACGGCAGTTTTTTCTGGAAGCATTTTGGGGGCGGCGGGATGCGGCAGAGAGAGCAGCGGACATGCGCTGCCTCCATCCGACAATGAACAGATATCAGAAACCCCACAAGACAAAAGCGGCGGAAATTTGATAAATGCCGTTGAGTTTAATCATGAACTGGATGGATATAAACCCTTAAAGAAAGAATATAATTTTTATTTTACATATAAAACGGTGCATGCCTGGTGGGATGCCGTCGGATTGGGAATGGAAGACGCAGCAAAACAATATGAGGATATGGGGATTACTATAAATTATGAATATCTGGCCCCGGCTGATGTATCAGCTGAGGATCAGATCAGGCGTATTCGGGAAGCCTCTGAGAGAGGCTTTGATGTAATAGGCGTAGACGTGGCTGATGTAGCCGCTGTTACGCCTGCAATCAATGAACTGATAGAAAGAGGCCATAAGGTTATGACATTTTCAAGTTCCGATGCATCCAGAGAAGACGGATGCAGGCGTATTGCCTATGTGGGGAATACCCATAATTATGAAGACGGAGCCAGCCTTACGGAAGCACTCTGCAGGAAGCTTGACTATAAAGGGAATGTGGCCGTTCTGGTTGGGGCTAAAGGTGTTCCCTGCCACGAGGAAAGGGCTCTTGGCGCACAGGCGGTAATTGAAAAGTATCCTCATATGAAGATTACAGAGATAGCCTATGACGGGGATTCTGTGGAAAGGGCTTATGAACTTACAAAAGAATTTTTCAGACATCAGGAAGACCTTGCAGGAATTGTCTGCTGTAACATGAGTAATCCTGTTGGCGCAGCCAGGGCGGTTACCGAAGCCGGACGGCAGGAGGAAACCGTGATAGTGGGAATGGATCATGACCAGGAGGCGCTTGAGTACCTGAGGGACGGAACCATCTATGCGCTTGGGGTTCAGGACTGCTTTTCTATTGGCTTTGACACGATTCAGGTGGCCGTAAAAATTGCCGACGGACAGATGCCGGGAGAGGTTTATCCTGAAAAGACAGAGGAAAAAACCACGGTGGTATACCAGAATCAGGCAGATGCGCTGCTTGGGATATTGTATGGGGAAATGGATTAAGGATGACGGGAGCAGAAAATGGAACGGACGAAATCGAATGGTATCAGTAAAAAACAAAAAAAAGAAACAGTCATTTCCGTCATTTGGGGAGGGGTCATTATTGCCGCCATTCTTCTGCTTACCACAATCTGGGTGCTGAAGCGGGCCCAGATCAGTACCCAGCAGGCGGTAAACAGGGTCAGCCAATTTTATCTGGAGGAATTGGCAGGCCGCAGGGCCCAGGACGTTTCCGGAAAGCTGGATAGTGATTTTGCACATATGGCAGATGCCATCAGCATTCTGGAGGATGCGGATTTGGAATCCCAGGAGGCGCTGCGCAGATATCTTGGAAAGATAAAGAGGCTTTATGGAGTGGATAAATTTGCCCTGGCAGACGAAAACGGAACCGTCTACACAGAACACAGCACAACAACCGGCCTTACCAGATATGGGTTTCTTTCTGAAAACCTTAAAGATCCGGTTATCAGCATTTCCAATCTTTACGGAGCCAAGAAACAGGTGATTCTCGCAATTCCTGTTGAGAATATTTATTTTCAGGGGCTGCAGATCTGCGCATGCTTTATTGAGATAAACATAAATGAGATGTTAAGCTCTCTGGCATTACAGACAAATGAAAGCGAAACTTACTGGAGCCTGTACTACCGAAACGGCGAGAGCCTGACAAACAACGAATTCGGATGCCTTATGGCAGGAAACAATCTTCTTTCGGCGATTGCAGATGCAGATATCAATGAGGGATTCAGCTATGAGCAGCTGGAAAATGATTTTGCAGAAGGTAGAATGGGACATATATCTTTTATTTACCAAAAGAGCCAGGAGGATCTCTGCTATATGCCGGTGGAGGGCACCAACTGGATGCTGACGGTTCTAGTCAGGAGCAATGTAATAAGCGACCAAATCAGCTCCATCAGTTCGGCGATGATAAAGCGCAGTGCGGTTCAGATTGCCATTACGGTGATTGCCATGCTCGGCGTATGCCTGGTGCTTCTGCACCAGTCCAGAAAAGGAGCCAAAATTCTTTTGGAACAGGAAAAGGCGGACAGCGACAGGATTAGGGCGGCCCTTGTCCAGATTGAAAAGGAGCAGAAAGCCATGGAAAATATTCATGCCGCCATGGGGTCCGGCCTGTGGAGCATGGATTTTGACGAGAATGCAAACATGGTTTCCTGTACATGGACAGATGATTTCCGGAGAATGCTGGGATACAAAGACAAAGAGGACTTTCCTGATAAGCTGGAATCCTGGTCAGACTTGCTGCATGATGAAGACAAAGAGAGGATCATGGAGGAATACTGGGGTACTGTAAATGACTACACCGGAAAAAGGACTTATGATGTAAGATACCGTCTTATGACAAAAAATGCCGGGTGGAGGTGGTTCCATGCAGCAGGCCGGCTGTCCAGGCGTGAAGACGGCTCTCCCATTACGTTTGTAGGGCTTTTTGTTGATATTGATGATGAGAAAAAGATGCAGGAGCAGCTGGACAGGCAGAAGATCGACCTTCAGGACGCATTGGCGGCCGCACAGCATGCAAACAGGGCAAAGACCGTGTTCCTCAACAACATGTCCCATGATATCAGGACGCCTATGAATGCCATTATAGGATTTACCTCCCTGGCAGCCACGCATATTACGGACACAGAGCGGGTTCAGGATTATCTGTCAAAGATCGCCACGTCCAGCAACCATCTGCTGAGCCTGATCAATGATGTACTTGACATGAGCCGGATTGAAAGCGGGAAAGTCATGATTGAGGAAAAGGAGACTTCTCTTCCAGAGGCCATGCATGACATAAAGACCATTGTCCAGGCGGACATCACATCAAAACAGCTGGATTTTTACATTGATACGGCTGATGTGGTTAACGAGAATATTTTGTGTGATAAGCTGAGGCTGAATCAGATTCTTCTTAATCTTTTAAGCAATGCCATGAAGTTTACAAAGCCAGGCGGAATTGTCAGCGTCCGCGTGCTGCAGAAGGGGGAGGCGCCGGAGGGCTGGGCTTCCTATGAATTCCAGGTAAAAGACACGGGAATCGGAATGGGCAGGGAGTTCCAGGAACACGTTTTTGAGCCCTTTGAACGGGAGCAGACCAGCACGGTCAGCGGAATTCAGGGAACCGGGCTTGGAATGGCTATTACAAAAAATATAGTGGATATGATGGGCGGCACCATATCCGTTGCCAGCGAGGAAGGGAAAGGCACCACATTTACAGTGCAGCTGAAGTTTAAGACCTGTTCCGGCCAGGTAAGGCAGGAGATTATCCCGCAGCTGAAAGGCTTAAGGGCCCTTGTGGTGGATGATGATTTTAATACCTGCTCCAGCGTTACAAAAATGCTTTCTACCATAGGCATGAGGCCGGATTGGACAACTTCCGGGAAAGAGGCAGTACTCCGCGTCCAGCTGGCGGAGGATCAGGGCGATGCGTATGCCGCCTATATTATAGACTGGATGATGCCTGACATGAACGGCATCGAGGTGGTAAGGCGCATCCGCAGCTTGATCAGGGAGGAAACGCCCATCATTATCCTGACTGCCTATGACTGGTCAGACATTGAAGAGGAGGCCAGGGAAGCTGGGGTTACGGCTTTCTGCTCAAAACCGATCTTTTTGTCAGAGCTGAGAGAAATTCTGGAGTCGCCATTTTTACCTGAAGATACGGCTGTTACCGTTTCGGATCAGGAGTCCCTTTTTAAAGGGAAGAAAATCCTTCTGGTAGAGGACAATGAGCTGAACCAGGAAATCGCAGTGGAGATTCTCCAGGAAGAGGGATTTTCTGTTGACGTGGCTGACGACGGAGCGGTGGCAGTGGATAAGATGAAAGCGTTTGAGCCCGGGCAGTATGATCTGATCCTAATGGATATTCAGATGCCGATAATGAACGGGTATGAAGCTACAAGGCATATAAGGGCATTAAGCGATCCTGCCGCTGCCCATATCCCTATTGTGGCAATGACTGCAAATGCCTTTGAAGAGGACAGAAAGGCGGCGTTTGATTCAGGAATGAACGGCCATATAGCAAAGCCCATTGATATTCACCGAGTCATGGAAGTGCTGGGGGAAATATTAAAATAGGATTTGAGATTAAATAAAAAGGATACAGAAAGGATAAATTGGAATGATAAAGTAAAACCATCAAAAAGACCGATAACGGAGAACGCAAATGGAACTGAGACTGCTGATTGTGGAAGATGACCATCTGATAGCGGAAGCTGCCGCTGATTATTTTACCGGTAAGGGATGGACGGCGGAAACCGAGGAAGATGGACTTCAGGTTTTGGATCTGCTGAGACGAAAAAACTTTAACCTGATACTGCTGGACGTAATGCTTCCCGGCGCAGACGGGTTTTCCTTATGCCGCAAGATCCGCAAAATCAGCGACGTACCTGTTATTTTCATCACTGCCCGGGTTATGGAGGAGGATAAGCTTAACGGGTATTCCCTGGGGGCTGACGACTATGTGACCAAGCCGTTTTCCCTTCCGGTGCTGTATGCAAAGGCCATGGCGCTGACTGGAAGAATCCAGGGAAGCCGGACGTATCTGGAGGCCGGCAGCCTGAAGGCGGACAGAAAGAGCCATAAGGTGTGGAGCCATGGGGAGCTTCTTTTGCTGCCGCCGAAAGAATATGAGATGCTTGTCTTTTTCATGGAGAATCCGGGGCGCATATTCAGCCGGGAGCAGCTTCTGATCCGCTTCTGGGGATATGATTTTGACGGAAATGAGAGAGTAGTCGACAATCACATCAAAAAGCTTAGAAAGGCCATGGGCTCCTGCGGCTGCGTGATTGAGACTGTGCGCAAATCCGGTTATCGGCTGGAGGTGGAAAGATGAGAAGAAAGAAGAAAAACTTTTGGAAACCAGTGACAGCCGGATTCGGGGCCGTGTATCTTTTGACCATGGCATTGGCAACGTTTTTGGTTAAGACAAAGTTTACAGAAGACTTTGCCCAGAGGCTCAGGGAGTTTGCGGTATACATTGTCAGGCAGGTTAATGAGAAAGAGGGGCAGGCAAAAGAAGAGGGCTGGGACAGTGAAGAGGATAGGCAGGCATTTTATCAGGATCTGGCCAATGGATATCTTTGGAGAATAAATGATGAGATGCTGCAGATCTCTCTTGGGTTTTACGGAACTGATGAAGCCCTGATAGCCAGAACCAGGGATGAGATCGGCGGAAACGCCATCCATTCGGCGGACTCATTTGTAAGAAGATACGCTTCCTTTGATCTGGATGACTATCTTTCTTCCCAGGAGAAGGAACAGCTGGCACGGTACCAGTGGGAGAATGTCCATTATATCTCCATAGAGTCCGCCATACCAGATAAATACCGGTTTTCCATCCGGACGTCGCCAGATGGGCGCAGGCTGTGGGGGATCTATGTGCAGAAGCTTATATGGATGCCGGAAGATGAGTGGGACGGGGAAAATTACGCTGACCCGCTGACAGGGGCTGTTAACAGCATGGAGATGGTAAAAGTCGATTATGCTACGGGTGAAGAGACAGTGACAGGATCTTTTACGCAGACGGGCAGTGAGATCGTGTGGCAGTGGGTGGATTCCAATGTAAGCCGGGAGGAATTGGAAAAGGGCACTGTTTTAAATACCAGCTTGGGGCTTCCTTATATGACTTCATATGAGACTTGGAGAGATTTTGAGAGCTGGAAGACATGGTGCAGCAGCCAGTACCTTCATGGATTTCCGGCTAGACAGAGCTTTACATGGGAGGAAGGCATTGAGGAGCCTTCGATTATCATTGACAGTGACGGATTTTACTATAGAGGGCGGTATCAGCTGAAGGTGGGAACCCAGGAAGCCCCTGTATATGCGGAGCTGCGCATGGAGAGCAGTCCCTGGATGGCAGCCATGGATTACATGAAATATGTCTATGCGGCAGGGCTTGTGCTGACCCTTGCATGTGCGGCGAAAATCATCCGGGTATTTCGCAAAACCTATGACGCACAGACAGCCTTGGAGGAGATGCGCCAGGATTTCATTAATGCCATGGCCCATGAGCTGAAGACTCCTTTAGGGGTTATCCGGAATTTTGCGGAGAACCTTGTTGAACACAACATGGAAGAGAAGAGGGATTATTACCTGGCTCAGATTATCGGCCAGACAGAGGAGATGGACCGGCTGATAGTGAAGATGATTGAGATATCCAAGCTGGATTCCGATGAGGCGGTTCTGAAAAAAGAGACCGTGTCATTTTCGGAGCTGGCAAAAGAGCAGATGGCCAGATTTGAGCCCATGATCCGGGAGAAAAATATCCAGGTGATCTTTCAGGATCAGGAGGATTTTGCAGTAGACGGAGACAGGGAATATTTGGCAGGCGCCCTGTGGAACCTGTTGAGCAACAGCGTGAATTATAACGTTTGCGGCGGCAGGATTGTTATTAGGACAAAGAGGGACTGCTGCGTTGTGGAGAACACAGGGGAGCCTATGAGCCGGGAGGAGCTGACTCATGCCTTTGACATGTTCTATATGGGTGACAAAAGCCGAAATAAGGGGCAGGGACATATGGGAATGGGGCTTTTTCTGGCCAGGAAGATTCTGGGGCTTCACGGATTAAGCGTGGCGCTGGAAAATACCAGTGACGGCGTAAGCGCCAGGATAGAGAAGATTGACAAAAAAGGGAAAAAGCTCTGATATCGGCGGACTAAGTCTTTGCCCCCATTGGCCAGCCCGGGGCCAAACAGGGGCAAAGGCTTTCCGGCCCCATTGTGAGGCGGCAGGCGCTTTAAGGCTGCGGAGTCACTTTCCACAGGATATCCCGATTAATCGTTTGGTAGAATAATTCCTTCACCTTCTCCCGCTCTTTTGTCTGCCCCAGAATCCACATCAGCTTTGTCACGGTAGCTTCCAGCGTCATATCGTACGATTCCAGAAGGCCAAATTCATATTTAATATTCCGCCCCACTTCATAGACGGACATATTGCTGCCCTCGTTGGTGACCTGGGTGGCCATGACTACGGTTTTTCCCAGGTTAACCCATTTTTCCACAACAGAATAATATCCGCAGGTGTCATAGTTGGGGAGCCCTCCGACCCCAAAGGATTCGATAATAACCGCGTCATAATGCTCTGCCATATAGTCCAGAACCGTGGCATCCATGGAAGGGATCAGCTTCAGCAGCCCGATGCGGGGATTTAAATCGTGGTAGAACTTAACAGGGGCTGACAGCAGATTTTTGTCATTCAGATAAAACAGAATCTGGCTGTCCTGAATAGCAGCAATATAAGGAAAGTTAATGCTTGAAAACGCATCATAGCTTTTGGTGCGTTCTTTTTTTCCCCTTGTACCTGCAATTGCCTTGCCGTCAAATACAATATTGACTCCATGGGAGGAATCGCAGGAGGCGAAGCAGAGGCTGTCCAAAAGGTTGGACTTGGCATCTGTAATTTCCATGTCAATGGGCTTCTGGGAACCGGTAATGACAACAGGCTTTGGCGAGTTCTGAATCAGATAGGACAGAGCCGCCGCCGTGTAGGCCATGGTATCCGTGCCGTGGCAGATGACAAACCCGTCATAGTCCATATAGTGTTCTTCCACTGCCAAAGCCATGGCAAGCCAGTGCTTTGGCTGGATGTTGGTGCTGTCAAGGTTAAACAGCTGCAGGGCGTCCGCCTGGCAGAACTGGGAGGCAGACGGAACGTAGCCCAACAGCTCGTCAGAAGAAATCAAGGGTTTTAATCCGGCTGCGCTGCGCTTAGAAGCAATGGTGCCGCCGGTTGCAATAAGGAGAATCCGTTTCATAAGGCTTGCGCTCCTTTGTTTTTGTTTTCACATGTATAAACATTATCATAAATATTTGGAAATGGCTAGACGAATTTTCTCAAAGCGAGTAAAATTAGTATAATTGTTGTTAGTCAGGCAGCTTAAGCCGATTCCGCATTTATCATAATCCGATTAAGTGAAGCTTATACATCCAATAAAGAAAAGGAGGCAGATTATATGAGTAAGATTCCGAAAGACCCAGTAATGCTGTTAAGCTATATGAACACCCAGTTAAGGGATTTCTACCCGTCTCTGGAAGAATGCTGCAGATCTTTGGACCTGGAGCAAAAGGATATAGAAGAAAGCCTTGGCAGGATTGACTACCGCTATGATTCCGAAAAGAATATGTTTGTGTAACAATGTGCATTTAAGGGAACCATACCTTCAGAAGATGGCTAAAGGAGGGGTGGAAAATGGAAGCGATCCTTGATATTCTGGTGGAGATACCCGGGCAGATATTTGCGGCGTGGGGATGGATGATGGAGCATCTTCTGTATATTAATCTTGTCCTGTCCGTGGTTATTGTTTTCTTTCAGAGAAGAGATCCAAAAGCGGTGTGGACATGGCTGCTGGCCCTTTATTTCGTGCCGATTTTTGGCTTCTTTCTGTATCTCCTTCTCTGCCAGGATTACCGCAAAAACAAAATGTTCCGGGTTAAGGAGGTAGAAGACCGGTTTAAATATACCATAAAGTCCCAGGAGGAAGCTATCGCAGAGAGGGACGTGTGGCTTAGGGATTCCCGTTACGCAGAATACGAGAATCTGGTGAAATACAATATGGAAACTTCCGGAGCAGTGCTTACGGGAGACAACCAGGTAGAGATTTTTACTGACGGGGTTGAAAAGTTTGATGACTTGATTGCTGAGATGAAAAAGGCTCAGGAATATATCCACATTCAATATTACATCATCAAGAATGATGAGGTGTTTCAGAGGATGATTCCGGTTCTAAAGGAAAAGGTGACCCATGGAGTAGAGGTGCGGATTCTCTATGACGGCATGGGCGGCAGATTTATGCCGAAGCGGGTGTGGAAAGACTTGGAAAGCAGCGGCGTCATGGTGGGAGAATTTTTTCCCGCTTTCTTAGGAAGGCTGCAGCTGAGGGTTAATTACCGCAACCACCGGAAAATTGTGGTGATTGACGGCAGAGTGGGGTATGTAGGCGGCTTTAATATTGGCCGTGAGTATATCTCAAAAGATCCGAAGTTCGGCTACTGGCGGGATACTCACTTAAAGATCCGGGGCAGTGCCGTTTACAGTCTGCAGATCCGCTTTGCTTTGGACTGGAATTATGCGGCAGGGGAAAACCTGTTTAAAGACGGATGGTATTTTGGACTGGATCAGGAGAAAGGCCAGGAGGCATTTCCTGACGGAGGCAAACATGATGTGGAGATACAGATTATCAGCAGCGGCCCTGATGCCAGCAACCGCCAGATCCGCAACAATTACCTTCAGCTGTTTAACAAGGCAAAAGATCATATTTATATTCAGACTCCCTATTTTGTGCCGGATGATGCGGTTCTTTCGGCGCTTAAGATGGCAGCGGAGGCAGGCGTGGATGTGCGTCTGATGATTCCCTGCAAACCGGATCATCCGTTTGTATACTGGGCGTCCTATTCTTATGTGGGCGATCTTCTGGCAGTCGGCGCAAGATGCTATGTTTATAAAGAAGGATTCCTCCACGCCAAAGGCGTTATGGCTGACGGGCTGGTATGCAGCTATGGAACGGGCAACATGGATATCCGCAGTTTTGAGCTGAACTTTGAAGTGAATGCCACTATTTTTGATCAGGAAACCACGGAAAAACTGGAGGAGGCTTTCAGAAAGGATTTAGATCACTGTCAGGAGGTGACAAAGGAACGGTATGAACAAAGGAATATGTGGATTCGGATTAAGGAGCAGTGCAGCAGGCTTTTATCGCCGCTTTTGTAGAAGAGCCAAATCCTTATGGCAGGGCCGCGCATAAATTTCCCCTATTCCACACATACTGCTTTCATGAAGACAGCATATAAGATAAAAGAACTGGGAAAAGATTTTTTTAAATGCGGAGTAGCAGGCTGGTGCCTTGAGGTGATTTTTACCTCTGTAGGCTCCATAGCTGCACATGACTGGAGGCTTATGGGAAGCACTTCTCTTTTAATGTTTCCCATCTATGGTCTGGGAGCCTTACTTTCTCCTATCGGCCAGGCGGTGGACAGATGGCTTCAGATAAAGCCGGGGGAAGCGCTGGCGGCAGCAGACAGAATCCTCCGTCATGGAATGCTTTACATGGTTCTTATTTTCACGGCGGAGTATCTGTTTGGCACGCTGTTAAAGGCCGGGGGAGTCTGTCCCTGGGACTACAGCGGCCTTCACTCCAACGTGGACGGCCTGATCCGCCTGGACTTTGCTCCCCTGTGGTTTATAACAGGACTTCTATTCGAACAAATTACAAAAAAGAAAGGCGCTTAGACTTGTATTTGCGCCTTTCTTTTTATATAATAAAGGGATGAAAAGAGGGAGAAAACTATGCTGAAATTTATTCTGGTTGCATCTATGGTTATTCTGTTTTTAATCTTCAGTATTCCTATTCTCATATTAGAGAAACAGATTGGGAAAACAGATCCGGAGAAGAAAGGCAGGCAGAGCCTGGCCATTGTCCGCTTCATGTTCCGGCGCATTTTAAAGGTGGCCGGAGTACATATTACGGTAAAGGGTCTTGAGAATATTCCGCCGGATCAGCCGGTGCTCTATGTGGGCAATCATAGAAGCTATTTTGATATTCTGGTAGGCTACACAACAGTGCCCACTTCTCTGGGATTTATGGCAAAGAAGGAGATGGAGAAGATTCCGCTTCTGTCTAACTGGATGCGAAATGTCAACTGCCTGTTTCTGGACAGGGAAAATATCCGGGAAGGCGTTAAGGCCATATTGGAAGGGGTTTCCAAAGTAAAAAACGGCGTTTCTATCTGGATTTTTCCGGAGGGGACCAGAAATGAAGCAGACGATTATCTGGATCTGCTTCCGTTTAAGGAAGGCAGCTTAAAGATTGCCGAAAAGACAGGCTGCCCGGTGGTTCCGGTGGCCATTACGGGGACGGCGGAAGTGTATGAGGCTCATTTTCCAAAGATGAAATCCTCTCAAGTGACCATTGAGTTCGGAGAGCCGTTTATCATCAAAGGACTGGAGCCGGAGAAAAAGAAATTTGTAGGCGCCCACACCAGGGAGATCATTATCGACATGCTGATAAAGGAAAAGAGACTGAGAGAGGGAGCATAAAAACATGGATTTGATGAAAATCAGAGATCGGCTGGATACGGTTGACCAGGAGATTATCCGGCTGTTTGAAGAGAGAATGAAGCTAGTAGAACAGGTGGCGGAATTTAAGATCGAGACGGGAGAGCAGGTCTTTGACAGAGAGCGGGAACAGGCGAAAATCGCCGCAGTCAGAGAGCTGGCTCATGGAGCGTTTAACCAGCAGGCAGCCCAGGAACTGTTTACTCAGCTTATGACTATCAGCCGCCGCTATCAATACCGTCTTTTGGAACAGCACGGGAAAAAATCCGGATTGGGATTCCGGCAGGTGGACAGCATCCCCGCTCAGGCGGTACGGGTAGTATATCAGGGCGTGGAGGGGGCCTACAGCCATGAGGCGGCGCTTGCCTATTTTGGCGACCAGGTGGATGCCTTTCATGTGAACACATGGGAGGAGGCCATGGAGGCAGCGGAATCAGGGAAGGCGGACTATGCGGTAATTCCCATTGAGAATTCTTCTGCAGGGGCTGTCAGTGACAACTATGACTTAATGCTTTGCCATGACAATGTTATTGTGGCGGAAATCTGCATTCCGGTGAATCACATGCTGCTTGGACTGCCCGGGGCATCCCTTGATGACATTCAGACCGTGTATTCCCATCCCCAGGCTCTGATGCAGTCCGGCCAATATCTTAACGCACGCCCTCAGTGGCGGCAGATCAGCGTGGAGAACACGGCAATGGCTGCCAGAAAGATTATCAGCGACCATGATAAAAGCCAGGCTGCTGTGGCCAGCCGGGCTGCAGGAAGGCTGTACGGCCTGGAAGCGCTGGCGGAAAACATTAACAACAACAAGAATAATACTACCCGGTTTATTATCCTTGCCAAAGACCGCATTTACCGCAAAGATGCGGGAAAAATTACCATTTGTTTTGAACTTCCCCACAGAAGCGGAACCCTGTATAATATGTTGGGCAATCTTATTTACAATGGGGTCAACATGAGAATGATAGAATCCCGTCCCATACAGGGAAAAACGTGGGAGTACCGGTTCTTTGTAGACGTGGAAGGCAATTTAAGCGACGCTTCCATTCAAAACGCATTGAGAAGCGTTTCCGAGGAAGCTGCCAACATGAGGATTTTGGGCAATTATTAGGAGACAGAGCCATGAACACGAAGCGATTGCTGATATATCGGAATTTTAAAAACCAGAAACTTTTTGATCAGATGGCGCAGCTGCTTTGCGGGAACAAAGACCAGAGTGACGGCCTGGACATTTATGCCCTTGCCAGCCAGCTGATTGAACTGGCGGCGGACTATGGGTTTGAGGGGAATTTGTGGCATTGCTTTCTGGCGTATGGACTTGCCGAACAGGAAAATGCCTACAGCATTTCCTGCGAGATCCGCGGAGATCAGGGAGGGACCTTGTCCAGGCTTGCAAGGCAGGATTTGGCGGCGATACAGGAACTTTACAGAAAAGATATCCGGGTTTTGGATGAGGAGGCGGAAGGGGAGCCGGTGTGGAGCCAGCTGGCCTGCTATAAGCCTGCGGATACGGTCAGCCGGATCTTTAACAGGAGAATCCGGGACCGGATCGTTGAACTTTCTTTGGCTTTGGAGGCGGCGGAGGATATTGACGGTTTCCAGCGTGCGGTAACAGAGTTTTACCGGGAGTTCGGCGTGGGAAAGTACGGGCTGAACAAGGCGTTCCGTATAGTGGAAGACCGCCATAAGGCGGTTATTGAGCCGGTGGTAAATGTGGAACATGTGTACCTGGATGATATTGTGGGGTATGAACTGCAGAAGAAAAAGCTGATTGAAAATACAGAAAGCTTTATCCAGGGCAGGGCCGCCAACAATGTGCTGCTGTTCGGCGATGCAGGGACCGGCAAATCTTCCAGCATTAAGGCTATTTTAAATGAGTATTATGACCAGGGCTTGCGGATCATTGAGGTGTACAAGCATCAATTCCATGCACTTTCTTCCGTATTGGAGCAGATACAGGACAGGAATTACAAGTTTATCGTGTATATGGATGATCTGTCATTTGAGGAAAGCGAGCTGGAATATAAATATCTTAAGGCCATCATTGAAGGCGGGCTTGGCCGGAAACCGAAAAATGTCCTGATTTATGCCACTTCCAACCGCAGGCATTTGATTCGGGAGAAGTTCAGTGACAAACGGGAGCTGGACGATGAGCTTCATGTCAATGACACCGTGCAGGAAAAGCTGTCTCTGGTAGCCCGTTTCGGGGTAACCATCTATTTTGGATCGCCGGATAAAAGGGAGTTCCAGAATATTGTAAAGACTCTGGCCAAACGTCATGGAATTACCATGCCCATGGAGGAATTATACCAGGAAGCCAATAAATGGGAGCTTACCCACGGAGGGCTTTCGGGAAGGACGGCGGCTCAGTTTATTACGCATCTGCTTTAAAATTCCCGCCGGCCATTAGACGGCATGCATTCAGGTATGCCAAGTGCGCCCGCCGGACTTTCATTTGCGGCGGTGTGTTTATAGCGGGGCGCATCAGGTTTGCTTGGAAAACAGTAACAGGGCAGGGGGAGTTTTGATTTTCAGGCGTGCCCTGGCTGGATCATAAAAATTTCAAGAGAGGGAAGAGGGGAGGAGTTATGTATGGCGGCACAATTATTTGCGGCCATTGACGTGGGTTCCTTTAAGCTGGAACTGGGAATCTACGAGATTACGGCAAAAAACGGGTTAAGACAGATCGATCACCTGCGCCACGTAATTGCATTGGGGAAAAACACCTACAGCACAGGAAAAATCAGCTATGAGCTTATTGATGAAATGTGCAGGATTCTGGAAGAATTCATGACGGTGATGAAAAGCTACCAGATATCCGATTACCGGGCTTATGCCACTACTGCCATGCGCCTTGCCAAAAACAGCCAGATTATTTTGGAACAGATACGGGTAAGGACCGGGATCTCGGTAAAGGTCTTAAGCAACTCAGAGCAAAGGCTTCTGACCTACAAGGCTATTGCCATGAAGGAGTCGGAATTTCAGAAAATCATCCAGAAGGGAACTGCCATTGCAGATGTCAGCTTTGGCAGCATGCAGATTTCCCTGTTTGACAAAGACAGCCTTGTTTCCACCCAGAACCTGCCTCTGGGCGTCATGGCCATCGGAGGGATCTTATCGAAGATTCCCGCTGACAGCCGGATGCAGAGAGCCATTGTGGAGGAGATAGTGGACAAAGAGCTGGGAACCTACAAAAAGATGTATCTGAAGGATCGGGACATGAAGAACCGGGGCATCAAAAATCTGATTGCCATTGGAGAGCTGATTCTGTATCTGGCAAGAGACGAAGTGGACTATGTGGCTTCGTATAGGGGAAAGAACGGGTCACCAGCCGGCAGCGATTCCCAGGAAACCCGTTTGGGGACTACGGATCGCATCAGTGCTTCTGATTTTATGGCGTATGCAGACAGGCTCTGTCAGATGTCACAGGATCAGATTGAAGAGCGGTTTGGAGTTAATGCAGGATATGCCACCCTTTTAATGCCGGCAGCCATTATTTTCCGCAAAGTGGTGGAGATGACAGGCGCTGAGATGATATGGATTCCTGGAATCCGTATGTGCGACGGAATTGCCTCCGAATATGCCCAGAACATCAAGAAGCTGAATTTTGCCCACAGCTTTGATGAAGATATTCCCATAGCGGCCCGCAATATGGCAAAGAGGTACCGCTGCGGAGGAAGCCATGCCCAGTGTGTGGAGAAGCTGGCTCTCCAGCTGTTTGACGTGATGAAGAAAAACCATGGATTAGGCAGCAGAGAACGCCTGCTGCTGCAGATAGCAGCCATTCTTCACGGCTGCGGCAAATTTATCAGCACCAGAAATACAGGGACCAGCGCCTATAATATCATTATGGCTACGGAAATCATCGGCTTGTCCCATGAGGAGAGGAAGCTGGTGGCCAACGTTGTCCGCTTTTACGGGGCGGAATTTGACTATGCGGATGAAGATACCAGAGTAGCAAAGCTGACGGCCCTTCTACGCATGGCAAATGCCCTTGACAGGAGCCATAAGCAGAAAACGGAAAACTGCCGTATGAGCGTGAAAAACGGGGAGCTGGTGGTTACTGCCGCATACGACGGCGATATTAGCCTGGAACTGTTTGCGGTAATGCTTTGTGGGGATTTCTTTGAAGAGATTTTCGGCATTAAGCCAGTGCTGAAAAGGAAAAGGAGGGGTTAAGCCGTGGCTGAGATAGATTCACGATATATAAAGTGTGAGAATTATGTAAACCGAGAATTAAGCTGGCTGGAATTTGATTATCGGATTTTGGAAGAGGCAAGAGATAAAAGCCTGCCGCTGTTTGAGCGGCTGAAATTTTTAAGCATAACGGCCTCCAACCTGGACGAGTTTTTCATGGTGCGGGTAGCTTCTTTAAAAGACATGGTTCATGCAAAATATTCCAAGCCGGACATAGCAGGGCTAAAGCCTGAGGAGCAGTTAGAAAAGATAGGGGAAAAAACCCATGACCTGGTGGCGCTTCAATATTCCACTTATAACCGTTCTCTCCTTCCTGCGCTGCGGCAGAACGGCCTTCGCATTGTTGCCAGGCATGAAGAGCTGACAGAGGAGGAAGGGAAGTTTGCAGATGAATACTTCCGCTCCAACGTGTACCCGGTTTTGACTCCTATGGCAGTGGATTCTTCCAGGCCCTTCCCGCTGATATACAATAAATCTCTGAATATTGCCGCGCTTATTAAAGAAAAGGAGAAGCCGGAGCAGCTGGATTTTGCCATGGTTCAGGTACCCAGCGTTCTTCCCCGCATTGTGGAGATTCCGTCAGACAAGGAGCGGGTAGTAATCCTGCTGGAGGAGATCATAGAGCGAAATATTTCCTCCCTGTTTGTAAAACACGAAGTTCTGGATGCCCATCCGTTTCGGATCATGAGAAACGCAGATCTGACTATAGACGAGGAAGAGGCCGAGGATTTATTAAAGGAAATCGAGAAGCAGTTAAAGAAGCGCAGATGGGGGGAAGCAATCCGCCTGGAGATCGAGGAAAATACAGACAAACGGCTGCTGAAGCGTCTGAAAAAGGAACTGGATATCCATTCTGAGGATATTTTTGCTATCAGCGGCCCCCTGGATCTGACATTTCTTATGAAGATGTACGGAATGGATGGCTTTGACCATCTGAAGGCCCCCAGATATACCCCTCAGCCTAACCCTGCCTTTATGAATGAGGATGACATCTTTACCAATATCCGCAAAGGAGACATTCTTCTGCATCACCCATATGAATCCTTTGACCCGGTGGTGAGTTTTGTAAAGACCGCTGCCAGAGATCCGCAGGTGCTGGCTATTAAGCAGACGCTGTACCGCGTCAGCGGCAACTCGCCGATTGTGGCTGCGCTGGCGGAGGCGGCGGACCGGGGCAAGCAGGTATTTGTCCTGGTGGAATTGAAAGCCAGGTTTGATGAGGAGAACAATATTAACTGGGCTAAGACGTTGGAAAAGGCGGGATGCCATGTAATCTACGGCCTGCTGGGATTGAAGACCCATTCCAAGATTACCTTGGTAGTACGCCGGGAGGAAGACGGAATTCGCCGTTATGTCCATCTGGGTACAGGCAATTACAATGATTCTACGGCGAAGCTGTATACAGACTGCGGAATCCTTACATGCCATCCCCAGATCGGAGAGGACGCTACGGCGGTTTTCAACATGATGTCCGGGTACTCGGAACCTCTTCACTGGAATCAGCTGGCAGTGGCGCCGATCTGGCTGCGGAAAAGATTCCTTCGCATGATTAAGCGGGAAACCGACCATGCAAAGGCAGGAAGAAGCGCGAGAATTATTGCCAAGGTAAATTCCCTGTGCGACAGGGATATTATTGCGGCTTTGTATGAGGCTTCATGCGCAGGCGTAAAGATTGATTTGATTGTCAGGGGAATCTGCTGCCTTAAGGCAGGAGTTCCTAACCTTAGCGAAAATATTACAGTTCGCTCTATTGTAGGCAATTTCCTTGAACATATCCGCATTTTCTATTTTGAAAATGACGAGTTTCCTGAAGTGTACATGGGAAGCGCAGACTGGATGCCCAGGAACCTGGACCGGCGGGTGGAGATCGTGTTCCCTGTTCTGGATGAGAAGCTTAAAGAGAAAGCGATCCATATTCTGCAGGTTCAGCTGGACGACAATATGAAGGCTCATATCCTGCAGCCCGACGGAAGTTATGCGAAGGTTGACAGAAGGGGAAAGACGCCCCTGTGCGCACAGGAAAGGTTCTGCCAGGAGGCCGTGGAAGCGGTAAAGAGGCAGCAGGCTTTAGAGGAGCCGGAGGATAAAAGGGTGTTTGTCCCGGTGGAGAGGGAGACGGAATAAGGGGATTAGGCGGAGTTGCCGCAGGCCCCAAGGGCTCCATCTCCTGGCAGGGTTCAGAATTGCCAAACGTTCCGAAGAGCCCGAAAAACAGGTCTCTTCTCCACGGCATTAATTCACCCTGCCAGGAGATGGAGCCCTTGGGGCAAAAGCAGAATTCGCTTAATCTGATGATATGCTGCAGGAAATTTAATGGTTATGTGAGCATGGTTTGCCCGCAGCGCTAATGCTAATGATTGATATAGAGAAGGCTTTCCGTGTATGGGCCGGCGTCATCTGCTCAAGGATTTAGGCCGGCGGATTCTGCTTTTGCCGTTGAGTGTCCTGCTGCTGTCCGGGTGAATTTTGCTATGGAGATGAGACACGCTTTTTGGCTCATCGGAATGTCCTGCAAACCTGAACCCGGACAGCAGCAGGACACTCAACGGCCTGCCTGCAGCTTCGCCTTAACGATCTTCCCTTAGCACTGAAAATTATAGCCATGTAAGGGAACTTCCGGGAATTTGACAGAGATTCCCCTGTGTTTTTTTAATGAAAAAGTAAAGCAAAATCCCCTTTTATGTGGTATGATGGATAGACAAAGGCGAACCTGGAAAGAAACGCTGCAGAAAAAGGAGGACATTCCATGTCACAGATCAGTATTCTGGTAGTTGATGATGAAAATGAGATTGCGGACCTGGTGGAAATTTATCTGGTCAGCGATGGATATAGAGTATTTAAGGCAGGCAATGCCCAGGACGGGCTGAACATTCTTGAGAAAGAAGAGATTCATCTGGTGCTTCTCGATATTATGATGCCGGGAATGGATGGCCTGGAGATGTGCAAAAAGATACGGGAAACCAATAACATTCCGATTATTATGCTCAGTGCCCGCTCTACAGACCTTGACAAGATCCTGGGCCTTGGCACAGGGGCAGATGATTATGTGGTAAAGCCGTTTAATCCTCTGGAGCTGACAGCCAGGGTAAAATCCCAGCTGCGGCGCTATACTCAGTTAAATCCCAACAGTGCATCCAGGGAAGAAGACAGAAACGAGATTTCCATTAAAGGTCTGGTGATTAATAAAGATAATCATAAGGTAACGGTTTATGGGGAAGAGATAAAGCTGACTCCCATTGAATTTGACATTTTATATCTCCTGGCCTCCAACCCGGGAAAGGTGTTCAGTACTGACGAGATTTTTGAGAAGGTGTGGAATGAGAAGGTTTATGAGGCCAATAATACGGTCATGGTACATATCCGGCGCCTTAGAGGAAAGATGAAAGAAGATACCAGGCAGAATAAGATTATCACCACGGTGTGGGGGGTAGGGTACAAAATTGAAAAATGATATGAGCCGCCGGTTTCATACAAGAGTGATCACCAATATTATACTCAGTGCCATGTTTGCCTGCCTGGTGGATCTGTTCCTCGTGACCAATCTTACGATGCTGGGAGAGTACGCCGTGAGGCAGGGCAGGGAGAAATCCCTGCAGGCTGTCTTTTATCAGCCGGACGCAGTCATCACGCTTCTGTACGTGTTGGCTGGAATCGCCACGTTTTCTGCGGCTTTTCTTGTACTGCAGAAAAAATCTATGGACTATATCATAAAGCTTTCCACTGCGATCCGCAATATTTCCGAGGGCGACTTAAATACCACTGTGGAGGTAGTAGGAGATGACGAATTTTCCGCCATGGCTGCCAATCTCAACAAAATGGTGGGAGATATCCGTACTTTGATGGATAAGGAGCGGGAATCAGAACGAACGAAAAATGAGCTGATTACCAACATAGCCCATGACTTGAGAACTCCGCTGACATCTATCATCGGCTATCTGGAACTGCTGTCTGTCTCCACGAATATAACCCCGGAGATGGAGAAAAAATATATTAATATCACCTACACAAAAGCAAAACGTCTGGAGAAGCTTATAGAGGACTTATTTGGATTCACCAAGCTGAATTACGGAAAAGTATCCATGAAAGTTACAAAGGTAGACATTGTAAAACTGTTAAGCCAGCTTCTGGAGGAATTCTATCCCAATTTCATGGATAAAAATCTGGCATACGAATTGCAGAGCAACGTTCCGGCAAAGATGATTAATGCAGACGGAAATCTGCTGGCCAGACTGTTTGATAATCTGATCAATAATGCAATTAAATACGGGGCAGAGGGAAAACGCATTGTGGTGAAGATTCATGCTGCGGAAACCATGGTAACCGTGTCTGTCACCAACTATGGATATGTAATACCGAAAGAGGAGCTTCCTCTTTTGTTTGAGAAATTTTACAGGGTGGAACAGTCCCGCTCCTCCAATACAGGAGGAACCGGACTTGGGCTGGCCATTGCCAGGAATATTGTGGAGATGCATGGCGGAACCATAGGAGTGGCCAGTGATCTGAACGGCACTGTGTTTACAGTCAGGCTTCAGGTGGATTTTGATATTAATAAAGAAAACTTCGGAAACCCGGGAGAAAAACATGAATTTTAAAAAGAGACTGCTTATAGGGCCGCTGGTATTTGTGCTGGCCCTTTCTGCCGTTATGACCCTGTGGGCGGGCGCATATGACGGCATGGAAGACCAGGAACAGTTAAAAATCGTCCTGGACGTGGAATACGGATATGAAGGGGCGGCAAAAAGCGGCAGGTATGTGCCGCTGGATGTAAGCATACAGAATCAGGGAGGAGCGGCATTAGACGGAAAGCTCCAGATTCTGGTAATGGAATCGGACTATGAGGTTTACCGCTATGATTATCCCGTTTTTGCAGACCCGGGGCAGGAACAGGAAATGCATCTGTACATTCCTATGGGAAACCGGTCGGATCAGCTGTTTGCAACAGTGGTAGACGGACAGGGACAGCAGGCGGCCCAAAAGCGGCTGCAGCTGGACTTCAGCCTGGATGTGCCGGAATTATTTGTAGGCGTTTTAAGCAATGTGCCGGAGGCCCTTACAGGGTGGGACAGAGTGGGAGTGGACTATGGCATGCTCCGCACCAAAACCATACCCTTTGATACGCTGAATTTTCCAGAAGATAAATTGGGCCTGGACATGATTGATGTGATGCTTGTTACGGATTTCCGCATCCGGGATCTGTCAGACGCGCAGAGCCAGGTGCTTATTGAATGGGTGCGCAGCGGAGGAGTAATGATAATGGGAACCGGCATGAATGTTGACGGCACTTTAGGCAGATTTGCACCGGAGCTGCTGGAGGAGATGTATGAGGAACCCCGCCTTCGCCACATTGATATGAGGGATCATTACACCCAGGAAACTCCCAGCCCCTCTATTCTGGAGATCCCCTGCGTGGAATTTTCTCTGTCAGGAGGAAACATTTTGCTGGAAGATGACTCCCAGGTTCTTCTGAGCACTGTAACCTACCGAAGAGGCATCATTGCTGTAGCTGCCTATGACTTTGTGGACATCGGCGCTTTTTGCCGGGAAAATCCCTCCTACCTGGATAAACTTCTTACGGGGATTTTGGGGGAGGACAGGATCACCGCTCTGGCGGAGTCGGCATACAGTGGCAACACCGGACAGTACTGGTCAGTAAGAGATATGCTTAATACAGGTAATGTAAGGCGGCTTCCCAATATGGCGCTCTATACCATGGAGATCATGATCTACGTATTTCTGGCAGGAATCGGATTGTATGTCTTTTTAAAACAGCGCGATCTGACAGAATACTACATGGGCAGCGTCATGGTTCTGTCTGTGCTGTTTACAGTGATTATTTGGCTAATGGGAAGCACAACGCGGTTTAAGGACACGTTTTATACCTACGCCCGTTTTTTGGAGGTTACTTATGATACGGTCAGCGACACGGCCTACATGAATATTCAGGCCCCATATAACAGGCCCCATGAGTCAGAACTGGCTTCCGGCTACTGGGTAAAGCCCGTAACTCAAAATTATTATGGCACGGAGCAGTCAGGGGCGAGAAAGCAGTTTACAGGAATGGAAGAATACAGCATAAAAGCAGACTACCTTCATGACAAAACGGTTGTATCGATCCAGTCAGTGCCGGCTTTTGACGCGAGATATTTTCAGATGGACAAAGTGACAGCCAACGCGGAAGGAGTGGGATTTGATGGGGAGATTGAGATTGTCCAGGGGAAATATACAGGAACGATTACCAGCCATTTTAAGGAGACTCTGGAAGACTGCGCAGTGCTTCTTTACGGCAAACTGATCTATCTTGGAGATATGGAGCCAGGGATACCATACTCCCTGGACGGACTGGAAGTTTTGACATATCCGTTAAATCATGCCTATCAGGTGGCCTCCTATCTGTCAGGGCAGAACGAATTTGAGAAGGCGGATATAAACAATGACCGGTATCTGGAGGCAGTGGCGAAAACCAATGTGCTGACCTTCTATCTTAATAATTTTATGCCGGACTATTCGCCTAATGCCAAGATCATCGGCGTTCTGAGCCAGAGCGACGAGGATGGGGCGCACCTTCTCAACAGCGGAAGGGCTGAGGGAAAGACCGTGGCAGCTTCGGACATCAATGTGTATTCCAGCGATGATCAGGTGATTTACCGGTCGGGGCTGATCCGGAAGCCGCAGGTGTCAGGGGGAAGCTATGATTCCGCCGGCAACATGCTGTATGGAGGAGATCCGGTAACGCTGGAGTATTCTTTAGGAAATGACGTACAGATTGAAAAACTCATATTACGCCCTGTGTCCTCTGTCTTTACAGGGCAAGGGGCCGGACGCAATTTAAATCTGTTTGCAGGAAACATTTATTTTTATAATCACAGTACAGGAAAATTTGATTTAATGGATTCCATGAAAGAAGTGTATGAGGAACATGACCTGGCGCCTTACCTTTCACCAGGCAATTCGGTTACAGTTAAATATGTTTATGAAAACAGGGCGGACTATAATTTGAATGTATTGCTTCCTATGGTGGAGATTGTGGGGAGGGAAGGATAATGCTGAAAGTGGAAGGCCTGAAAAAGATGTATGGCCGTATGGCTGCCCTGGACGGACTGTGCATGTGCGTAAATGCAGGGGCTCTGTACGGGTTTGTAGGGCCAAACGGAGCAGGGAAAACCACGACCATAAAGATCCTTACAGGGCTGCTGCTTCCGGACAGCGGCAGCGTGATCGTAGATGGCATAGACGCAATGAAAGAACCGGGAAAGGTTATGGAAAAAATCGGCTATGTCCCTGATTTCTTTGGCGTTTACGACAATCTTAAAGTTTGGGAATATATGGAGCTGTTTTCTGCCTGCGGCGGCCTATACGGGTTAAACGCAAGGAAACGTTCCTGGGATCTGCTGGAGCAGGTGGGACTGGGAGAAAAGTCAGATTATTATGTGGATGGGCTGTCCAGAGGAATGAAGCAGAGGCTTTGCCTGGCAAGGGCACTGATCCATAACCCGCCGATTCTCGTTATGGATGAACCTACGTCAGGGCTGGACCCGGGAACCAGATATGAATTTAAGGAGATTTTAAAGGAACTTCGGGAGCAGGGGAAGACCGTTGTCATCAGTTCCCACATTTTATCGGAACTGTCAGAGGTTTGTACAGACATCGGGATCGTTGAACAGGGGAAAATGGTGCTGGAAGGCTCTATAAACGATATTTTAAACCAGATCAATGTAAGAAGCCCTTTGCTGATCACAGTGTGCAGAAATAAAGAGAAGGCATTGAATTTGCTGCGGTCCCACCCCTATGTGGAGACGATCACCATACGTCAGAATGATATTATGGTTGGCTTTACCGGGGAACAGGAGGATGAGGCAGCGCTGCTGAAGCAGCTGATCGAAGCAGGGGTCATGGTCTGCGGGTTTGTGAGGGAAAGAGGAAGCCTGGAATCCGTATTTATGCAGATTATCAATCATGAGGAAGGGATGGTGCTTATTAGTGAGAATTAATCCGATCTATTGGCAGGAAGCCAGGGTAAGATCCCGATCATTCCGGCTTCCGCTTATAATTTTTCTATGCAATACAATCTTGTCTCTGGCCGCCCTTCTGAATATGTACTCCATGGTCACTCAGGCAAAGGCTACGGCGGAAATCCAGTATGCCAGTTTTCTGAACCTGTATATTCTTGTAGCATGCATTGAATTTGTGATGATCCTTTTAATTGTGCCTGCCCTTACTGCAGGGAGCATCAGCGGGGAGAGGGAGAGGCAGACCCTGAACCTGCTTCTCACCACCCGCATGACCCCGATGGATATTGTGATCGGAAAACTGATGACAGGACTGTCCACCATGATTTTGCTTATTGTATCCAGCTTTCCTATATTGGCATTGGTGTTTATTTACGGCGGCGTGACAGTAAAGGATATTGTCCTTCTTTTACTAAGCTTTATATCCACGGCAGTTTTGTCAGGGAGCATAGGCATCTGCTGTTCCTCCATGTTCAGAAAGACTACCATAGCTACAGTGGCAAGTTATTGCGCAATGGCAATTTTAGTTTTGGGAACAGCGGCTGTCGTGCGGTTTAGCGGTTCTTCCGGGTTCTCCTATCTTGCGTGGCTGCTGCTTTTAAATCCGGGAGTTCCTTTCGGAGCCGCTATGGGAGAGCAGCTGGGCAATGTGCGGAGGATTTCCATACTGCAGACATGGACCGGCAGTTCGCTCCAGCGGCTGACAGCAGGGGACTGGCTGCTGCTTGGCATAATTGTGCAGCTTCTTCTGGCAGGAGCATGCTTATGGGCAGCGGTAAATCAGGTGAATCCCAGGAGGAAACGAAGATGGAAGTATTAGAAGCCCTTGCCGGCGCACCGGGGCTTGTGGCTGGGATCGTACTGCTGGCAGGAGGGGCGTATGCCTGGTTTCGGATACGCAGGCAGATGCGGATGATTTCAAAAGCCATGTTCGGAACTCCTTCTTTTGCAGAGGGACTGGAGAGGCAGGCGGATATTTTGGCGGAAACGCCGAAATCCGTATCCGGGATGACAAAGCTTTGCCTGCCTCAGATAGAGGCTGACTTTCCGGAGTTTCACTGGGCTCAGTGGAAACAAATGTGTGAGAATATGCTGAAGGCATATCTGGAGGCGTTAAGCTGTCAGGATGCGGCAGTATTAGAGGGCAGATGTCCAGGGAAGCCCGGGGAACAATGCGGCAGCGGTCCGGTGGTGACAGCAAGGGGGAGGGACAGCAAAATGCCAGTTTCTGCGGTTTCAGAGGAACTGAAGAGGCAGGTGGAACTTTGCATAGAAGATCAGAGACGCAGAGGAGTCAGGGAAAGCTATGGACAGGTAAGGATTCACCAGACGGAAATTTCCAGATACCAGAAAGAGGCAGGAATGTGCATCATAAAGCTGCAGTCTTCGGTGGAGTATTATTATGAGGAGATAAAGAAGGAAGAAGAGGCAGGAAGCTGGCGGGTGAATGAAGGCCGAAACGAAAGCGGACGTTTGGGAAAAGCAGAAAGAGTCAGGCAAAGGGGAAAGAGAAAATCAGAAATCCGTGATAAAATCCGCAAAGAACAGACCAGGTACAATATGGAACTGATTTACATACAGGATCTCTCCAAGATAAAGGAGCTGGCAACTGCCGTAGGCGTAACATGTCCAAACTGCGGGGCCCCGATTACCAGGCTGGGAAGCAAGTTCTGCGAATACTGCGGCACAGGAATTACGCCTGTGGATGTCAGGGTGTGGAAACTGCATCGGGTTGAGAAGGAAAATCATTGATTTCAGGACTTTAAAACGGTATACTTAAGAAAAAGAATATAGTGTTCAGGAGGGATTGACATATGGGAATTATTAAGGCAATCGGCGCAGCCATAAGCGGTTCTCTGGCAGATCAGTGGCTGGAGGTCATAGAAGCCGGAGAAATGGGCGATCAGACCGTTTTTACAAACGGAGTAAAGATTCGGAAAGGCTCCAATACAAAAGGGACTGCAGATACGGTTTCCAACGGATCGGTGATCCACGTGTATCCGAATCAGTTCATGATGCTGGTAGACGGCGGCAAAGTGGTGGATTATACGGCAGAGGAGGGTTATTATACAGTTAATAATTCTTCATTGCCCTCTCTGTTTAACGGCCAGTTTGGCGATACTTTAAAGGAGTCCTATCAGCGCGTGAAATATGGCGGCAGCACCCCTACAGTACAGAAAGTATTTTTCATCAATCTGCAGGAGATTAAAGGGATTAAGTTCGGCACCCGCAATCCTATCAACTATTTTGATCTGTTCTATAATGCGGAGCTTTTTCTGCGGGCCCATGGGACTTATTCCATAAAGATAACAGATCCGCTGAAGTTTTATGGAGAGGCGATCCCCAAGAACCGCAGCAAGGTGGAGATCCAGAGCATTAATGAGCAGTATCTCAGCGAGTTTTTGGAGGCGCTGCAGTCTTCCATTAACCAGATGTCAGCAGATGGAATCCGTATTTCCTATGTGTCTTCCAAAGGCCGGGAACTGGGAAAGTATATGTCCAATGTGCTGGACGAAGACTGGAAGCAGATGCGGGGCATGGAAATTCAGTCCGTAGGAATTGCCAGCATTTCCTATGATGAGGAGTCCCAAAAGCTGATCAACATGCGCAACCAGGGCGCCATGTTAAGCGATCCCTCTGTCAGGGAAGGGTATGTGCAGGGCGCTATCGCAAGAGGCATGGAGGCGGCAGGTTCCAATGCCAACGGTTCCATGGCCGGATTTATGGGCATGGGAGTGGGGATGAACACGGCGGGGGGCTATATGGCCAATGTTTCCAACATGAATTTCCAGCAGATGCAGATGAACCAGGCAGGTATGGGCTACGGCCAGCAGATGGGTCAGGGACAGCCAGCCCCGGGGTATGGACAGCAGGCAGCAGGATACGCTCAACAGGCCGGGCCGCAGGCTTCCGGCATGGGGGAAAGCCATGGCCAGCCTCATGACGGCGCCAGAGCTCAGACAGGGGCATGGACCTGCAGCTGCGGTACGACCAACACGGGAAAGTTCTGCAGTGAATGCGGCAGTCCCAGACCAGCCGCCGGGCCATGGACCTGCAGCTGCGGCGCAGTAAACACGGGGAAATTCTGCAGCGAATGCGGGAAACCCAGACAGTAAACCCCATGCGCCTGGCTGGGGATGCACACAAAATGCCAAAAACAGGTATTTTGGCACCGTACGGACAGCGCACCTGTGCGCAGTCCTACTGTAAGGATTCGATACTTTAATAGTAACAGGCGGAGGCCGGACAGATGGCAACAGTAAGTATAAAATGCCCTAACTGCGGCGGAGGGCTTCAGTTTGATCCCGCCGCCCAGGATTATGAATGTGAGTATTGCCTGTCCAGGTTTACTCAGGAGGAGCTGGAGAAAATAGCTCCAGAGACAAGGCCGAATCAGGAAGAGGCTGCTTATGAAGAGAAAAAAGGCGGAGCCGGAAAGCGGGAAGACAGTGCTGCAGGGCAGGCAGGCATGGAAAATGCCGTAGTATATACGTGCCCCAGCTGCGGGGCAGAGATCGTTACCGATGGGACTACGGCTGCCTCTTTCTGCTTCTACTGCCAGAATCCGGTGATTCTTCAGGGAAGGCTTCAGGGAGAATATAGGCCGGATTATGTTCTTCCTTTTGCCATTGACAAGGAGAAAGCAACGGAAATCTTTCTTCAGTGGCTGAAAAAAAAGCGTTTCGTGCCTTCAGACTTTTATGCCCCCCAACAGATTGAAAAGATGACGGGAGTCTATTTCCCTTACTGGCTTTACAGCTGCCAGGTGGACGGAAAGCTTGCTGGGGAAGGGACAAAGCTGCGCATTTGGCAGACAGGAAATATGCAGTACACGGAGACGCAGAAGTATGATGTGTCCCGCTCAGGCACTATGGACATTGCTCATGTGCCCCGCAATGCCTTAAAGAAAGCAGATAAGAAGCTGGCGGAAGGGGTAATGCCTTTTGATGTCAGTGCCATGAAGCCTTTTTCCATGGGGTTTTTGTCCGGATTTTTTGCGGAAAAGCGGGATATGGAACAAGGGCGGTTTCAGGAAGAGGTGGAGCAGGAGATCAGAGGATTTGCGGCAGACAGTCTGAAAAACAGCATTGGCAGTTATAACAGCGTTAATATCAGAAACCAGGAGACGAGACTTCGGAACAAAAGGTGGGAATATGCCCTGCTCCCTGTATGGACTTTGACTTACAGGGAGAGAAAGACAGGAGATATTTACTATTTTGCCTGCAATGGGCAAAGCGGTAAAGTATGCGGAAGGCTTCCTGTGGATACCAAAAAACTGTGGATATTTTTTGCCGAAATCTTTCTGCCGCTTTTGGCCGTGCTTTTGGCTGCGGGGTATTTTATATGAGAATGAAGATACGATATATGGCGGCATGGATATTGACGGCAGTGTGGTGCCTTGCCGCAGCGCAGATTGTCTGGGGCAGCAGTGATATTGAGACAGAGGCATCTGACGGAAAACGAATCTATGACATGGCAGGGCTTCTGGATAACACATACGTGCAGGAGGCAAGACGCCGGATTAAGGAGTACCAGGAGGCGTACCATCTGGATATTGTGGTGGTAACTGCCAAGGACGCACAGGGAAAGACAGCCACAGAATATGCTGATGATTTTTACGAGGAAGGCGGCTTTGGCCAGGGGGATGACAAAAGCGGAATCCTTTTTCTGATTGACATGGATAACCGGGAGCTGGCATTTTCTACTGCCGGAAAGGCCATCCGGATCTTTACGGATCAGCGGATTGAGGACATGCTGGACGGGGTATACGAAGGGGCATCCCAGGGAGATTACAGAGCCGGCGTGGACTCGTTTTTAGGGGATGTGGAACAATACTGCAGGGCCGGAATACCAGCCGGCCAGTATAATTATGATACGGAAACAGGAAAAGTCAGCGTCTACAGAAGCATACGCTGGTATGAGGCGCTGTTGGCCGTATGTGTTTCTGCTTTTGTGGCGGGTACGGCTTGTGTGGCCGTAAAGCGGCAGTATGCCATGGAGGAGGATGAGAAGCAGATCCGGAATCTGACTATGGCATACCGGGCGGATGCCAGGTTCGCCTATGGCGATGAAAAGGATACACTGGTTAATAAGTTTGTCACCAGCAGAGTAATCCCCAGGAATACGGGAAGCGTGGGAAGAGGCGGAGGATATTCCTCGTCCGGGCGCAGTTCTACGCATATGTCATCAGGCGGAAGAAGCCATGGGGGAGGGAGCAGGAAGTTTTAAGCCGTTTCGATTGCAACGGTGTACAAAAGGATACTTTTTAAATTTTTATTAACAAAAACCGCCCTATCAGAAATGCAAACGAAAAGATGTTTTCTGATAGGGCGGTCGGTATTTGATTGTAAGATTATATATTCCAGTATTTTTCTACCTCTTTTTCAGACCTTGCTTCTGAAAATTCAAATCGTTTCATAAGGTACGAGATAGTTTCCGTGACTGTTTTACCATTATATCAACAACCTTCTTTTCACGTTATTCAAGATAAGTTTTCAGTATATCTTTATTTTTGGTTACAGAATATTAAAAAATACTCCTCTTGTCTGGTAAAATTCCCTGAAAGATGGTATACTTATGCAAAACTGAAAAAATGAGGATTAAAATATGCAGGCAATCTTACTGGCAGGCGGCTTGGGCACCAGGCTCCGCAGCGTGGTAAACGACCGTCCAAAGCCCATGGCGGTTATTCAGGGAAAGCCTTTTATGGAATATGTAATTCAGGAGCTGGCAGGGCAGGGAATTGATGACATTATTTTTGCCGTAGGGTATAAAGGCTCTATGGTGGAGGAGTATTTTACAGACGGGAAGAAATTTGGAATTCATACTTCCTATGCCTATGAGGAAACCCTTTTGGGCACTGCCGGAGCTATAAAGAATGCGGCCCGGCATATGACAGGCCAGGAAGTTTTCGTTTTGAATGCAGACACATTCTACAGAATGGATTACCACCGCTTAATACGGCAGAGGAAGGACACGGAGCTGGACATGGCCCTGGTCTTAAGGGAGGTTGAGGATGTGTCAAGATATGGACAGGCTCTGCTTGCAGAGGGGATGCTGACAGGGTTTAATGAAAAGACCAGGGAGCAGAAGGCCGGAACGATTAATGGCGGGGTATACCTGATGCGCCGGGATTTGATCAATGAGATTCCTGAGGGCAAAGTATCTTTAGAGCAGGATATGATTCCTAAATGGCTGTCAGAAGGGCGCAGGCTGGGCGGCTTTGTCAATGACGGCTATTTTATTGATATCGGCATTCCCCAGGATTACTATCGGTTTATGGATGACATTAAGAAGGGAGTTCTGACATGGTAATCAGAGGAAAGGCGCCGCTGCGGGTCAGCTTTGGCGGAGGAGGAACAGATGTAGCTCCTTTTTGCGAGGAACAGGGAGGAGCGATTATAGGAAGCACCATAAACAAATATGCATATTGCTCCATTGTACCCAGGGAAGATGATCAGATTATTGTCCATTCCCTGGATTTTGACATGACTGTAAAGTACAATGTCAGGGAAAACTATGTTTATGACGGGCGGCTGGACCTGGTAACGGCGGCATTAAACGCCATGGAGATAAAACAGGGATGCGAGGTGTACCTTCAATGTGATGCGCCGCCAGGCTCAGGCCTGGGGACGTCTTCCACCGTAATGGTATCCCTCCTTACTGCTATGGCCCGCTGGAAAGGCGTGGAGTTAGACGGGTATGCCATGGCGGATCTGGCCTATAAGGTGGAACGGGAAGACTTAAAAATCGACGGCGGTTATCAGGATCAGTATGCTTCCACGTTCGGCGGGTTTAATTTTATTGAATTTCACGGAAGAAATAATGTGGTGGTAAATCCTTTAAGAATAAAAAAGGACATTATTCATGAACTGCAGTATAATCTGCTGCTATGCTACACAGGAAAGATCCATGTATCAGCCAACATTATTAAAGACCAGGTAAGCAATTATAAAAAGAAAGCTCCGTTTGATGCCATGTGCCAGGTAAAAGCTCTGGCTTATGCCATGAAGGACGAGCTGTTAAAAGGCAATCTGCACAGTTTTGGAAAGCTTTTGGACTATGGGTGGAAAAGTAAGAAGCGTATGAGCAGCAAGATTACCAATCCTCAGATAGACGAGCTGTACGACGAAGCAAAAAAGGCCGGGGCCCTGGGAGGCAAGCTCTTAGGCGCCGGCGGCGGCGGGTATCTTTTGATGTACTGTCCATACAATGTAAAACATAAGGTGGCGGCGCGGATGGAGGCTGCGGGAGGGCAGCTGACAGACTGGAATTTTGAATTGCGGGGAGCCCAGTCATGGATTGCAGATGAGAGCCGATGGGCATATGACAGCGTGAATATACAGATGCCTGACAGAAGCTATGAGTTTCATCTGTAGCGCATAGGATTATCTGTCAGTGCATAGTCAAAGTACTCTAAGGCTGCCAAGGCCGATTAAAAAAGGGGATCTTGGCAGAAAGGCTGAGATATATGGATAAAGCAGTGTTTTTAGACCGTGACGGAACTATTAACAAAGAAGTCACATATCTTTACCGCCCAGAGGATCTGGTGATCCTTCCAGGAGTTCCTGAGGCTGTAAAAATTCTGCGCGACAACGGATTTTGCATTTTAGTGGTGACGAATCAGGCAGGCATTGCCAGAGGCTATTACACAGTGGAGCACATGCACAGGCTTCACCGGTATCTCAATGAACAGCTGAAAAGGGACGGAGCCTGGATCGATGCGTTCTATTATTGTCCTCATCATCCAGAGCATGGCATCGGAGAGTACAGGAAGGTTTGCCGCTGCAGAAAACCAGATACGGGAATGTTTGAAATGGCAGAGCGGGAATATGAGATCGATAAAAACCATTCCTATATGATTGGCGACAAGCGCATTGATGTTCAGGCAGGCCATAATTATGGAATAAGAAGCATTCTGGTAGGCACAGGCTATGGCAGGGAAGAGCGGGAAAAAAGCAGGCGGCAGGGAGAGGAGCCATTTTATGATTTTTACTCGGAAACTCTTATGGGCGCAGCAGAGTTCATTATTGGAAAGGAAAAAAAACAGCATGGATGAGATGGCATATATACAGGAACTGGCGGACAGGTATCCCTGTCTGGAACCGGTTAGGGGATCTGTCTTACAGGCCTATGAGACTTTGAGGGAATGCTTTGTTTCAGGCCATAAGCTGCTGGTGGCAGGAAACGGCGGCAGCGCGGCAGATTCGGAACACATTGTAGGGGAACTGATGAAAGGCTTTGTAAAGCGGCGCGGCATTCCGGAAGACATGGCTGAGAAGATGGCGGAGATTGACGGCACTGTGGGAAGAGAACTGGCGGGGAAACTTCAGGAGGGCCTGCCTGCCATTGCCCTTACGGGCCATCCGGGGTTGTCTACCGCATTTCTGAATGATGTAGACGGACTTATGGTATATGCGCAGCAGGTATATGGATACGGACAGGAGGGGGATGTATTCCTGGGAATTTCCACCTCCGGCAATGCAGCCAACATTTATTATGCTTTAATAGCAGCAAAGGCTAAAGGGATGAAGGTTATTGGACTGACAGGGAAAGACGGAGGTAAACTTGGCAGACATGCAGACACGGCCATAATCGTTCCGGAGCAGGAGACGTATAAGATTCAGGAACTGCATCTGCCCGTCTACCATGCCCTATGCCTGATGCTGGAGGAATATTTCTTTTAATTTTTTGCTTTTGCAATGAGGTAAATGATGGGATTTCATACGTTTGTCATCTGTGCCTACGGGCAGTCTCCATATTTGGAAGCGTGCATTCGCTCCTTGAAAGCCCAGACAGCAGAAACAGAGATTATCTGCGCCACATCCACTCCCAGCCCGTGGCTGGATGCCATTCTTGAAAGGTATGGCATTCCCCTTTATATAAGAGGAGGAAAAAGCAATATTCAGGATGACTGGAATTTTGCAGTGGAAAAGGCAGATGGGCAGTTTGTAACCATTGCCCACCAGGATGATCTGTATAACCGGCATTATGTAGAAGAACTATGCCGGGTCTATAGACAGTGGCCGGATATGACTGTATTTATGAGTGACGGGATTCTGATAAAATATGGGAAGCTGTACTGGGGAGGCGCTGTGGAAGCGGTAAAAAAGGTACTGCGTCTGCCGTGGCGGGTCCGCGGCCTCTGCCATTTAACTGCTGTAAAAAGAAGCGGCCTGATTTTGGGAAATCCTGTCATGTGCCCGTCCTGCAGCTACAGAAAGGCACAGCTGGCGCTTCCTTTATTTTCAGGCAATTACGACTTTGTATTGGATTGGGAGTGCATGAGAAAGCTGGCAGGACAGCCTGGACGGTTCATCTGCGTGGAAAAACCTTTGCTTTATTACAGGGTTCACGACGGCGCCACTACTAAGGCGTGCATCAGAGATCACCGCAGGGAGCAGGAGGAGCGGCAGATGTTCGAGAAAATGTGGCCGGGAAAACTTGCAGCCGGGCTTATGATGCTGTACCGCCTGGCCTATAAGAATTACCAGTGAATTTAGAAAAAGCAGGAGGAAGTAACTGCATGGAAAAAAAGCGTGCTGGTGTGTGGCAGTACCGATGGAAGGACGAGGTGATTACAGCCGGGCTTTTGCTGGCTTTCGGATTTTTTATAAATGCCGGGATTGAGATTCGGGGCCTGTTTATGGATGATTTGTATCTGTGGTCCTGTTATGGAGAGCAAAGTTTTGGGGAGTTTGTATTTCCAATAGGCAGCACCCGGTTCAGGTTTCTTTACTATCTGGCAGCCTATCTGCAGCTGGGGCTGGTGGGAAGCCATGTAACCTGGTTTGTCCCTATTAATATTATAATTAACAGCGCCATTGCCTACACTATATGCCGGTTCGCAAGAAGGCTGTCCGGCAACAATATAATCGGATTCACAGTGGGATTTTTGTATTTGCTGTCAAGGATGTCATATTACCAGATCTCTCAGGTTTACGGGCTTATGGAGTCCCTTGCCCTGTGGGCCGCCATCGGGATCTTGTATTGCCTTTATCGGTATGTCAATGAGCCGGGGCAGGATCTTTTGTGGTTTGGCATAGCTAACGGGCTGTATTTTGCCGTATGTTTTATTCATGAGCGGTACATGGTTCTTCTGCCGCTGCTTTTCGCAGTACTTTTGATGAAGCGAAATAAGAACATACGGGAGTGGATTACGCCTTTGGCAGTATTTGCCCTGATGCAGGGGATTCGTCTGGCTGCTATCGGGACCGTAATGCCTGCCGGAACCGGAGGGACGGATGTGGCGGATACGCTGAACATCAGGCAGGCAGCGGGCTTTGCCATTCAGCAGGTACTGTATCTTTTTGGAATCAATTCAGGGGAAAGCTATTTAAGCGCTTTAAGCTGGCTGGAGTCTTCCAGATGGATCAAGGTTCTGATTGTGATGACTGATTTGACAGTATTGGCTGTTATGATTGTGTTTGTCATAAAGACGATTCGGAGCAGATGGGGAAGGACTGCGATTCTAAGAAACAGCCTCCTGTTTTTCCTGTTTATAGGGGCATGCATTGCATGTTCCAGTGTGACGATTCGGGTGGAGGTGCGGTGGGTTTATGTGTCCATGACAGGGGCATGGCTGTGGCTGGCCTATATGTGCGGTGTAATTGCCAGGCCGGCGGCGGAGAAACCGGATGCGGTGCGCCGGATACCGGACTATAAAATGGCTTTGGCCTGTACAGCTATGATTCTTGCCTATGCAGTTCTTATGATACCGGTAGAAACCTATTACCGGCGAAGATTTTCCAATTTATATTACTGGAACACCCAGCAGCAGTACAATTCTCTGGCAGAGCAGACTTACGAAAAATATGGCCGGGATATTTTTGGAAAGAAGATCTATATATTAAAAAACTCCTATGAAGTCAGCGACTTTTATGCAGATACCTTTTTTAAGGTTTTTGACAAGGAGAGGAAAGCAGAAGGCACAGAGGTTATTTTTGTAGACAGCATCCGGGACTTCGGCCAGGTGAACAACAATATGCTGGTTATCCGGGAGGAGCCGGCATTCCATGCATACCAGGACATTACAGAGGCCGTACGGATCTTAAAATGTGAACCGATTTACGGCTATTATCGTGACGGATGGATGGATGAAAGCGCAAAGCTCCGGGTAATGTCCGGCAGCAGCGGAGTCATCAGCCTGCAGCTGATGTATCCGGGGGCCATGGACGGTCATGAGCAGACGGTTATTTATCAGAACGGCCAGCCTGCGGCAGAGGTGAAAATTCAGCAGAACATTACGCAGGTAGAATTGCAGACCAGGCCGTATGATATTGTAGAACTGGATTTTGAGAATAACTTTTATCTGGAGGATGCCCAGGAGCAGAGAGGGGAAAAGCGGTTTTCTATGATTGTGCAGATTACGGCGGATTAGAGGCAGCGGTTTGGACGGCAGGGGGTGTTAAGCCGGCGTTGCAGTGCGGCAAGGCCGCAAGAATGACAAGGAGCTTTATGAAAACTGGAAAGTGGTGTTATATTTTGCCGGCTATAGGCACGATGTTTGGTCTGTGGTATGTAGCGTCGGCGTTCGCAGACGTGGTGTATTCGGATTATATCCGTTTGGTAAACAGCTATCTGCCGGATGTGTGGAATTTTGATAAGTTTTTTGTAGGTGATATTTTAACACGTATACCTTTGAATTATGTGGCCAGGATTATTAATGTCACATTCTTTGACTACAGCATACGCTTTGACCAGACTCTGGGCGTTGTGTTTTTAGGCGTCTCGGCGGTTCAGATAACAGCATACTGCATAAAAAGGAATATTGGGATTTTCTGGCTTGTAGGCGCAATGATTCTGATTTTCAGCCTGAATAAATGGGAGATGATGATAAACGGCAGCGGCTGGATTCATTTTCTGGCTTTTACAGGATTTTATTTACACTACCTGGTTCTGGAGAGAATGTGGCGGGATGAGGGAAAGAGGGGGGATGAAATCCGGCTTTTGATCTTGCCCTGGATCATTACCCTGGGAATGGCCGGGCCTTATTGTGCCATCTATACCGTGGTGCTCCTGCTGGCTTATGGATTTCAGATGATCCTTACAGGGAGAAGGGAAGGGAAGTGGGAGAAGCGATATATTTTATATGGAATATCAGCTCTTATCCCGCTAATGCTGTATATATGGAGCAGTTCTCTGGCAGAGCCGGAGAAGCTTGGCGTGGCCCAGGTGCCTTTGATGACACAGCTGGCTGATACGCCTGGATTCTTTGTCCGGTTTTTGGTGAAATCCTTTTCCTCTATGGTCATGGGTGTAGAGTGCGCTCAGGCTGTGTTTGCCACAAATATTCCATATTACGTTTTGGGCATTGCAGTTATGGTGGCCTATGGGCTGGCACTGTGGCAGCAGTGGCGGTATCGGTTATACGAGGAGAGTGCATTTCCTCTGATGCTTATATGCGCAGGGGGCCTGAACCATATTTTGATCATGGTGTCCCGATGGGTATTTTTAAGGGAGGACTATGGCATGTCCTCCAGGTACGCTCTGCAGTTTCAGGAAGGGATGTTAGGGATCATTTTGACTTTCGGGCTTGCATGGGGCAGAATAGGCCAGAGGCATCTGTCTTTCGCAGGCCTGCCTGAAAAAGCAAAAGGCGTGGGGAAAACCATGTGCCGCCTTTTTATGGCAGGCATAATGGCTGTGCTGCTGGCAGGAAATATATATACCACTGCAGAGGAGATAAAAAAGGCGCCGTTCAGAAAAGAGACATGTGAGAACCGCAGGAAGATTGCGCTGGATTTTGAAAACAGGTCAGATGAGGAGCTGAGGGCAAATTTTGAATATCATATGAGCAGGCCGGAAGGCGGGCAGGAAGTACGGGAGGCCCTTGAAATCTTAAAGGAATACCAGTGGAACATTTTCCGGCAGCAGAAATAAAGGAGAACGAACAGATGAAGGTAGTCATTTTAGCAGGAGGATTTGGCAGCAGGATCAGCGAGCAGAGCCATTTGAAGCCAAAACCTATGATTGAAATCGGAGAGAAGCCTATTTTGTGGCATATTATGAAATATTATTCAGAATTTGGGTTTCACGAGTTCGTCATCTGCCTTGGGTACAAGCAATATGTGGTGAAAGAGTTTTTTGCAGATTATTTTCTCCATACCTCGGATGTGACATTTGATTTGGCCAACAATCAAATGGAGGTCCATAATAATTACGCAGAGCCATGGAAAGTGACCCTGGTAGATACGGGGCTTAATACCATGACCGGAGGCAGGGTCAAGAGGATTCAGCCTTTTATCGGACAGGAACCGTTTATGCTTACTTATGGGGATGGGGTATGCAACGTGGATCTGCAGGCGCTGCTTCAGTTCCACAACACTCATGGAAAGACTGCTACCATAACAACCGTAAGCATTGCACAGATGAAGGGAGTGCTGGATATTGGGCCGGACTATGTGGTGCGCTCTTTCAGGGAGAAGAAAGAGGCGGATGCCAGCTTAATTAACGGCGGTTTCATGGTTTTGAATCCGGAGATTTTTGATTATCTGAAGGATGACGCCACGGTGTTTGAACAGGAACCGCTGCAGCGATTGGCGGCGGAGGGCCAGCTGATGGGCTACCACCACAGCGGATTCTGGCAGTGCATGGACACTCAGCGGGAGATGAAAAAGCTGGAGGATCTGTGGCAAAGCGGGAAAGCGCCATGGAAAATATGGAATAATTAAGATCTCATACAGTCCCAGAACCGGCGCGCAAGAAGATTTTAGGCATTGATGCCCATGGCTGAAGGGAAAGGAATGGTTGGAAATGGATAACACCTGGGATATATTTTGCGAATTTTATAAAGGAAAAAAGGTATTGGTTACGGGCCATACAGGATTTAAGGGCTCCTGGCTGTGCAGAATTTTGACGGATATGGGGGCAGAAGTTACAGGCTATGCAAAAGAACCGCCGACAAGCCCCAGCCTGTTTTATGGGGCAGGGCTTGACCACACCATGGACAGCATTATAGGCGATATCAGGGATCTGGAACATCTGAAACAGGTTTTTGGACAGGTTCAGCCGGAAATCGTGTTCCACCTGGCAGCGCAGCCCATTGTGAGGGACTCCTATAAAGATCCGGTTTATACTTATGAAACCAACGTTATGGGCACGGCCCACATACTAGAGTGTGTCCGTCTCACACAATCGGTCAGATCATGCCTGAATGTGACAACGGATAAAGTTTATGAGAATAAAGAGTGGGAATACGGATACCGGGAATGTGATAACCTGGACGGCTATGACCCGTACTCCAACAGCAAGTCCTGTTCAGAGCTGGTGACTCACAGCTATATCCGATCATTTTTTTGCGATAACCGCTGCAGGGTATCAACAGCCAGGGCAGGAAATGTTATAGGAGGGGGAGACTTTGCCAATGACCGGATCATTCCGGACTGTATACGCGCGGCATCAGCAGGAAAAGACATTATTGTCCGCAATCCCCATTCAGTCAGGCCGTATCAGCATGTGCTGGAACCGCTGCTTATCTATTTGCTTATTGCCATGAAACAGTATGAAGATTCGGCGTACGCAGGATATTACAATGTGGGGCCTGATGACAGAGACTGCATTACTACAGGCAGGCTGGCGGATCTGTTTTGCGAAGCCTGGGGAGATGGGATGACATGGGTAAACCAGTATGACGGAGGCCCTCACGAGGCTAATTTCCTGAAATTGGACTGTTCTAAAATAAAGACGGTATTCGGATGGCAGCCGCATATGAATATAAGGCAGGCAGTGGATCAGACTGTGCAGTGGACGAAGGCCTATCTTGCAGGAGAGGAGATCCTGGAGATCATGGACAAGCAGATTTATGAATTTTTTCAGAGAGAACAGAAAGGATAAGCGCAATGTTTGATAATAAAACCGAGGCTGAGGCAAGGCAGGAGATTCTTGAACTGGTAGGCGAGTACTGCCAGCGCTTCCATGGAAAGAAGGCATATAAAAAAGGTGACAGGATTCCCTATGCTTCCAGAGTATACGACAAACAGGAGATGATGAATCTGGTGGACAGTTCCCTGGAATTCTGGCTTACTTCTGGAAGATACACGGACGAATTTGAAAAAAAGCTGGGGGAGTATCTGCAGGTTAAGTACTGCTCTCTGGTAAACTCAGGTTCTTCTGCCAATCTGGCGGCATTTATGGCATTGACATCACCGCTGCTGGGAGAACGCCAGATAAAAAGAGGGGACGAGGTCATCACCGTAGCTGCCGGTTTCCCCACCACGGTGACTCCCATGATTCAGTATGGGGCGGTCCCCGTGTTTGTAGACGTGACGATTCCCCAGTACAATATTGACGTGAGTAAACTGGAGGACGCATACTCAGAAAAGACAAAGGCTGTAATGCTGGCTCACACCCTTGGCAACCCGTTTGACCTGGAAGCAGTGGCGGGATTTTGCAGAAAGCACAATCTTTGGCTGGTAGAGGACAACTGCGACGCACTAGGAACCAGATATATTATAGAAGGAAGAGAGAAATTTTCCGGCACCATAGGTGACATAGGAACCTCCAGCTTTTATCCGCCCCATCATATGACCATGGGGGAAGGAGGAGCCGTATATACAGACAATCCGCTGCTTCATAAGATCATCCGTTCATTCCGCGACTGGGGGCGGGACTGCGTGTGCCCTTCAGGACGCGACAATCTGTGTGGGCACAGATTTGACAGGCAGTATGGTGAACTGCCCCTGGGCTATGACCATAAATACGTTTATTCTCATTTTGGCTATAATCTGAAAGCCACGGATATGCAGGCTGCCATTGGATGTGCGCAGCTGGAGAAGTTTCCGTCCTTTGTGGAAAGGCGGCGTCACAATTTTGACAGGCTTTATCTGGGACTTAAGGGGACGGAAGATAAGCTGATTCTTCCTCAGGCGGCACAGAATTCCAGACCCAGCTGGTTTGGATTCCTAATAACATGCAAAGAGGGAACAGACCGCAATCAGGTGGTACAGCATGTGGAAAGCAGGGGCGTCCAGACTCGGATGCTGTTTGCCGGGAATTTGACAAAGCATCCATGCTTTGATCAGATGAGACAAAGCGGAGAAGGATACCGGGTTGCGGGAAGCCTTCAGGTAACAGACAGAATTATGAAGGATACCTTCTGGGTAGGGGTATATCCGGGAATGACAGACGAAATGATTGACTATATGGCTGAGGTTATCCGGGAAGCAGTGAGATGAGTGCTGATACCATACAGGCTTATGGAGAATAGAGGAATATACGCAGAAAACCAGGAGGATGCATAGATGGAGGAAAAGGACAGGCAGGAACTCTCGGCTCCTTATGATCTGACTCCAATTCATGAGGCTAATTTAAAAATCTTAAAAGAAATTGACAGGATATGCAGAAAGTATAAGATTCAGTATCTGATTGATTCAGGGACTCTTCTGGGAGCAGTGCGCCATCAGGGCTTTATTCCGTGGGATGATGATGCGGATGTGGCATTTACCAGGGACAACTATGAGAAGTTTGCAAAGGTAGTAAGAAAAGAGCTGCCCAGAGGGATGAAGCTTCTGGAGCCCCATCAGCTGGGAAAGGGAAATGCGTTTTACGATTTTACTCCCAGAATTTTGTATATGAACAGTAAGACTCATGAGGACGGACCTGAGATGCAGTTTTACGGAGGGCGGCTTAATCATTTGTGGGTAGATCTGTTTATTCAGGATGACCTGCCGGAGTGCAAAGGGAAAGCAGCTTTTGTCAGAGGCCTTCACACCCTTGTCTATGGCCTGGCCATGGGACATCGGTATGAGCTGGATTACTCGAAATACGGAAGCCTTGGAAGAATTGCGGTAAAGGTTTTGGCGGCAGCAGGAAAAAGGATTCCCATGAAAGTTATCCGCAGAATGCAGCACAGCCTGGCGGTGCGGTATAATGGGGGGGACAGCAGACTGCGCTATTACAGCAATTATCAGCCGGACTATCTGCAGGTGACCATAGAGAAGCAGTGGAATAATCAGGCTGTGGATTTGCCGTTTGAGGACACGGTTTTAATGGCGCCTGCAAATTGGGATCAGGTGCTGAGACAGATCTATGGGGACTATATGCAGCTTCCTCCCAGAGAGAACAGGGTCCCTACCCATTCCGCCATTGAAATTCAGGTGACGGGATAATGTATATCCATGGAAAGGAATCAAATACATGGGAAATTTATTGTCAGTTGTGGTTTCGGTTTATAATGAAGAGGCTGTGCTCAGGCAGTTTTATGGGGAAGCCAAAAAGGTTCTGACAACCATTGACTGGGATTATGAACTTCTGTTTGTGAATGACGGCAGCAGGGACAAAAGCCTTGAGATCCTTCAGGAGCTTGCCGCAGAGGATGCCCATGTAAAAATAGTCAGTTTTTCCAGAAATTTTGGCCATGAGGCAGCTATGATAGCGGGAATTGACTACAGCAAGGGCGACGGCATTATCTGCATGGATGCTGACCTGCAGCATCCGCCGGAGTGCATTGTGGAGATTGCTGACAGGCTTGGCCAGGGCTTTGAGGTCATCAATATGGTCAGGACGAAAAATGAGTCTGCAGGGTGGTTTAAGAATCTGGCATCATCAGCGTTTTATAAACTCATTAATCTTCTGTCAGATGTAAGGTTTGAAAATAATGCGTCGGATTTTTTTGCAGTCAGCCGGAGGGTGGCGGAAGTCTTAAAAGTCAGTTATCGTGAGAAAGTGCGGTTTTTAAGAGGCTATGTGCAGAACGTAGGGTTTGCAAAAACCACCATTTCCTATGAGGCAGGAATAAGAGCTGCGGGGGAGAGCAAATACAGCATCAGGAAATTGGTGCAGTTTTCGGTCAACACCATTGTCTGCTTTTCCAATCTGCCGTTAAAGCTGGGGATCTATGCCGGAATCATGGCAGCGTTTTTAGGCGTGGTGGTAATGGTCTATACTTTATTTACCAGAGGCGGAGCGCCCAGCGGATATGCTACCATTGTTGTGCTTAACTGCTTTATGTTTGCCATTCTGTTTTTGATTGTCGGCATTATGGGAGAATATATGTCGATCCTGTTTGCAGAACTGAAAGACAGGCCTATTTATATTGTGGCGGAAACCAAAAACATAGTCTGCAAAGAACGGAAAATCCTGCCGGAGGGACAAAGGTTTGCGGCAGAAGAAAGAAAAGCGGACGGCTTTGGAAAACCGCTGGAAACCAATGGGGAGGCCGAATTCCGGAAGGCGACAGAGTGACCTATTTTCTCATGGATTTCGGATACACTATCCTATAAAAACAGGAGAGTGTGACATGAGAATTTGTGAGGCCACTAATTTGAGAATCAATGAACTGAGGCAGAAGAAACGTTTGACCGAATATGCACTGATTTATCAGACCGGTATGCCGCCGTCAACCGTAAAAAGCATCCTGCACGGAAAAAGTCAGAATCCCGGCATTGTAAATATTAAAAAAATCGCTGAAGGCCTTGGGGTGACCATGAGGGAATTTTATGACTCCGATATCTTTGACGAGCTTGAGCCTGAGGACTAATTAACCCCATGCGTCCGGCAGGGGACGTAACCTCCACGCACGAAAGTCCGGCGGGTGCATTTGGCATCCCTGAATCTATGCCGCCTAACCGGCGGCGGAACTTTTATGGAAAAGGAGTCGGGCATGGTAGAAGAGGAAAGGGAAATTATGGAGGCAGCCATGGAGGCAGGACACATTCTGCTGGAAAATGGGGCTGAGATATTTCGGGTAGAGGAAACCATAAACCGAATTTGCAGGCATTACGGGATTGAATCCAGTAGTGCCTTTGTTTTAAGCAACGGCATTTTTTTGACATCGGGAAACGTGACAGAAGAAGTTTTTGCTAAAGTGCAGCACATTCCTGTAAGCGGCTCCCATTTAAACCGGGTGGCAGCAGTGAACCAGCTGTCCAGGGAAGTGGAGGAAGGGCGCTACAGCATTGAGGAGGTTCGCCAGCGCCTGGAGGAAATCCGGCATATGCCGGGAAAGTCGGCACATATGCAGATTCTCAGTTCCGGCATTGGCAGCGGGGCCTTCTGCTATCTTTACGGAGGGGAATTGAAAGACTGCATGGCATCCATTCTGGCAGGAATCCTTCTTTACATATTTATAATTTACATAAGCAGGCCGTATCTTAATAAGATCGTGTCCAGCATCGCAGGGGGCGCCGTGGCCACAATGTCCTGCATGATTTTATATATGCTGGGAATAGGCCGCAACCTGGATCAGATGGTGATCGGCTCCATTATCCCTTTAGTGCCGGGAGTGGCCTTTACCAATGCGATCAGAGATATTGCAGATGAAAACTATATTGCAGGGACAGTAAGACTCATAGATGCCCTGCTGGTATTTTTTGGCATTGCCATGGGCGTAGGGCTGGTTTACACGGTGAAACAGCGGTTAATGCTGTAGCTGTAAAGCCCCCGGTAATACGGCATTCAGTATCAGAAATAAAATGCAGGAGGGAAAAATGGCAGGACAGGTAATGGCGGCAGTGGCTGGGACAATTGCATTTTCCGTGCTGTACAGTGTGCCAAGGGCGTATTATGCTTACTGCGGCTTCATTGGAGGGACAGGCTGGCTTTTGTACTGTCTGCTGCTTCCCGTGTGTTCTCCTCCGGAGGCGTCTTTGTTTGCGGCGATTCTGGTAGTGATTTTGTCCAGGCTCTTTGCCGTGAAGGAAAAGTGTCCCGTGACGATCTTCCTTATCAGCGGGATTTTCCCTCTGGTGCCGGGAGGCGGGATTTACTGGACAGCTTACTATATTGTAACCGGAGAGATGGGGATGGCGGCTGAAAAGGGGTTTGCGGCAGTGAAAGCGGCTGTGGCCATTGTGCTGGCTATTGTATTTGTGTTTCAGCTTCCCCAAAAGCTGTTTCAAATGAAATGGAGAAAGGCAAAAGGCAGAAAATCACAGGAGGAATGAAGAACATGATTCTTATTCAGGGAGGCCGGGTTATTGATACGGAAAAAGGTGAAGAGAAAAGGGCGGATGTGGTATTAGAGGGAGATCGGATTGCAGGGATCGGAAGATATGAGGATGACGGCAGCTATGACCGGGTTATTGACGCGGCGGACTGCGTGGTGGCTCCCGGCTTGGTGGATGTCCATGTGCATTTCAGAGATCCGGGGCTGACTTACAAGGAGGACATTAATACCGGGGCGGCAGCGGCAGCGGCAGGAGGATTTACCACAGTAGTATGTATGGCAAACACAAAGCCTGTGGTGGACAATGAGGAAACCCTTAAATATGTGATTGAGAAAGGAAAGAAGACCGGGATTCATGTCTTAGCGGCGGCGACAGTATCTGTGGGAATGAAAGGACAGGCTCTTACGGATATGGCGGCACTGAAAAAGGCGGGGGCTTCCGGCTTTACGGATGACGGCATTCCGCTGATGAACGGGGAATTGCTGCGTCAGGCCATGGAACAGGCTGCTATGCTGGATGTTCCCATCAGCCTTCATGAGGAGGACCCTTGTTTTATAGAAAATAACGGAATCCATCATGGAAGGGCCGCAGAGAAGCTGGGGATCTATGGCTCCCCTGCCATAGCTGAGGACAGCCTGATAGCCAGGGACTGCATGATTGCCTTCCATACAGGGGCAAAAGTCAACATCCAGCATATCAGTTCCAGAGGAGGCCTGGAGGCAGTGAGGCTGGCAAAAAAAATGGGAGTGAGAATAACGGCAGAGGTAACTCCTCACCATTTTACGCTGACTGATGAGGCGGTGCTGCAATATGGAACTTTGGCAAAGATGAATCCTCCTCTTAGGACAGAACAGGACCGCCAGGCATTAATACAGGGGCTTCAGGACGGAACCATTGATATAATAGCCACTGATCATGCCCCTCACAGCACAGAGGAAAAAGCAGCCCCGTTAACAAAGGCGCCAAGCGGAATCATTGGATTGGAAACTTCTCTGGCATTGGGCATTACGCAACTAGTGGAAAAGGGATATCTGACCATGACAGATCTGATGATCAAGATGAGCCTGAACCCGGCCAGGCTTTATGGGCTGCAGTGCGGGCGTATGGCTAAAGGCGCAGAGGCAGATCTGGTAATATTTAATCCGGATGAAAGCTTTGTGGCTGAAGGATTCCGCTCGAAGGCAGCCAATTCGCCTTTTGCGGGCTGGCAGCTGAAGGGAAAAGTACATTACACCATATGCCAGGGAAAAGTGGTGTATGAATCCCAATGATGTTCTTGCGGAATAGAGGAAAAGGGACTATAATCAAAGGTAACAGTTTAAGTCAGCCGACCAACATAAAAAGGAGAGAGAACCATGAAAGATCAGAATTGCGCATATTGCATGCAGGGAGAGTTAGTAGCAAAATTCGGCTATCCGGTTTGTGCCATGGATACAGGGTTTGTCTACATTTTTAAGGAGCAGAGCAAACCGGGGCGGGTAATCCTGGCATATAAGGATCATGTCAGCGAGATGATCGATATCAGTGACGAAGACCGCAATGCATTTTTTGCCGACGTGGCAAAGGTTGCCAGGGCTGTCCACAAGATATTTAATCCTGACAAAGTAAATTACGGCACATACGGAGATACGGGATGTCATCTTCATATGCATATTGTGCCCAAGTATAATGGGGGAGACGAGTGGGGCGGCACGTTCCAGATGAATCCGGACAAGACCTATCTGACTGACGAGGAATACGAAGCTATGGCAGAAAAACTGCGCAAGGAGTTATTATAATTTCTGGGATGCAGCGGGAAAAAATGATGAAACCACTTGCAAATCAGGAAAAATCATGTAAAATGGAAGTGATGTGTAAATGGGGCCCGTCAAGGACCCCATTTTTACGGGACAGCTGTAATAATCGGAATGTGAAGTCAGAAAGGTGAAAGAAATGATTAGTGCAAACAATGTAACATTGCGGGTAGGCAAGAAAGCATTATTTGAAGATGTGAATATTAAATTTACAGAGGGCAACTGCTATGGCCTTATTGGCGCCAATGGAGCCGGAAAATCTACATTTTTAAAGATTTTGTCAGGGCAGCTGGATTCCACTACAGGGGATGTGGTGATCACCCCTGGACAGCGTCTGTCTTTCCTGCAGCAGGATCACTTTAAATATGACGAATACCCTGTTCTGGATACGGTGATCATGGGCAATCCCCGCCTGTATGAAGTCATGAAGGAAAAAGATGCGATCTACATGAAGGAAGATTTCAGTGATGAGGACGGTATCCGTGCGGCTGATCTGGAAGCGGAGTTTGCGGAGATGAATGGCTGGGAGGCGGAATCAGATGCTGCCAATCTTTTGAACGGCCTTGGCGTTGAGACGGAATACCATGATACGCTGATGAAAGATCTGGTAGGATCATTAAAGGTTAAAGTGCTTCTGGCCCAGGCCCTTTTCGGAAATCCGGATATTTTGCTCCTTGACGAGCCTACGAACCATTTGGATCTGGATGCCATTGCATGGCTGGAGGAATTCCTGATTGGATTTGAGAATACGGTGATCGTGGTTTCCCATGACCGGTATTTTCTTAATAAAGTATGTACCCACACGGCGGATATTGACTATGGGAAGATTCAGCTGTATGCAGGCAACTATGATTTCTGGTATGAGTCCAGCCAGCTGATGGTGCGGCAGATGAAGGAGGCTAACCGGAAGAAAGAGGAGAAGATTAAAGAACTGCAGGAATTTATCCAGAGATTCTCTGCCAATGCTTCCAAATCCAAGCAGGCCACATCCAGAAAGAGGGCTTTGGAGAAAATCGAACTGGACGATATTAAGCCTTCCAGCAGGAAATATCCATACATTGATTTTCGGCCTTTCCGTGAGATCGGCAATGAGGTGCTGACTGTAGAGAACCTGTCAAAAACCATTGACGGGGTAAAGATCCTGGACAATATCTCATTTATCCTTAACAGAGAAGACAAGGTTGCCCTGGTGGGACCAAACGAACAGGCCAAAACCGTGCTGTTCAAGATTCTTTCCGGGGAGATGGAGCCGGATGAGGGAAGCTATAAATGGGGCCTTACCACGACCCAGTCCTATTTCCCAAAAGACAATTCGGCGGAATTTAATAATGATGATACGATTGTAGACTGGCTGACTCAATACTCTCCGGAGAAAGATGCTACGTATGTCCGCGGCTTTTTGGGGCGCATGCTGTTTGCCGGCGAGGACGGGGTGAAGAAGGTAAAAATCCTTTCCGGAGGGGAGAAAGTGCGGTGCATGCTGTCAAAGCTGATGATTTCCGGGGCGAATGTGCTGATGCTGGATGAGCCTACGGATCATCTGGATATGGAATCCATCACGGCTTTAAATAACGGGCTGATGAAATTTCCCGGAGTGCTGATCTTTTCTTCCCGCGATCATCAGATAGTGCAGACTACAGCCAACAGGATTATGGAGATTGTAGGCGGCCAGCTGATCGATAAGATTACCACCTATGACGAGTATCTGGAAAACGACGAGATGGCCCGCAAGAGACAGGTATTTACCATTGCGGTAAAGGAAGACGAGATGACGGAAGAATAGGGAGCGAAACGCAGCATATCCAAAAGGCGGCATAACCACAATGCGTAGGTTATGCCGTTCTGGTTTCACTCTTTTTCCTGTTCTCTTAAGTAGGCCTTGGCGTCCTTGAAAAAGCTTCCTACAATAAGAAGGATAATGACGCCAATAGGAAAGGCGGCAATAATGGATACAGACTGCAGATTAGACATGGAACTGTCAGAGAAAATCAGTGCAATGGGAAGAAGCATGAGAAGCACTGCCCAAAACAGCCTTACATGTTTGTCCGGCTCTGTTCCTCCGGGAAGTTCTTTATAGGAATAGGTGGATGCAACCATGGTCAGGGCATCAAAAGAGGTGGCGTAAAAGGCAATCATGGTAATCGCCAGCAGAACAAGGCCTGCTTTTGCCAGAGGGAGGGTTTCCATAATGGATAAGATGACCTGATAGAGATCTCCGGTTTGCTCATACAATTTCATCACATTCAGTTTTCCGGCCATCTGCATCCCCAGGCTGTAATTGCCAAGAATGATAAAAGAGGTAAAGGTTCCGGACAGCCCATAGAAATACCCTCCTAATATGGTCTGCCGGATCGTGCGTCCCCTGCTGATGGAGCCAATGAAAAACGGAGTCGCCACACACCACACCATCCAATACGCCCAGTAAAAAATCGTCCAGTTCTGCGGAAAGGAAGAAGTCCGCAGGGAATCCGTCCAGGTGGACAGGGAAATAAAGTTTTGAGCCAGATTGCCTATGGCTGTAATGCCGGTTTCAATAATATAGCGGGGCCGGCCGCCGCCTATGAGCACATAGGCCAGGAAGGCAAAAAACAGATAGGAGCAGGAGGCGGCAAGCTTTGCAACGCCTTTCATGCCGAAATATACGGTAACCGTGTAGGTAATGCAGATAATTACCAGAATAAGTATGGTCAGCAGATGGCTCTGAGCCATGCCGAAAAGCTGGCTGACAGCTCCGGACAGGAGAGGGGTGGCCAGTGAAAATGTGGTGGCGGTTCCAGCCAGCAGCGCAAACACGGCAGTCAGATCAATGAGCTTTCCCGCAAACCCGTCTACACGGGTGCCTAAAAGGGGCCTGCAGGCTTCGGAATACTTCTGCTTATCCCTTTTGCGCACATGAAGCATAAAACCGAAAGCCACTGCCAGCACCATGTAAAAACTCCATGGAATAGGCCCCCAGTGAAACAGCGGGTAGGTGGAAGCCCAGTCCTGGATTTCCCCCATCTGCCCAATGCGGGGTTCCCCGGCATACAGAATCCATTCACATAAGGAATAGAACAGGATATCTGCGGCAAGTCCGGCAGTAAACATCATGGAACCCCACTGAAAGGAAGAGTACTGAGGCTTTTCTTCCGCGCCCAGACGTATGGTTCCGTATGGAGAAAAGGCAATATACAGGGAGCACAGAAAGATCCCCAGTCCTATGAGAAGATAGCAGCTTCCCAGCTCATCTCCCAGAAAGCTGCGGACGGCTGACAGCACGCTGCCTGACGATTGGGGAAATGCAAAAAATACAGCGCACAAAAGCAATATGAAGACAAACGGAATGACGGTGGTGACCCAGTCCAGCCGGCTTCCAGCGCCGGAGACAGGCTTTAAAGATTTATGCTCCATAAAAAGTCCTCCCTTATGTTCAAAAATTTAAAAAATATTTTGTTATTGAACATATTACCACTGATATTCAGAAATGGCAAGAGGAAAATATAAAGTTTTTCTGACTTTTTGTAAAAACCCCTGTGAAAAAAAGCAGTTTTCCTATATAATACAAAAGATTGAAAGAAGGAGGAACATAAGAATATGAAACGCTGGATTTTATTCATGGCAAGTGTTTGCTTATTATTATGCGGATGTACCAAAAGTAATATTGTATATGGAGATAACAAGAAATATGATGACCAGTACCAGTCAGTAGACGGCATTGTTTGGGAGCAGGTTTGGCAGGACTTCAGTGATACTTATGCGGATCAGGATCTGTTTCCCTTTGCGGCATCTGTAAACGGAGGGATCTATCCAGAGGAGAATACGGCGCGGTTTTATCTTCTTGTAAACAGCGACATATCAGAAAAAGAGGCATCGGAATATGCCACAAAGGTGTTAAAAGGGTTTAATGATCTGATTGCTATCCAGAATAGTTCCTATGCCCGCTCTTCAGAGGAATCTTACGGCGGCTATCTGGCGCAGTACCAAGTTTATGTCATGGTAGGGCCGGATGCGACGAAAGACGACCCGGACACATGGATTCTGGAAGATATCATACCAGCCGGGGAGTATCACCCTGTGGGGGGATATGCCTGGTCAGTAGAATAGGAAAGCATAAGGGGTCAGGCTCACCTTTCTTTTCCACAATGGTTCGGACGCCATTGAGGAGAAGAAAGGTGATTCTGTTTTAAGAGAAAACCGGAGAACTTTCCTGGACGGTGTCTGGACAAGCGGACACATGGTAGGGGATTTTCAGAGTCATGCCAGGCAGAACCAGACCTTTGCTTCTGGTAACAGGCAGCCTCTGCTCCGGTGACAGCCCCACAGTGTCCCCGTCCTGGAAGACCGCATGGCTTTCCAGGACGCAAAAAGCCAGATCCACAAGAAAATTTCGCAGCCGATCAGGGCTCGCATCAGAATTTGGCACTTCTATCTCATCTTTTCCAAACAGTTCCAATCCATATGTATAGCCGCCGATTCCGCCGCCGGTTCTGTAAAGCCCGAACCAAACCCAGTTGGAAACGGGAAGCTGTCCGCTTTTTATAACAGCTGCCATGTTTCGGTACAGGCCGATTTGATAGACAGTCCCGCCGGTGAAAACGCCCATGGCAGGAAGCTGCAGGCAGCAGGTGGATGCTATTTTTACAAGAAGCATCCCCTTGTCCATGGGAGGCGCATCCATGTCTAAGACAGTAATAAGCAGATGAGCCTTATGCTTTTGGGTTACTTTCTGCGCATTTGGCCACAGATAGTTGCAGGCTGCGGCCTTTTCAGCTTCGCGCCTGGGAACGGCAAAGGGAACCAGGGTAATGGAAGCCGTCATGTTATCTGCAGAAAATACAAGAGAAGGGCTGACAGAAGATATGGCATTGCTGTCTGTGCCGTCATCCGGAATAATGGGTAAGGACCAGTCCGTATTAAAATCGCATAGGAACTTATCTTTGTCAAACCAGGCGCCGGACAGCAAAACAGAGCACACAAAGGCGCCCTCCTGGGGAGCGGCCTTTCCGGCTGAACCGAAGCTGCATAGATCATCACTGATCCATGACAGGAATTCTCTGCATTCTGCCTCCAATCCTTTTTTAGGATTTAGCTTAAGGGCCTGGGAAAAGGAATCAAAAGCGCCCTGAAGAAGGGATCGCTGCTTTTCAGGGGTTGGAGAATCCATGGAAGCGTAATAGAGCGCATATCCCATGCAGTAATGCCAGTGAGGGGAGCTGCGGTTTTGGCTGTCCATTCCTTTCAGCGTTTCAATCGCTTTTTCATATTGCCCAAGATTATTGTAGGCCACGGCCAGATCTTCTGTCAGGCTGTCTGTAACATCCCCTTCTGTCAGGTTTAAAATGGCTTTAACTGTCTCACCGTGCTCTCCGGCTTGATACCAGTTATCAATTTGTTTTGACAGAGTCATAACATGTCTCCTCTCAGCTGCGTTATATGTGTTTTTTTCGGGAGTAAACGGAAGTTTTGACCTTCTATAGACCTTCATGACAATACGCCACAAAAAGTTAAGGATTTATCTTAGAGTGCCGGAAGATAGGAATCCGAGTATAACTCTTATTGTATCAGATAAGTGAGGCACACTGCAACACCTTTAGCAAAATACGAGAAAAAAAGTTGGAATTCTGTTACTGCAGCGGCCCGTTGGCCGTAAAAGAAAAATTACCGTAACAATATGCCTAAACAAATTTACCGATTCCGTCTTCTATATGGTAAATTTTACTTAAATAAAAAAGAGAGGAGGCTGCACATGAAAATTTTGGCCATTACAGCATGTACAGCGGGCATTGCCCATACCTACATTGCCAAGGAGAAACTGGAAAATGCAGCAAAGGAACTGGGAGATGACATCAAGGTAGAGACTCAGGGATCTATCGGCGTGGAGAATGAATTTACGCCGGAAGAGATTAAGGAAGCGGATGTAATTCTTATTTCCGCAGATATCAGGGTAAACAAGGATCGTTTCAAAGGAAAGCCAGTGGTTGATATTCCCATCAGCATGGTGATGAAATCGCCAAAAGGGGTTATCAATAAGATCCACGAGAAACTGGGCAAGTAGCTACAAAGGGAAATCTTTTAGAAAAAGGGGAAACAGGTATGGCAAAACAGCAGAAAACTTTTATGAAACACATTATGACCGGCATTTCTTACATGATACCTATTGTCGTAGCCGGAGGTATTCTGGGAGCTTTGGCGAAAGCGTTCGGCGGATGGAACATCGGCAGTGCCATTGAGGCCGGCGCAACGCCGTTTTCAAATCTGAATCCGTTTACATGGGTTGGATTCTGGTGGGGCGTAAACAAATTAAGTTCTTATGCCATGGACTTTGCAGTGGCTGTTATGACGGCTGGAGCGGCGTATTCCATTGCTGGAAGGCCCGGCATTGTACCCGGTATGGTGATCGGCTACTGTTCGGCGCAGTCAAAAGCAGGATTTTTAGGCGGACTTCTGATGGCTTTCATCATTGGAGCCGTAGTTAACTGGATGAAAGGCTGGAAGCTTCCCAAGTGGTGTGAAGGATTAAAACCGGTTATGATTATTCCGGTATGTTCCACATTCCTGTGCGGCATGATTTTCCTGTGCATATTCTCCATTCCTCTGGCGTGGATCATGGATGTGTTCCAGCAGTGGATCATCTCCCTTAACGGCGGTGCAAAGGCGGTTATCGGCGGCGTTATCGGAGCATGTATGGGATTTGACATGGGCGGCCCTGTTAACAAGACGGCATCCATGGCAGCCAATGCCCTGGGGGCGGACGGGATCAACGGGCCTATGTGTGCCAAGATCATCGGCGGAATGACTCCTCCTATCGGACTGTTTATTGCAACCATGCTGAAGAAAGAGAAATTTACAAAGACAGAACGTGAAACAGCCAAAACAGCTCTTCCCATGGGTCTTTGCTTTATTACAGAGGGCGTGCTTCCCTTTGCGGCGGCTGATCCGGCAAGGTTTATTCCCTGCAGCATGCTGGGCTCCGCAGTGGCCGGCGCAATCGCCGTAGGAGCGGGATGCGAGTCCGTGGCAGGCCATGGCGGCATCTTCGTAGTTCCGATGATGGTGAATCCTTTGATGTTTATGGTTGCCCTGGTTATCGGTTCAGCCGTAACAGGAGTGGCTTATGCCATAGTTAAGAAAACTACGGCAGATGATGATGTAACCGAGGAAGAAGATATTGATATTGACCTGGATATTGATATTGCATAAATCTTCCATGTACATAAGTAATAGAATGATTACAGAAAGGATAACAATATGCTTGTATCAATGAAAGCGATTCTTGATGATGCCAATAAGAATTACTATGGCGTTATGGCTATGAACAGCATCAATATGGAGATGGCAAGAGCCGGAATCATGGCGGCGGAGGAGGAGCATTCGGCCATAATTATCCAGTTCGGCAACGGCCAGATGACCAACCATGCCCACCTGGAGGAGATGGTTCCGCTGATTAAGGAACTGGCAGCCAGGGTCCATGTGCCGGTAGCGCTGAATTTTGACCACGGTTCAGACTTTTATGCCATTACCAACTGCATCAATGCCGGGTTTACCAATGTCATGTTTGACGGTTCTGCTCTTCCCTATGAGGAGAACGTAAAGAGAACTGCCATTATCAGCGCTTTGGCTCACGGCATGGGCTGCTCTGTAGAGGGAGAGCTGGGCCACGTAGGACAGGCCGCAGATTCTGACGATACGGATGTGGATTTGTATACCAACCCGGATCAGGCGGCGGATTTCGTCGCCAGGACGGAGGTAGACGCCTTGGCGGTGGCTATCGGCACGGCTCACGGAGCATATCCCAAGGGAAAAATACCGAAACTGGATTTTGACAGGCTTCATCTTTTAAAAGAAACTCTGAAAATGCCGTTAGTGCTTCATGGAGGCTCCGGCTCCGGCCAGGAGAACTTAAAAAAAGCAGTAGCTGGCGGAATCAATAAAATCAATGTGTGTACCGATGCCTTTGAAGCGGGAAAGCAGGCTACTTTAAATGCGCTTAAGGAAAATCCGGACATTGATTATTTGCATATGTGTATGGCTGCGGAGGCTGGCATTAAGCAGTTCGTGAAAGAGTACATGAGGGTAATTGGCTCCAGCGGACGATATATTTATGGAGAAGCCGTAGTAAAGAGCAACGAGTAGTGAAAAAGGAAATATGAGGTGCTTGGTTGAAAGAGGATAAGAACGCATTATATTTTAATAAAATACTGAATTGCCTTCTGGGTGGGGAGACCTATACCATATTGCAGATTGCAGCAAATGTGGGATTATCTGAAAAAACAGTCCGTACCAAAATCGACCAGATGAACCGCTGGCTGACAGAAAATAACATGGGAAGGATTGAAAAGAAGCAGGGGACAGGAATCTGGCTTGAGATGGATGGACGGCAATGGGAAAGTCTGCAGAACCATCTGGCGCTGGGCAGGGACCTGGACTCTGCGGTTCAACCGGATGACCGAAGGAAACAGATAATAGGGAAACTTCTGAAATTAAAGCCCGGCCAGACTACCACGCTTCAGCAGCTGGCGGAAAGCCTGTATTTAAGCGCTCCCACAGTGGGCGGGCTTTTGAGAGAGGTTTCCCCCTGGTTTGAGGAGCGTTCCCTGAAAATTACGTCCATACGCAGCAAGGGAGTATGCCTTGTAGGGGACGAATACGATTTCCGAATTGCAATTAAGGATTATATGATAGAACTGATGCCTGAGGTTCTGGAAGCCCTTTTAGGCTCCTACGCTTCAGGGGTGGATATATCCAGGGTCCGGCGGATCGTGCTGGAGGCGGAGAACGCCTGGCGCATAGAATTGGCGGACAATTCTTTTAAGATGGTGTGGATCATGGCATGCCTGTCCATGGCCCGCAGGCGCTTTGGCAATGACGCCGTATTCTCCACCAGAGAAGAGAACATTGAGCATTATAACGAATATTCTTTTGCGGAATCTATTTATCAGAGAATAGAACAGGCGTATGAAATTAAAATTTCCGATGATGATACCGTGCTGCTGGCGGTGCTCCTTTTATCGGCAAAAAAACTGAAGAATTTCTCCAGCGTTTAGGATACGGATTATGCCAGGCAGTACGACAAAGATTTGGGGAAATTTGTGAAACTGATAATTGAAACCATTGATACTGTTCTGGATATTGACCTTTCTGAAGACAAGCTGTTATATGAAAGCCTGCTGCTGCACATGCGTTCGGCTATTTTCCGAATGAAATATTCCACGGCGGCAGGAGATAACATCAGCAAGTACGTGAAAAATGAATATAAACAGACATTTTTGGCTACCTGGTCCACCAGCAGCTTGTTTGAAGAGTATTATGACGTGCAGGTAACTGAGGACGAACTGGCTGGAATCGCTTTATACATCCAGGCGGCTGTTATCAGGAGAAAGAAAGGGAGTCCGCTGACAGCCCTTTTGATCAGCGAGGGCGGCATGGCGGCCAGCCAGTTGAACATTGAGAGGCTGAAATACAGCATTTCGGAGCTGACAGAGATCCATGCGGCCAGCTATCACGATTTAAGGCTGGAGCAGTACCATGACGTGGATGTCATTATCAATATGTCAGGAAATGAAATTAAAGACGATCGGGCAGTGGCAGTGGGCGAACGTCTCGGCGGACAAAGTATAGAGGCCATCCGCCAAAAAGTGAACCAGATTTTCTATTTCCGCAAGAAACCTGAGTTCCATTTTAATAATCTCTGCCACCAGCTGTTTGAGGTGGATTTGTTTCTTTTAAGGCCCCAGGTAAAAGATAAGGATCAGCTGATTACGATGATGGTAAAAAAACTGGAAGATAAAGGTGATGTAACTCCGGCTTATCTGCAGAGCGTTTTTGACAGGGAGAGGGCTACTACTACCAGCATCGGACGGGGAATCGCCATTCCCCACGGAAACATGTCGGAGGTCAATGAGTCACGGATCGTAGTGGCTATATTGGAGGAGCCTATACCGTGGCATGATGATATGGTGGACGTGGTGTTTTTGCTGGCGGTAAAAATGACTACTAAGTTTGAAATTCGGCGTACTAAGCAGTTTTACAAGGATTTCCTTCAGCTGACGGATAATGACGAGAACATGGAAGCTATTAAAAAGATGGGCTCCACCCTGGATATTTATCAGTATTTTATTAAATAGAAGAGAGGATATATTATGGCAGTAAAAGAAATCCTGGACAGGCAGGTTATAGATTTAAATATGGAGGCAACAAACAAGGATCAGGTAATCCGGCATCTGGCAGGGCTTTTGAAAAATGCCGGATACATAGATGACCTGGAAGGATATATAAAAGATGTCTACTTAAGAGAAAGCGAGGGCATCACAGGCATCGGAGGCCATGTAGCGATTCCTCATGGGAAATCGGCTTTTGTAGATAAAGTAGGTATTGCAGTGGGAAGAACACGGGAGATGGTCGAGTGGGAGTCTTATGACGGAGAACCGTCCCAGCTGTTTTTTTTGTTTGCGGTTCCGGCTGACAGCGACGGGGCTAAGGATCATCTGCGGCTGATAGCGGAGCTGGCCGGAAAACTGGGCAATGATGCGATTATGAGCAAACTGCAGACTGCCAGTTCCTATGAGAACCTTGTGGAGGCGTTTTCCTGATGGCTGATGTTTTTTTGGCGCCGCAAAAGATCATAAGCGGAAGCCATGCTTTAAAGTCTGCGGCGGATACCATAGGAGGCATGGGCAGGAAGGCCCTGGTGGTAACAGATGCCATGATGGAAAAACTGGGGAATCTGGAGAAACTGACCTGCATGCTGTCAGAGTCCGGCGTATCTTATGCAGTATATGCAGATATAAACGGGGAACCGGATGACGGGATGATTGAGAGAGGGGTCAGGCTGTATCAAGAAGAAAAATGCGACTTTCTCGTTGCGCTGGGCGGGGGCAGCCCCATAGACTCTATGAAGGCCATTGCCATGATTGCGGAATATGGGGGAAAACCGGCGGATTATATGGGAAAAACGGTTACCAGAAGGCTGCCGCCTATGGCAGCGATACCGACTACGGCGGGAACCGGTTCGGAAGCCACCCAGTTTACCATTATAACTGACCGAAGCAGCCAGGTAAAGATGCTGCTGAAAGGGCCGTCTCTGATGCCGGATGCGGCGATTATCGATCCTCAGTTTACCATAACGGCGCCGCCGAAGATTACGGCGGCCACAGGGGTGGATGCCTTGACCCACGCCATTGAAGCGTATACATCCAGAAAAGCCCAGCCGCTTTCCGATACCTTTGCATTGTCCGCATGCCGGAGGATCTTCGGATCTCTGAGGAATGCGTGGGAGCATGGAGAGGATGAAGAAAGCAGAATCCAGATGTCTTTAGCATCCCTGGAGGCCGGCATGGCATTTAACAATTCGTCGGTTACTGTTGTCCACGGCATGAGCAGGCCTGTGGGGGCTTTGTATCATGTCCCTCACGGCATTTCCAATGCCATGCTTCTGAATGTGTGTTTAGAGTACATCGCAGACGGGGCGGAAGACAGGTTTGCCGACATTGCGGTAAACTGCGGATTTGCGGAGGAAGGTGAAAGAACGGATAGGGCGGCGGCAGCCCTTCTTAAGGAAACCGCGCATCTGCTTAAGGACATCAGGATTCCTACCCTGGAGGAGTACGGAATCAGCAGGGAGGATTTTTGGAAGAACATTCCTAAAATGGCAAGAGATGCGTATGCCTCGGGAAGTCCTTCCAATACCCGCAAGGAAATTACCGCAGAAGTTATGGAAGAGCTTTACAGAAGGCTTTGGTAAATGGAAAAAGAGGCACAGAGCATGAATTACATAAGCTTTAAGGATAATAAAAATTTTGATTTGATCTTGCTGGGCAGGATAGCCATAGATTTTAACCCTATAGATTATTACAAGACGCTGGCAGAGAGCCAGACGTTTAAAAAATACGTAGGCGGTTCCCCTGCCAATATTGCCGTAGGGCTTTCCCGTCTTGGGAAAAAATGCGGTTTTTTTGCCAGGGTATCTGACGATCGGTTCGGAGAATATGTGACGGATTATTTTAAAAAAGAGGGGATTGATACCTCCCATATCCGAAAATGCGAAAACGGGGAAAGCCTTGGCCTGACATTTACGGAGATTCTCAGCCATGATGAAAGCAGCATACTGATGTACCGCAACGGCATTGCGGATCTGGCATTAACGCCGAAAGACATTGACGAAGAATACCTGGTTCAGGCAAAGGCGATTCTTATATCAGGGACGGCTCTTGCGGCCAGCCCCTCCAGGGAAGCGGCGCTTAAGGCAGCGGCCCTTGCCAGAAAGAATGGGGTTAGAATCATATTTGACATTGATTACCGGGCTTATAACTGGAAGAGCCAGGATGAGATGGCGGTCTATTATGGGGCGGTTGCCAGGGACAGCGATATCATCCTGGGTTCCAGGGAAGAGTATGATTTGACAGAGAGATTTCTGGGACTGGACGGCACCGATGCAGCCTCTGCCAGATACTGGTGCTCCTGCGGGGCGTCAATCGTAGTAATCAAGCATGGTAGGGAAGGGTCAACAGCCTATACCATGGACGGTAAGTCTTACTCTGTCCGGCCGTTTCCAGTGAATGCGCTGAAAGGCTTTGGAGGCGGAGACGGGTATGCATCCAGCTTTCTGTATGGCATTTTTAACGGCCTGGACATCCAGGACTGCCTGGAACTTGGGTCGGCATCAGCGTCCATGCTGGTTGCTTCCCATGGCTGCAGCGCGGACATGCCTGGCATAGAGGAACTGGAGGAATTTATCAGAAAAGAAAAGGAACAGTACGGCGAGATGGTGGCCAGAGCCGGGCAGTAATGGAATCTGAAAGGCCAAGGCGGGAAATGGCTTTGGAACTGCCACGGTGCAAGGCAGGAGCTTTGGAGGAAAAGGAGGAGTACAATCTGGTTATGGAGAAAAGGGAGATAGGCAGGTCAGGGATCATGGCAGGCGGCATTGGCCTGGGAGCGTGGGCTATTGGCGGAGGCCAGTGGTGGGGAGACAATGATGATAAAATGTCTGTTAATACCATCCACAGAGCTCTGGAGCTGGGCATTAACTGGGTAGATACGGCCAGGGTCTATGGATTCGGCCACAGCGAAGAGGTTGTAGGCAAGGCGCTGAAAGAGATTCCCAGACACAGCATGGTTTTGTCTACCAAGTGCGGAATCCAGTGGTATGACAATGGAGGGGAGTACCATTTTACAAGAGAGGGCCATGACGTATACAGGGATTTATCTCCAAAAGCCATACGCCGTGATCTGGAGTTAAGCTTAAAGACTATGGGGACCGATTACATTGATGTATATTACACCCATTGGCAGTGCAGGACCTATGGCCTGGTTCCGGTAGCAGAGACTATGGGAGAACTGATGAAAATGAAGCAGGAGGGAAAGATCCGTGCCATCGGGGCTTCCAATGTGGATATGCAGATACTGAAGGATTACACGGCAGCCGGGCAGCTGGACGTGATCCAGGAGAAGCTGAGTATTCTTGACAGGAAGCCGGAGACAGAATTGCTGCCTTTCTGCCAGGACTGCGGAATTTCCCTGCAGACGTATTCTCCGATTGAACAGGGGCTGCTGGCGGGAAAGGCATCAGATGGATATACAGCCAAGCCGGGAGAAGTACGGGAAGGGAAGTTCTGGTGGAGAAGCGATAACATTTCAGCAGTAAATCAGATGCTGGCCGGCTGGAGGGACTTAACGGAAAAGTACCAGTGCACATTGGCCAATCTGTGTATCAAATGGAATTCCATGCTGGCCCCGGAAATCCATGTACTGTGTGGGGCCAGGAAATTGTCCCAGATCGAGGATACGGCAAAGTCCCTGGATATCGGTCTCACCAGGGAGGAATTTCTGCGGATGAAGGAAGATGCGGATGCACTTATACATAGACAGGCGGAATAAGGGCCAGGAAGCATTTTTGCAAATAAAAGGAAAAGAGAGGATAAGAAATGAAGATTGCAGTACTTAATGAGTTTAGTCAGGCGCCGAAAAACGGTATTATTGTTAAGGAGCTAAAAGCGGTGGTGGAACCTATGGGGCATCAGGTTTACAATGCGGCCATGGAGGTCCCCCTTACAGACCAGGATGTTCCGGAAGCATATACAAAGGAGAACCCCAGGCTCACTTACCTGCATCTGGGCATCCAGGCAGCGCTGCTTTTGAACTCCGGCGCTGTGGATTTTGTAGTAACCGGGTGCGGTACGGGACAGGGCGCATTAATGTCTCTGAATATGTATCCCGGCGTGGTGTGCGGGTACTGCATTGAGCCTACGGATGCCTATCTGTTTTTGCAGATTAACAACGGAAATGCGCTGTCCATTCCTTTTGCAAAAGGGTTTGGATGGGGTGCGGAACTGAATCTGAACAATATTTTCTCCAGGGCATTTGGATCGCCAAAGGGCATGGGATACCCGGACGGCCGCAAGGAGGCCCAGAACCGCAACGCCAATCTGCTGTTTGAAGTGAAGAAACAGGTGGCGAAGCCGCTGATTGAGGCACTAAAAGCCATTGACCCGGAATTGGTGAAAGGATGCATGATTCCAAGATTTCTGGACTGTTTCTATGCAGGATGCAAAGATGATGAGCTAAAAGCATTTGTTGACGGAGTGGTAAGTACATTATAAGCCTAAGCCAGCCAAAAGAAGCAGCAATACCCGGAGGCCAGATAAGTTAAGATAAGAAAATACGTATTAAGAAAGGGGCTGATGTGCATGAGAAAAGTATATCAGCACCTTTTATGTTTTTTAGAGGAAGAACGCTTGTGAAACGGAGTTTCACAATTGAAATGCGTTCTGACGAAATGGCAGGTGCCGCAGAGCGGCGCGTGCCGTTACATCTGACAGAGGAAGAACGCTTGTGAAACGGAGTTTCACAATTGGAATGCGTTCTGACGAAATGGCAGGTGCCGTTACATCTGACACAAGAAGGAGGAGATATCCATATGATAAGGAATTTTACGGATTTGACAGGAAAGAGGGCCATTGTTACCGGAGCTGCCCAGGGACTTTGCCACGGAATGGCTGAGGGACTTATGGAAGCCGGAGCCCAGGTGTGCATAATAGATGTAAATCCTAAGACCCTTAAGGTGGCGGACGAATTTACCGAGAGGGGGTTTTGCTGCCAGGGGGTGATTGCGGATCTGGGGACGGGCAATGGGGTAACAGAGGGATTTAATCAGGCCATGGAGAAGCTGGAAGGGCATCTGGATATTATCGTAAACGGAGCCGGGGTTCAGAAGCGCCATAAGTCGGAGGAATTTCCCTTTGAGGACTGGGAGTTTGTGCTGAATATTAATCTGAATGCAGTATTCCGCCTGTGCCAGCTGGCTGGGAGACAGTTTATGGCACAGAACAGCAAGGGAAAGATTATTAACATTGCGTCTATGCTTTCTTTCTTCGGCGGTTACACGGTACCGGCTTATGCTGCTTCCAAAGGGGGAGTGGCGCAGCTGACAAAGGCATTGTGCAATGAGTGGGCGGGAAAGGGAATAAAGGTTAATGCCCTGGCTCCGGGATACATGGATACGGAGATGAATAAGGCGCTGACTGACCCCGAGAATCCCAGATTTAAAGAGATCACGGACAGGATTCCTGCCGGCGCATGGGGGACAGCGGAGGATATGAAAGGCCCCTGCGTATTTTTAGCGTCAGAGGCTTCGGATTATCTTAACGGGGCGGTTATCCCTGTGGATGGCGGATATCTGGTGAAATAGCAGAAGGAGAATGGGAAATATGGAAGGAATAAAGTCAATTTATCTGCCCCAGTTTACCATAGGGGAACATGCATTTGAACAGTTCGGCCCGGAGATGGGCAAATTCGGAAAGACCGTGACGGTTATACATGGAGAAAAAGCATGGATGGCTTCTGAAAAGTATGTGCTTCCGGCGCTGGAAAATTCCGGCCAGAAGCTTCTTGGAACACTGTTCTATGGCCATGATGCCACTCATGAGAATGTGGAAAGGATAATGGCAGACCAGAGAGTGAAAGAGGCGGATATGCTTCTGGCAGTGGGAGGCGGAAAGTGTATTGATACTGTGAAGCTGGCAGCAGATAAGCTGGGAAAGCCGGTATTTACAGTGCCGTCTATTGCCTCCAACTGTGCCCCCATTACAAAGATCAGCATCATGTACCATGAGGATGGCTCCTTCTGCGATATACCCAGGCTGAAATATGTGCCTGCCCATTGCTTTATTGATCCCAGGATCGTGCTGGCAGCCCCTATCCGTTTTCTAAGAGCAGGGATAGGAGACGCCATGGCCAAACACATCGAGTCAGCCTGGTCTGCCAAGGCGGGAGAAACTTTGGACTACGGTAGTGAATTGGGGATCATGGCGGGACGGATGTGCTTTCTTCCGCTGCTTCGGGACGGCAGGCAGGCTCTGGAGGATGCAGAGAAAGGAACAGTCAGCGGAGCCTTAGAGAACGCAATTCTAAATATCGTTATCTCTCCGGGAATCGTTTCTGTATCGGTTCACCCTGACTATAACGGCGGAGTGGCTCATGCATTGTTTTATGGACTTACCAGCAGAAAGCATATAGAGAAAAATCATCTTCACGGTGAGGTAGTGTCCTACGGCACATTGGTAAATCTGCTGCTGGATAAAGATTATGAGAATCTTAGACTGGCTTATGGCTTTAATGAGAGCGTGGGACTGCCAGTATGTCTGACGGATTTGGAACTTACAAGAGAGGACGGCCTTACAGACGTGCTGCAGGTTACCATGGCCAACCAGGAGCTGATCCACACGCCGTATGCAGTGACAAGCGAGATCATATATCAGGCGATCCAGGATTTAGAAGAGTATGGGAAGCGGCAGAAGCAGACAAATTAAATGACAGATACTTTGGAAAGCATTTGCTGACCGGATTGTTAGTCCCAGAGAAAGCGTCAGCCGCTGCAAGACGGCGGTTTTTTCTGGGACGATTTTTTCTCTTGTCTTCCTTTGTCCTTTTACTGCTCCTTAAGTATCCTTTTTTTGTATTCGTCAAACGCAGCCCCTTCTGGCAGAAATTTTCCGTCATTGGTATCAATTGCACTGTTCCGTTCCTTGAGAAGCGCCATCAGAGCCAGTCCTGCTTTTTCGGTTGTATCGGCAAAAGTGCACACTCCATTGGAAGCGAAAAGGTAAATTGCCAGATTATGAATTTTCTTGCTGCTTTTTCCGGCCTTGACGTAATAAGTATATTCGCTGAAACAGCACGCTTTTAAATCATCAACGCGGATGACCGTGTAGGCGTTAGCTAAATAAATATAGTCCCTTGTAAGCAGGCCGTGGCTGTATGTACCAGTAGAAAGCAGCCTGTCAAGCCCGGATGTCAGATTTAAGATGTAGCAGTCTGAAGCCACTGCCTGCCGCTCGAAAGCTTCGATTTCGCTTTTGGGCAGCTTGCTTTTTTTGGCGGCTTCGGCGATATGATCGCCGCGTTTCTTTCTCGCCTGCTTAATTAGGAGATAGAGCATAACCAGACAGCCCAGAACAACCAGTGCGAAAAATACGCAGATCCCTATGCCGATCCCCAGCAGATCGCGATCTCCTTCGGAAATAGATTCCACGGTTCTGCCAATGGCCCATATCAGTCCGTACGTTGCGCCGGTAAATAAGAGGGCGAAGAAAAACAGGGAGAAAATACTGATTCCCTTTACTGATTTCGTTACGCCTTCAAACACAGAGCCGTTTGGAAAATGCTTCCGTGCATAATCCTCATTCATTTTTGAAAAAAAGTCTGACATAAATAATACCTCCAGTGGCAAGACGCGCGCCTGAGCATTTCTTATGCCTGCCTTTGCATTTGATGCCTGAATTTTGTCTGCAGAAACAGGCATTCACTGAAACAGCGTACATCCCATCTCTTTGAAATAAACTATTTTTTTCTCAATATCTTCCCTTGTAATCTCGAAGGCTTCCGCCAGGCAGTCCAGACAGTAATAGACAGCTGCGCCCCGGTTTACAAGCTTTTTTGTGGCCCCGATTTCATCAGGGGTCAGTTCTTTGCCGCATTTTTTGCAATGTTCTTTTTTAACCATGTGAGTCCTCTGACTATATAAAGGGGGTACTATGAAAGTAGCGAATCCTTACGGTAGGTCTGCGCATGTGCTGCGCTGACCGTAGGTTGCCAAAATGCCTGTTTTTGGCATTTTGTGTGCATCCCCCGGAGGGTTCATAGTAACCCCCTCTTTCATTTATGGTGGTGTCGAGAAGGCGTCATGCATGCAGGCTTACTTTGCCAGCCGGCACAGAAACAGCTTACAATCATGTCCGGGAACCGATACAATATAGTAATCTTTTTTAACTCCTAAATCCTCCCCCGTAAAAATATCCTTCATGGCAAACCCATAACCGGAAGTGTAGGGAACCCCGGCGTCTGCAAATATGCAGCTGACTTCCCGCTCCTCTTCAAATAAATTATAATAAGCAATTACAAACTCATGATCAGACAGATGCTTTATAAAAGTGAACAGCTGATCTTTTACAGCCCTTAAAGGCTCCACGGCATTTTCCCGGTCTTCCTCAGGCACCATGACGCTTCTCTTTCCCACCAGGTAAGGAGGACGGCACTCCGCATCCTGGTCAATGCGGATCAACTGCCGGTTCAGCAAAAGCTCCCGCATCTGAGAATTCAGATTCCGAATATCCGCACCGATCATAAGCGGTACTCCGGCAAGGCACCAAAGAGAAAACTGCATCCGGTATTCCCCATCCGTACAAGGCTTTCCGATAGCCACATTTCCCTGGTTGTACATTCCCACAGTGAGCATGTCCATATCATTAAAGCAATAAGGGCCGGACTGGCTCAAATGCTCCAGCTGGGACTGGAAAATGCCCATAAATGACCGGAAATTGTCAAAGATGTCTCCAGTGGAGCGGTACGTATGGGCTCCAATGGACCGCATCCAGTTCCAGGCCTCGTGGTGCCCCCAGTTGCAGGCAGCAAAACAGATGTCCCGCCCTGTGGCTTTCAGAGCCATACTCATAATGTGGTAACGGTTAATGCCGTCGGCATTGTCCGGGAAATTGCAGTAATCGTATTTCAGATAATCAATGCCCCACTGGGCGAACAGCCTGGCATCCTGAAATTCATGGTCATAGCTGGACGGATATCCGGCACAGGTACGAATCCCGGCGCAGGAATACATGCCGAATTTCAGGCCTGCGCTGTGGACATAATCAGCCACTGCCTTCATGCCCTGGGGAAATTTGGCCGGATCAGGCACAAGATTGCCCTCTTGGTCCCGTTCTTTCAGTGACCAGCAGTCGTCAATAACCAGATATTCATAGCCGGCTTCCCGGTATCCTTCCTTAACCATAACATCTGCTATTTGGAAAATCAGATTCTGATCAATATCCTTTCCAAAGGTGTTCCATGAATTCCATCCCATAGGCGGTTTTGCTGCTATCATAATGATTCCTCCTCATATAATCAGCTCCTGCGGCGGAGCGGCTGCTCTGCAGGCGGGTTTGTTTAGGCAATCATATAATAAGATTCTGTGATTGTAAATATATTTTTGTCAGGTGAATGTTCGAAAAGTGACTTTTTTCTAACAGTTGTTACCAATTTATTTCGATTTCTTCCAAATATGTGGATTGGAATTGATTCCCGTGCCTGCTTAGTTTAAACTTTATCCATTGCTTATGAAAGCCCCCGTTCGGGCGCATGGGGGTTTACTATGCTGACGAGAAAGTTTGGTTTTATGGGCTGTCAGGCGGCGTGGCCGTCAGCTGAAAACAATTAACGGCTATACGTATGGGTTTAATGATGCTTCATGGTCTTTACAAGCTGAAAGTGCAGGATAAAGAGATTGAAAAATGCTCTAAATGTGTCCTTCACTAACCATGAGAAAATCTCGTGATTAAGAAGTCATTTAGAGCATATATCACCGGAGACAAAGTATAAAATTTTCAGGAGACGTTGATAAAGAGAAAAGCTTATGGTACCATATTAACAAAAAAGCAGGATGCTTACAGACGTGTTTCGGAGGTAGGAAATGAGCCGGCAGGAGGAAGCCAGAATTATCCCCACTACAGGGCGAAATAATTGCGGAGGACGGTGCGTTATTAACGCCTATGTAAAGGACGGAAAGATTGAAAAGCTAACTACAGATACAAAGCATGAGTCAGGGGAGGGCATACCCCTGACTGCATGCATTCGGGGACTGAATTACCACAAGACGTTTCTGGGGGAGGACAGGCTTAGGTATCCCATGAAGAGGACAGGGGAGAGAGGAGAGGGGAAATTTCAGCGTATTACCTGGGACGAGGCCATAGATACCATCGCCTCCCAGTGGGTACGGATTCGGGATACCTACGGCCCTGGTTCCCGGTATGTAAATTATGCCACGGGAGTCAGCGCCCTTATGAGAGGGAGCAGCCTGGCTAAACGGCTGCTGAGTCTGGACGGAGGGTTTCTGGATTATTATAATTCCTACAGTACTGCCTGCATCCGGCAGGCCACAGAGCTGATGTACGGAACCTGCCGGACGGGGAACTGCCTGGAGGACTGGCTGAACTCCAATCTGCTCCTTCTGTGGGGACACAATCCGGCAGAGACAAAATTCGACAGCGGCACCATGTATTACCTGAAAAAGGCAAAAGAAAAAGGCATCCCCATAGTTGTGGTAGACCCAAGAAGAAATGATACGGTTCAGGAGCTGGATGCGGAATGGATTCCCATCCGCCCGGCAACAGACAGCGCCATGATGGACGCCATGGCATACGTGATCGTGGAGGAGGGGCTATGGGATAAAGCATTCACAGACAGATGCTGCCTGGGATTTGACAGGGAACATATGCCGGAGGGGATTGCACCGTCAGAATGCTATCTGTCTTATTTGAAAGGAGAAAGAGACGGGATTGCCAAGACTCCCCGGTGGGCGGAGAAAATTACCGGGGTCAGCGCGCAGCAGATCCGCAGTCTGGCACTGCGCTACGGCACAGCAAAGCCTGGGGCGCTGATTCAGGGATATGGCCCTCAGCGCCATGCCTATGGGGAGCAGATCGCCAGAGGAGGCATTATGCTGGCATGTCTTACGGGAAACGTAGGGGTCAAAGGAGGGTGGGCCAGCGGCGTTGCAGACTGCATCCGCCATAAAAATCCGTCGTTTCCGCAGCCGCCTAATCCCTACGGGATGAAAATTCCCGTGTTTCTCTGGACAGAGGCAGTGGTGCGGGGGCATGAGATGACGGAATCAGACGGGGTGCTCATCGACAGAAGAATCAGCAGGACCCATCTGGACAGCGATATCAAGATGATTTTAAACCTGGCGGGAAACTGCCTTATTAATCAGCACAGCCATATTAACCGGACGTCAGAAATACTGAAAGACACTTCAAAATGCCAGTTTATTGTATGCAGCGACCTGTTTATGACTGCCAGCGCCAAATATGCGGATATTCTGCTTCCGGGGGTGTCCATGTTTGAATGTGAGAATATTACGATGCCATGGCAGTACGGAGATTTTCTGGGATTTGGAAACCAGGTTATCGATCCGCTGTATGAATGCCGTTTTGAATATGACTGGCTGTGTGAGGTGGCGGAAAGGCTCGGATTAGGGCGGGAATTTTCCCAGGGAAGGACTGGGGGACAGTGGCTGGAGTTTCTTTACAACGGATTAAGAGAGGAAGAAACAGAGCTGCCGGAGTACAAGATATTTAAGCAGAAGGGCATTTACCGTTATAAAAATAATCCCCATATTATTGCCTTTGAGAAAGAGAGAGCCGATCCTGATAAGTACCCATTTCCCACCAAAAGCGGAAAAATTGAGATCTTTTCCGAAAAGGTTTACCGAACCGAATATAAAGACTGCTTTCCGGCAATTCCCAGGTACGTGGAACCGCCGGAAGGAGCCCAGGACCTTTTGTCAGACAAATATCCCCTGCAGCTTATTGGATGGCACACCAAGCGCAGATGCCACAGCATCCATGACAATAACCGTGCCATGGACAAGGCAGATCCCCAGAGGCTGTGGCTGAATCCCCAGGATGCCCAGGCGAGAGAACTGAAAGACGGGGACATGGCGCTGGTGTGGAATGACAGAGGACGGATGATGATTCCGGTGAAAGTGACAGACAGAATCATGGCTGGGGTGGCCGCCCTTTCGCAGGGGGCCTGGTACCGTCCTGACGGGGAAGGGACGGACAGGGCGGGTTCCATCAATGTGCTTACTTCCCTGAAACCTACACCCTATGCCAGAGGAAATCCACAGCATACAAATCTGGTGGAAGTAAAAAGGGCGGAGGAAGAAGCATGAGTGACATAGCAGGCTATTTGCTGGCAGGCGGGAAAAACCGCAGAATGGGCGGAGAAAAAAAGCTTTTTTTGGAATATGAGGGAAAACCTTTTTATCGTCATATTCTGGCGGGAATGGCTGATCTGGAAACGGTATATTTGTCAGTGGACGAGCCAGAGCCATATACAAAGACAGGGCTGCCCCTTGTTGAGGACAAATATCCCGGGACAGGACCTTTGGGGGCAGTCTGCACCGGACTGGAGTGCTGTCCCCACGAAGCATTGCTGGCTGCAGCCTGCGATATGCCGTTTATAGACAGGGAAATTGTTAAGCAGCTGATAAAAGAATACCAAAGAACCCTGGGAATAGTGATAACAAAAGGGGAAGGAAGCATTTTTCCGTTTCCAGGGGTTTACCCTAAAAGCGCTCTGCCTGTACTGCTTAAACAGCTGCAGGAGGGAAAACGCAAAATGACAGAAGCCATAGAAAAGGCAGGGTATGGGAAAATTGCGCTGGAACATGAAAACAGAAACGCCATAAATATCAATACTCCTCAGGAATACTGCCGGCTGAAGAGACAGAATAAAAGACCTTTTGTATTTGCTGTCAGCGGTTATAAAAATTCAGGAAAAACCACATTGATAACCCAATTGATTCCGGAGTTGAAAAACAGAGGGTATAAAGTAGCTGTCATTAAGCATGACGGTCATGATTTTGAAGGCGACGTGCCGGGAACGGACACTTACCGGTTTCAGAAGGCAGGAGCTTACGGGACTGCGGTATATTCCCCGAACAGGCTGATGGTTATGAAGGAATCAGGCAATCCCAATGAGAGGATGCTTATGGAAGCCTTTAAAGAGGCTGATATTATTCTGATTGAGGGTCTGAAAGACAGTGATTATCCAAAATATGTATGTAATTACCCTGACAAAATACCTATTTCAGCCGCAGAACTGGCAGACAGAATTGAAAATACAGCTTTTTTACAGATGCATGGCCACTAAATTTTGTATGTGGACTGCTGCAGGCAGGCTGACGGATGGAGCGGCATTTTTCAGCATAAAACAGCAGGCGGCTGCGCCCGGGAAATTGAATTTCCGGACACAGCCGACTGATTTATGTTATTCAGACAGCCTTACTCAGCGGTAGCAGCGTTAAAGCCTGCAATCCGTCCGAATACCGTAATATCGGCAATGGCGTCGGAGCCAAGACGGTTGGTTCCGTGGATATCGCCAGTAACTTCGCCTGCGGCATAGAGCCCTGGAATCACCTCGTTTTCCGTAGTCAGAACCTGAGCATTGGTATTGATCTTCAGACCGCCCATGGTGTGGTGGATAGCCGGAGTGCTCTTCATGATGTAGTATGGCCCGTCGGTGAAAGCGGTCAGTTCTCCCCGCTTGTTGAATTCCAGATCTTTTCCGTCGGCGCAGTACTGGTTGTAACGGTCAATGGTAGCCTGCAGTTCTTTTGCGTCAATGCCGAAGTGTGCGGCAGCTTCCTCTACAGTGTCTGCTTTTACAAGGATTCCGCGTTCAATCAGATTATCATATTCTTTTTTGTGGCTGGCATTTACTCCGGAGGCCTGCATGCTGGCTTCATCCCAGAACAGATAGGATACGCCGCCGGTCTGCTCTTTTACAGCCATAGAAATAACATCACGCCGCTCCAGTTCCTCCACAAAACGCTTTCCTTCCAGGTTTACCAGGATCGCGCGGCCTTCCAGGCGGACATCGCCAACATAGAGAAGAGTTCCTGTCTCAGGGTCACATGTTGGATAGGTCTGAATATACTGCATATCAACGGTCTGGGCGCCCAGAGCCTCAGCCATAGTGATGCCGTCGCCGGTACTTCCTACAGAATTGGTAGAGAGAATCTTCTCATCCATCTGAGGATTGTTGGCAATGCGCATTTCCAGGTTTGAGCCAAAGCCGCCGGTGGCAAGGATTACGCCCTTGGATGCATTGTAAGTAATGTCCTGTCCGTCAGACTGTGCCTTTACGGCAGTTACTTTTCCGTCGGTCTGAACCAGTTCCACAGCTGCGGTGTTTGTGTGAATCTCTACGCCAAGGGATTCAGCCTTTGCCTGAAGCTTCTGAATCAGTTCCACGCCGCTGGCATTCAAAGGAACCAGGGAACGCTTTACAGAATGGCCGCCGAAAAACAGCATATAATCTTCAAACTGTACGTTCACATCATCTCTCAGCCAGATAGCAGCTTCCAGGGCATTGTCAGCAAGGACGCGGACAAGCTCCGGATCATTCTCATTGTCGCCGCCGGCTAAAATATCCTGGTAAAACTGATCCGTGCTGTCGTCAATACCTTCTCCCTCCTGAAGCCAGTTGCCGGGGGCAGCCATTTCGCCGCCGGAAATCAGGGTGTTGCCGCCGGTATTGTTCATCTTTTCTACTACGATCACATCCGCTCCGTTTTCTGCTGCTGTAATAGCGGCAGAAAGACCGGCTCCGCCGGCACCTACGACGATTACGTCTGCATCATAGTGATCGGCTTTTTCCTCAGAGGCCGCTGCTGCCTTGGCAGCCAGAAGGTCAGAGGCCGCTCCCGTTTTCTCAAAAGCATTATTTACAGCTTCAAGAAAGCCCGTGGAAGAAAGCGTAGCTCCGGAAACCATATCCACATCAATCTGATTGGTGGCAATCATGGTCTCACGAAGTTTGTCCATGGCGTCCGCATATCCAGGAGTTTCCTGATGCTCCAAAACCTTAATGTCCGTAATCTGGGAATCCTTAATGGTCAGTTCAACCTTAATTGTGCCGCCTTTTCCGGTTCCCTGGCCTTCATAGGTCCCGTCAGGGATTCCGGCAGCTTCTGTTTCCGGCGCCTGGGATTCCGGCGCTTTTGTCTGGGCAGCAGTTGTAGTTTCAGCCGCCGGGGCAGAAGTCTCGCTGGCCCCGGAGCCGGAGCATGCCGTCAGAGAAAGAGCCAGAGCAGAGCTTAAAAGAATGCCTGTTAGTTTTTTCATAGTGTTCCCTCCATTTTTATAAGATTGTTATTCATTTAACACAAATATTATAGTATAATAGAAGAAAAATGTATTTGGAGTATCTTTCGGAAATTTGCACTTTTACGAACTGTATTAACCGATCCAGGTATACGCCGACATGGAGATTTTGAGGTAAGAATATGAAATTGCAAAGCAGGATTCTTTTGCTGTTTTCCATGCTGTTTACAGTAGGGTTTTTGTTTCTGATGTTCTTTTCTGCCGCTGCCATAGAAAAGACCAATAAAAAAATGGTGGATTCTTTTTCTACCCAGTCATTTGAATTTAAGTCCCAGGAGGTGGGGCAGTGGCTGGGGCAGCGTCTCACAGAACTGAGAGTTATTGCCATGAATGAGGCCCTGAGGGACGGCAGTGTTGAGGGAGCAGTTCCCTATATTGCCCGCCTTAACGAAAATATTGGGACGCAGTATGGAAATGAGTGGGGAACCTTTGCCGTAGGGTACGGGGACGGAATCGGCTGGGTCAGCCAGGACAGATATATTGATGTGTCGTCCAGAGAATATTTCCATCGGGCCATGAAAGGAGACAGGGAGTATGTGCTGTCCGCTCCCGTAATTTCCAGGACAGACCAGGCGGAAATTTCCCTGATCTGCTATCCTTTAAGAAATAGCAGAGATGAAGTTTATGGATTTCTCAATGCGGCGATTTCTCTGGAAAAGCTTCATGAGATTGTGGCGGAACTGGAGTTTTACGATGGGAAGTCGTGGATCATGGACCCGGAGGGAAATACCTATACGGGAGACGGAGTCAGTGAAGCAGCAATGAAAGCCCTGCTGCCGGAACTGAAAACAGGAAGAAAGGGCATCCTGAATATGGAAAACGGAGCAGAAACCATATTCTATACCTTGATCCCCTACACTGAAAACTGGTATCTCTGCACATCAGTCCAGAATGCCCGGCTTATGGAAGATACCAGGCAGCTTAAGGTTAAGCTGTCCATGGTTCTTCTAATTGTAATGATCCTGCTGTTTGTATGCAGCGTTCTGGTATCCCGAAGCGTCACCGAACCTATCAGAAGGCTGACAAAGGCGATGAAAAAAGTAGAAACAGGAAATTGGGACGTGTGCCTTAACATGAAAGGAAGAGATGAAATTGCCAGCCTGTCCTGCTCTTTTGACGAAATGGTCAAAAAGATGCATGCTTTGGTGCTGCAGACAGCGGAGGATGAGCGGGAAAAGCGGACGGCGGAACTGAGGGTTCTCCAGGCGCAGATCAATCCTCACTTTCTGTATAATACCCTGGATACACTGCTGTATAAAGCCTATGATACCAGCGATGAGGACATGGTTACTATGATACATTCCCTGTCTGCCTTTTTCAGAATTTCCTTAAGCAAGGGGAAAGAAATTATCCCTCTGAAGAAGGAACTGGAACACGTAAAGAGTTATCTGAAAATACAAAAAATCCGTTTTCAGGATGTGCTGGATTATGATTTTCAAATTCAGGCGGAAGACTCCTTACAGGTACTGAAGCTGATTTTGCAGCCGCTGGTGGAAAACGGCATTCAGCATGGGATAATACCTAAGATGGCGCCGGGAATTATCCATATCCGTGTAACGCAGCAGGAAGAGAAGCTTGTGATGGAAGTGGAGGATGACGGGGTGGGGATGAAAGAAGAACAGCTGAGACGGCTGCGGGAAGATCTGAAAAAGGGGACTGCGGCAAAAAGCTATGGATTGATTAATGTAAATAACCGAATCCGTCTCCTTTATGGAGAATCGGCAGGCATAAGTATAGATTCAGGGGAAGGAAAAGGAACCTGTGTGAGAATTTTCCTTACAGGACTGCAGGATAAAAGGATGGAGGAGCTTAATGGTTGATATAGTGATCTGTGACGATGAACCGATTTTGCGCAACGGATTAAAATCATGGGTTGAGAAATCAGGACTTCCCCTTGAGGTAAGCGGGGCAGCCGCCAATGGAATACAGGCTTTGGAGCTGATTGTGAAGCAGCAGCCATTTATTGCCTTAATGGATATTAATATGCCTGGGATGGCCGGGCTTGATGTGGTGGAGGAAGCTCAGAACCGGGAGATTAAAACCAGATTTATTATTATTTCCGGACATGATGAATTCCAGTATGCCCGCAGGGCGTGCCATCTGAACGTGGTGGATTACCTGCTGAAGCCTATTGACAGAAATGAGCTTCTGGCAATACTTCAGAAGGTACTGGAGCAGATCCGCAGGGAGCAGCTGACGCAGAAGGTTTTTGTGGAAAAGGAGGAAACCACGGAGCAGAGAATCCTGGGATATATGCAGGTGCATTTTACGGAGCAAAGCTTTTCTCTGGGAGAACTGGCGGAAACATTTCATTTGTCCCAGTCCTATGTCACCAGGATTGTTAAGCAGGAGACTGGAAGTTCGTTTTCAGAGCTGCTGACAAAAATGAGAATTGACAGGGCAGTGTCTCTTCTGATGAAAAACCCGGAAATGAAACTGGTGGAGATTGCCGAGAAGACAGGATTTGCCAGCCAGCATTATTTTTCCAGGGTGTTTAAAGAGAAAATAGGTTTTTCGCCGGCGGATTACCGGCAGTACATAAGGAAAAGCCTGGAAGGGAAGCCGGAGCAGGGGAAAAATAATTTCACGGCAGAAGCCGCCCCTTGACAAACAGCCTGTATGCTGTTATGCTTTTTGAAGAATCGTTAAAATATTATCAATACAAGGAGATAGCATGAAATGGGAATTTTTGACGGAAAGGTAGCAATTATAACCGGTGGCGGAAAGGCAAAATCCATTGGATACGGCATTGCGGTGGCTTATGCAAAAGAGGGCGCCAGCCTGGTGCTTACGGGACGCAATGAGCAGAAGCTGCTGGATGCAAAGGAGGAACTGGAAAACCTTTATGGCATTAAAGTTCTGGCCATGCAGGCGGATGTAACTCCTGATGACGAATCGGAAGACCGGGTAAAGGCCGTGGTGAAAAAGACCATCGAGACTTTTGGGCGTATTGACGTGCTGATCAATAATGCGCAGGCATCTGCTTCCGGCATTCCGCTGTCCATGCAGACCAGGGATCATTTTGATCTGGGCATTTATTCCGGCCTGTATGCAACATTCTATTATATGAGGGAATGTTACCCTTATCTGAAGGAAACACAGGGGTCTGTAATCAATTTTGCTTCGGGAGCAGGGCTGTTCGGAAACGCAGGCCAGTGTTCCTATGCGGCGGCAAAGGAAGGGGTCCGCGGACTTTCCCGCGTGGCGGCTACGGAATGGGGCAGGGACAATATCAATGTAAATGTGGTTTGCCCCCTGGCCATGACTTCTCAGCTGGAAAACTTTAAGGCTTCTTACCCTGAGGCTTATGAAAAGAATTTAAAGGCAGTGCCAATGGGCAGGTTCGGAGATCCGGAGAAAGATATCGGACGGGTCTGCGTGCTGTTAGGCTCTCAGGACTTTAAATATATGTCTGGAGAAACGATTACTCTGGAGGGCGGCATGGGCCTGCGCCCATAGGGCCGGAAATGTGAAAATTCCATGAACATATTAAGGTAACCCCCTGCATATGATGTAAAAAACAGTTTCAGGGGGAAAACCTTGAAGGAGTATATCGAGGAGCGTGCAGTGGCTATTGCCAATTACATTATAGACCACAATGCCACGGTGCGGCAGACGGCGAAAAAGTTCGGGATTTCCAAATCTACGGTTCATAAGGATGTAACAGAAAGACTGGAAGACATTAATCCATCTCTGGCCGCCAGAGCACGGGTAGTGCTGGATGTAAACAAATCTGAGCGCCATATACGCGGCGGACTTGCCACTCGGGAGAAATATCAGCACAGGCTGGCAATCTGCAGCAAGGAGGACGAATAAAATCGGAGGAGCCATTCTGGGGAGTGGCTCTTCTTGTTTTGTAAGGAATGATGTTGAAGAAATATACGGTACTTGGAGACATGCATTTTGGCAGCAGGGGCGGCATTTTGACCGCCCTTTTTACTACCCCATTTTTACCCCGAATAGGAGAAATATTCACATAAATAAAGACGGCCGCTGACAAGCCGTATAGTAAGGAATGGTGTTGAATAATCCCGATAGAACCGGCATTTTTAAGGGATTTGTACAAACAAAGATAAACATTGATAAAATCTGCCGTTTTGGATTAAATGTCCAATGACAACAAGGGGCTTTTGCGCTATTATAGAAGCAGCACAGAAGAGCTGGGGAGTGGAGCCATAAATGGGAAAAAATGTAAGTCCGGCATACCAGCTGGAGGTGTTTCTAAACTTTATAGATGAATGCCGCAGAGAGTACCAGTATGCCTACGAACAAGTTAATGAAGAGGACAGAAGACTTCAGGATTTGCTCCATGAGATGGAATTTGCCCCGGGCCGGACAGAGAGAAACCAGGCGGCAGCCAGACTGCAGCAGAGCCGGAGGATACGCAGGGCGAATAAAGATATTGTAAAGTGGAATGAACGGATCGTGAAATTTTTTGAAGACCCCAAAAGCCGGGATGTTCTCAACCGGATGCGGCAGCTTTTGGGACAGCAGCGGAAAGAGGAGGAATACCTTTTAAGTGAGCGGGTATATAAGCCGAGAACTGCAGCGAGGAAGTAATTCTGGCCATCATTTTTCAGGAATGTACAGGGATAATCAGGCATAAGCCTGGACGTATCCGGCTGGCGCTGGCTGCAGCATGGCGGAAGGGAGGATCAGGCGGCAGCATGAACGCACATATGAAGAAAGATAAAGTTTATTCTAATATTGACATGAAACGGACAGGGCAGATTTTGAGAAAGCGCATTGGAGATAAGGGATATTCAGTGGGAGAGATTCAGAAGATGCTGATGCTGTCTTGCCCGCAGCCTGTTTACAGGTGGCTTAAAGGGCAGATTTTACCTTCGGTGAACCATTTATATATGTTGAGCCAGATATTGGAATGCCATATGGAAGAGCTGCTTGTGGAGAGGCATTTGGAGTATATCTGGGAAATTGTGGAAAAGGAGCAAAGCTTCATGGCAGAGGGAAAGCGAAGAATGGAAGCATACGGTAAGTGGACTTGCCGGGATGATTTAGGGACAGGAGATACAAATGCATGGGAACCATAGAAAAGATACAGTTTGTATGATGGCGAAAAATTTACATAAATTTGAAACTTTATGATAGAATGCCGGTCAGCAGGGAAAATACAGCATTGCAGTATTTCAGCAGTATAAATTCCCCCATTTTACAAATACTACATTTACAGCAAGTTACCAGGTAATGATATCATGCAAAATGGAGGAATTATGATATGAAAGCTACGGGAATTGTGAGAAGAATCGACGACCTTGGAAGAGTGGTTATTCCAAAGGAAATAAGAAGGACGTTAAGGCTTAGAGAAGGTACTCCCCTTGAGATCTTTACAGACAGGGAAGGGGAGATTATTCTAAAAAAATATTCGCCCATGGTGGAATTGACCGCATTCGCTGGACAGTATGCGGAGGCTATGGCTCAGGCAACCGGGATGATGGTGTGCATTACGGACAGAGATCAGGTTATCGCCGTATCAGGCGGTTCTAAGAAGGAACTGCTGGCGAAAACTATCAGTAAACAGCTGGAGCACGCTATTGGAGAGAGAAATACAGTTGTGGCTTCAAAGGATGATAAAAGTTTTATTCCAATGACATCAGAGGAGATGGAGGGAATTACAGCTCAGGCGGTGGCTCCCATTATCTGCGAAGGAGATGCTATTGGAAGCGTTTCCCTTTTAAGCAGGGAGCCGAAAGCGAAAATGGGGGACATGGAGGTTAAGCTGGTAACGACAGCAGCCGGATTTCTGGGACGGCAGATGGAAGGATAGATTTTGGCAGAGGGCTGATCTTTTATGGATGTGATGACACAAAAAGATTAGCTCTTTCTGTTTTTGTATGTTAGGGGAGCCAGTGCTGGCTCCTTTTGCTTTGGAGAAAATAAAAACAAGCCAACAGGCAGGATCTTTGCTAGAGCGTGTTTGAAAATTCATTCCCGGCATCTGCACGCCCCACTTCGCGGTATATTTGGCCCAAATTCACTTAACGTAGCCCACTACGCCGCGTTCATTTGGGCCAAATCTCCCACAAAGTGGAACGCACAGCTACCGGAAAGCAATTTTCAAACACGCTCTAAAACCTATTCCATTTGAAAGGCTGCAGCAGTATAATGGAATCAAGGAACAGATCCGAACTTCAGAGAGGCTTATAATGCTGGAATTTTGATCATACAACATTTGCGGCGGATGAATAATAATAGATTACGGTTATAGGAGTATAAAAATGAGCAGGATTCACCGAATCGTATGCGGCGGAAGCAATTGCTATATTATTGAAAACGGAACCAGCGGAATATTAGTGGATACAGGGAAAAAAGCATTTATTAATAAGGTGATTGAATCATGCAGACATTACAAAGTTAGATTCATTGTCTTAACCCATGCGCATTTTGACCATGCTGAGAATGCGGCTCAAATATCGAGTACCCTGGGAATTCCTATTGGAATGCATGAAAATGACTGTAATCTGATTAAGGGAAATGCAAATCAGATGCTAACTGCTTCCAATATTTTGGGAAAAATTGTTTTATGGGTGTCCCTTAGGGAATTTGCGTCCTGCGATATGCCGGAATTTAAACCCGATGTACTGCTGCATAACGGAGACAGTTTGTCCGCCTACGGCATTCATGCACGAATTATTGCTTTGCCAGGACATACAGAAGGTTCGATTGGCCTTGATGTGGACAATAAGTATTTGTTGGTGGGAGATGCGCTGATGAACATGTTTTATCCAACAGTTTCCATGCTGTATCATAATAGGGATGATATGCTGGAGAGTGCGGCAAGGATAAGCAGCATTGGCAATAGAATCATATATTTTGGCCATGGAAAGCCAGTGCCTAACAGGCAGTGGGTAAAATGACTTTTATTTTATGTTCATGTTTTATGTTATATTCTGATAGACTCGGCAAGTTACTGACACACGCTGGGAGGGGATAAAGAGATGTATATTGAAAATAAGTATTGAAATAAATTTATAGGCGATACAGATGACAGCCTGATTCTTGCTGCATTGCTGCTGATTTGCGAAAGGCTAAGAAGAGAGCTGCATGAATAGGAAAAATGATATTGGCATTAAAAATGGCAGCATTTTGTGAGAATGATATGAAGCGGAAAGGCTAAGGAGAATGATAAGTCTTGGAGATGCTTACTTAGTGGAAGAATATATAATAAACCGGGTACATGAATTATACTGGAAAGATGATATAAACTGCGCAAGAACAGCAATCATCTGTTTAAGTGAATTATTTGAAATCAATGTTGAGCCGCAGACAATCTGGTCGGCAGCCGGATTGCACGGTGCAGGCGGATACAGAGCGCAGTGCGGCCTGGTCGAAGGTACGCTTATGTTTATAGGAATTTATCTTCATTTGCTGGGAAAAACAGAAAAGGAGATTGTATCTTCCTGCTATAACTTTGCAGCGGCTTTTGATAAGTCATTTGGTTCGCTAAGATGTTTTGAATTACGTCCCGCAGGCTTTTCAGAGAACAATCCGCCGCATATGTGCGAGAATCTGACTTGCAGCGGCATTGAATTTGCATACCAGTATATATTAGAAATTATAAATCGGTAAACAGCCTGCGGGTTATCGGAAAGCTGAAGGAAATTGAATTTTGATTGGAAATGAGGAATTGAATATGACAACATTCAATGGAAAGGAAAATGTCCCATGCGATATTCATAAAGTCTGGGAAACCGTGTCAGCAATTGAGCGTTACCACACATGGCGAAGCGATGTGGACAAAACAGAAGTGATCGATGAAAAAAGATTCTTAACCTATACCAAAGATGGCTACTCAACGATGCTTACAGTTACTGCCGTGGAGCCTTACAGGCGTTGGGAGATTGATGCGGAAAACAGTCATGTAGAAGGGCATTGGACTGTTGAATTTATGCCCAAAGGCTGCGAAACAGAAATGGTCTTTACAGCATTGGCAACATCAAAGGGACTTTCGGTGCGGCCAGTTGGCAAAAGTGCATTTGAAAAGACATATTTAAAAAAGGTGCAGACACAATTTATGACAGATTTAAAGAAATTCCTGGGATGACAGCTGTGCGTTATTGGGCGGGATCAGCGCTATTAGCAGTGTTGTACTGCGAAAGGAAATCAAGAATAAGAACCATGAATTATGATGGGAACGAACAATTCATATTTTAGTTATCAGAGAGCCAGACGCAGAGCCGATAAGCGTATGAGAAATCATAGATTATCGGCTTTTTGCTTTAAAGGTATCAATATTTTACAGAAGATAATAGCTAAAATTTTTTTAATCATGGAAGACGGCTGTATACTGGTAAATAGTTGTCCTTAAAACCGCAAGATATATGAAAAGCAGAATGGAATATCCTGCTATAATGCAGAGAGAAAGGAGGAGGCTGCAATGCCGGGGAATATTAAAAATGTAATGGCAGCAATCGACTATATCGAAAGCCATCTGCACCAAAAACTGGACTTAGAAACAGTTGCGGGGGCTGTACATTATTCAAAATATCATTTGCATCGGATGTTCACAGGTACGGTAGGGCTGACAATCCAGACTTACGTACAGCGCCGCCAGTTGACTGAAGCCGCAAAACTGCTTGTACTTTCCGACAGGCCAATCCTTGAAATTGCGCTTTCTGTAGGATATGGAAGTCAGCAGTCTTTTACGGATATATTCAAAGCCATGTATAAAAAATCCCCTAACAGGTACAGGGAGGAAGAAGAATTTTATCCATTGCAGCTAAGATATGTCTTGAATGAAAATCCTACAAATTTAGAGGAAAAAGAATGGCAGGATAAAATCGTCTTTGCAACACAGGAGGACATACCCAAATGGATAGAACTGGTTCACCTTGTCATTGACGGTTTCCCGCACTTGGACGAGAAGCAGTACCTTGAACAGTTGCAGGAGTATATCAAAAATAAGCGGGCATTGATTTTGAAAGACGCTGATACGGCAATCGGGATTATGGCGTTTAACGAGGTGACGGGGAGCATTGATTTCTTTGGGGTACACCCGCAGTATCGGAAAAGAGGGATAGCGAAAGCGTTTTGTAAAAAGGCATTGTATGAACTTGCGCATTCCGAACAGATTAGCGTGACAACTTTCAGGGAGGGCGACAAGGCAGATACAGGCTACCGGAAGATATGGGGAAGCCTTGGCTTTGCCGAAGCGGAACTGCTGATTGAATTTGGCTATCCGACACAGCGGTTTATACTTCAGAAAGAAAAACCGGAGGGCAGAGAAAATGAATGACATAAATCCACTATCACAGAACTTTACAATAAAATCATTGCTGAAATTTGCATTTCCCACAATTTTGATGATGATATTCATGGGGCTGTATACAGTCGTTGACACAATTTTTGTAGCACGATTTGTAGATACAAATGCACTTTCGGCATTGAATATTGTCTGCCCTGTTATCAATCTGATTGTCGGTCTTGGAACTATGCTTGCAACAGGAGGAAGTGCGATTGTAGCGCGCAAAATGGGAGCAGGAGAACAAAAAAGAGCGGAACAGGATTTTACGCTGATTATCTCAGCGGGCATTTTGTTTGGGGTATTGATTGCAGTGTTGGGGACGGTTTTTATTGACAGGATTGTCTGGGGGCTTGGAGCGAGCAGTATTCTATTTCCATACTGTAAAGAATACCTTTTTATCCTGCTGTTATTCACGCCCGCAAGTATCCTGCAAGTGCTTTTTCAAAATCTAATCGTAACAGCGGGACGCCCCGGAATGGGTATGGTGCTTGGCATAAGCGCGGGAATCGCTAATATCTTACTGGATTATATTTTTATGGTGCCGCTTCACATGGGCATTAAGGGGGCGGCGTTTGGTACGGGCATTGGCTATATGATACCGGCGGTGATTGGATTGTGGTTCTTTTCCGCAAAGAGAGGCAGTCTGCATTTTAGGAAGCCAGTCATAGATTTTTCCGTATTGGCTGAAAGCTGTACCAATGGTTTTTCGGAAATGGTAAGTCAGGCGGCAACAGCGGTTACAACATTCCTTTTTAACCGCATTATGATGAAACTGCTTGGAGAAAACGGAGTTGCGGCAATCACAATCATTATCTATACACAGTTTTTATTGAGTGCCCTTTACATAGGTTTTTCTATGGGAGTAGCCCCTGTTATCAGCTATAACTATGGGAAGCAGGACGAAAAACAGTTAAAGAATGTATTTTCTATTTGTATGCGGTTCATTGTCTTTGTTTCGGTCACTGTTTTTGCAGTAGCTTTTATTTTTGGTTCGCCATTGGTTGGTATTTTTGCAGAAAAGGGAACACCTGTTTATGAAATTGCACAAAACGGATTTTTGATTTTCCCCTTTAGTTTTCTGTTTTGTGGGCTGAATATTTTTACCTCTGCCACATTTACGGCATTATCAAACGGGGAGCTGTCAGCAATTTTGTCATTCCTGCGGACTTTCGGACTGATTACAGTGCTGTTGCTTACATTGCCTGATTTTTGGGGTGTAACAGGTGTATGGCTTGCAGTACCGATAGCAGAGCTAATCACCATGATCGTAGCACTGGTTTTGATTCCCAATATGGAGTTCTTTTAAAAATTTTCTGGCAGAATCAAAAGTCTCAATTCCGTTTTCGGATTTATATGGTATACTTGGCATGGCATAAAACTCCTTGCCATGTAATTGTTTTTGAACAACTCAATTATACCATATGCAAGAGGTTTATGCCTTTTTTATGGGCTAAAATATGATTTTTCAAGGTTCAGCACACCTTATGGTGTGAGAAGTTTGAGATATTAACTTATAGAATATGAAAGGGGATAGATGGATGCAAATTGATCGTCTATGAGCCAGCAGCAGAGCATGAAAAATAAATATAGACAAAGGCCGCTTTTGCAGTATAATCGAAACAGCAACAGGCCAGGCCATTGCGGAGGAATATTTTAAAATGATTGAAACAGAGAGCCTGATTCTTGATAAGGCAAAGTTTTCAGATTGGAAGGAAATGTATTGTAATGTCTGGTCACAGCCAGAAAGTGCAAAATATATGGCGTGGAATATTACTGCAGGCGAAGAAGACGCCAAAATAAGAATCTTGAAAACCATTGAATTTCAAAAAGAGCATGATAGCTATTTGGTTTATGAAAAATCAAGCGGTAAGGCGATTGGGTTTGCTGGCGTAGAAAAAATCGAACCTTACATCTATCAGGAGGCGGGGATATGTCTGGGCCCGGATTATGTAGGGAAAGGGTTTGGCAAGCAGATTCTTCAAGGCTTGATCCAGTATTGCAAAGAAGAATTTGGCGCAAAAGAGTTTGTTTATTCAACAAGAGAGGAAAACACGGCCTCCCATCAATTGGCGAAGTCGTTAGGTTTTACAGAGATTTCTTCAGTGCGCAAAACGGACGGTAAAGACGGACATAGATATTATCTTCTACAATATAGTTTAAAACTATAAGCAACCGATAGATTATAAAATGTATTCAGAGTATATTGCGGCACTTTCGTATTTACATTAAACGTCTGAAAAATATGGACGAGGGTAAAGGAGAGACTACCGGGATACAACATGACTACAGTTACAATTATACAGAATTGTTTATTGAAGTGCATAGCCCCGATAATTTAGGAAGCAACAACTGCGATATAAGAAATGGTATAAGGGAGATACCCCCAAATAGAATGAAAGCATTCAAAATATGGATAGCAGAATTTGTGAACTTTAAGGGAATAGAAACTGATTCAGAAAAATATGTGTTGATTATGACCGCCTTATATATGGATAGCTTAAATCGGAACTGCACTCTTAACTGGGACATACCCAATGAAGTAATTTATAGAGAAAAAATTATGAATGATGAAGAATATGGAATTTTTATTATGATTAAGATACGTTTCGATTGCCACGGCAATACTCGATAGAGCTTTCTGAAAATTTTGTAAGTTATAAGAAAAATAGTAGATACGTGGTAGAAATTAAGTGGATACGTTACACATTATAGCACATTGTTTTGCAATTTTCAAGAGTAAGTTTTCGATAGCATATTTCGTGAGATATTCAACAAGGCCGGTTGAGTATCTCTTTTTTGATGGGCTGAGGGTGGATAAAGAGGCGATAGGGATTGTTTAAAGGGCTTCCAGAGGGATTTTAATAGATAGGTAGGGAAATGTGTGGATCATGGGGTAAAATGGGAATACAGGGGTTTCCAAGGGTGTAGGGATAAGGCAGGAGTGGAAAAGACAAGAATAATTACTGTTAGAATGTCATAATAAGGGCGGCTCATTTCTGGTGAGTATCACTCTTTTCTTTTTTTGTGTCTGGCGTTACAATCCCCCAACTTTAGAAGGAAAGGAGGCTGGGGGGTGTGAGTGAGATGGTAAAACCATTGTGTATGATTATCATGGTTTCGGTTTACTGTGTTTCTATGGTAATCGTGGTTAAGTGCATGAAAGAAATTGCAAGTGCAACCATTGACAAAATAGGCAGGCTGGCAGAGATGGCAGAAAAAGAAGAAAGTGGGGAGTGAACTGATGCTTAGTTTTAAAGAGTTTATTGAAAAAGTAAAATCAGAAATTCATTTGCTTTGCGGGGACGGCTATCAGATTATCATTGAACCTGTCCCAAGGAATAACGGAACAGAGCAGATGGGCATTGACATCAGGAAAGGGCAGGGCGAAGAAATGGCGCATTTGTGTTTAGATTCTTATTATGAGCAATATTTGGACGGGATGCCAGTTGATGAAGCTGTAAAAGATATTTGGGATATTTTCAACAGTTTTGAGCAAAGGAAAGTCCCAGAAGGGTTATTGGATGATTTTGAAAAAGCAAAAAATAAAGTTGTTTTCTCTCTGGTAAATTATGAGATGAACAGGGAACGGCTGGAATACATGCCTTATGTGCCCTATTTAGATTTAGCCATTACATTTTATGTGTTGATGGATCGGACAGAGAATGGGGAAAGGACAGCAGTTGTTACCAATAAGGAACTGACCGCATGGGGGACAACAAAGGAAGAACTTTTTTTGTTAGCAAAGCAGAATAGCCCAAGACTGTATATGGCGGAAGTCAATTCATTAAATGATGTGATGAAATCATTTATAAAGGATACAAAGTCGGAGGCTTTTTTTGATGAATTTATCAGAGGGGAAGAATTTCCTCTCTATGTGTTGAATAATCGTAATGGTGTAAAAGGGGCGGCAGTTATTTTATATGACGGGCTGTTAAAAGAGACGGCAAAAAGTTTGGAAAATGATTTGCTTATTCTCCCTTCCAGTGTGCATGAGGTTTTGGTCATGGCTTATGATAAACAGATGGATTTTCTCTCTATCAGAGATATGGTTGAACATATCAACAAAGTGGAGGTGTCGGCTTGTGACGTACTGTCCAATCAAATATACAGGTATAACAGGGAAAAGGATCAGGTTTCATTTATTATACTGGATATGGAATCCTAAGGGTTAAAGCTGGCATGGCATAGCTGGGAAAACTGTTTATTTCGTACATTCCAGCTATGCCATTTCCGGCATTTACACCACAGACAAAAGAAAAACCCAGCGTTAAGATATAGGCATAGTAATTGATAGGAATTACAAAAATAAAAAGAAAAAGGAGAAAGAATCATGAGTAAAATGGTAAGGACATTAAGCGAAGAAGCAAAGGACATCATCAGAAATTATGTGGAGATGGGCAGGGAATACGACAGAAAAGAGCTGGTAGCGGCGATTAAAGAGAGAGCAGAGAGAAAGGAGGAAATGACAGACGGCGTAATCGCCGGGGCAATTAAAATGCTGGCCGCTTCTAATGAGATTATGGTAGTGGCAAGGGGAAAATACAGGAAAGGAAGTCCTGTAGGAAACCAGAATATGCAGGAAAAAGTGGTGGTACTGTTCCAGAAGTTTAAAGGGGATCTGGATAAGATTTGCATGGTGAACGCTTTAAACTTAAAGGAAGAAGATTTTCGGTTTATCAGCATGTTAAATGAGATCAGCAATAATTTGGAATCCTCAATTTGGATGCTGGAGGATTTTGGGAAGGAAAAGGCTGGCGCTGGTGAGGCGCCAGCCAGCGAGGGGAAAACAGAAGGAAAGGATATGGGCAAGGCAAATGAAAGAAAGGAAAAGAAAGAGAAAAAGCAAACAAAGGAACCAATGAAGGAGGCTGTCTGAAAAGGCAGCTTTTTTCTTGGCAGCAGATAAAATTACGGAATTACGCAAATTACGCTTTTTTAGCACATTGAAAATAGAGATAGCATAAAATCAGGGATAGAATTGTGGGATGGGGGAATTTGGGTATGATAAAAGGCGGTTTGAGATAAAATGGTAAAATTATTTTTTAGACTTTTGAAAAAACGGATATTCGTTGGGGGTAAAATGAAGTGGTACGTTCGATAGAAAAAATGGGGGATGAAAAAGTGGTGGAAAAGGTAATAAAAAGATTGATACATGAGAATAAAAATCATAATAAACGGATCATTTAAAATTATATTATGGATTCAGGTAAATGGATTTTGAAAGAATGTAGGAAGGCATATTGAATAACGTAATTGTAATGGCGTATAGATAAAGAATAAATACCACTTATTTCCTGTCATAAATGCAGTAGAATAAAATAGTGACAGATAATGCAAAAGAATACAGTAGTTATATGGGAAAATAGATTTGTTTTTGTTTCAGAATCCTGGATTTTATCATATATATGTAATCATGTAAGAAGAGGCTTTTAAAAGTAGAACATCAAGGAAATTGTATATATAAAAACGCTTTCCCCAAGATCTGAAGATATAGGTTTAAAAGACATAAGAAAGAAATGGAGGTACTGATTTGATGTAAATATGATGTCGAAAAAAGAGAAGATATCATATAAGCAACAGAAAGGTATAAATGGAGATATGAGGTCATTGCGATATGGATCTGATGGAACAGGTTATTGATATATAATTACATTAAAAGGAAGAGTTGGCGTATGATTATGGAATGGAACTGTATGTTTAAAATATGGTCTTTTTTTGCATTAATATATAGGTTTAGGTATGAGCAGATAAAAAGAATATAGTTGCTTTATATCCGATAGTATTAGCATGAAATGGATAATATTCTTTATAATTTGATATAGTTATTTAAAAATAATGTATATTTAACATATAATTTCATTTGGTATAATGTGATAAAGTAAAATGAATAAACAAGGAAAGTATTTAGATAGTTTAGAAAAATAGTGTAGAAAGAAAAATGGGAAGAAAAATAATGAAAGTATAAGTGTGAAAATAAATAAAAAAATGGATTAATAGATAATGATTCATTGAATCAATATGTGTCAATCAGTCAATTTAGGACAGTGTTTCTATAGAATGTACATATGTCCGTATAAGATATGATTTAAAAATTTTAAAAACGGAGGAAGTTTATGGATGTTTATGATTTGATAGGATTTTTTAAGAAGAAATCACTACCTTATGACTTAGTGAGTAAAAGTTTATATGATGAATTGCTATATGAATCACGCGATTCAGAATATAGGCTATTTTCCAATTTGTGCTATATTGCGGCTGGTTTTGGTACAAGTTTAGAAAATGAGGTTAAGAAAAATGTAGACTTGACGCAAAAGAATAGGGAACTGGAGAAAAAGATTAGGGATTTAGAATCTGAAAGAGATAAACTTGTTCTTGACTATCAATCAGAGCATGAAAAGGTGGTTCTGTATGAAAAGACAATAAAAGAGTTTAACAGTGAAGATATACAAAGAACATTGGTTAAAAATGGGATGAAGATAGCATATAAGGCAAATGCTGGGGAAAAGGAAGTGTTAGAATTATTAAAAAAGGGTCATTCAAAGACGGAAATAGCGAATTTACTTGGAATATCAAGGAATACAGTATACAAGCGGATCGAGGTATTAAAAAAGAATAATATTCTATAACAAATATAACAAAAGCTGCACTTCTAATGGGGTGTAGTTTTTGTTTGTCTGGATATGGAAAGTAAGTTCGGATTCTACATTACCCCTAAAAAGTAAGATCAATTTCTGGTGAATCTCTCCACAGACAGAACAAGCCCTTAGCGTTAAGATATAGGGGAAATGGAGGAGGTGGTGATACATATGGCGGTAAAATAGCATTTATGGAAAGATAAATCTTGAAATACAGTGCTTTCCATGATAAGATAAGGGCAGAGAAAATTAAAAAGTGCATAGCGCTGACAGAGGTGCTGGTAACACCACTGCCAGCGTGACAAAGTGTTTTGCGAGAACACCAAGCCACATGGAGGCTATCCACTGCTATGCCATTTCATTATAATGCAAAAGTGAGCATTATACAAGATGAAAATGGCTAGGAGTTTATTTGAGTACGAAAAAAGTACGAAAATATGGCAAGGTGAAGTGTAAAAGCGGACACCTTGCCTTTTTGATTTTCTTCAAAAATTTATGGAGGACAAATGGATGGATGTACTTAAAGTAACAATGGCGGTTGCTCTACGGAAAATGATACAGGTTGTGCCTGCTGGTATTGTACTAAGTAATATGCTGGATATTCTGGAGGAATTGATGAAAGAAAAAGAGTTAGAACACATCAGGAATGGCCTTGCCAATCTTAGGGATGGACTGCTGGAGGTAAGAGGTGTACTGGTTCAACATGAGGAACGGCTGGAATATTTGGAAAAGCATTCCAGTGAAATTTCTTATGAATTTAGTGCAAGTATAGATAATGCGGATATGGATAAATTCGTGGAGAAATTAAGTGCCTATGATATTCCATTAGAGGGGCTGGATTTTTATGATGATATGGAAGGAATGTCTATCCATCTTCCAGAAGATAATCCATTATCAGAATATGAAATCAGTTTGGTAGCAAAGAAATTGGATGAATTGCTGAAGGAAATTGGTTCGGATATATTTATAGCCAGTGCATATAGAATTGATGAAAACATGGAGAATGTAGAAGTTCAAATTAGCAGGAGGAAAATGCAATGAGAAAGAAAAGTTTAATGGCAATAGGGCTGGCAATCGGTATGAATTTATCGTTGCCACTACTCTCCTATGCTAATCCTACTCAATCTGCTAGATGGGTAGGTTCAGGTGAAAGGTGGCAGGTATCAGACAATCAAGGTGGCTTTATCAAAGACTGTTGGTTCCAAGATGATGTAACAGGGCATTGGTATATGATAGGTGCAGAAGATGGTTCGGTTATGTATAGTGGATTAGTAACAGATCAAAGCACTGGGAAGTCCTATCTTCTTAATGTAAACCACGATGGAACATTCGGACATATGCTTACTGTAAATGGGTTATATAATATAAATGGTAAAGAGGTTTATATAACATTCAATCAAGAGCACGATGGGACGTTCGGTGCAATTACAAGTGGTTTATCAGAAGTAAGAGATGCAGGAGTAAATGAGCGTCAATTAGATAAGATACCTACGGATAATGGGAATACAAAACAACCAGAAAACACTACACCACCTCAAAAAGAAACACAGCAAGAGAATAATAAGGCAACGGGAGAACTTAGGGCATCTGATGGAACAGTAATACCACAAGATTTTGTGGATAATTGTAGAGAATTGGGTTATCCTGAAGATTTGATAAGGGAGTCATGGGATCAAGCAGGTGGTAAAGGTTATGGAGATGTTCACTGGGAATAATATACAAATCCAACAATAAGGAACTAAAAAATAGAAGTAAAATATAAATTTCTGTTTCTATATCTTAATATTTCATACATTAATCCAACATATGCGTATAAAGTGTATGTTGGATTTTTTATGTTTATCTAAAATAAAATCCCTGTTTTGTTAATGAAATAAGTTTATGAAATATTGGTCTAATCTTAATGAAAAGTAATAAAAGCTCTCAATAGGGTTGTGTCAAAAATGGTTTGATTTATGACATAACTTTATGAGAAATTGATTTTGATATTTCATTTAGATTATGCAAGAACTATTTAAAATAGATTTTTTATAGTTTTGAAATAATCCAAATGAAATCAAAAAATTTGCTTCATTAGGTATACCCATATGGGATTCGATATTTTATAAACTTTGCATATTCAAGTTAAAAAATTTTTAGCAAGGAGGGTTTTAAATGAATCATAATATGACACAAGATTATGAAAAAGATATGAAACAAGTCAAAGAAAATATGGTATGGGCTTCTGGGACAGTTTATGGTTATGGCAGAGTGTCTACAAAAGAACAAAACTCTGCCAGACAGAAAGAAGTTTTGCAAAATAAATGTGATGTTTATTTTGAAGATAAACTTTCAGGGAAATCAATGGAGCGACCACAATTTAAAGAAATGTTATCACTTTTAAAAAATGGTGATACGGTTGTAGTTGTGAGTATTGACAGATTAGGAAGAAATTTAAAAGAATTAGTTGAGTTTTCTTCCAAGTTAAAAGATATGGGGGTAAATATTGTAGCCATTAATCAGGGAATAGATACTCATACAAAAATGGGTGAACTATTCTATAACCTGATGGCAATATTTGCCGACCTTGAATTAGAGTTTATCAAGGAAAGGCAAAGGGCAGGGATAGAGGTTGCCAAAAAGGAAGGGAGATACAAGGGGCGACCCATTAGAGAATTAAAAGACTGGGAACAAATTTCCCAAGAAGTTGATAGAAAAGAGTTGAGCATAGACAGGGCTTGTAAACTTCTTGGGATAAGTCGATCTAGCTTTTATAGAAGAAAAAAGCTAGAAGATATTAATAATAAAATATCAACTATTTCTGATAATGCAGAAATAGATTTTTAAGGAGGAAAGATATGTATAGTATTAGCATTATGATTGAAAATCTTAACAGTGAATTAGGAGAAGAAGTAGTTACAAATGTTATGATAATCGCTGATTTAAAAGCTATAACACCAGAAAATTTAAAACCAATTATGGATGAACTCTCCCAGTTGGCTTGTGAAAAAGAGTTTATGAGAAAGGGGAATTAATGGATATGGGTAAGCAATTAAATTTAGTTCACATTCAGCAGAATGACACATTTATTCAGTTTTTTAATAAAATTGACGGTTCTGTTATTGCGGTCATAGAATTGTCAAGTAAAGCGAATTACATTGAAAATACAACTTATATTTTCAGTGTGGCGGAGGCGGTAGAGGATTTTATAGAAGAACTTGTGGATCGCTCGATTGCTGTCAATACGGCTCATAGAGTATTAACTTTAGTAACAATAGTCAATGTTACTTCTGTTAATAAAACAGTCCATCTTGTGAAAGGCGGGCGAATTATGGCTAGGGTAAATGAATATCATAGAAATGATTCTGCTAATAACATAAGCCTAGAATTAAAAGTCGGTGCGGCGGTTGAGGACTATGTAAGGGCAATCACAAGACGATTGAAGTCAAGGACGAATACGAAATACCAAACTGGGAGAAACCCTGTAAAAAAGGATTACGGAGCATTTAAACCAAGACAGGGCTAATGCCATCGTGTCAAAAATCATACATGAATTGTATAAATAGGGTTGTATCATTTTATGATATGACTCTATTTTTTTGTTCAAAATAAGGATTTTAAAGGATTTTGATGGGTTTGGCAGAGAAAAAAACGACTACTCAATTAAAAAATCGGTCATTTGGGTGAAATGAAAAAAGTCGGTGTTTGGAGATAAACATGGTAAGTTTTTGTGTTTATGCGGATAGGTGGAAGTTTTTTGAGGATGATTTTAATTTTCCCCCATGCTTCATTTTGTGAGGATATGTCAAAAAAATTGAGGGTGTTTAAAAGGAATAAGAGTAAGATTGAAAAAATTACTCTTATGTTATCTGATTTAATAAGAAAAGATTTAAAGAATAGATACTTTATTTTCGAGAACATAATACATTATATTACCTAAATAAGACATACTCTCTCTATTAATTTAGGAACTATAAATCCATAAGTCCAGATAGTAAGCGCATAATAAGAAAGGAGTGTGCTTACTATGATGGAAGACACAATAGAGATTGATGACAGGGGCAAGGAAATTGAATTTAAGGCAAGGAGGATTCAGTTACCATCTAATGAAGAAAAATTACGTTTATATGTAATTAAAGATGGGGAGGAAATTTTTGTTTTGGAAGAATTTCTGTCCGATATTGCCAAAAAGATTAGACGGATAATTAATTTTGGCATAACTACTAATCCAACAGTTGAGAATGATTTGTTGGATGTAATTTACAAGAATTATACAGAATTTCCTGTTGTAAGGTATCTGAAAGAAATTGGATATCAGTATGATGACAGTGAAAATATTCTTGGATATTCTTGTGGAAAATATATTAAAAAGAATAGTTTATTTGAAGAAGTAATCCAAGAAAAAAATATGCCAAAAGCGAAAGGAGAAGCAGGTCAAGCAATCATTAATAATTATATGGAAAATACTGTGGTTCGTCAGGCTGTATTGCTCCATCAGTTAGCGGCTCCCATCAATGGATTGTTTAATCAATGCTCATTGATGGCTCTTGTTGGCCCATCTTCTTATGGAAAGACAACATTGGCTAAATTAGCACAGAGTTTTTTTGGCGATACAAGATGTCAAAAAAACAATTATGTGTTAAATGCTACGGTAAGTGGCGCAGAGGAAATCTTAGCAGGAATAAATGGCTATGCTGTACTGTTTGATGATGATGGTATGGTAGCTATGGATAAGTCTTTCAAATGGCAGGAGGCCATATTTAGATTAGAAGGGGGGATTGTTAGACTTCGGCATAAGAAGAATGGGAGTAGAAAAGGTAAAGATATCACTAATGAAAATTTCTGTGTAAATATATTGTTTACGGCAGAAAATAACATTTTGGATTCTATGGATAGCAAAAGAAAAGGAGCAAATGCCAGATTAATTGAAATAGAAATTGGCAAAGAAAATAAAAATATGCTTTTTGATACATATGGACAGTGTAAACAAATAGAAATGTTTTTCCAAAATAATTACGGAAACATTGTCCCGTTAATTATGCAGGAAATATTTTCTATTGGAACAGAAAATGTAAAGAATTTGGTGTTAGAAAAGGAGAAGGAAATCGCAAATAGATTGCAAGCAGAAGAAAATATTATAAAAAGATATTTTCGACAGTTTGCAATCATGGAGGTTACTGCTGAAATCGCAAAAAAGATTGATTTGGATTTTGATAGGAAATTAATAACCGATTTCTTAAAAGCCACTATTGAACAATCACTATCTAAACCACAAAAAGAAGATAGCGAAAAGTTTTTTGCTATTTTTCAGAATGAAGTGATTGCTTCGGCAATAAAGAAAAACCGCA